>DATJPD010000130.1:0-33207 GCA_035506575.1 Alphaproteobacteria bacterium
TGGCGCGCGAAGTGGCGCGCTGGACAGCGCTCGTCCGCGACACCAACATGCCGCGGCTTTGACCGCCGCAAACCCGTCTGCAAACGCCAACAGCAAAGGACGACCCATGGCCGAGTTCAAGCTTCTGACCTACTCGATCGACGGCAAATCGCGTGCTGCCATCCTGGTGGGGGACGCGGTGGTCGACACCGCCCAGGCTCTCGAGGGCGCCGGCCTCGCCGATCCGGGAACCGTGCTCGGCCTGCTGAAGGAATGGGGACGGGCGCTTCCCGCCCTGGAGAAGGCGGCAGCCAATGTGAAGCCCGGCAGCGGCCGCAAGCTGGCGGGCCTGAGGCTCGAGGCCCCCATCCAGGTGCCCGGGGCCTATTTCTGCGCGGCGGCGAACTATTACGACCACTTCAAGGAGATGAACCCCGACCGCGAGTTCAAGAAGGAGGGCAAGGAGTGCTACTTCTTCATCAAGACCGGCGTGCACGCGACCCACGGGCCTCATGACCCGATCCGCCTGCCGAGCTCGTCCAAGCAGATCGACTGGGAGATCGAGCTGGGTGTGGTGATCGGCAAACCGACCCGCAACGCCACGCTCAAGACCGCGATGGATGCCATCGCCGGCTATGTGATCTGCAACGACCTCTCGGCGCGCGATCTGGGGCGGCGGCAGGACTGGCCGCAATTCGCCTCGGACTGGTTCGGCCAGAAGCAGTTCGAAGGCTCGATGGGCCTGGGGCCATGGATCACCCCGGCCAGCCAGGTCGCCGATCCTTACAAGATGACGCTCAAGCTGTGGGTTAACGAGCAGCTGATGCAGAACTCGACCGCCTCGCAGCTGGTGTTCAACATCGCCGAGCAGATCGAGTACCTGTCGCGCCGGATGACCCTGCGGCCGGGCGACGTGATCGCGACCGGCACACCCGCCGGCGTCGGCCGGCCGCGCGGCATCTTCCTGAAGCCCGGTGACACGGTGCGGCTCGAGATCGGCGGCATCGGCACGATGGAGAACAAGGTCGTCCAGGGCGAATGAGACCGCGACGGGCGCGCTGCTACTGCGGCGCGCCTGTTTTCGCGGCAGTGATTTGTCACCGGGCTGTCATCGAAAAAATCCGGCAAACCCCGGATCATTCGGCGGTTTTGGGTTGTTATATCGAAATTGGTTTGCTATAGCCGCGCCGGCTTGGTGCGGGCCCCGTTCCCGTCACCATGGCGCGACGTTGATCGAGAGCACAGGATGGACAGCCACTCTCGGCGCGGCGCCAAGCGTCCCGCCCGCCCATTCGGGAAAACATGGGGGGCGGAAACACTGGCGTCGCTCCGCAACATCATGATCGCATCCGGCAGGCTCCACCGGTTGCGCGGCAGACTCCCCGCCTAAGATCGGGAGTTCGCAGCGCAGGGCCGGAACCCGCCGGAGACAGTCGACTGGCGGTGAACCCATGATCGGCCTTGCTTCGAGCCTTCCCATGTTCAAGTCCAGGGCCGTGAATGGCAACGGTCCGGCCAAGCCGGTCACCATTCCGGCGGCGGCAGAGGCTCATTGCCCCGCCGAAACGACCCTCGAAAATTGCCGCACCAGCCGCAACGGGCTGGTCGAGGCCGAGGCGCAGGAACGCCTGGAGCGCGACGGACGGAACGAGGTCGCGCGCGAGAAGCCGCCAGCCTGGTATGTGCAGCTTGCCCTGACCCTGCGCAATCCGTTCACGCTCATCCTGGCCGGCCTCGCCATCATCTCGTATCTCACCGAGGACATCCGGGCGGTGATCGTCCTCGGCTCGATGATCGTGCTGAGCGTGGTCATGCGCTTCGCCCAGGAGTACCGCTCCACCCAGGCGGCCGAGCGCCTGAAGGCGATGGTGACCACCACGGCCACGGTGATGCGCCGCGAGAGCGAGGACGCTCCGCCCGTGAAGCGCGAGATCATGATCCAGGACCTGGTCGTGGGCGATATCGTGGCGCTGTCCGCCGGCGACATGATCCCGGCGGACGTGCGCCTCCTGGCCTCGCGCGACCTGTTCGTGAGCCAGGCGATCCTCACCGGCGAGGCGGTACCGGTCGAGAAGATCGACACGCTCGGCCCCGCCGCCCAGAAGAAGCAGAAGCCCGCTGCGGCCGCCGTACCCGCGCCGCTGGCCACGAGCGAGGATGCGCTTGACCTCGCCAATATCTGCTTCATGGGCACGAACATAGTCAGCGGCTCGGCGATCGCGGTCGTGGTGGCCACCGGCAAGAACACCTATTTCGGCTCGCTCGCCAAGGCGATCGTCGGCCGGCGGGTCGAGACGGCCTTCGACCTGGGCGTCAATCGGGTGACCTGGATCCTGATCCGCTTCATGGCCGTGATGGTGCCGGTGGTCTTCTTCATCAACGGCTTCACCAAGGGCGACTGGTTCGAGGCCTTCCTGTTCTCGGTGTCGGTCGCCGTCGGCCTGACGCCCGAGATGCTGCCGACCGTCGTCTCGGCCAATCTCGGCAAGGGCGCCATCACCATGTCGCGGCGCAAATGCGTGGTGAAGCGCCTCAACGCCATCCAGAACTTCGGCGCGATCGACGTGCTGTGCACCGACAAGACCGGCACCCTGACGCGCGACAAGATCATCCTCGAGCAGCATCTCGACCTCGCCGGCAAGGAGGATCCGGAAATCCTCAAGCTCGGCTGGCTCAACAGCTTCCACCAGAGCGGCCTCAAGAACCTGCTCGACGTGGCCGTGCTGCACTACGCCGACGAGCTCAAGACGATGGAAAAGCCGGCCCACTACACGAAGGTCGATGAAATCCCGTTCGACTTCGTCCGCCGGCGCATGTCCGTGATCGTCCAGGGGTATCACGGCGAGCATCTCCTGATCTGCAAGGGAGCCATCGAGGAGATGCTGTCGATCTCGAGCTACATGCTGCAGGACGGCCAGCAGGTGAAGCTCGAGGCCAAGCACCGTCAGCGCATCCGCCGCCGCACCCGGAGCCTGAACGAGGACGGCTTCCGCGTGATCGCGGTTGCGACCAAGGAGCTGTCGCCCGACGAGGCGAAGTCGCAATACGCCGCGAGCGATGAGAAGCACCTGGTGCTGCGCGGCTTTCTTGCCTTCCTCGACCCGCCGAAGGAATCGGCCGGCCCGGCGATCGCCGCACTCCGCGAACACGGCATCGCGATCAAGATCCTGACCGGCGACAACCCGGTGGTGACGCGGAAGATCTGCAAGGAGGTCGGCCTCGATATCGGCCAGCCGGCACAGGGGCGCGACATCGAGAAGCTCAACGACGAGGCGTTGCGCCATCTCGTGGAGACGACGACCGTGTTCGCGAAGATGTCGCCGCTGCAGAAGGCGCGCGTCGTCAAGGCGCTTCAGGCCAACGGCCACGTGGTCGGCTTCCTCGGCGACGGCATCAACGACGCGCCGGCGCTGCGGGA
This sequence comes from Alphaproteobacteria bacterium, assembly GCA_035506575.1. Taxonomy (GTDB): domain Bacteria; phylum Pseudomonadota; class Alphaproteobacteria; order CACIAM-22H2; family CACIAM-22H2; genus DATJPD01. The sequence continues at coordinate 3,398 of DATJPD010000130.1, forward strand.
TGCCGACGTCGGAATCTCGGTCGACACCGCGGCCGACATCGCCAAGGAATCGGCCGACATCATCCTGCTCGAGAAGAGCCTGATGGTCCTGGAAGAGGGCGTGGTCGAGGGCCGGCGCACTTTCGCCAACATCCTGAAATACATTAAGATGACGGCGAGCTCGAATTTCGGGAACGTGTTCAGCGTGCTGGGTTCGAGCGCGCTCCTGCCGTTCCTCCCCATGCTGCCGATCCAGCTGCTGACGGTGAACCTCTGCTACGACATCTCCCAGGTCTCGGTGCCGTTCGACCGCGTCGACCGCGAGTACCTGGCGCGGCCGCGCAAATGGGACGCTGCGGGCATCGCGCGCTTCATGATGTTCATTGGCCCGATCAGCTCGATCTTCGACTATACGACCTATGGCGTCATGTGGTGGGTGTTCGATGCCAACAGCCCGGCGCAGCAGGCGCTGTTCCAGTCGGCATGGTTCGTCGAGAGCCTGTTGTCGCAGACGATGATCGTTTACATGCTGCGCACCGAGAAGCTCCCGTTCCTGCAGAGCTGGCCGTCCTTGCCGGTCCTGCTGGCCACGGGTGCGGTGGTGCTGATCGGCATCGTGACGCCGTATACGCCATTCGGGCTCGGCCTCGGCATGGTGCCGCTGCCGGCGAGCTATTTCCCGTGGCTGGCCGGAATCCTGCTCAGCTACTGCCTCCTCACCCAGGCGGTCAAGGTCTGGTACATCCGCCGCTTTGGCAACTGGCTCTGAAAGCCAAGGGCTGCACCGGTCCTCCGGTGCAGCCCTTGGGTCGGAGTCATACGATCGCGGGCGCTTGCGCCAGCTCGTCAAAGCGCAGCATGGCATCCTCGGCGGCCGCAATGTCCGAGTCCGACAGCGCTACCGCGACGTCGTCCGGCTCGGTCGCCGTGAGATCGTTGCTCGCTCCGGCCTCGGACCCCGGCCGCTCCATGACCCGCGTCAGCCATTCCAGCCACATGTCGGGACACTCCTCGAGCGCCCCGCCTCAGGCGGCTTTGGCTTCGAGCCGATGCTGGGCTTTCCCGGTCGTGATCGCGATCTTCCGGGGCCGCAGGGCCTCCGGCAGCTCGCGCACCAGATCGACCTGCAGCAGCCCGTTCTCGAGCTTCGCGCCCGTGACCTTCACATAGTCGGCGAGCTGGAAGCGGCGTTCGAACGAGCGGCCGGCAATGCCGCGGTACAGATAGCGGCCGTCGTCCTGGCCCTTGCGCTCGCCGGCGACGAGCAGCTCGTTTTCCTGCTGGACGATCGAGATCTCGCTGTCGGTGAAGCCGGCGACCGCCATGGTGATGCGATAGGCGTTCTCACCCGTGCTCTCGATATTGTACGGGGGATAGCCCCCGGCCTCGCTCGCAAGCGCCGAACCAAGCATGTCGGCCACCCGGTCAAAGCCGATCGTGGAGCGGAAGAGGGGCGTAAAATCGAATTGAGTCATGGCCAAGTCCTCCTATGAGCAACAAGGTTCATGAGCCCGCCGAACCCGACGGGCCCGGTGAATGGGAATTGCCGGACCCCGAAACGGGCGCCCGGCGTGCAGCGAGATGGGGAGCCGCCCGCGCCCCGTCAAGAGGGGCCTCTTGACGGAAATTTGGCCGGTATTATTTTTTCATCGCCGGGCGCCGCTTGCCGGACCCGTTGCCAGTGTGCTCGTGACCATGTTGCTCATGATGAGGGTGTGGCTATGAGAACCCCCAATGCCGTGCCGTACGTCCCGCAGTTCGTTGAACTGCCTGTCCCCTCGGGCCGGCTCGCGCTCGGCGGCGGCTCGGATGAGGGGCCTCCGCCCGAGAGGTCGGGCCCGGCGGTCGTGATCCGGTTTCCGGTCGAACGGCGGCAGGTTCGCGGGCGCGCTTAGCCGGCTCGCGGGCGGCGGCGGCCGCTTCGTCTACGTGAAGAACGCGACGAAGCGCTCGTAGACGTGGTCGGGCATTTCCTCGGCAATGTAATGGCCGCATGGCATGGCGTCGGTATCGAAGACGTTGGCCGCGTATTTGCGCCATACGGCGGCGAACTCCTCCGTACGCTCCGGCGGCTGGCCGCGCGCGCCCCACAGGACCAGGACGGGCATGGTGATCTGCCGGCCCTCGTCGGCCTTGTCCATTTCGAAATCGGAGGTGGGCGAGGCGCGGAAATCGCGGCATGAGCCTGTGATTGTCTTCAGCGTGTAGCAGCGGACGTATTCGTCGAGGGCCGCCTGCGTCAGGAAACCCAACCCCGTCTTGCCGCGGATCACCATGCGGCTCTTGATGAAGAACTCCGCCGGCACCGCACTGATCATGCGCTCGGGGAACGGCTCGGGCTGCGCCATGAACGACCAGTGCCACGATCCGATCGCCCAGTTCTTGGTGGTGTGCGTCCACACGTGATAGGTGGGCACCGTGTCCATCAGGCAGACCTTGGTCACGAGCTCCGGGTGGTCGAGGCACATGCGATAGGCGGTGCGGGCGCCGCGGTCGTGGCCGGCCATGAAGAACTTGCGATAGCCGAGCTGGGCCATCACCTCGACCATGTCCTGCGCCATGGCGCGGAAGCTGTAGTTGATGTTGTTGGGGCCGGCCTCGGGCAGCGAGCTGTCGCCGTAGCCGCGCAGGTCGGGCAGCACCACGTGGTAGTGCTGGGCTAGGCGCGCTGCGACCTTGTGCCAGCACACGTGGTTCTGCGGGTTGCCGTGCAGCAACAGCAGCGGCGGCCCGGAGCCGCCGTGGCGCAGGCGGATGATGGCGCCGCTCGTGCGCATGTCGAGGTGCTGGAAGCCGGGGAACATCGCGGCGATCTCGGGGCTGCCCCACCGCGTGGGATCGCGCACGTAATCGGCTGGCGTCGCGATCGCCATCGCGTTCCGCGCCCGCACGTCGCTCGTCGGCTCGCTCATGATCACCCTCCCTGATGAAGGTGATATGCGGGAGTTCAGCGGTGCGTGTAAAGGCCGGCGTGGCGGTTGAGGGCCCGCAAGGTAGCGGCCATCTCCTCGCCGATCCGGTCGGTACCCCGTAGGCGCCCGCGCGTCGACAGCGCGAACACGGCGTGGATGTACTGCTCGATGGCAACGCCGCTCTGGCGCTCGGGCGCCACCTCGACGAGGTAATCCATGAACAGGTCCGTCACGCGGACCAGCACGTCGTGGCGCTGCGCCTCGGCGCGCGCCTTGAGGCCCTGGATGAGCGGGCGCAATTCTTTGATGATCTGCGGGCGGGCGGCCGCGTCGGCCCAGCGCTCGCGATAAATGACGGCGATCGGCTTCGGCGCCGCGGGCGGCGGCGGTTCGGCCGGGACCATTTCAACGGCGGCAGGAATGGCGGGCGGAGTTTCGGCTGCGGAAATTTCGAAGGTCGGCCCTGAGCTGATCAGGGCCTCGCGGGCGAACGCCTCGCTCGCGGCCGGAACCTCTGTTTGTGCCTCCGCGAGCGGCGCTGGCTCGGCGGGCGGGCTGGCTTCGAAGAACGCCTCGAGTTCGAGGGCGGGCTCGGGAGTGGGCTGTCGTATCGGCTCTACGTCCGTCTCCGGCGCCGCTTCGAGCTCGATCGCCGGCGCCGGCTCGGGTTCAGGCGCCGGTGCTTCGACCGGTGCGGCCTCGGGCAACGGGGTGGCCTCGAAGAATGCTTCGAGGTCGAGGCCAGCGTCGATTTGGGACGGCGGGACCGGCTCCCGATCGCTGCTGGCAGCCGGCTCGGGTTCAGGCGCCGGGGCTTCGACCGGTGCGGCCTCGGGCAACGGGCTGGCTTCGAAGAACGCCTCGAGGTCGAGAGCCGCGTCTACCTGGGATGACGGGACTGGCCCCGGATCGCTGCTGGCAACCGGTTCAGCCACGGGCACCGGGGTTGCTTCGGCCGCCTCCGGGACGAGCGCCGCAAGCGGCATGTCATGTCCGGGCGGTTCCTCAGTCGCGGCTCCTTCGCTGGCCGGCGCTTCGGGCGCCACCTCGGCTAGGCCGGGCTCGGCAAGCGGACTGGTGTCGAAAAAGGCTTCGAGCTCGAGTGCCCCGTCGCGATCGGGCTGTCCAGCCGGCTCGACAGACGGTGCCGCAATTGGGGTCGGCTCGGGCTGCGGGCTTTGCTCCGCGACAACCTCCGGCACGTCACGTTCGACTTCAGGATCGGCGTCCGGCGCCGGGAGCTCGCCGACCGTTGTCTCCTCGCGCAGCTCGGGTTGATCCGCCGCCGCCTCCGCGACCGGCTCAGGGGCAGGCGCCGCCGCCTCCTCGCCCTCGGAGATCTCGTAGGGCGCAAGCTCGAGAACGATTTCCGGCCCGCGCGGCCGGCCCTGACCGAGCTCGGGTGCGGGCTCGGCCTCCGATATCGCGTCCGGAACGAATTCGTCCTCCGGTTCGGCGTCCGGGATTTCGTAAGGCGCCAGGTCGAGGACGGGTTCGGAGTCAGCCATGCGCGTACCGCTGTCGATCGGCTGATCGTCGTTCACCGGCGCACGGTCGGCGGTCGCCGGCCTGTCGGCGTAGACCAGGAACGTGATGACTTCGCGCGCGGCGTAATGGGCTTTCTTGCCGCAACGGGGGCAGGCAACGGTCAGCTTGCCGCTGCCAGCCGTGATGGCCGTGCCGCGTCCCGGATCCTGGAAGACCGGGATCGGCGCTTGGCACTTCCGGCAATAGACGCCGAGATACCATTCGCCGTTCGACTCACTGGCAGCTGCGTTGAACATTGCGGGCGCCCGAACCGCAAGAACTGCCCGCTACAGTGCGTCAGGTTAACGCATCCTGCAACTGCGGCGAGGCGAGCCCGCGCAGCATACCATAGCACCGCTCATGAGTAACGCTGGGCATTGCTCGGTTCGTAGCCAAAAGCCTGCTCGGTCAACGTGCTGCGCGCCCGGTTCAGGGCGGCCCCGTGGTCGGCCGCCCAGATCAGGTAATGCCGTGGGTTGGCTTCGTCCGCGCCGTTGGGCCTCACCATCGAGACGATCCAGGCCTTGTCGTCGTGGGTGGATGGGTACTCCGACGTGATCAGGATTTCCTGGGGCGGTGGTGGGACGAACTCCGCGATCTCCTTGGTCTTGGCGGTGATCTGGGCGCGCAGGGCGCCGAGCTTTTCGCTCGCCTCCTGTTCGTCGCGCTTGTGGCGCAGCAGAGCTTCGCCGAACTTCATCATCTCGCGCGCCATGTCGACGCGCTTCCGGTCGAGTTCCTTGACCCGGGTCTGTACGGCGCTCCATGCCAAGCTCAGGCGGTTGATGCCCCACATCAGCCAGACCGCCGCGGCCAGGATGCCGGCAATCGCAATGACGGCCTCAAAGCTCATGCCGGCTCGTCACGGCGAACGAATTTACCGATCGAATAGCCGAGCTCGGCGCGGAACTGCTGGGACGCCTGTTGGCCCGCCTGGCGCGGCGTGTGCGCCCAGGTCTCGATGATGCACGGCGTGCGCCAGACCAGCGCCTGGTTCGGCTCCGCGTCGCTCGGAATCTGCTTGGTGATCGGCGCGCGATAGCGCAGCTGGGTCGGCGAGGGCGGTCCGATGCGATAGACGAGGATCGGAGGGACACGCTTGCGCTGCGCGAGATCGCGCTCGAGCCGGTTGATTTCGATGCGCGCGGCTTCGATCTCGGCATCCGTGGCGCGGCTGGACGCCAGCATGGATTCGATCTTCTTTTCGGCGGTGGAGAGGTCGTGATGCAGCTTGCTGACCTCTTCCTTCAGGGCGGATTCGCGGCTGTGTGCGGCAAAGAGCTCGGGAGCCACGTGCACGGCGACCTCGCACAACAGCGCCGCTCCGGCGACCACGCCGAAGATCAACAGCCAGAACGTCATCCCCGCTTCACCCCGTCGGACAGCGGGCGACCCTAGCGCATTCCATGGCGAATGGGGAGCGCGCCACGCGCCCGATTTGACGAATGAAAGGGGGCGCGCCATACAGGGGCGCAATCGAGCTCAAGGGAGATTCCTGCTCGTGATACCTGCCGCCGCTGACATCCGCCACGACTGGACGGTCGACGAGATCGTGGCCTTGCATGACCTGCCGCTGCTCGAGTTGGTCGGCCGCGCCAACGAGATGCACCGCCGTCACCACGATCCGGCCGACATCCAGCGCGCCAGCCTGCTCAGCATCAAGACCGGCGGGTGCCCCGAGAACTGCAAATATTGCGCGCAGTCCGCGCACTGGCGCGACGTGGACCTTGAGCGCGAACGGATGATGGACGTAGAGGCGGTTCTCGCGGAGGCGCGCGCGGCAAGGGATGCGGGGGCCGGCCGCTTCTGCATGGGGGCGGCGTGGCGCGAGGTGCGCAACGGCCGCGAGTTCGACGCGGTGGTCGACATGGTCAAGGGCGTTCGGGCGCTCGGCATGGAAGCCTGCGTGACCCTCGGCATGCTCGATGACGAGCAGGCGCGCCGGCTCAAGGCGGCAGGGCTGACCGCCTACAATCATAACCTTGACACCAGCCGCGAGTTCTACGGCGACATCGTCACCACGCGAACCTACGACGAGCGCCTGCAGACCTTGCACACCGTTCGAGACGCGGGAATCGAAATCTGCTCGGGCGGCATCATCGGCATGGGCGAAACGGTGCGCGATCGCTGCGCAATGCTGCAGACCCTCGCGTCATTGACGCCGCACCCGGAGAGCGTGCCGATCAACGGCCTGGCCGCGATCCCGGGCACGCCGCTGGCCGACCGGCCGCCCGTCGATGCGCTCGAGTTCACCCGCCTGTGCGCCGTAGCCCGGCTCGTCATGCCGAAGTGCCGTGTGCGTCTCAGCGCCGGCCGGCGGCAGCTCAGCCGCGAGGCCCAGGTGTTGTGCTTCCTCGCGGGCGCCAACTCGATTTTCTACGGCGAGAAGCTGCTGACGACCGCCAACAGCGAATGCGAGGCCGACGCGGCGCTGTTCGAGGCGCTGGGGCTCAGCGTACAGCCGGCCGCGGCCGACTAGGCCGCGCCGCGCGCGCCTTTCGGCAAATCGAAGAGCCCCGACGGAAGCTTGTTCACATAATCGACGATCTCGGCGCTTCCGATCACGTCCGCATACTTGGCGTGCATGTCGCACAGGTTGATCGCGTGCGAGGCCTGCGAGCGGTCGAAGCACCCGTCGTCGGCGACGATGCAGCGGTAGTTGCTGCTGAACGCATCGAGCACGGTCGCCCGCACGCAGCCGCTGGTGGTCGTGCCGGTGACGAGCAGGCTGTCGCAGCCGAGGAGCGTGAGATAGCTCGCAAGCGGCGTGCCGAAAAACCCGCTCGGCTTCTGCTTGAGGACCACGATGTCGCGCGGGCCGGGCGCGATCTCGGGCATGATCGTGTTGCCGTCGAGATTGGTCTGCGGAGGGCCCGCCCATTCGTCCGAGCGCGAGTTCTTCCACGCCCAGCTGCCGATGTCCCAGTCGTCGCTGCGGTAAGCGGCCGTCGTGTAGATGACCGGCACGCCCTTGGCGCGGCACGCGCCCACGAGGGTCTTGATCGCGGCGATGCCGGCCCAGGCGTCCTCGCCGCAGGAATTGGGCCAGCGCTTGATCGATTCGAGGATCGGCTCCGGCCGGTCGCCGCAGAAATTATAGGTCACGTCGATGATGATGAGGGCCGGCCGCTTGCCGAATCCGGCGCGGGCGCCATACCCTGAGGCGCGGAACACCGCCTTATCGCGTTCGGTGAGAAACTTGGTCCAGACGGGCTCGGTCATACGTCCTCTTATGCGCTACTCACGCTGCAGAGCCCCATCTTGGGCGGCTCGGCACGGAGACGCAAGCGACGGACGATGAGATAAAAGTGCGTCTGTCCTGAGCTGATGGATCAGGCCGCCGAAGCGGCGGGCTCGCCCTCTTCGTGCTCGTGCAGCCAGCGGTCGGTGGCGGCATCGATCTCGACCAGGCGCACCGGATAGCCCCACAAACTGGCGATGTAGCGCAGCACGCGCTTGGTTTCCGCCTTGTCGAGGGTGACCCCGTTGCGCACCCGGTGCTGCAGGATCAACCGCCGGTCGCCGGCCAGATCGACGTCCACGACCTGGATGTCCGGCTCGAGCTCGGCGATGTCGTAGCTGCGGGCGAGGGCGCGGCGCACCTCGCGATATCCCGACTCGTCGTGGATGCCCGTGACCTCGAGCTCCGGCTCCTCGGCGTCGTTGCGCACCGTGAACAGCTTCATCTTGCGGATGAAGTGCGGGCTCAGATACTGGAGGATGAAGCTCTCGTCGCGATAATTCGCCCACACGTGGCGCAGAGTGCCCCAGATGTCGCCGTTACCGGCGAGGTCCGGGAACCACGCGCGATCCTCGTCCGTCGGCTCGGTCGTCATGCGCACGATGTCCTGCATCATGCCGAAGCCGAGCGCGTAGGGGTTGAGGCCGCCGTAGTGCTGGTCGTCGAACTCCGGCTGGCGCACGACCGAGCTGTGCGAGTCGAGGATCTCGAGCATCGCACCCTCCGGCAGCCGGCCGGTGTCGTAGAGCCGGTTGACGATGTGGTAGTGCACGAACGTGGCGCAGCCCTCGTTCATCACCTTGGTCTGGCGCTGCGGATAGAAATACTGCGCGATGTTGCGCACGATGCGCAGGATTTCGCGCTGCCAGGGCTGCAGCTTCGGCGCCGTCTTTTCGAGGAAATACAGGAGATTTTCCTCCGGCAGCCGCAGCCTGCGCCGGCGCTCGGCGACGTCGTCCGGCCGCGCCTCGCCGCCCGCGCTGCGCGGAACGGTGCGCCACAAATCGTTGTAGATCAGCTCCTGGTACTCGGCGCGCTCGCGCTCGCGGCTTTCCTCGCGGCTGAGGTCGAGCTTCCGCTTCTTGGGATAGCGGTTGACGCCCTGGTTCATCAGCGCGTGGGCCGCGTCCAGCACCTTCTCGACCGCCGCGAAGCCGTGCTTCTCCTCGCATTTGGCGATGAAATTCTTCGCAAACTCGAGGTAGTTGAGAATGCTCTCGGCGTCGGTCCACTGCAGGAACAGGTGGTTGTTCTTGAAGAAATGGTTGTGGCCGAACGCCGCGTGCGCCATCACCAGCGTCTGCAGCGCCATGGAGTTCTCCTCCATGACGTAGCTGATGCAGGGATTGGAGTTGATCACGATCTCATAGGCAAGGCCGCGCAAGCCCTTGCGGTACAGCACCTCGTCGCGCGCGAAGTGCTTGCCGAACGACCAGTGTTTGTACATCAGCGGCATGCCGACCGAGGAATATGCGTCCAGCATCTGCTCGGCGGTGATGACCTCGACCTGGTTGGGATAGCAGTTGAGGCCGCACTCCTTGGTCGCGATCTCCTCGATCGCCGCGTAGGCGCGCCTGAGCTTCTCGTAATCCCAGTCCGAGCCGGTGAAGAGCGGCGTCGTGGCGGTTTCGAGCTTGTTCATGAAGTCTCCGGTCAGCTCGCGACCGCGTCGCGGGCAAAGAGGTCGTGGAAGACGGGGAAAATCTCGTTCCGCCGCCTCACCTTGCGCATGGCGAGCACGCCGCCATCCTTGCGCAGCGTCTTGTAGGTCGCCCACAGCTCGGTATCGCGCGAGGTCCAGTCGCGGTCCTCGGGGCCGACCTCGACATAGGCGAAATGCTGGCACAGCGGCAGGATCGAGTCCTGCAGGAGCTCGGCCGCGTGCGCGTTGTCGCCGCCCGAGTTGTCGCCGTCGGAGGCTTGGGCGGCGTAGATGTTCCACTCGCTCGGGCTGTAGCGTTCGTCGACGATCTTCTTCATCTCTGCCAGCGCGGTCGATACCACCGTGCCGCCGGTATCGGTCGAATAGAAGAAGGTCTGCTCGTCGACCTCTGCCGCCTCGTGCGTGTGCCGGATGAAGACGATGTCCACGTGCCGGTAGCGCCGGGTGAGGAACACGTAGAGCAGCATGAAGAACCGCTTCGCGAGATCCTTCATGTGCTCGTTCATCGACCCCGACACGTCCATCAGGCAGAACATCACGGCCTTGGTGATCGGCTTCGGCACGGGGTCGAAGCGATGGTAGCGCACGTCGATCGGATCGATGAATGGGACGTAGCGCCGCCGGCGCAGCAGCCGGTCGCGTTCGGCCTCGAGCTTCGCCTTCTTCTCGGCGTCCGCCGGCGCATCGCCCAAGGCCTCGATCTCCTTCTCGAGGGCTTCGATGTCCTTGAGTTTCGGCCGGCGCAAGGCGATCCGGCGCGACAGCGAATTCCGCATCGTGCGCGTCAGGCTGAGGCTCGCCGGCGGCCCGGTGACCGTGAACCCGGCGCGCGCGTAGGCGGGCGATTCGAGCTGCTGCACCTTCTTCTTCAGAAGGTCGGGGAGTTCGAGGTCCTCGAGGAAGATGTTGAGGAACTCCTCCTTCGACAGCATGAACCGGAAATCGTCCTCGCCGTCGCCGTCCGTGCTGCCCTTCGAGCCGGCGCCGCCGCCATCGCCGCCCTCCGGGCGCGGAATGCGGTCGCCCTTCAGATACTCCTTGTTGCCGGGCAGCACGTACTCGCGCACGCCGCCCTCGCGGCTGTGATGGAACGAGGGCTCGCGTAAATCGTCCGCCGGAATGGCGATCTTCTCGCCGTCGCCGACATCGGCGATGCCGCGGCCGCGCACGACGTCGCGCATCGCCTCCTGGATGTGGCGGCGCGCGCGTCGCAGAAAACGCTGCCGGTTGGTGAGGCTCTTGCCCTTCGGATTCAGGCGCCGGTCGATGATGTTCAAGATAGCCTGCCTTCCCCCCGTCGTTCGCCCCGGGTCCGCTAGCCGGCCTGCTTGACGCGCATGTACCACTCGACCAGGCGCCGCACCTGGCGTTCCGTGTAGCCGCGCTCCGTCATCCGCGACACGAACTCGGTGTGCTTCTTCTCGGTCTCGGAATCCTTCTTCGAGCCGAAGCTGATCACCGGCAGGAGGTCCTCGACCTGGCTGAACATCCGGCGCTCGATCACCTCGCGCAGCTTCTCGTACGATGTCCAGGACGGGTTCTTCCCGTTGTTCTGGGCGCGCGCCCGCAGCGCGAACTTCACGACCTCGTTGCGGAAGTCCTTCGGATTGGCGATGCCGGCGGGCTTCTCGATCTTCGAGAGCTCCTGGTTGATCAGCTCGCGGTTGAGCAACTGGCCGGTGTCGGGATCCTTGAAGTCCTGGTCCTCGACCCATGCGTCCGCGTAGTCGACGTAGCGGTCGAACAGGTTCTGGCCGTAGTCGTGATAGGACTCGAGATAGGCCTTCTGGATCTCGTTGCCGATGAACTCGGCATAGCGGGGCGCCAGCTCGCCCTTGATGAACTCGAGATATTTCTTCTCGGTGTCGGCCGCGTACTGCTCGCGGCGAATCGCCTGCTCGAGGATGTACATGAGGTGGACGGGGTCGGCGGCCACCTCGCTGGTGTCGTAGTTGAAGGTCTGCGACAGGACCTTGAACGAGAAGCGGGTGGAGATGCCCTCCATGCCCTCGTCGACGCCCGCCGCGTCGCGGTACTCCTGCATCGGCTTGGCCTTGGGGTCGGTCTCCTTGATGCTCTCGCCGTCGTAGACGCGCATCTTGGAGTAGAGGTTCGAGTTCTCGTGCTCCTTGAGGCGCGACAACACGGCAAAGCGCGCGAGCATCTCGAGCGTGGCCGGCGCGCAGGGCGCCTTCACCAGGTCGGAGTTGCGGATCAGCTTCTCATAGATGCGCTGCTCCTCCGTCACCCGCAGGCAGTACGGGACCTTGATCACGCAGATGCGGTCGATGAAGGCTTCGTTGTTGCGGTTGGCCTTGAAGTTCTGCCACTCGGCCTCGTTCGAGTGCGCGAGCACGATGCCGTGGAAGGGCAGGGCGCCGATGTTCTCGCTGCCGATGTAGTTGCTTTCCTGCGTCGCCGTGATCAGCGGATGCAGCATCTTGATCGGCGCCTTGAACATCTCGACGAACTCGAGCAGGCCCTGCGTGCAGCGGTTGAGGCCGCCCGAGTAGCTGTAAGAGTCCGGATCGTTCTGGCTGAACATCTCGAGCTTGCGGATGTCGACCTTGCCAACCAGAGTCGAGATGTCCTGGTTGTTCTCGTCGCCGGGTTCGGTCTTGGCGACCGCGATCTGCTTCAGGCGCGAGGGGTACAGCTTCACCACGCGGAACTTGCTGACGTCGCCGCCGAACTCGTCGAGGCGCTTGACCGCCCACGGCGACATGATGTTCGGGATGCGGCGCGCCGGGATGCCGTATTTCTCGTCGAGCATGCGGCCGTAGGTCTCGGCCGAGAACAGGCCGAGCGGGCTCTCGAGCACCGGGCTCAACTCGTCGCCGGCCTTGAGCACGAAGATCGGTTCCTTCTCCATGAGGGCCTTCAGGCGCTCGGCAAGCGAGGACTTGCCGCCGCCGACCGGACCGAGGAGGTAGAGGATCTGCTTGCGCTCTTCGAGCCCCTGGGCGGCGTGGCGGAAGTACCCGACGATCCGCTCGATCGTCTCTTCCATTCCGAAGAAGTCGGCGAAGGCGGGATAGATCTTGATGGTGCGGTTCAGAAAGACGCGCGAGAACCGCTGGTCGCGCGAGGTGTCGATCAGCTCCGGCTCTCCGATGGCGGCCATCATCCGCTCGGCGGCGGAGGCATATCTCACGGGCTCGTCGCGGCAGCCCTCGAGATACTCGCGAAGCGACATTTCGGTCGCCTGGCGGTTCTCATGAGCCCGCGAGTAGTCGCCAAAGAGATCGTCGGAGAGCGTGGTGTTAGGCATCAGGAGTGACTCCATGCGGAAACGTGCGAGTCCCGCAGTTGCATAAGTTGCAAATAAGGAGCGGCGAGCCGAAACGGAGCGGCAAATCTGAGTCTGCGGTGCGACAAAACGAGGGCACGATCGCGATGTGGGCTGCGATCGTCGCGGCCATCCGCGTCGCGGTCATCCGCAAGGTGAGGCCCCGTCCTGGCATGGTCCTCCGCCAGTGATTGCCCCCGACTCGACACCGAGTATGCGCCTCTATCGTTAACGCCTTCTTGCCAAGAGACAATGCTTTTTCCCTGCGTTCTTATTTCGAAGTCCTCGAAATGTGATCGCCTGGACACAGTGGCGCACCTCGCAGTTGCGGTTCTGCGGTGCAAGATCGGCGCCAGTCATGAATTGTCGTAAGCACTCGCCCTCAGGCGGTGCCAAGCCATGCACCGCGCGCCGAGCCGCCCGCGGCATTGTGACAACGGGGCATGACGCTCGATAGTTCCTCGCACGGTTTTGCGGCGACAATGAGGCGCGGTCTCGAGTCGGGGCTCGCAAGTCCCGGAAGGAGATCATAAAGTTGGTGCGGCCGGGCTGCCGGCCAGGTGACCGACGGGGCTGCTTGCGACCCGACTCGGCGCGCCTGAAAAGGACCGCTGAGGATCAAATTATGCCCGCTCTGTACGTGGCGCGAAGCCAGTCTCTCCAGGAATGGGCCTCGGACGTGGGGCTGACCGCGCATGTCTACAAGCTGGGGGTGACGGACGGGCCGGCCGAGGCGGCGGTCGAGTCGCTGAATGTGACAAAACATTGCGGCGTGTCGGACTGGACCCTCGTCAAGGCGCAGGAGACCGATCAGGACGAGGCGACGCTGCTGGCCAAGGTGACGCGGAAGGAGAAGCTGGTCGATCCCGCGCATTATCCGCGGCTTGGCGGCGCCGGCGGCATCGTGAAGGTCAAATTGGCCAACGTTCAGAGTCGCTTGCTGGTGCAGCGGATGATGGCGGGCGAGGACGAGAAGAAGATCAAGCCCAAGCCGGCGGACATCGCGACCCATTTGCTCCAGGACGCGCTCGGATGACGCGCGGCCGCCCCCGGCCGCGGCCGCCCCGGCGGCTTCGGCGGCCACCCGGGCAAATCGACCTCACCCGCGTGGCCGGCCTCGCCGCCGTGACGGCGCTGTTCGCGAACTCACCCGAACGGGTGGAACGCCTCTTTTTCCTTGCCGAGCGCTCGACCGAGGTCGAATCGTTCTGCCAGGAGCTCGCCCGGCGGCGGAAGCCATACCGGCGCGTCGGCGTGGACGAGCTGGCGCGGGTGGCCGGAACGGCGATGCACGGCGGTGTGGTGGCCCTTGCCCGGCCGCGCCCCATGCTGCCGTTCGACCCGCAGATGGCGGAGTCCTGGCGCAAGCGGTCGCCGCTGCTGCTGGCCCTCGACGGGATCGGAAATCCTCACAATTTGGGCGCGATCGTGCGCACCGCGGCGTTCTTCGGGCTTGATCGTCTGATCGTCTCCGACCATCCCGCGCAGGCAGGCCCGTCGGACGCGGCGCATCGCGTGGCCGAGGGCGGACTCGAGTTCGTTCAGGTCTACCGTGCGACCGGCCTGCCGGACGTGCTGAAGCGGCTGAAGCCCGCGTACCGGGTCGTCGGGACGGCGCTGGGTGCCGGGCGCCCGGTCGAGCAAATCCCGCTCGACCGCCCGATCCTGTTGGTGCTCGGCAACGAGGAATCTGGTCTCGATGCCGCGAGCATGGCGGCGTGCGATGACATTGTGACACTGCCCGGCTCCGGCTGGGTCCAGTCGCTCAATGTGGCGGCCACGGCGGCCATCTTGATCCACTATTTCGCGCGGGTGGGCCGCATGGCCCCGGCGCGCGGGTAAATCCGAATCACATCAGGAGGATGAACGCCATGGTGCTCGAGATCGCCCAGATCGCCGTCAAGCCCGGCCTCGAGGCCGAGTTCGAATCGGGAGTCAGAAAAGCCGCCCCCATTTTCCAGCGCGCCAAGGGGTGCCGCGGCATGGAGCTGCAGCGCTCGGTCGAGAAGCCGAACCGCTATCGGCTGTTCGTGCGCTGGGACACGGTCGAGAACCACACCGTCGACTTCCGCGGCTCCCAGGATTTCCAGGCCTGGCGGTCCCTGGTCGGCCATTGCTTCGATGGCACTCCCGAGGTGGAACACACGAACGAGGTCGTGAAGGGCTTCTGAGGGTCGTGGATTTCGCAGCGTTCAGGTCCTCCCTGACGGCGGACCGCCCGCCGCGCGGGCTCACCACCCCGCTCAAGGCGCTGTGGTGGGCGGCGCGCGACGACTGGGCCAAGGCGCACGAGATCGCGCAGGCCGAGGACGATGCGCCGTGCGCCTGGGTGCATGCGTATCTTCACCGTGTCGAAGGCGATGCGTCCAACGCCGGCTATTGGTATCGCCGCGCCGGCCGCCCTGCCGGCAAGGGCGCACTGACCGCGGAGTGGGAGGCGATCGCCCGCGCGTTGCTCGCTGCCGGCTGACTCAGTCGACGGGGCTCTCGAATTTCTGGTTGATCCAGGTCTCGGCGTCCGCCGCCTTCCGCCAGTCGAGGAGGAAGGGGTGGTCCCATACCGCGGCCACGTAGGCTGCCGCCTCGTCCGGCAGCTCGGGCGCCCAGGTCACGAACCGTGCGACGACCGGCGCGTACATGGCATCGGCAGCACTCAGCCTCTTGCCGAGGAGAAAGGGGCCGTCGGCGCCGAACCGGGTGCGCGTGTCGCGCCACGACGCGACAATACGTGCGATGTCGGCGAGCGCTCCGGGGGTGCGGCCTTTGCCCGGAAAGCGGCGGCGGACGTTCATCCACATCGCCCGGCGCAGCTCCGCGAACCCGGCGTGCATCTCGGCCGAGATCGCGCGCGCCTGTGCCCGCGCTGCCGGATCCGCCGGCCAAAGCCCGGACTGCGGCTTGATATCGGCGAGATACTCGATGATCGCGATCGATTCCCAGACCACGCGGCCTTGATGGTGCAGTGCCGGGACTTTGCCGGTGGGCGAGATGCGGCGCACCGTCGCCGGCCAGTCCGCGGTGTACATGTCGTGTACCTGCTCCGCGAAATCGATGCCGGCAATCTTGCAGGCGAGCCATCCGCGCAGCGACCACGACGAATAGGCTTTGTTGCCGATGTGGAGAGTGAATTCAGCCATGGCTTAACCTACGAAGTTCCTTGGCGCTTGGCCAGCCGGGGGCGCCCGGCCTTTCCTAGACGAGGCTTTCGGGCCATTCTGACCGCGACCTGCACATTTAGGGGATTCTCCGCTTGCCGCTTCCGTTTCGCACCCGTCCGCTGGCCGCCACCCGCCCCATCACCCTCATCACCAAGGCCGGGCTGCCCAAGTGGCTGAAGGCGGCACCTGCTGTGGCCCGCAACTGGGTCGAGGGTACGGGATTTGCCGCCAAGCCCGGCGAATTCTGCCTTTTGCCCGGCCGCGACGGGCACCCGGCCCGTATTCTTGCGGCGGTCGCCGGCAACGCGGCCGCCGAGGATTTATGGCACGCCGCCGGGCTGCCGTTGCGGCTGCCCAAGGGCAGCTACCGGTTCGACCCCGAGCCGGACGCGGCGGCCGCGACACGTCTTGCGATCGGCTGGGCGCTCGGGTCCTACACGTTCACCCGCTATCGCAAGGCGGCACGGGCGCCGGCCGAGCTCGTGTGGCCGCGCCACGCCGACCGTGCGGCGGTCGAGCGGGCCGCGCGTGCGGCCGATCTCGTGCGCGACCTCGTCAACACGCCGGCCGAGGACATGGGTCCTGCCGAACTCGCACGCGCCGCCAAGGACTTGGCCGAGGAGCTTGGGCTCGACATCGAGGTCACCAAGGGCGACGCGCTGCTGAAGCGCAACTTCCCCCTGATCCACGCCGTGGGCCGCGCTGCGGCGCGGGCGCCGCGGCTGATCGACCTCAGCTGGGGTGAGGTGCGGCATCCGCGGGTGACGATCATCGGCAAGGGCGTATGCTTCGACACCGGTGGCCTGGACCTCAAGCCCGACTCCGGCATGAAGCTCATGAAGAAAGACATGGGCGGGGGGGCGCATGCGCTGGGCCTCGCCCGCATGATCGTCGAGGCGAAGCTCCCGGTGCGCCTGCGCGTGCTGGTCCCTGCGGTCGAGAACTCCGTGTCCGGCAATGCGTTCCGGCCGCTCGACATCATCAAGTCGCGCCAGGGGATCACGGTCGAAATCGGCAACACCGACGCCGAGGGCCGCCTCATCCTGGCCGATGCGCTTGCCTTGGCGTGCGAAGAGAAACCGGCGCTGATCGTCGACTTCGCGACCCTGACCGGTGCCGCCCGGGTGGCGCTCGGGCCCGAGCTGCCCGCGATGTTCTGCAATGAAGAGAACCTGGCAGCTGCACTCTTGGGGCACGCGACCGACGAGTCCGATCCGTTCTGGCGGCTGCCGCTGTGGCAGCCGTACCGGCAGCGGCTGGACAGCAAGACGGCCGACATCAACAACATCTCGGACGGCCCGTTCGCCGGCTCGATCACCGCCGCCTTATTTCTGCAAGAATTCGTGGCGCCGGGGGTGGCCTGGGCGCATTTCGATCTGTACGCCTGGAACGCCTGGGGGCGTCCCGGCCGGCCGGAAGGGGCCGAGGCGCAAACCTTGCGCGCCGTCTTTCGCACGATCGCCGAACGCTTCGGTTCGATGACGGGACCCGCATGATCGGGCTTGCGTCTATCGCGGTTCTATGGACGAATCGCGGCCGCGCGGGAGCCTATATTTGATCAAGTCCCGCGACAGAAAATAATAACAATCCGGATCATAGTTCACGGGATCAGGGGAACACGTGACGGGGACCATCGATTTCGACCGCGCGCGGTCGTTCGCCAACCAGGCCCTGGACGCCATGGCCAAGCGGCGCGTGCCGCCGACGCCGCAGAACTTCTCCGTGTGGTTCGCCTTCGTCAGCGGCAACTTCCCCGAGCTCATCCGGGCGATCGAAATCCTCGACTCCAACCGGGCCGAGTACACGCCCGAGCGCAACGCCGAGCTCTACGAGCGGATGATCGGCGACAACCGCCAGGCCAACCAGCTGCGCGAGGCGGGCGAGCGCATTTCGGCGGCGGCCACCACCGTGCTGGACCTGATCCAGCGTGCCGGGCTCGGCACCAAGAAGTACGGCGAGAAGCTCGACCATGTCAGCGAGGTCATGGGCGGGCCGCTCGATCCCGAGAAGCTCAAGGCCGTGGTCGAGCAGATCCTCGGCGACACGCAGCGCATGATCGCGCATAACGACGAGGTGAGCGGCAAGCTGGCATCGGCCTCGCACGAGGTCGAGGTGCTGCGCCGGCAGGTCGAAGACGCGCGCCGCGAGACGCTGGTCGACGCGCTGACCGGCGTGGGCAACCGCAAGCTCTTCGACGTGCGCCTGCGCGAATGCATGCGCAACGCGATGGAAGACGGCGGCGACCTCTGCCTCGTCATGGCCGACATCGATCACTTCAAGCGGTTCAACGACACCTACGGTCACCAGCTCGGCGACCTGGTGCTGCGCCTGGTGGCCAAGGCGCTCACCGACGGCATCAAGGGCCGCGATATCGCGGCGCGCTACGGCGGCGAGGAGTTCGCCGTGCTGTTGCCGAATACGAAGATCGGCGACGCGGTCAAGGTCGCCGACCAGCTGCGGGCCATGATCGCGTCCAAGCGCGTGCGCAAGCGGGACGACGACCGCGACCTCGGAACGGTCACCCTATCGATGGGGGCCGCCTGCTTCCGGCCGGGGGAGCCGGCGGGCGAATTCATCCAGCGTGCCGACGCGGCCCTGTACTTCGCGAAGAATCACGGCCGCAACCGCGTGTGCGCGGAATCCGACGTCGAAGCCGGCGTCCTGGTGCCGAAGGCCGCCGCGAAGGCCTAGTTCCCCACCTTGTATTTCGGAAGCCTACGGACTTCGCCGTGCTGCTGTCCACGGCGAAGATGCCTAGTAGGCAAAATAGTCAGTAACCGCGCGCGCGGTCCGCGAGATAGAGGAGCGGGCGCCCGTCGTGCAGGCGGCGCAGGTTTTCGGCCACGCCATCGGCGGCGGTCTCGGGATTGGTGATGCTCGCGATGTGCGGCGTGAGGGTCACCTTGGGATGGCTCCAGAAGGGGTGCTCGCGCGGCAACGGCTCGTGCGCGAACACGTCGAGTGTCGCGCCCGCAAGCTGCCCTGAGTCGAGGGCCGCGATCAGGTCCTGATCCACCACATGCGCGCCGCGCGCGATGTTGATCAGGAACGCACTGCGCGGCAGCTTTGCGAGCGTCGTCTGATTGATGATCCCGCGGGTCGCCGCGGTCAGCGGCAGGACGCAGACCAGGATGTCGGTCGTGTTAAGGAACGGCGCGAGGCCATCGGGGCCGGCGTAGCACGCAACCCCCGGCAGAGATTTCGCCGTGCGGCTCCAGCCGGTGACCGGAAAGCCGAGCCCCGCGATCATGCGCGCGCAGGCGCTGCCGATCTCGCCCAGGCCCAGCACGCCCACGCGCCGTGCCGTGGTGACCGGGATCGGCAGGCGTCTCCAGCGCTGTTCGCGCTGCTGCCTCTCATAGACGTCGAAATTCCGGTGATAGCGCAGCACGGCGAGGGCCGCGTATTCGGCCATGCCGGTGGCGAGCCCCGGGTCGACGATGCGCGCGATCGGAATGTCGGCGGGAATCTCCGGATCGTCGAGGACGTGGTTCACGCCCGCACCCAGCGAGAGGATGGCGCGCAGCTTGGGAAAGGCCTTCAGGACCCCCGGCGGATGGTTCCACACCAGGGCCGCGTCGATGTCGGCCGCAGCACCGGTCTCCGGCCACACGCGCATATCGAGGCCGGGGACGCGCTTCGCCAGCGCCGCGTTCCATGCCACCGGATCGTCCGAATCGCTGAGGAAGAGCAGGGCCATGTCAGGTCTTTACGATTCCGGTCTCGCTGGCCTCGAGGTTGAGGGCCGCGGCCAGGAGCGCTTTCGTGTAGGGATCGCGCGGGGAGTCGAAGATGCGCGCGGCCGGGCCCTGTTCCACGACGCGGCCGTCCTTGAGCACCATGACGTCGTCCGCGAGCGCCCTCACCACGCGCAGGTCGTGGCTGATGAACAGGTAGGCAAGCCGGTGCCGCTCCTGCAGCTCGCGCAAGAGGTCGACGATCTGCGCCTGGACCGACATGTCGAGGGCCGAGGTCGGCTCGTCGAGAACGAGAAAGCGCGGTTTCAGCACCAGCGCGCGCGCGATCGCGATGCGCTGGCGCTGCCCGCCCGAGAATTCGTGCGGATAGCGGTGCCGGACCTCGGGATCGAGCCGGACTTCGCGCAGCGCATCGGTGATCGCCTGGGTGCGCTCGGCCTCGTTTTTTCCGATACCATGGATGCGCAGGCCCTCGGCGATGATCTGGCCGATCGACAGCCGCGGACTGAGGCTGCCGTAGGGATCCTGGAAGACGATCTGCATTTCGCGCCTGAGCGGGCGGACCTCGCGCGCGCGCAGCGCCTGGATCTCGCGGCCGGCGAACACGATGCGTCCTTGCGCCCGCTCCAGCCGCAGCAGGGCAAGCCCGAGCGTGGTCTTGCCCGAGCCGGACTCGCCGACCACGCCCAAGGTGTGGCCCTCGCGCAAGGTGAAGTCGATGCCGTCCACGGCCTTGACGTAGCCCTGGGTGCGGCGGAGCACGCCCCCCTTGATCGGGAACCACACTTTGATCCCGGCCGCCTGGACGATCGTCGCTGCATCTGCCGGGCGCGGCCCCGGCTTGCCCTTCGGCTCGGCCGCGAGCAGGTGGCGAGTGTACTCGTGCTGCGGCCGGGCGAAGATCTCGGCCACCGGCCCGGTCTCGACGATCTTGCCCTGCTGCATGACGCAGACGCGGCGCGCCACCTTGCGCACGATGTTGAGGTCATGCGTGATGAAGAGCACCGCCATGCCGAGCTTCGCCTGCAGCTCGGCGAGGAGCTTCAAGAGCTGCGCCTGGATGGTGACGTCGACCGCGGTCGTCGGCTCGTCGGCGATCAGGATATCCGGGTCGTTCGCCAGCGCCATGGCGATCATCACCCGCTGGCGCTGGCCGCCCGAAAGCTGGTGCGGATAGGCGTCGAGCCGCTTCTCCGCCTGCTGGCCGAGGCCGACCAGCTTCAGAAGCTCCACAATGCGCTGGCGCGCCGCGGCGCCGCCCATCCCTTTGTGGATGGTCAGCACCTCGCCGATCTGGCGTTCGATCGTGTGCAGCGGGTTGAGCGAGGTCATCGGTTCCTGGAACACCATCGCGATCCGGTTGCCGCGGATGCGCTGCAAGGCGGATTCGGATGCGCCGATGAGCTCCTCCCCGGCGAAGCGCACGGATGAGCCGGCCGGATGCGCGGCCAGCGGATAGGGCAGGAGCTGGAGCACGGACAGTGCCGTCACCGACTTGCCAGATCCCGATTCGCCGACCAGCGCCAGGGTCTCCCCGCGGGGCAAGTCGAAGGAAACCCGGTCGACCGCGGTGAAGCGCTCGCCTTTGCCGACGTCGAAGGTGACCGACAGATCGCGGACGCGGAGCAGAGGGTCTTCAGCCATGAGACTTACCGGAAGATCTTACGCGGATCGAACGCATCGCGCACCGCCTCGCCGATGAACACCAGGAGCGACAGGAGGATCGCGATGACGAAAAACGCTGTGATGCCGAGCCATGGCGCCTGCAGGTTGGACTTGCCCTGCGACAGGAGCTCGCCCAGCGAGGGCGAGCCTGGCGGCAGGCCGAATCCCAGGAAGTCCAGCGAGGCGAGCGCGATCACCGAGGCCGACATGATGAAGGGCACGAAGGTCATGGTCGCCACCACCGCGTTCGGCAGGACATGGCGGAAGATGATGGTGATGTCGCGGGCACCCAGCGCCCGGGCCGCGCGGACGTAATCGAAGTTGCGCGCGCGCAGAAATTCCGCCCGTACGACGTCGACCAGGCCCATCCATTCGAACAGCAGCAGAAGGACGAGAAGAATCCAGAAGCTCGGCTCGACTACCGACGAGAGGATGATCAGGAGGTAGAGCTGCGGCATACCCGACCAGATTTCGATGAAGCGCTGGAAGAGCAGGTCGGTCCAGCCGCCGAAATAGCCCTGCACCGCTCCGGCGGCCACGCCGATGATCGACGACAGAACGGTCAGGATCAGGCCGAACAGGACCGAGATGCGGAACCCGTAGATGAGCCGGGCGACGACGTCGCGCCCCTGGTCGTCGGTTCCGAGCCAGTTGTCGGCCGACGGAGGTGCGGGGGCCGGCACCGCCAGCCGGTAATTGATCGTCCGGTAGTTATAGGGGATCGGCGGCCACATCATCCAGCCATGCGCGGAGATCATCTTCGCGACATAGGGGTCGCGGTAGTCGGCCTCGGTCTCGAACTCGCCCCCGAAGGTCGTCTCGGGATAAACGTGGAAGATCGGCATGTAGAACGCGCCGTCGTAGCGCACCAGGATCGGCCGGTCATTGGCGATGAAGTCGGCGAACAGGCTGGTGCAGAATACCGCCAGGAAGATCCACAGCGACCAGTAGCCGCGCCGGTTGGCCTTGAAATTCGCCAGGCGCCGCTGGTTGAGCGGCGACAGCCGGGACGGGCGAGGAGGCGCATCGTGCATCGCCGCTCAACCTCGCGTCTCGAAGTCGATCCGCGGGTCGACCATCGTGTAGGTGAGGTCGCTCACGATCTTCATCACGAGGCCGAGCAGAGTGAACATGTAGAGCGTGCCGAACATGACCGGATAGTCGCGGTTGATCGCGGCCTCGTAGCCGAGCAACCCGAGCCCGTCGAGCGAGAAGATGATTTCGACCAAAAGCGCGCTCGTGAACAGGATACTGATGAAGGCGCCTGGGAACCCGGCGATGACAATCAGCATCGCGTTGCGGAACACGTGGCCATAGAGCACGCGCCGCTCGGTCAATCCCTTGGCGCGCGCTGTGATCACGTATTGCTTGTTGATCTCGTCGAGGAACGAGTTCTTGGTCAACATGGTCAGGCTGGCGAAGCCGCCGATGACGATCGACACCGTCGGCAACGCGATATGCCAAAGATAGTCGACGACCTTCTGCCACCACGAGAGCTGGTCGAAATTGTCCGAGGTCAGATGGCTCAGCGGGAACCATTGGACGAACCGCCCTCCGGCGAAGACCACGACGAGCAGGATCGCAAACAGGAAGCTCGGAACGGCATTGCCGAGGATGATGACCCCGCTGCTCCAGGCATCGAAGCGGCTGCCGTCGCGCACCGCCTTGCCGATCCCCAGCGGGATCGAGATCAGATAAATGATCAGTGTCGACCACAGGCCGAGCGAGATCGACACCGGCATCTTGTCCGCGATCAGGTCGATGACCTTGCGGTCGCGGAAATAGCTCGTGCCGAAGTCAAAGACGGCGTACTTCCGCATCATCAGCCAGAAACGCTCGAGCGGCGGCTTGTCGAAGCCGAACTGGACTTCTATTTGCTTGATGACGGTGGGGTCGATGCCTCGTGCGCCGCGATATTTGGCCGGTTCGGCGTTCGAGGACTGGTTCGCCCGCGCGGACTGGATATCGCCGCCGCTGCCGCTGAGCCGCGCCGTGGCGCTCACCGCACCGCCCTGCAGCCGAGCCAGCACGGTTTCGACCGGGCCGCCGGGCGCGAACTGCACGATCGCGAAATTGACCACCATGATCCCGAACAGGGTCGGGATGATGAGCAGCAGGCGGCGGACGAGATAGCCGAGCATCAGGCCGCTTTCATCAGCCGCCGCGCTTGGCCTTCAGCGCCGCGTCTTTCTGCGGATCGACCCACCAGAAGCCGGGATTGTAACCGACGTGGGGATTGTCCGGCGGGCGGCCAAAGCGGTCCCAGGACGCGACCCAATCCTGATAGAGCCAGAACTGGGGAACCACGTAGTTGCCCCAAAGCAGGACGCGGTCGAGGGCGCGCGTGGCCGCAGCGAGGCTCGGGCGGTCGGGAGCAGTGATGATCATCTCGCTCAACGCATCGACGACCGGGTCCTTGATCCCCGCGATGTTGCGGCTTCCCGGCGTGTCGGCGGCGGCCGAGCCCCAGAAGTCGCGCTGCTCGTTTCCGGGCGACTCGGATTCGGGGACCAGGCCGACGGTCATGTCGAAATCGAAACTGTCCATCCGCCGCTGGTACTGAGATGCGTCGATGGTCCGCACGCGGGCGTCGATGCCGAGCCGGCGCAGGTTCTGGACGTAGGGCAAGGTGATCCGCTCGAAGCGCGGATCATTAAGCAGGATCTCGAACGACAGCTGGTTCCCGTCCGGCCCTACGAGCTTGCCGTTCTCGACCTTGTAGCCCGCATCACGCAGATTGCGAAACGCATCGCGCTGGTTCTCGCGCCATTCGCCGGTGCCGTCGGTGGTGGGCACTTTGTGGGGTTCGGTGAACAGCTCGGGCGGCAGCTTGTCGCGGAACTTCTCCAGCAGAGCGAGTTCGGCGCCGGTCGGAAGGCCGCGCGCCGACAGCTGGTCGTCCTTGCCGAAGTAGCTGTCGATCCGCGAGTAGAAGCCGTAGAAGAGGTTCTTGTTCGTCCATTCGAAGTCGAACGCATCGATCATCGCCTGCCGCACCCGGCGGTCCTTGAACACCGGGCGCCGGGTATTCATGAAGTAGCCCTGCATCACGCGTCCCGTGATGTCGGGGATGACGTCGCGGCGGATCAGTCCCGCCAGGACCGCGGGGGTGGTGTAGCTGCTCGCCCAATCCTTGGCCGAACGCTCCAATCGGAGATCGTATTTCCCGGCGAGGAAGGCTTCGAGCGAGACGTTCTGGTCGAGATAGTAGTCATAGCGGATCGTCTCGAAATTGTTCTGGCCGCGCATGACCGGCAGGTTGGCCGCCCAGTAGTCCGGGACGCGGCGCAGGGTCACGTAGCGGCCGGCCTCGAAGGAATCGATCTTGTAGGGCCCGGAGCCGAGGGGGGGCTCGAGCGTCGTCTTCTCGAAATCGCGGTTCGCCCAGTACTTCTTCGAGAGCACCGGCAGCTGGCCCAGAATGAGCGGCAGCTCGCGGTTATCGCCGCCCTTGAAGATGAATTTGACCTTATCGGGCCCGCTTTGCTCGACCTTCACGACGTCGCCGTAGTAGCTGCGGTAGAGCGGCTGGCCCTTGGCTCGCAAGGTGTCGAACGTCCAAATGACGTCCTCGGGGGTGATCGGGCTGCCGTCCCAGAAATGCGCCTCGCGGCGCAAGGTGAACTCGGTCCACGAGCGGTCGGCCGGCACCTCGATCGTCTTGCAGACCAGGCAATACATGGTGAACGGCTCGTCCGCCGAGCTCACCATGAGCGTGTCGAACGTGGCACCTGAGGCGGCGGCTGGCACGCCCCGCAGGATGTACGGATTGAAGTTATCGAACGTGCCGATGGCGCTCATCTTCACGTCGCCGCCCTTGGGCGCGTCGGGGTTCGCGTAATCGAAGTTCTTGAACCCCGGCGGGTATTTCACATCCCCGTGCATGGCAAAGCCGGGGACGGGTCCGGAGGTGGCCGGCTGAGCCACGGCTGACGCCCACAGCGTGGTGGTCGCAAGGCAGGTGAGGGCGAACAACCGGGCGAGCATGAGACGTCTTTCGGTGGAGGGCAGCCAAGTCGACTATGCGGGCGGGTGCGGGCGAGGACAAGAGGGCCGAACGGCCTAGGAATGGGCTTTCCGACCCCTGATCCACGCATCGATCGCGGGAAGCTGCCGGGCCGCGAAATCTGCGTTGATGAGGATCGTTTCAACGCCGCGCGCAGATTCGATCCGCCCGCCGGACGTGGCATGCGCCGGCGCGAACTGCTCCAGCTCCGTCGCGCGCGCGGCATCGCTGAAGTTCGACAGCAGCCCGGCGGCGATGTAGTCGCCGAATTGCGGGCTCTGGCGCTCGAGGAGGGCTGCGAAGTTCTCGCGCACGAAGCTCCAGGCGAGGTCGGGATGCTCACCCCCACCGGCAACGCCGAAGATGAGCCGTGGCGTGAGGGTGGTCGGAAGCTCCTCCGACAGCGCGAGCGCCAGGGTGCGGCGGGCAAGGGCCGGATCGCGTGCGGCAGCCAGCGCGTTGTAATAGCGGACGCGATCTTCGGTGCTGGTGGCGGCGCGCGCCAGGGCCAGAAGCTTGTCATACAAGGCGGCATCGGCGGTGCGTCCGACCAGTGCCGCCACCGGATCCTTCAGGCTCGGCGGCAGCGACGAGGGCTGCCTGTCATAGCCCGCAAACCGCCGTTTGGCCTCGGCCACGATCTGCGGATCGCCGAACCAGCCGAGGGTATCGATCAGGCTCGCCCGCAGCATCGTGTCGTCCTCGGGCTCGGATGGCCGCGGCTGCCAGCCCAGGCGGTCGAACACCGGCCGCAAGCGGCTGCGGATATAGGCTTGAAAGGCTGCCCGCCCGGGTCGACCGCGCTCGAGGAAGTCGACACGCGATACGATCTGCAGCACGTCGCTCCATACGGCCTGGTGACTCGCGACAGGCAAGCTGGCGATCACATCGAGAACCCCCGCGGGCGGCGCCTGGCCCGCCTCGACCAGGGCCCACAGATCGTCGAGCAGATTGATCTGATCGGCCGCTGCGAGGGTCGAAAACCGGTCGAGCAAGGCGGTGCGCGTCTCGGCGTCATAGCTGACGCGGTAGTAGCCGATGTTGCCGAGATTGAGCTTGATCGGCGTGCCGCATGGTCCGCCGTCGAGCCGGACTGAGCCGTCGAGCAGGAGCGTTCGCGGCGGACCTCCGGGTACCGGCCCGAACGTCACCGGTACGGGCCAGTGCAGCGCCGGAGCATCGGGATCGTGGAGCGTGTAGCGCGACTGCGCGAGCTGGATCTGTTGGGTTCCCCCCGCGCAGGAACTGCTGCTGATGACCAACGGCACCCCAGGCTGTTCGGTGTAGCGGGCGGCGATCTCCGTGACCGGTTGGCGCGAGACTGCATCCAATGCGCTCCACAAATCCGCGGTCACGGCGTTGCTGTATGCGTGATCGTGCATGTAGCGCTGCACGCCGGCGCGGAACACGTCCTCGCCGAGGAAGGCCTCGAGCATGCGGATGAACGCCTGGCCCTTGTTGTAGGTGATGGCGTCGAACGCCGACATCGCCTCGCTCTCGTCTGCCACCGGCTGCTGGATCGGGTGCGAGGTGCGCTTGGCGTCTTCGCGCATGGCATAGCGCCTGCTTCCGGCGCTATGCAGCCACACCTCCCATTCCGGATGGAGCCGCTCGGCGGCCTTGGCCTGCATCCAGCTCGCGAAGCCTTCGTTGAGCCACAGATTGTCCCACCAGGCTGTCGTGACCAGGTCGCCGAACCACAGATGCGCCATCTCGTGCGCCAGGATGCTGAAGATCTCGCGCCGCAAGGCCGGCGGAGACGCCGCCGGGTCGAACAGCAGCCGGCTCTCGAAGAACGTGATCCCGCCCCAGTTCTCCATGGCGCCGGGAAAGCCTCCCGGGATGGCGATCAAGTCGAGCTTCGGCAGCGGATATTTCACACCGAAGTAATCGTCGTAATAGGCGAGGAGGCGTTGTGCGCTTTCGAGCGCGAAGCGGCCCTGCGCCGACTTGCCTGATGTCGTCACCACCCCGATCGTGACACCGTCGGCCTCCGCGGTCAGGCGCTCGAGCTCGCCCGCAACCAGCACCACGAGATAGCTCGACATCCTGGGAGTGGGGAGGAAGGAGACCCGCTTGCGTGCCGGATCGAGGGCCGTCTCGCGCGCGACCGGCATGTTGGAGACGGCCGTGAAGCCGCTCGGCACCGTGATCGACAGCTCGAACGACGCCTTGAAGGCGGGCTCGTCCCAGCACGGGAAGATGCGGCGCGCATCCGCGGGCTCGAGCTGCGTCCCCATCATCCGCTTCCGGCCTTCGGCCGTCGGGTAATCCGCGAAATAGAGTCCGCGCGCATACGGATTGATGCGGCCCGAGAAGCGCAGATGCAGCCTGTGCGCACCGGCCGGCAGAGCCTGCGCGAAGGTGAAGGTCACGGTTTGGGATGCGGTGTCGGTGGAGATCGCGGCCGGACTCCGCGGCTCATCGACGAGCTCGGCGGCGGCAACCGTGAGGTCCGCCGCGTTCAGGACGACCCGCTGCGTCGGCCGGCGCACCTCGAGCTCGACCGTCTCCTCGCCGGCGAAGGTCTTGGCGCCGAGATCGGGCGCGAGATCGATCGCGTAGCGGACCGGCACCACGTCCTTGGGCAGCCGGCCCGGTGTCGCATCAAATGTGTATGTCGGCTCGACCGGACTCGTGCTGTCGCAGCCCGCGCACAGGGCGAGCATGAGTGCTGCCGCAATCTGGCAAAGACGATGTCGAGTCATTGTCCGGTTAGCGCGTCGGGTACGACGCGGGCAATCAGGCGCTGAGCAGACCCACGGCCTGATTGTGGACGCGGGGGTCGCCGCTGGCAACCACGCGGCCGGTCGCGGTCGCAAGGTCGAGCGGCTTGCCCTGCCAGTCCGTCAGCCGCCCGCCCGCTCCTTCGAGCACCGGCACGATCGCCGCCCAGTCGTAGACCTTGAGGCCCGCCTCGATGACGAGGTCGGCGTAGCCGCTGGCCACGAGCCCATAGGCGTAGCAGTCGCCGCCGTAGAGCGGCAGCTTCACCGCGCGCCGGACGCGCTCGAAGTGCGGGAACTCCGCCTCGCCGAACATGTGCGGCGAGGTGCAATAGAGGGCGGCCTGGTCGAGCGACGGGCACGGGCGCGTGCGCGCGACGGCCGCCGGCCGGCCGCGCATGGCATATCGCGTGGGCCGGCCTGCGGCCCCGATCCAGCGTTCGCCGAGGGCGGCGCACTCGATGATTCCCAGCACGGGGCGTCCATCGCGGCACAGCGCGATCAGGGCGCCGAAGATCGGCCGGCCGGTGATGAAGGACTTGGTGCCGTCGATCGGGTCGAGGACCCAGACGTGGCTGGCGCCGTCATTGTGCCGGCCGTGCTCCTCGCCGATGACCCCGTGAGCCGGAAACTCGCGCTCGATCATCGCGCGCATCGCGGCTTCGGCCTCGCGGTCGGCGATCGTCACGGGCGAGGTGTCGGGCTTGTCGTCGACGGCGACCGGCGTGCGGAAATAGCGCTGTGCGACGGCACCCGCGGCATCGGCCAGCCGCTCGGCCAATGCCAGGTACGCGGCCAGGTCGTCGTTCATGGCTGGTGCTGGAACGTCAGGTCGGCTGCGCTGGGACCGGCCGGTAGCTGAACGCGCCCAGGAGGAAATTGACCGTCTGCTGATCGTCGCTGAGCGGCAGCAGGATCGAGCGATAGAGGATCTGCGTGCCGTCGGTGCGCGTCCAGGCGCCGGCATCGTCGACCGGCCCTTTCAGGCCGACCGCCGCCTGGTGGAAGAACAAGGTGCGCGTCCCCATGCCACCGGGGATGGCCGAGGCGACCGTCTCGCCGGTCGGATCGCGGCCAAGCGCCGTCTGCAGCACAGCACCGGCATAGGCGAACTTGTACTGGTCGGGCACCGGCGTTACTTCGACGATGAAGAGATTGTCCCACAGATCGCCCGCCGTCTGCGCCGTGACCTGGGCGCGCGAAGGAAAACGCCGGGGTGCTGCGATCTCCTTCCAGTATTTCATGGCGCGGCTGTTGGCCCGCCGCTCGACGCCGTCGACGCGGACGATCGTCGGCTGCGTCAGCGGCCACTGGAGGGGCGGAGAGTCGGAGGTCTGGTCACTCATCGCTTAGATCCTCAACACCGCCCGGGTCCCGGCTTACTGCGGCAGCGGAACCGGCGAATCCGACTGCGTGCGCAAATACGCAATCACGTTGGCGCGATCTTCAGGCTTCTTCAAGCCGACGAACGTCATCTTCGTCCCCGGCACGGTCTTCTGCGGATGAACGATGAAGTCGTTGATCTCTTCGAAGGTCCACACGGGCGACTTCGAGTCGGCGGCGAATTTCTTCATCGCCTCGGAATAGCTGAAGCCTGGCTCCGATGCCTTTTTGCGACCGATCACGCCCCACAGGTTCGGGCCGATACGGTTGGGGCCGCCCTTCTCGTCGGTGTGGCAGGTCTGGCACTGCTTGAAGATCGTCTTGCCCGCGGCGACGTCGGCCTTGGCCAGGAGCGGCGCCACCGGCGGGATCTCTTCGGGCTTGGCCTGCTCAGCGGGTGCCGCGGCCTCGGTCGGAACGCCCTCGATGACGACGACCGGCTTCTCGAGCTTGACCGGGTGGACGAGTGCGCTGCCGATGAAACCGATGACCGTGGTGACCAGCAAGGCCGTCAGCGTTGCGCCGGCGATCTTATTAAATTCGTACGAGTCCAGGTAAACCCC
>DATJPD010000131.1:0-2692 GCA_035506575.1 Alphaproteobacteria bacterium
GACGACCGCCCTGCAGCGGCTCAAGGACCGGGTCGACCGCATCGCCAAGGACATGGGCCTCGTGGTGCGCAGCTTCAAAACGTTGCGCGTGGGCAATGTCAGCGGCAACGCCCCGCCCCGGCCGTTCCTGATGCGCGCCGCAGCCTCGGCCGCCGCAGCCGAGCCGCCGCCGGCGGCCGCGCCAGGCGAGACGACGCTGGAGGTCAGCGTCGAGGCGGACGTCGTGCTGTCGCGGAATCCGCCATGAACGACACGGCGGACGACGACCAGCACGTCGTCGACGCATTCACGGACGGCGCCTGCAGCGGCAATCCCGGCCCAGGCGGCTGGGGCGCCATCCTGCGCTGGCGCGGCCATGAGAAGGAGATCTCGGGCGGCGAGCCCGACACCACCAACAACCGCATGGAGCTCATGGCCGCGATCGCGGCCCTCGAGACGTTGAAGCGCCCGGCGCGCGTGCGCGTCCATACCGATTCGATCTACGTGAAGGACGGCATCACCAAGTGGCTGTCCTCGTGGAAGCGGCGCGGCTGGAAGACCGCGGACAAGAAGCCGGTGAAGAACGTCGAGTTGTGGCAACGGCTCGAAGCGGCGGCCGCCCGCCATGACGTGAGCTGGCACTGGGTGCGCGGCCATTCCGGGCACCCGGAGAACGAGCGCGCCGACGCGCTGGCCCGCGACGCCATCGCCAACGCGGTGCTGCTCAGATAGGCCAGGATCGCTTCTAATCCGTGGGCTTGCGTTTGGCGCGCCGCTGGGCGCGCTCCGCCATCACGTCCCACTCGGCCGCCAAGGTGAGGATCTCCTGGCGGCTCGCCGGGTTCTTGAATGTCGCCGCCAGTTTTCGAAGTTCGTCGGCGCGCTTTCGATACTCGACAGCTTTTTCGGCGTCGCTCGTCATGTGCCCCCCGCCGGCACAGCACTGAACTTGTAGACCAGGGGCTTGTGTCATCTCCCCGACATGACGGCAATCGGTAGAAACCCTGATGTTTGCGAACGAACATGAAACATCGGGCATAATGCGTCATCGGACAAAGGGCCTAAAACTAAAAAGGGCGGGACCGCGGTCCCGCCCTTTTTGAGCAAGATCGGCGCCGCTCAGATCTGCTTCATCAGGGTCTCGGCATTCGACACCTCGAACGCGCCCGGTTTCTCGAGATTGAGCTGCTTCACGACCCCGTCGTCGACGAGCATCGAGTAGCGCTTCGAACGGACCCCCATGCCGTTCGGCGTGAGGTCGAGCTCGAGGCCCAGCGCCTTCGTGAAATCGGCGCTGCCGTCCGCGAGCATCATGACCTTGTCGCCGACGTTCTGGTTCTTGCCCCAGGCGTCCATCACGAACGCGTCGTTGACCGACAGACAGGCGATCGTGTTGACGCCCTTCGACTTGAACTGGTCGGCATTCTGCAGGAAACCCGGCAGATGCTTGGCCGAGCAGGTCGGAGTGAACGCGCCGGGAAGCGCGAACAGCGCCACCTTCTTGCCCTTGAAGAGCTCGTCCGTGGTGATGTCCTTGGGTCCATCCTTGCTCATGAATTTGAGCTTGCCCGATGGAATCTTGTCGCCAACTTTGATCGCCATTGTCGCCTTCCTTCCGTTTTTTCCGAGCCTAAGGTCGCGTGAACCTGATTCAAGGGTACGAAGTGGCCCACCCTAGCGTGTCGGGGACGCCTTTTCACCCCTTGACTATTGCGGGGTGGCCGCCGCGGTGGTCTTGCCGCCGCGCGCCTTGGCGAACGCGTCGAGCACCGCGTCACTGGTGAGGATCTCGGGCAGCGGAATGCCGGCCGGTGCGGCCGGTCCGTACACGACGTTGAACGGAATGCCGTAGCGGCCGAAGCTCGCGAGATATTGCGCGATCGCCGTGTTCGGCCGGGTCCAGTCGGCCAGCATCGGCACGACGCTCCCGTCCGCAAGGCGTGCCGCCACGTCGCCGCGCGCGACCACGGCGGCCTTGTTGACCTGACACGTGATGCACCAATCCGCGGTCACGTCGACGAACACGACGTGGCCGCCGCGCACGAGGGAATCGATCGCGGCGAGATCGAAGGGCTGCCAGCGCCCTTCGGTGCGCGCGGTCTGGCCGCCGGGCACGCCCATGCCGGCAAGACGCGCCGGTACCACGAACGCGAGAACCGCGAGCCCGGCAAGAACGGCCCAGACCAGTCGGTGTTTGTCCTCGTCCGCGCCGCGCGCCGCCCACAGCACCGCGAGGATGGCGAGCAGCACCGCCGCCAAAGCCGCGGCCGCCGGCCAGCCGATCTGAGCCGCCACCACGGACAAGAGCCAGGCCATCGTCGCGAACAGGGCGAAGCCGAGGAGGGCGCGCAGATGAAGCATCCAGCGGCCGGGATGCGGTAACCGGTGTGCCAGGCCTGGAAACGCAGCCACCGTCAGGTATGGCAAGGCGAGGCCCACGCCCAGGGCCACGAAGATCGCGAGGATGTCGAGCGGATCGCGCGCCAGCGCGAAGCCCACCGCGGTGCCGACGAAGGGCGCCGAGCACGGGGTCGCGAGCACCGTCGCGAAGGCGCCGGAGAGGAACGCGCCGAGCATGCTCTCGTCCTCGGGTGCGGCGGCCTCGCCGCTCGCCGCCAGCGCCGCCGCGGCGACCCGGCCGGGCAGGCGGAATTCGAACCAGCCCCACAGATTTGCGGTGAACAGCGCCAGGACCAGCGCCATACCGGCCAGG
>DATJPD010000132.1:0-28016 GCA_035506575.1 Alphaproteobacteria bacterium
GACATGTCGCCGACGCCGACCGCCGTGAACGCGGTGGTCTGAGTGTCGACGCCGAGCTCGCGGAAGTGCCGTTTGACGGCCTCCCACGCGCCGCGCGCGGTGATGCCCATGCCCTTGTGGTCGTAGCCGGCCGAGCCGCCCGAGGCGAACGCATCGTCGAGCCAGAAGCCGTAGTCGCGCGCGACACCGTTGGCGATGTCGGAGAACGTCGCGGTCCCTTTATCGGCGGCCACGACCAGGTAGGGATCGTCGCTGTCGAGCCGCACCACGTCCTTGGGCGGCACCACGCCCTTGGGCGTGATGTTGTCGGTGATGTCGAGCAGGCCGTACATGAATGTCTTGTAGCAATCGATGCCCTTGGCGAGCCATGCATCGCGCCCGGCCTCGGCCGGCGGCGGTCGCTTGACGAAAAAGCCGCCCTTCGAGCCCACCGGCACGATGACCGCGTTCTTGGCCATCTGAGCCTTCATCAGGCCCAGGATCTCGGTGCGGAAGTCCTCGCGGCGATCGGACCAGCGGATGCCGCCGCGCGCCACGCGGCCGCCGCGCAGATGCACGGCCTCGACCTCGGGCGAGTAGACCCAGATCTCGACCAACGGCCGCGGCAGCGGCAGGTCGTCGATCTTCTGGCTGTCGAGCTTGAAGGAGATGTAGGGCTTGGGCCCGCCATCCGCGGCCTTCTGGAAATAGTTGGTGCGCAAGGTCACGCGCACGAGATTCAGGAAACGGCGGAGGATGCGGTCGTCGTCGAGGTTCTGCACGTCGTCGAGCAGATGGCTGATCTCGACGATGATGCCGTTGGCGCGGACATCGGCGTCCTTGCGCTCGTGCGGATCGTGCGTTGCCAGGAAAAGATCGACCAGACGGCGTGCGATCCTCGGATACGCGGCAAGGGTATCCTCCATCGAGCTCTGGCTGAACGGAATCCCGGTCTGCCGTAGATATTTGGCGTAGCCGCGCAGGGTTGCGACTTCGCGCACCCGGAGACCGGCACCGAGCACGAGGCGGTTGAAGCCGTCGCTCTCCGCCCGCGCCGTCCAGGCCGCCGCAAACGTCTCTTCGAACGCCGGCTTGATCGCAGACACGTCGACCGCCTTGGCGTCCCGGCAGACGACGGTGAGATCGTGCAGCCAGACGGTGCCCGAGGGCTGGCCGAGGCCGACGTCCTTGACCGTGATCTCGTAAGGCGCCTCGGTCATCACCCTGAGGCCCATGTTCTCGAGCATGGGCAGGAGGTCCGAGAGCGGCACCGGCCGGTCCTTGTTGACGACGCGGAATCCGAGCTCATTCTCGGCGGCCTCTACCGTGCGATAGAGATTGAGGCCGATCGGAACCCTACCGGCGAGGACCTGGTCGGCCAGAGCGATGTCGGCCACCGCCATCTCCGGCGGGAACAGCTCGCGGTAGGCGACCGGGAAGGCATCGCCGTAGCGGCGCAGCTTGGTCAGCCCGCGTTCCTCGCCGTCAGATTCGACGAGCGCGTCCTTGAGCTTGTCGGCGAAGCTGCGCCCCGCCTCGACGAGCTGCCGTTCGACGTCCTCGATCGAGACCGCCGGCACTTTGCCGGGCACCGTGCCGATGATGTAGAGGACCCGCACGAGGGTCGAATCGTCGGCAAAATGGACGTAGAAGGCCGAGGTGCGCCCCGCCCAGGCCTTGGCCAGGATCTGGTGGAAGCGGGCGCGCAGGTCGGTGTTGAAGCGGTCGCGCGGGATGAACACCATCGCCGAGATGAACCGCTCGTACGGATCGCGGCGCACGAACAGCGCGATGCGCTGCCGCTCCTGCAGCTGCAGGATCCCGAGGCTGGTGTCGAACAGCTCGTCCTCGGACGCCTGGAACAGCTCGTCGCGCGGATAGTTTTCGAGGATGTGCTGCAGCGCCTTGCCGTCGTGACTGTTGGGCGCGAAGCCGCTGCGCTTGACGATGCGGTCGATCTTGTCGGCGACCAGCGGAATGTCGCTGGGGCGCTCGCTGTAGGCGGTCGACGTAAACAAGCCCAGGAACAAGCGCTCGCCCGTGACCTCGCCTTTCTTGCCGAATCGCTTGATTCCGATGGTGTCGAGATAAGCCGGGCGGTGGACGGTCGAGCGGCGATTCGCCTTGGCGATCTTCATCAGGCGCGGCTGGCGGACGAATTCCTGGACCTCCAGCGGAAGTCCGCTGAGGTTGCGCAGGCCGTCGAAGATGACGAACTGGTCGTCGCGGCACAGGCCGAGGCCGCGATCGGCGACGATCCCGGCGCGCGAATCGGACCCGCTGCCCGCGTATTCGTATTCGCGATACCCCAGGAACGTGAAGTGATTGTCGAGAAGCCAGGCGAGGAACTCGCGCGCCGTGCCGATCTCTTCGGCGGGCAGCTTGGGCGGCGTCTTGGTCAGCTCATCGATGACTTCGCGGCCGCGCTCGCAGATCGCCTTCCAGTCCTCAACCGCAATGCGCACGGAATCGAGAACCTTCTCGAGGCCGTCGCGCAGGGCCGCCAGGGCGTCGGGGGCCGTGATCTCGTCGAGTTCGATATGCATCATCGACTCGGGGGCGGCACCCTTTGCCCCGCGCTCGCTGATGCCTTTGAGGACGCCCTTGTCGTCGCGTTGCACCCACACGACCGGGTGAATGACCAGATGGACGGTGAGGTCGCGGCGGTTGACCTCGGCCGTGATCGAATCAACGAGGAAGGGCATGTCGTCGTTCACGATCTCGATGACCGTGTGGCGCGACGACCATCCGTGCTCCGCCCGCTTGGGCGTATAGACGCGGACATTGGCCTGCTTGGGCTTGCGCGTCTTCGCGAACTGCCAGAGCGCGATCGCGGCACCGTACAAATCGTCGACGAAATGCTCGGTCAGGTCTTCAGCAGAGACGTTGGCGTAGAACTGGCGGACGAACGTCTCGGCGGCCTTGGCCGCGTCGCCCTTGAGGCGCTCGCGGGCCATCGCGGCGACCTGGTCGACGATCTCCGTTTTCCGGCTCTTGTCCCGTGTCGTCATCGACTGTGCCTCCCCCGCGCGGTGCCGCCCTGCCCAGGCGGACTGCCATTTCTCATCGTAAAATGAGGCTGTTAAGCTTAAATTACCCTATCGCGCGGAATGAGGCCAGGGGCGTCCGGGTCGACCCCGTCGCATGCGTGCGGCTTCGGTGATGCCGTTGCAGGTCGGCTATACAGGGCTTAGACGGCGGGCCGCGCCGCTGGTTTGTAGCAGCCGGCGCATATGCTTGGAATCCGGCCGTCCAGGTGCGCTTGACGGAACTGCCGCATCGCGGCGCCGCGCCAGATCTCGCTGAAACTGTCGAAGGGCTCGGGGGTGAACGAATAGGCGTCCGGATTTCCGATATAGCAACACGGCACGACACGGAGGTCCGATGCGATGCAGGCCCGCTCGAATGGCCAGGGGCACAGTTTCCCGGGCACGGCGGCATCGTATTTCTCGTGCAGCGTCCAGAACCGGACCACGACGCCGAGCCGCTCGCCGAGCTCCATCAGCTCCTGCGGCTCGCCGGGGCGGAACTGCGGGACGGCCACGCTGCTGTTCCGCTCGTGCCATCGCTCGAGCCCCCAGTCTGAGAGCTCCAACGAGAAGACCAGCCGCTTGAAGCCGAGGTCGGCCGCGAGTTGCACGAGGGCCGGCAGCTGGTGGCGATTGGCCCGTTGAACGACGGTCCACATCTTGGTGCGGATGATGCCGAGCTCGGCGCAGTATGCGTTGATGCTCCGGCAATTCCGGGTCACCATTGCAAACTTGGCGCCACGCCGGATCGACTCGTAGGTCGTCGCGTCGGCTCCATCGATCGAAATCTGGATTTCGTTCGCTCCGGAATCGACGAGCTTCCGGTAGTTGTTCCGGAGATGCAGCAACGTGGCGTTTGTGGTCGTCCTGACCCAGATATGCTTCGAGCGGGCGTACCGGATCATTTCGAAGTAAGCGTCGCCCTGCATCGTCGGCTCGCCGATCCCCTGAAGCTTGATCTCGACGACCCCGGTCTGCTCGTCGATGAGGCGCTTGAATCTATCGAGCGGCATGTCCGCCGCGCGCTTGCCCTTCGGCCAGTCGCTGACGACGCACATCGTGCAGCGCAGGTTGCAGCGGCTAACATTCTCGATGTCGAGCTTCACCGGGAGATAGTCGACGTCGGCCGAGCGCCGTGCCGAGGTCATATACCGCTCATAGTTCGCGCGGCGCGCCGGGTCGGCGGCAAGGGCGCGCGCGCGATTGTCCAAATATGTTGCCGTGTCTGGCACCGGCTCGGGAGCGGGTAGAGCCCGCAAGGTGTCCGTATCGAGCGCGTCGGTCTGGAGGTCGGCCATGAGGATCGAACGTGACAATAATCGCTCGATCTGACGGTAGCGGCTCGGCTGAAAGGCCTCAATCAGGAATAGTACCTAGGTAGAATTTTCCCGTGCCCGCGATTGCGACTGACTCGCGCGGTGTAGCCGGGGACGGCAAAGCCCTTCGGGACAGCGGGGGATCTTTTCGGGTTCGGACGTTTGGGCGGTGGTGCCGACGGCGAGAATCGAACTCGCGACCTACTGATTACGAATCAGTTGCTCTACCGCTGAGCTACGTCGGCGCCAGTCCGGCATGGGCAGATGTCCAGCACGGCGGATGGCGGGAACCTAGTGGTATCCAGGCTCGCTCGCAAGAGCCCTATAAATAGCGCGTTTCGCCGCCATCGGCGTCTATCAGCGCCCCCTGCAGATAGGCCGCAGGGCCTGAGGCCAGGAAACAGACGAGCTGGGCGATCTCCTCCGGCTGGCCGAAGCGGCTGACGCCGAGCTCGGCCAGGCTTAGACGCCGCACCTCGGCGTCGCCGATTCCCTCGGCCTTGGCGCGGGCCGCAAGGCGCGTCTTGAGGCGGTCGGTCTCAATCCAGCCGGGGTTGATGGCATTGACCCGTACCCCGTCCGCGATGCCGAGATCGGCCATGGCCTTCGTGAAGTTGAGCACGGCCGAGTTGACCGCCCCGCCGATGGCGAACTCCGCCGCCCCATGGCGGGCGCCCACGCCGGCGATGTTCACGATGCACCCCTTGGCCGCCTTGAGATGCGGCCAGGCGGCGCGGGTAAGGCGCACGGCGGCATGGAATTTCAGCGCAAAGCCATCGAGGAAATCGGCATCGGTGAGCGTCAGGAAGGGGCCCCGCTTGGTCGCGCCGGCGTTGTTGACCAGGATGTCGACGCGCCCGAATTCCTTGACCGCGGCCGCGACTACGGCCTCCGCCGCATGGGGCTCGCGGAGGTCCGCGGCGTGGATCACCGCCTTGCGGCCAAACGTTCGACCGATGTCCTGCTTGAGGGAGTCGAGCGCGCCGGCGTCGCGCGCCGTCGCCACGATGTCGCAGCCTTCTTTCGCCAGCTCGCGCGCGATCGCGCGGCCGATGCCGCGGCTGGCGCCGGTCACGATTGCAATCTTGCCATTCAACCCAAGATCCATGCCCGTCTGTTCCGTCAGTTTGGCTTTGGCGCCGCTTGCGGCGCGTTTTCCCGCGCCAGCCGCGCGGCGGTCGGTCCGGCCTGGTGGTGGACCATCCGCCACTGGCGTTGCGCGCGGCGGAAGATGTTCGTGGCCACGAGGAGCTCGCCGTCGATCTGCTCGTAACAGACGACCACGGCGACGTCCCCGTGCAGGAGCGCGCGCGGCTCGTGGCAGATGATCTTGGGCGATGCGTCGTGGGACAGGATCCGCGCCCAGCTGTCGAGCACGTCGGCGCGGCCGACCAGCGCCGCCCAGCCCGGATGAAGGCAGGCGACCGGGTCTTCGGCCCAGATCTGCTTCATCGCCTCGATGTCGCGGCTGGTGATCGCGAGGTAGAAGGCCTCGTTCGCGAACAGGACGGCGTTCTCTTCCGACATGCCGCCATCGTCGCGCGTTCCGCCCTTAATGTCACCCCGGCGGGGCGGGTGGTCCCGATACAGCCGGCCGTGCCGCGCCCGGCGCGGCCAGAACCGGCACCGCCCGATCGGGGACACGCCACGCCAGGCGGTCGAAATTGCCGCACCGCCCGCACACCGGCCGCCACGCGGCATGCGCGCTGCCGCAGGCCTCGCAGATCCAGCTCGCGTCCGGGTGTCCCTCGGCCGCGAGCGTGAGCCAGCGTTGGGCCGCCGCGATGTCGCCTTTGTCGCGCTCTTCGACGACCGCCAGCCTGCGGCAGTAGACGGCCGGCGGTGAGGCGCCGGAGGCGGCGATCGCCGCCGTGAAGTGCTTGCGCGCCTCGCCCCACAGGCCTGCCTCGAGCGCCGCTTCGCCGAGGGCGCGGTGGCTTTCCGGATGGGCCGGCGCAAGCCCGGCCAGGTGCTGCACCTCCTTGGCCCAGGCCAGGCTCGTCTCCGAGCGGCGTGCCTTGCGGTACGCGGCGAGCAGGTCGGGATGCGGCCGGCGCGTCCAGGCGTGCTCGATCAGCTTCGCGGCCTTGCGCTGCCGGCCGTCGGCGACGTAGCGCTCGGCGAGCCAGGGTGCCGCTGCCGGGTGATCGGGATCGGCACGATACGCGCGCTTGGCGTGCCGCAGGGCATCGCCGGCGCGGCCCTCGGCGGCCGCCGCCTGCGACAGTTCTATCTGCACGGTGGCGTCATGCCGGCGGAGCGCGGCTGCCGGGAGGATCTTCGCTGTACCCATCTGGGACAGGGTGTCGAGGGCTCCGGCCCAGTCGCCCTGGCGGGTCTGCAGGTCGAGCAGGGTCGTGAGCACCCACGGTGCCTGCGGCCGCAAGCCGCGCGCCCGCTTGGCGAGCTCGAGCGCCCGCGGGTAATTGCGGTCGCGCAGCGCCCGCGCCATCAGCCCGCGCAGGCCGAGGAATTCGGTCTGCGGCTCGTCGAGCATGGCCGTGAAGTGGCGTTGCGCCGTCTCCTCGTCGCCGGTGAGCTGCGCCGCCTGGGCGGTCAGCAGGAGTGTCAGCGGCGGCGCCCCGAGGAGCCGGTCGGCGCGCTTGGCCTCGCGCCGGGCCCCCGCCGGATCGCCGGCTGCGACCGCGATCAGGCCCGCGGACAGCGCTGCATAGCCGGCGCGCTGGCGACGTTCGCGCCGCCAGCGGGCGAGCTGGCCCGGGGCGCCGACGAGCGTCGTCCAGAACCGGAAGAGAAGGGCTGCGGCGATCGCGGCGAGCGCCACCAGGGCCGCCAGCACGCCGACGCTGGTATCGACCCGCCAGTCCTGCCAGACGACCGTCACGCTGCCGGGCTGTGCTGCCACCCACGCGACCCCGACCATCACGGCACCCAGGAGAACGAGATAGAGAAGGACGCGGATCATGGGGGCCCTGACGCGGCGATCGCGGCCGACGACAGGTCGGCCAGGCCCTTGTCGAGCGTTAGCCGCGCGCGGGCGTCGTCGACCCAGCCCGCCAACACCCCTGACGGGGCCCCGGTCATGCTGGCGAGCGCCTCGACGGCACCGGCTAGGTCGTGAGCGGCCAGGCGCTGTTCGGCGCGTGCGACGCGCGCCGCCGGATCGTCCCCCGCCACCTCGCCCACCTTGCGGATCGTGACCGCCGCGGATAGACGGCGGACCATCTCACGCCACCAGGCGTCGAGCGGCCCGCCGGTCGCGGCCGGTGGGGCAGCCTCGGCCTGGGCCGCCTGCAGGGCCGCTGTGGCCACGGTGGAAAACCGCGCCGCGAGGGATTCGAAGCTTGGCACCGGGCGACTGGCGATAGAGTCCAGTTGGCCGATAGCCGCCGCAAGGTGCGGATCGTCGCCGGCCAGCGCCCGCAACGTGGCAAGGCCGGGCCCGATCGGATTGCCGCTTGCTGCGGCCAGGGCCACCTGTCCCGCCGCCAGCAGCACACCCTCGCGGGCGGCGTTTTGCCGCCGTGCCGCGCCAAGTGCGGTGATCTGCGTCTGCAGCTCGGCGACCTGCTCGGACAGGCGTTGGTTTTCGGCCGCCAACGCCGCGAGCTGGTCGTTGGTCACGCTGGCCGCGAGCTTCTTCTGGATGTCGGCGAGCTGCTTCTCCAGGTCGTCGATGTGCTGGCCCAGCCCTGCGGGGTCGCCAGCCGGCGCCGGCCGCGCCGCCAGCGCGTCGATGCGATCGCCGAGCTCCTTGAGCCGCGCCGCGATCTGCGGGTCCGGAGCGGTCCGGCTTTCGTTGCGCGCCAGCGTGTCCATCCGCCGCTCGAGCGTGGTCACGCGGAGGCTCGATGCGGGGTCGGGAAGCGGCTGCGTGGTCTGCGTCGTCTGCAGGAAGAACGTACCCAGCGACAAGAGCACGGCCAGCCAGACCATCGGCACCAAAAACCGTGGCTGCCGTGGCCCGGCGGGCTCTGCTTTGGGCGTGAACAATCCCGCCAGGCGGTGGCTGAGATCGCGCGCCGGCTCGCTTTTTGGCGGGGCGCTGTTCGGCGGCTCTGGTCGTACTGAGAGCGGAACTTCTTCGCCAACCAGACGTAGGATCTCGCCCTCATCGGGGTGCGCGGCGACGTCGATGCGCGCCCAGGGCAGGGATGTGACCGGCTCGACTGCCGCGTGGCTCAGGCCGAAAGCGGCCGTTCGCGCCAGAGAAAAGGCGAGACCGGCCTCGTCGATCAGGCGCCGGAAGGTCTGCGCACTGCGCGCCGAGTAGAAAAGCACGGCGTCGATCTCGCCGGCCTTCAGCGCGCGCGCCGTATCGGGCGACAAGGTGCGCGCCGACTCGGCGGTGTAAAGCACGGCCCGGCGGACCTCGAACCCCGCCCGGCCGAGCTCGCCGGCGATGTCGCCGGCGACATCGCGGCCTGCCGCATGGACCAGAGCGCCGGTTCCAGGCACCAGGCGGTCGCGTACCAGCCGTACCAGGTCGTCGACCCGCCCGGCGGCACTCTCGACGCGCGCGAATCCGGCCCGCCGCGCCGCGGCGGCCGTGGCCTCGCCCACGGCGAACACGGGCAGGTCGCGCCGCGCCTCGGCGGCCGCAAAGGCGCGCACGCCGTTCGCACTCGTGAACAGCACCGCCTGGGCGCCCTCGAGATCGACCCCGGCTCCGGGCACGAAACGGATCTCGAGCATCGGCTCGCTGAGCACGTCGTGACCGGCCCCTCTGAGCTTCTCGGCAAGTGCCGCGGTGTCGTCACGCGGTCGGGTCAGCAGGATCCGCACGGTGTCAGCCGAAAAAGCCCGGCCCGGCGTCGCGGCGCAACTCCTCGCCGGCGTCGCGGCCCATCTCCGCCGCATCGGTTTCCGGTCCTTCGCGCGCCGTGCGGATCACCTTGCTGCCGTCGGGCTTGGCGACCAGCGCGTCGAGGCGCAGCCGGCCAAAGGTGCGGCCGCTTGCGAGGGCTGCGATCGGCGTCCGGCACGATCCATCCAGGACCTCGAGCACGCCGCGTTCGGCTGCGACCGCAAAACCGGTCGCGGTGTGATGCAAGGGCTTGAGGAAGTCCCGCATGCGCCCGTCCTCGGCGCGGATCTCGATGCCGATCGCCCCCTGGGCGACGGCCGGCAGCATCTCGCCCGCGTCGAGGACCGCCGCCGCCCGTTGCTCCAGTCCCAGCCGGCGCAGGCCCGCCAGCGCCAGGATCGTCGCCTGCACGTCGCCGTGCTCCAGCTTGCGCAGCCGCGTGTCGACGTTGCCGCGGAAGTCGCGGATCACCAGGTCGCGCCGGCGCGCCAGGAGCTGCGCCTTGCGGCGCAAGGATGACGTGCCGATCACCGCGCCCCTCGGCAGGTCGGCGACACGCGCCACCTTGCCGATCAGCGCATCGCGCGGGTCCTCGCGCTGGAGGAGGCAAGGCACCACCAGGCCATCGGGGATGACGGTCGGCAGGTCCTTCATGGAATGAACGGCCAGGTCTACCCTGCCCGCGATCAGCGCCTCTTCGATCTCTTTCGTGAACAGGCCCTTGCCGCCGGCTTCGGCCAGCGGCCGGTCGGTGATGCGGTCGCCCGTGGTCCGGATGACCTCGACCGCGATCGCATGGCGCTCGGCGAGCTCCGGCCACGCCGCGGCGAGGCGTGCCCGCACCATCTCGGCCTGTGCCAAGGCCAGCGGCGAGCCGCGCGAGCCAATTCGCAAGACGGGGGTCTTGGCCATGCGCTTTGTCTAGCAGGTTCCGCCGGACGGCGCCAAAACCTTGCCAGCGGCGGGCGTGGAGGTACAGTTGGGCCATGGCGGCAGGATCGAAGCTCAAATACCCCAAGCGCGAGGCGCTGCGGATGCTCGGCGTGCTCGAGCAGCAGATCGCGGCCCTGAAGGCGTTCGAGGGTGAGACGGAGTACAGCGTCGGCGCCCTCAGCTCGGACCGCTATGCGCAATTCCGCTCCAAGTCCGGCGAGGTCTACACTCTCACCATCGTCGTCAAGTCGCGGGTGGACCACCTCGACAGCGGCCCGGACAAGGACCTGAACCAGCGTTTCGACCGCGCGATCGTCGAGGCGCAGCGGATCATCATCCAGGCGAGTCTCAGGTTCATGGAGGTGCTGAGCAAGCTCGAGGCGCTGCCGCTGGGTGCGCGCGAGATCTTCACCGGCGAGCTGCGCAGCCTCTACGATGCGCGCGAGCGTCTGCGCGATCCCCGCCTGGCGCCGTTCATCGACGAGACGCTCGGCAAGAAGATCGACACCGCGGAAGCCGTGCTCCACACAATCATCGAGAAGGCGCCACAGCTGATGAGCTTCGGCGCCCACTGATATGCTGGTGCTCGGCATAGAAACGAGCTGTGACGAGACCGCAGCCGCGGTGGTCGACGACCGGCGGCGCGTCCTCGCCGATTGCGTGCTGTCGCAGACCGCCCTGCACGGTCCTTACGGGGGCGTGGTCCCGGAGATCGCGGCGCGCGCCCATCTCGAGCACCTCGATCCGCTGATCACCCAGGCGCTTGCCGAAGCCAAGATCGGCTTCAGCGACCTCGACGCCGTCGCCGCGACCGGCGGCCCCGGCCTCATCGGGGGCGTCATCGTCGGCGTCATGACCGGCAAGGCGATCGCGCTCGCGCGCGGCCTGCCTTTCCTCGGGATCAATCATCTGGAAGGGCATGCCCTGTCGGTCCGGCTCTCGGACGACGTGGCGTTTCCATATCTCCTGCTGCTGGTGTCCGGCGGACATTGCCAGCTCTTGATCGTCGAAGGCGTGGGACGCTACGTGCGGCTCGGAACCACCATCGACGATGCCGCGGGCGAGGCCTTCGACAAGACCGCGAAGCTGCTTGGTCTCGGCTATCCGGGGGGACCCGCGATCGAGCGCGCCGCCGCGGCCGGCGATCCTGCGCGATTCGATTTCCCGCGGCCCCTCAAGGGGCGACCGGGCTGCGATTTCTCGTTCGCGGGGCTCAAGACCGCGGTGCGCCACGTGGTCGAGGACCTGGCGCCGGGGGATCAGCCGGTGCCGCCCCAGGCTGCCGCCGACGTCGCGGCATCGTTCCAGGCGGCGGTCGCGGATTCGCTCATCGACCGCACCCGCAATGCGGCCCGGGCATTTCGCCGGCGCTGTCCCGCCGGCGAAGCGCTGGTCGTCGCAGGCGGCGTCGCCGCCAACAGCCTGCTGCGCGCCCGCCTGCAGCAACTCGCCGATGAGGCAGGGTTGCGCTTCACAGCCCCACCCTTGCGGCTGTGCAGCGACAACGGGGCGATGATCGCCTGGGCCGGCATCGAGCGGCTTAAGTTGGGGCTGGTCGACGGCATGGATTTCAGCCCGCGGCCACGCTGGCCGCTCGATAACGCCGCCGCTCCGGCACTGGCCCGCGGCTAAGCTCCGGCCGGGGCTTGCGTTGCGCGCAGGCCGCCTCGATGATCGGCGCCATGAATACGACCCTGCCAAAGCCGTTTCGCCGTCTCGCCGTCATCGGCGCGGGAGCCTGGGGGACTGCCCTCGCCATCACCGCCGGCCGTAGCGCGCAAGCCGAAGCGGTCTTGCTGTGGGCGCATGAGCCCGAAGTCGTCGCGTCCATCAATGGACAGCGCGCGAACGACCTGTTCCTGCCCCGCATCCAGATCCCGCCGCTCGTGCGGGCGACGAACGATCTCGCCGAAGCCGCGAGCGCCGCCGAGGCCCTGCTGATCGCGGTGCCGGCGCAATATGTCCGTAAGGTGACAACCGTTCTGTCGCGGCATCTGCCGGCGGCAGCCCCGGTGGTGATCTGCGCCAAGGGAATCGAACTCGAGACCGGCAATCTGATGAGCGAGGTGCTGGGCGAGGTCTGCCCCCAGGCTTCGCTGGCGGTGCTCTCAGGACCCACCTTCGCCGCCGAGGTGGCCGCCGGCAAGCCGACCGCGGTGACGCTGGCGTGCGCCGACCCAAAGCTGGGAGCGGTCCTCGTCGCCACGCTCGGGGCGCCGACGTTTCGGCCCTACCTCTCGGCCGACGTGATCGGCACCGAGATCGGCGGTGCGGTCAAGAACGTGCTCGCCATCGCGTGCGGGATCGTCGAAG
Source organism: Alphaproteobacteria bacterium (assembly GCA_035506575.1). Lineage (GTDB taxonomy): Bacteria > Pseudomonadota > Alphaproteobacteria > CACIAM-22H2 > CACIAM-22H2 > DATJPD01. The sequence continues at coordinate 12,339 of DATJPD010000132.1, forward strand.
GGCGGCAGCTCGGCGACAATGCGCGGGCGGCGCTGATGACCCGCGGCTTGCGCGAGATGATGCGCTTCGGTGCGGCCCTCGGCGGTCAGCCGGAGACCCTGATGGGGCTCTCGGGTCTCGGCGATCTCGCACTCACCTGCAACAACGCGCAGTCGCGCAACATGTCCCTCGGCATCGAGTTGGGGAAGGGCAAGTCGCTGGCCGAGGCGCTGGCCGGCAAGCGCGCCGTCGTCGAGGGCGTGGCAAGCGCCGCCGCGGTGCTTAAGCGCGCGCGCAGCCTCAAGGTCGAGATGCCGATCGTGGCCGCCGTCGACGGTATTCTTCATCACGGCGCCGATATCAGCCGCACCATCGCGGCACTTCTGGAGCGGCCGTTCAAAAGCGAGGGGTGATTGGCGATGAATTACTGGCTGATGAAGTCCGAGCCGGACGTCTATGGATGGCCGAAGCTGGTGGCCGACAAGCGCGGGCGCTGGGACGGCGTGCGCAACCCGATCGCCCGGCGGAATCTCATGCACATGAAAGTGGGCGATCGCGCGTTCTTTTATCACTCCAATATCGGCAAGGAGGTGGTCGGGATGATGGAGATCGCCCGCGAACATTATCCCGACCCGACCGACAAGACCGGCAAGTGGGTGGCGGTCGACGTGAAGCCCCTGGCGCCGGCCAAGACGCCGGCCACCCTGGCCGCGATCAAGGCGGAGCCGCGCCTCAAGGAGATGGCGCTCGTCCGCTACGCGCGGCTCTCCGTTCAGCCGGTGACGCCGGCGGAATGGAAGCTCGTCTGCCGCATGGCCGGGCTCGAGCCCTGACCCGGGCGCTTGATGCGGTCGCTCTGCCGCGTCGACGACATCCCCGAGGGCGGGGCCAAAGGGCTGTCCCTGACCGGCGGTGGCGGTCCGGGCGAGATTTTTCTCGTCCGGGCGCACGGGCGCATCCGTGGCTATGTTAACTCTTGTCCGCATATCGGCACGCCGCTGGACGTCCTTCCCGACCGCTTCCTCACCCGCGACGGCAGACAGATTCTCTGCTCGACCCATGGGGCGCGGTTCGAGATCGAAAGCGGCCGCTGCGTGGCCGGCCCGTGCCGCGGGCGCTTCCTCCAGGCGCTTCGCCTAAAGGTTGAGGACGGCATGATTCTGCTGCTGGACGAGACGCAAAACGGGTGAGTTTGCGGTATCTTAAGGCTTTACATGGGTTGACGCCTTACAGGCGCCTCAATTATGAAATATTCACGGGTGGCTTGGTCGTAATAAGGCTAAACTAAAGGCCAAGCCCGATGGCAGGGGGCGATTGTTGAAGGGATGGACCGCGTGCTGATCCATAGCCGACATCATTGGAGGCCGAAGGCGCGTCGTCCGTTGAGGGGCTGCAATGCCTGATTCCGAGCTCGAGAAACCGATCACGACCTTGTCGCGTCCCGTCGATGACGGGATGCCGCCCCGCCGGCGCGTGGTGACGCGCATGTTCTATCGCCTCGGCGGTGACACGCTGAAGCTCTTCGTCGAAACGCGGGCGCCGGAGTTGATCGTCGAGCCGTTCGACACCGATCAGGATTTGGCAGCACGGATGAACGCTGCCGAGCCGATCGACCTGATCGTGTGGCGGCAGCGGCCGGGCGAAGGCGACGTGTTGAGCGACATCCGCACCCTGCTTGGATCGAGCCGGCGCGCACCCATGCTGCTGATGGTGGATGCATATGACGCCGCCCTCGTGAGCCGTGCCATGGCGCATGGCATCGCGGGCCTGGTCTCGACCCACATGTCGGCCGACACGATCCTCTGCGTGCTGCGCCTGATCCTGGCGAACGGTACCTATTTCCCGTGCGAGCCGGCATGGCTGGCGCCGATGCCCCTGCCGGAGGCCGCAGCAGCGGCACCCGCCCTGCAGCGTGGCGCCTATGGCCTCACACCTCGGCAGCTCGACGTGCTTGGCTATATCTGCCAAGGCATGTCGAACAAGATCATCGCCCGCGCGTTGGGCATGCGCGAGACGACGGTCAAAGCGCACGTCATGCAGATCATGCGCCGGCTGAATGCCGACAATCGTACGCAGGTGGCACTCCGCGTCGCCCAGACCGGCTTCCTGTCGGCTCACGCGCTGCCTGCCGCACACGCCAAAGACTAGCACCCGAGGCGGCTTGGGCCGCCCAGACCCGAACCCGCATCGACGCGTCCAGGCCGCGCTTGGCGCGGCGCCGGATTCCCAATAAAACAGCAGCCGGGGAGAGCGCTCCGCCGCAGAATGCGACCGCGGCCGGCGATGTGCCGGTGCGCGCGGACCGGAGCGGATTCAGGGGACGATGAACGACGTTCCGGCTTCTTCTGCGATCAAGGACACGCCGCGCGTATTTGCCGAGCGCGGCGTCACGGTCCCGTTCACCACGGCCGAGCTGCTCTGGGCGCGCGTGCGCCAGAAGGGCACGGTGAAGGAGCTTCTGGTTCCAGGCCTCGCGAACACGCGCGGCATCTTCGTCTATGAATGGTCGACGATCCGCAACCGGTTCGCGCTGTCCCTCCACGACCGGCTCCTGGCGCGCGAGATTCAGACCGGGCCGGCGCCGACACCCGAGTCGGTTTCGGGGGCCGCCCTGCGGGTCACCGGCAGCGGCGTCGCCGGCGGCGATGCCAAGGCGACCATGGAGGCGACGGCGCAGCAATCCGACACCTTGGCGCTGCATCTCCGCTACCAGCTCGTGAAGCGGGTCATGGAGAAGCTCGGCGGCCGCTCCGACAGCCTGAGCTTCGACGATTTCGCCAGCCCCGACGGATTTCGCAAGGCGGCCGACGGGTTGTCCGAGATCGCGCATGTGTATCACACGGACGGCGGCGCCCTTTATCGGCGGCTCGACACCCTGAGCACGATGCTGGTGCCGGTTGGCTTGCCGAGCGTCGCGGTCGAGGCGCCCAACCGGCGCCTCGTGCAGCGGCTCGGCGGATTGGCGCGGAGCCTCTCCGATTGGGCCGCCGACACGAAGGGCGAGGCGGGCAGCGAGGCGAGCCTGATCTCGCGCATGGCGGCCGGCGTGGCCCGCCTGTCGAGCATCTCGATCAACACGATCGATACGAATGCGACCGACGTCGAGCTGCTGCTCACCGAATGGGACCAGCGCCTGGAGCTTCTGCGCGAGGAGACCAAGCGGCTGGTGTGGCTTCTCGACGGCTGGGAGCGTTTCGTGAAGTTGTGGCAGAACGTCGTGGACCAGACGCCGGACGCCCAGGCCAAGGCGCTGGTCCTGATGTCCTACGTGATTCCGACCATGCCGCGCGGAGAGCTGCCGCCGGACGACCAGCCCGAGTGGGACGAGCTCAACGACGAACTGGCCAAGATCGTCGCCGCCCACGACCAGGGGATGGACCTCCAGACCGCCATGGAATTGCTCGGACCCGACGGCAGCGCGCCGCTGTCGGGGCTGCCGGGCACGGTCCGCAAATCCGCCATCGTCCGGCCGCGCGGGATAGGTGCTGAGAAGCTGAAGCAGATCGTGCGTATCCTCGAGCCGGTCTGCGACCGGCCCGACGGGTCTCCGGCGATGGCGATGCTCGCGGAGCTGCGGCCGCAGCTCGTCCACCTCAGGCCGCCGCGCGTCCCCCGCGCCCGCCGTCTGATTTGCGACGTGTTCGAGGAGTTGCTCATCGACGGCGAGACCACGGGCAAGATCGCCGCGCGCATTCCGCGGTCGGCCCTCAAGCCGATCTGGACATTGTTCCAGGAGAAGGTGGATCGCGGGCGGCTGGCCGTCCTGGAAGCAGTCCTCGACAAGCCCGAGAACGTCGTCCAGCTGCGGAAGCTGTTCGCAGAAACCTTGAAGCATGAACTGGAGGAGGCGCAGGCCTATACGAGCAAGTCCCGGGCCCTGATCGTGCGGCTCGGGGGCGAAGCGCATTTCCACGCCATGGAGAACATCGTGGGTGCGGTGTCGATCGGCGAGCATCTGATCCGCTTGCGCGCGGTGCTGCCGCCGCCGCCGATCGAAGAGTTCACGGACGAAGACCTCGACAAGATCGCGGCGGTGCTCAACGAGATCCGGCGGGACCAGCCGACCCAGGTGCAGACAGCTCTGTTCATCCTGATGTCGCGGATGGCGGAGCCATGGACCATCTCGAGCGTGCTCGAGCGCCTCGCGACGACCGGCCGCTTCAAGTCGAGCGCCGGCATCACCGGGTTCGTCGCCACGGCGATGCTCGGCTGCCTCGAGGGGCAGGTGCAGGACGTCCGCAAGACTGCGGACGAGCTGCCCACGGGCGCGCAGTCGCCGGCCAGGGTCGGCGACGCGGCGATGGCCCTGGCCGCGGCGGTCGAGCAATGCGCCGTGAGCGTCGCCGGCACGAACGCGACCCTGACCGTGTCCGGGACGCCGGGCCAGATCGAAGACGTGACGGCGCTGCGCGACCGGGTGTGCGCCCTGGTCGATGCGAAACTGGGTGACGGCGGTGCTGCTGCCCTGGTCGGTGCCTTGACCGGCGCTGCGGCCGTACGCGGCGACAAAGGTGCCGTGCGGCCCGGCACCCGCTGGCGCTTCGATGAGCCGCTCGATCCGGGGGCCTTGCGCAACGCCGAGCTCTACGCGACGGCGTTGCGGCGCTGCGAGAGCAAGGCCGGAATCCTGGGCCTCGGCGACAAGCTCGCCAACAGCGTCAAGCAGACGACCGAGGAGTTCGAGAAGGTCGTCTCGATCCTGTTCGGGCAGATGCGGACCGCGGGCCTGGACCTCGTCCAGCGCGAGGCGGCGCGCACCCATGTCTCGGGCATCGCGTACGTGGTCGAATTGCTGGCCGGGACCGAACGGGCCGAGCGGGTGCTGACCAAAGGCCTTGAGGCAATTGGCTGATCTTCAGTTGGGAAGCGCCAGCCGGCGATTTGCGGTATTTTAGCGTAAATCGTCCCGATCTAAGGGAAAAGTAAGGAAATTGCGGTTGGATGGACGATCCCCGCAACCGAGCCCATACCCCCGAGCCCGCATCCCCGATGGCCGACGTCCCGGTTACGCCGCTAAGCGAGAAAGATGCGCCCAAGACGTTCATCGAGCGGGGGGCGTCGGTTCCGTTCACGAGCGCAGCCCTGATGTGGGCGCGGGTTCGCCAGCGCGTCAATATCAAGGAGCTTCTGGTCCCGGGCCTCGCCAACACGCGCGGCATCTACGTGTTCGAATGGGCAGGGATCCCGCAGCGCTTCACTTTGACTTTGCACGACCGGCTGCTTCACCGCGCGATCGCCGCCGAACCGGCGCCCACGCCCACCGCGATCGCGGCGATCGCGAACCGCGTCGGCTTGAGCGGCGCCGCCGGCCCCGAGGTGCAGGCGGCCGCCCAGCGTCGGGTCGAGCAGGCCGAGACCCTCTCGCTGCTGGCGCGCTACACGATCATGATGCGCGCGATCGAGCGCATGAGCGGCGACGGCACGCGAATGGCCGTTTCAGAGCTGCGCACCCCCGCCGGCCAACAGCGCGCGAAGGAGATCCTGGCCAAGATCGCCGCCCGCTCCAAGCTCACGCCGCAGGTCCTGCAAGAGCGGATCGATCAGCTGGGGTCAAGTCTCGCCGACACCGGCCTGGCCGGCATGCCGATCAAGGCGCCCGTGCGCCTTCTCATGCAGCAGATGGCCCAGATGGCGCGGGTCTTGCGCGAGTGGGCCGATGAAGGCAAGGGCGATTCGGTCATCGAAGCGCGCCTGATCTCGCAAGTGTCGGAAGAGACCTGCCGGCTGGCCGAGCAGATCACCGCGATCGTTGACGACAGCACGGCCGACATCGACGCACTGTTTGCCGACTGGACGAACGGCGAGCGCATTCTGCGCGCGGCGGTCCAGCGCGCGGCCTGGCTGCTCGACGGGTGGGAGCGGCTGGTCAACATGTGGCTCGATGTGGCCGACCGCAGCCCGTCCGACCAGTCCCAGACCCTGTCGCTCATGTCCTACCTGATGCCGCTGATCCCGGCGAGCGAGCTCAAGCCCGAAGATGCGGCGAAATGGGGCCAGTTCTCGAAGACGCTCTATACACAGGCGCGCAACTCAGACACGCCGCCTACGGGCCTGTTCGATCTCGAGATGATGCTACGCCTCGAAGGCCATCGCGCCCGAGACGCGTCGTGACGAGTATACCGGCCTCCGGCGAGTCCGCCGACGTCGCGGCCGAAACCGCGGCGCGCGCCAAGGCGCTCGACGACGCCAAGCTGCAGCAGATCGTCTCGCTTCTCGAGGCGGCCCTCGAGCGGCCCGACGGCATCACGGCGAAGACGATGCTCGACCAGCTGCGCCCGAAGCTGGTCGAAGCGCGCCCGCACCGCCGGCCGCATCTGCGACGCTCGCTGTGCGAGCCGTTCGAGGACATGCTGGTCAACGGCGTGACATCCGGCCACCTGGTAGGCCGCATCCCGCGCTCCGCCATCATGCCCGTATGGGACCTGTTCATCGAGCGCGGCGACCAGAAGGTCATCGGCCCGGCGCAGGCCAATCCGCTGGACAAGGCGGCGACCGCTGCGGCGCTCGATCATTTCGTGGCAGTGATGAAGACCGAGCTCGCCGAGGCGTCGGCCTTCGCGACGAAGGGGCGCTCGCTCCTGCTGCGTCTGGGCGGGGAGACCCACTATCTGGCGCTCGAGGTCATGGTCGGCGCCGTGTCGATCGCACGGCAGATCGCCCATCTGAAGGCGAAGCTGCCGCCGAAGCCGATCCGCGAGTTCAACGACGAACACCTCAATGTCCTGGCCGAGACGCTGAACGAGATCCTGAAGAAATCGTCCGAGCGCATCGCCACGGCGCTGTTCGTGGTCATGGCGCGCATGGCCGAGCCGTGGAAGATCGCCAACGTGCTCGAGACGCTGGCGATGACCGGGCGCTTCAAGTCGAGCGCCGGGATCAACGAGTTCTCGAGCGCGGCGCTGGTCGGGCGCCTCGAGACGCAGGTGCAGGCGGTCGAGGCTCTGGCCGACAAGCCGCTGGCTGGCGCTCCAGGAGCCGGCAAGGCCCCTGACAAGGCGGCATCCGGGGCCATGGCGGCCTCTCTGGCCCGCGATGCGGGCGATGCGGTGCAGAGCCTGGCCGGCACGCGCGAGGCGCTGGAGAAGGCCGGCAGCAAGGCGCAGCTGCGCGAGGTCGAGCGCGCGCGTCAGAAGCTGCGCGAGGTGGTCGACGCCAAGATCGTCGACGGGGCCGCGAGCGCCATCGTGGGGGCCGTGTCGCGGCAGTCGGCGCCGCTCAGCGCGCCGCCCGACGCCGCGGCCTGGCGGAACGCCGAGCTGCGCGCGGTGGCGCTCAAGCGCAGCGGCGCCTATGCCGAGCTTCTGACGCTGCACGGCGATGTGGCCGAGAACCTCAAGCGCGCGACCGAAGGGGTCGAGAAGGCAGCGTCCGAGCTGTTCACCCAGATCCGGCGCGGCCGGCTTCAGGGGGCGGCGCGCGAGGCGGCGCGCCAGCACGTCATGAGCAACGCGCGGCTGATGGAGATCCTGTCCGGCCCGGAGAAGGCCGAGCAGCTCCTGATGCGCGGGCTCGAGGCCCTGGGCGAGACTCTCTAGGGGCGAGACGCTTTAGACTGCGGCGGCCCGCCGAAGGTCTAGGTCGGGCGAGCTTGTTTCGGCCCGGTGTTTGGGCCAATAATCGAGCCAACATCACAACAGTGCTGTGAGGAGACGGCCCGATGACGCACGGCCACGTGTTCCCTGTCCCGCAAGCTCTCGCCAAGTCCGCTCTCGTCAACGAGGCCAAGTACAAGTCGATGTACCAGCGTTCGGTCCAGGATCCCGAGGGGTTCTGGGCGGAGCACGGCAAGCGGATCGACTGGATCAAGCCGTATACGAAGATCAAGGACGTCTCCTACTCGGGCGACGTGCACATCCGCTGGTTCTACGACGGCACGTTGAACGCGTCGGTCAACTGCCTCGACCGCCATCTGCCCAAGCGCGCGAACCAGACCGCCATTCTGTGGGAGGGCGATGACCCGAAAGACAGCAAGGCCATCACGTACGCCGAGGCGCACGAGCAGGTCTGCCGGCTCGCCAACGTGATGAAGAAACACGGCGTCAAGAAGGGCGACCGGGTCACCATTTACATGCCGATGATCCCCGAGGCTGCGTACGCGATGCTCGCCTGCGCGCGCATCGGGGCGATCCATTCCGTGGTGTTCGGCGGCTTCTCGCCGGACTCGCTGGTCGGCCGCATCACCGACTGCGATTCCAATTTCGTCATCACGGCGGACGAGGGCCTGCGCGGCGGGCGCAAGGTGCCGCTCAAGGCCAACACCGACGAAGCGCTCAAGTCATGCCCGAGCGTGAAGAAGGTCCTGGTGGTGAAGCGCACCGGTGGCGGCATCAAATGGGTCGACGGCCGCGACCTTTGGTACCACGAGGAGGTTGCCTCGGTGTCTGCCGACTGCCCGCCGGCCGAGATGGGCGCCGAGGACCCCCTCTTCATCCTCTACACCTCCGGCTCGACCGGAAAGCCGAAGGGTGTGCTGCACACGACCGGCGGCTACATGGTCTTCACCTCGATGACGCACCAGTACGTCTTCGACTATCACGACGGCGACGTGTACTGGTGCACGGCCGACGTCGGCTGGGTCACCGGCCACAGCTACATCGTCTACGGCCCGATGGCCAACGGCGCCATCACCCTGATGTTCGAGGGCGTGCCGAACTACCCGGACTTCTCGCGCTTCTGGCGCGTCGTCGACAAGCACAAGGTCAACATCTTCTACACCGCACCCACGGCCATCCGGGCCCTCATGCGCGAGGGTGAGGAGCCGGTGAAGGAGACGAGCCGCAAGTCGCTGCGCCTCCTGGGCTCGGTGGGCGAGCCGATCAATCCCGAAGCGTGGCTGTGGTACCACCGCGTGGTGGGCGAGGAGCGCTGCCCGATCGTCGACACGTGGTGGCAGACCGAGACCGGCGGCATCCTCATCACGCCGCTGCCGGGTGCCATCCCGACCAAGCCGGGCTCCGCCACATTGCCGTTCTTCGGCGTCAAGCCGGTGATCGTCGACGGCGAGGGCCGCCACCTCGAGGGCGAGTGCGAAGGCAATCTGTGCATCGCCGATTCGTGGCCGGGCCAGATGCGCACCGTGTTCGGCGACCACGAGCGCTTCGTCCAGACTTACTTCTCGACATTCAAGGGCAAGTATTTCACCGGCGACGGCTGCCGGCGCGACGGGGACGGCTATTACTGGATCACCGGCCGCGTCGACGACGTGATCAACGTCGCCGGCCACCGGCTGGGCACCGCCGAGGTCGAGAGCGCGCTGGTGGCGCACGCCAAGGTCGCCGAGGCCGCCGTCGTGGGATATCCGCACGATATCAAGGGCCAGGGCATTTACGCCTACGTGACCCTGAATGCGGGCGAGCAGCCGACCGAGGATCTGCGCAAGGAGCTGGTCGGCTGGGTGCGCAAGCAGATCAGCCCGATCGCGACACCCGATCTTATCCAGTGGGCCCCGGCCCTTCCCAAGACCCGTTCGGGCAAGATCATGCGCCGCATCCTGCGCAAGATCGCCGCCAACGAGCACGAGAACCTGGGCGACGTGTCGACCTTGGCGGACCCGGGCGTCGTTTCGGATCTGGTCAGCAACCGCATGAACCGGGGCTGAAGGGGTTCGCCTTACGCATCCACCATTGGCGGCGGGGCGAACGCCTTCAGCGGCGGAACGGCCGCCCGCCATGGCTCGACCTCGACAAGGGCGCTCATCGCGGAGGGCGCTTGGGCGAGCTTCGAGGTGCCTTTGTCCAGCGTCAGCACGTTGGGGTTGCCGTGCACTTCGAGGCTGCCGACTGCCCCCGGCTCGGCGGGGTCGTACCAGGCGCCGGTCGGCAGGACCACGACGCCGGGCATGACGGCGTCGGTGACGTCGGCGCCCGCAAGGCACGCGCCGCGCGCATTGAACACACGGACGATGTCGCCGGTCTTGATGCCGCGCGCCGCGGCGTCCTTGGGATTGATCGTCAGGCGCTCGCGGCCGCTCATCTTGTGGCCCTGGCTGACCCGCGCCGGGTCCATCTGGCTGTGCAGCCGCCCGGCCGGCTGGCTGGTCAAAAGATGCAGCGGGTAGGTCCGCGCCGCCTCGGCGCCCAGCCACTCGGCGGGCGGGATCCACGTCGCATGACCCGGGCAGTCGTCGTACCGAAAGCCGGCAACCGTCTCGGAGAAGATCTCGATCTTCCCTGAGGGCGTATTGAGCCGATGCGCCTCGGGATTGCGGCGGAACGAGTCCATCAGCACCAGGTCTTCGTCGGGTTCCGGTATCTCGACGAAGCCGTCCTTCCAGAAGCGGTCGAAGTCGGGCAGGGCTATGTTGCGCCGTGCCGCACCGGTCCGCGCCGTGCCATAGAGACGGCGCAGCCAGCTCATCTCGTCGAGGCCGCCGGAAAACGCGCTGCCCAGTCCCAGCCGTTCCGCGAGACCCTGAAAAATGTCGAAATCGTTGCGCGCCTCACCCACGGGGTCGATCGCCTTCTTCATGGCGATGATGAACCGGTCGCGCGATCCCACCCCGATGTCGTTGCGCTCGAGCGTCGTCGTCGCCGGCAGTACGATATCGGCGTGGCGCGCCGTCGCTGTCCACCAGGACTCATTGACGATCACCGTGTCCGGGCGTTGCCAGCCGCTGAGCAGCCGGTTCAGATCCTGATGATGGTGGAACGGATTGCCGCCCGCCCAGTAGATGAGCTTGATGTCCGGGAAGGTCACCTGCTTGCCGTCATACGGGATGGTGGCGCCCGGATTGAGCAGCAGGTCGGCGATGCGCGCCACCGGAATAGCCAGCCCGGTTGGATTGCGGCCCATGTCCATGCCTGGAACCGGCGCATCGAGACGCGGCTGGCCCACACCGTTCATCGAGCCGTGGCCGAACCCGAAGCCGCCACCGGGCAGCCCGACCTGGCCGAGCATCGCCGCAAGCGTGATCAGCATCCAAAACGGCTGCTCGCCGTGATCGCCGCGCTGCAGGGACCATGCGGCCGTAAGCATGGTCCGCATCGCCGCCATCTGGCGTGCCAGCTCGTGGATGGTGCCTGCATCGATGCCGGTGATGCGTGCCGCCCATGCCGCATCCTTGGGCTGCCCGTCCGCGGCGCCCTCGAGGTAGTGCCGGAAGCGCTCGAAGCCGGCGCAATACTTTGCGAGGAACTCGCGATCATGGCGGTTCTCGGTGAGCAGCGTATGTGCCATCGCCAGCATTAGCGCCGTGTCGGTATTGGGGCGGATCGGAATCCAGCGCGCACCGAGGAAGTCCGGCGCATCGTCGCGCACCGGGCTGATGACGACGAACCTGACCCCGGCCGCTGCGGCGGCGCGCAGCCATTTCTCGCTACCATGCTCGGCGGCACCGCCCGAGGTGATCTGCAGGTTCTTGAGATTGAGGCCGCCGAAGGCGACGAACAGCTTGGTATGGGCGGCCACGTTGCGCCAGTCGGTCACCTTGCCGGTGACCGGTTCGTAGGAGCCGATGACCCGCGTCAGCAGGATCTGCGCGGCACCCCAGCTGTAATTGGTCACCTGGTCGACGCAGCCGCCGAAGGCGAACAGGAACCGGCGCACGAGGGTGCGCGCATGGTGCAGCCGCCCCGCACTCGACCAGCCGTAGGAGCCGCCGAAGATCGCGTCGTTGCCGTGGCGTGCTTTCGTCCCGGCGAGTGCCTCGGCGGCCAGGCCCAGGGCGCGGTCCCAGGAGACCGGCACGAACGGCTCGCGCCCGCGCCCGGCGCCGCCCCGCGCCGGACCCCCGCGCAGATATCCCTCGCGCACCATGGGCCGCTGGATGCGGGAGGGGGCTGTGACCATGTCGGGCCACGCCTCGATCATCGCCGAGGGATGGGGGTCGCGGTCGAACGGCCGCACGCCGACCAGCCGGCCATCCTCGACGTCGGCCACGAAGGCGCCCCAATGCGAATGTGTGAGCTGGCTGGTGCGCGCCATGATCGATCACGTCCTGTAAGGGTCGGCTCGCGGGAGCCTGGGAGAGGTTAACGCCGGCTTCACGGTTTGTCTCTATGCTGGGTCGTGACTCGCGTTTGCGGCGATTTGGTTAATGTTGACCGCAGGTTCGAGGCCGATCGCGGCGTGTCTATCGGTTGAAAAGGCCGAGTAAACCGGATAGGTACGTGAGCGATCGTCGATTGATTCGAATCCAGGCGCGCGGGCGGGCATCAGGGCTGTCATGCAGAAAATCGACTTGAGCCAGATTCGGTTCATGGTGATCGACCCGAATCCCACGTCGATGGAATTGACGCGCGACATTCTCGGAATGATGGGCGCCCGCGCCATCCGCAAATGTGCCACGACCGACAAAGCCATCGAGGCGCTGCGCAGCGACCCCTTCGACATCGTCGTCACCGAATGGAACACGACGCCTCTGTCGGGTCTCGAGTTCGTCGAATACATCCGTACGTCGTCCGAATCTCCCAACCGCCTGATGCCGATCCTGCTCATGACGGCGCGCTCGGAACAGGAATACGTGGTCCAGGCGCGCGACCGCGGCATCACCGAGTTTCTCGCCAAGCCGTTCACGGTCGAAGGCCTGCACCGCCGGCTCGTGTCGATGATTGCGTTTCCGCGTCCGTTCATCGATGCGGAGCGATATTTCGGCCCTGACCGCCGCCGCCGCCGCGCCATCGGCTACAAAGGGCCCGAGCGCCGCGCCGACGGGGTCAGCAACTAACCATCGTGGCCAAGAAAGTCCGCATCATCCGGCCGCCGGACGACCTCAGGCGGCGCGCGGTCAACGCGACACGCGGCCTCAACTTCGACCTCACACCGGAAGAAATCGCGCGCATCGAGACCGCGGTACACCGCTCGAAGGACCGGTTCGTGAGCCAGGTGGCGGAGAAGCTCAAGGCGCTGCGGGCGCTGCATCTCGAGGCGGAGGCCAAGCCCGAGCTGCGCCCGGCCTACCTCAACCAGCTCCGCGACGAGTCGCTTGCGATCAAGGGCCTTGGCGGCACGTTCGGCTATTCCCTGGTGACCGCGATCGCAGGCAGCTTGAACGATTTCGTTCTCAAGCGGCAGACCGCGGATGCGCCGCAGCTCACGGTGATCCGCCTGCACATCGATTCGATCTATGTGATCCTGGCGCGCAAGGCGGCAGCGCTCAAGCCGGAGCTCGAAGGCGAGCTCGTCGCGTCGTTCAGGATTTTGACGGCCAAGCACGCCTAGGCGTGCAGGCCGCCGACGCCCGCGCTCAGGCGCGCTCGCGGTTGTCGAGGAGATCGAGGACGCGGCGGATGTGCCGGAAGTCGCCGCCGCGCAGCCTGTTCGACCATGTCTTGGCGATCTGCCGCACCCAGCCCGCCGCCTGCGGGTCGGACGGGTCGGCCTGCAGCTTCACGCGAATCTCGTCGATCGCGCGCATGTCGACCTCCGCATAGCGGCGCAGCGCGAAATCATTCCGGCATTCCGACAGCACGGCGGAGAGCAGCTTGACTGCCGCCACGGGCGCCGGATCGTCGGGAGTTTCGGCGAGGCTTTCTTCGGCGGCCATGAAAAATGAACGTTCGTGCAGGTCAATAAGTCGAATGGCTGGAACCCGGACGATAGGAGTTCCAGCGCAGGAGAGTCAACCTCCCGTGCGCGCTCAACTAAGCAGCATTTTGATTACAAAAGCATTAATCTTCCCCTCCGAGACCAGTCTGCATCGCGCTGGAGCCGGACGATGACCGAGGAGCTTTTTCGGGCCGACGCCTATCTAGAGCGCAGCGAGGCCAAGGTCACGGCCACCGGGCCGGACGGCATCGAGCTCGATCGCACCGTCTTCTATCCCATGGGCGGTGGGCAGCCCGGCGACAGTGGAACCTTGCTTCGGGCCGACGGCGCCACCGTCGCCATCGTCGACACGCGCAAAGGGACCGCGCCCGACGGGATTCTGCACATTCCGGCGGCTGGCCAGACGCTCCCCGCGGTGGGCGAGCGGGTCACGGCACAGCTCGACTGGCCGCGCCGGCACCGGCTGATGCGCATGCACACCTGCCTACATCTGTTATGCGCCGTGGTGCCCGCCGGTGTCACCGGCGGCCAGGTGGGCGAGGCGCGCTCGCGCCTCGATTTCGACGTGGGCGAGCTCGTCCTCGACAAGGCGGACATCCAGCAGAAGCTCAACGCGCTCATTGTCGCGAACCATCCGGCGGTGCCGCGCTGGATCAGTGACGCCGAGCTCGCGGCACAGCCGCAGCTCGTGCGCACGATGTCGGTGAAGCCGCCGAGCGGCCAGGGACGGGTGCGGCTGCTCGAGATCGGTGCCGGTGCGGGTCCGAACGGCGCGGTCGACCTGCAGCCCTGCGGGGGCACGCACGTGGCCGCCACTGGCGAGATCGGACCGGTCGTGGTCGAGAAGATCGAGAACAAAGGCAAGCGCAACCGCCGGGTCATCGTGGCACTCGCGGCACCCTAGGCGCCGGGAGGTGCCGTTACGCCAGGTGGTCTTCGGGTTCGAGACGGACTTCCGGCGGATTCACGTTGACCGTCGCCACCATGAGGATGTCGGCGGCGGCACCGTCCGAGGTCAGCGGCAGGATGAGCCGGTTGTAGAAGATGCGCTTGAACTCGTGGAATACCCGCACGGATTCGAAGCTCGGCGCTGCCTCGGCGAACGCTTCGTGATAGCGCGCGACGAGATGGTCGCGATACCAGAGAACGACGCCGATCTGCTCGACCAGGTTCCCGCGCACGTAGCCGAAGCGCTGGTTTCGGATCTCCTCGCCCACGAGGCGGATGCGCATGCCGGGCTTGTCCGGGGGCGGCCGTTCGATCAAGGCGATATGGGGCAACGCCGCCGCGAACTCCCACGGCCGGAGATCGGCATGGAGCAGCCACGGGCGCGCCCCGCGCGCCTCGTTCCACCACGTATAGAGCTGCCGCAGGATCGCGGGTTCGCAGTCCTCGAGCGGGCGGCGGGACGCCTCGATGCGATCGGGCTCTTTCACGGGGTTCGAGGGGCCTCCGCGACTTCGCGGATGAGCTTGCCGAGAATGGCCTGCGCGAAGCTCGCAAAATCTTTTGCCGGCATCACGAAGGCGCCCGGGCCGCCGATCACGTTCTCCTCGTAATAGCGGTCGAGCGCCGGAAAGTCCGTGAGGATCGGCAGGCCGTTGATCGTGATACCCGCGCGCACGGCTTCATCGCGCGCATCGCCCGGCCGGCGGCCGCTGTTGTTGGTCCCGTCGCCCGAGACGTCGATCGTGTGCCGCTGTGCCTCGAACCCGCTGCCTTCGAACAGCGTGCGCGCATAGTCGATGGCGCCGCTCAAGGACGTGCCGCCGCCGAAAATCCGGCGCGGGGCTGCGGTCATGGCTTCGGCGAACGCCGTGGCCGTTTTCTCGTCCTTGATCACGGTCCAGCCCACCACCTGGTTCTGGATGAACGGCCCGGACCACTGGACATAGGTCACGGCGATCGCGCCGGTGCCTCCGGACTGGATCGCGCGCAGTACCGAGGGGTGCGTGAGCGCCTGGGCATAGCCGCGGATCTGCAGCGCGAATTCGTCCATGTCGATGCTGCCCGAGCAGTCCACGGCGAGGACGAGCTCCACGTCGACCGGTTCGGCGCGCGCGCTGCCGCCGCAGAGCGCCGCGAGGACCACCAGAAAACCGCACCAGAGCCGAAGCCGCACCATGCCCGGTCCTTTGGCTAGCGTTGCTTGCGAACCGCGCCGGCCGGCGGCATCCCGTCACCCGCCATGAGCCGCAACGCCGTCACGAACGC
>DATJPD010000133.1:0-29432 GCA_035506575.1 Alphaproteobacteria bacterium
AGCCGATCGGGGTGACGAAGCCGCCGATGCTCCATTTCGACCGCATGATGTGGCGGATGAATTCGATCGAATTCGCCACCACGCGGGGGGCGAGCCTGGCACCCGACCTTGCGAGCTCGGTCGTAATGGCGGCATCGAGCAGCGACCGATCGTGCAGCATCACCAGCGGATACCGGGCGCAATCGGCGAGCCTGAGCCGGCGGCGGCCGGCCAGCGGGTGGTCGGGCGGCATGACCGCTCCCGTGGCCGTGCGGATCTCGTCGACGATGTCGATGCCTTCGAACGGACGGTCGACGAACAGCACCCCGAAATCGCTGCGCTCCGACCGCAGCTCGTCGGTGATCTCGCGCTGATCGACCACCAGCACGCTGAACGTCACTTCGGGATAGCGCGCCGACAAGTCTTGGATCGCATCGGGCATGAAGCGGAGGGCCAGTGATTCGAGCGAGAGGATCCGCACCGCACCGGTGACGTGGCCGGACAGCCCCGCGATCTCGGCCAGTGCCCGCTGGTAATCGGTCATCGTCTCGCGGACATGGCGGAGAAGGACTTCGCCGGCGGCCGTGGGACGCACGCCGGCCCGGCTGCGGTCGAAGAGAGGCGAGCCGATCTCCGCCTCGAGCTTCAAGACCTGGCGGTTGACCGCCGACGAGGCCACGTTGAGCGCCTCGGCGGCGCGGCGGATCGAGCCGAGCCGGGCGACTTCCGCCAGGTAGCGCAGACTGACCGCGTGCATGGGCCTCCCCGGTTGGTGATGCCAAAATAGCATCACCGGGGTCGATTATCTGTTCTTTTCTAGACCGCCGATCTGTAGAAGATTGGAGCGCGACCTCTGGACCCGCGTGCGGGCGATTTGATCCGGGACATGACCGCAAGCTTGGCCAATTCCGCCACCCTTCAGGACGCGCCGGCCGCGGGCGCTCCCGCGATCGTGTGCGACCGGGTGACCGTGCGCTTCGTGACCGACCGCCGGACCGTCACGGCACTCGAGAATGTCTCGTTCGAGATCCCCGCAGGCTCGTTCCTGGCTCTCCTGGGGCCGTCGGGCTGCGGCAAGTCCACCCTGCTGCGCGTGGTCGCCGACCTGGTGGCGCCGGCCGGAGGCCGCGCCACCGTCCTGGGCGGGACGCCCGAAGACGCGCGCCGTCGCCGCGCGCTCGGCTTCGTGTTCCAGGACGCGGCCCTCCTGCCCTGGCGCACCGCCCTCCAGAACGTCGAGCTGCCGCTGGAAGTCGGCGGACGGCCGCGCCTGCCAGCCGGCGCCCCCACACCCACGGACCTCCTGCGCCTGGTCGGCCTGAGCGGTTGGGAGAACGCGTATCCGCACGAGCTCTCGGGCGGGATGCGCCAGCGCGTGGCGATCGCGCGCGCCCTCGTCGGAGGCCCGCGCATCCTGCTCATGGACGAGCCGTTCGGAGCGCTTGATGAGATCACGCGCGACCATTTGAACGAAGAGCTGCTGCGCATCTGGCAGGAGACGAAGACCACGATCCTCTTCGTGACCCATTCGATCTACGAAGCGACGTTCCTCGGCCAGCAGGTCCTGGTCCTGGCGGCCAATCCGGGGCGCGTGCGCGAGCTGGTGCCGATCGACCTGCCGCCCACGCGCACGCTCGACATCCGCGAGACCGAGCATTTCGTCCGTCTGGCGGCCCGACTGCGCCGCCTTCTGGGGACGATGTGATGGCCGAGCCGATCGCCCTTGCCCGCGACGCTGGCGCCCAGGCGGCCGAAGACGCCTACCGTGCGGCGCGCCGGGCCCTCGAATGGCGCCGCCGGTTGCTGCCGCTGGCCGGCTTCCTGTGCCTGATCGTGGTGTGGGCCGCTCTCGTCTACGTGCTCAAGGTGCCGCCGTTCGTGGCTCCGTCGCCGCAAGCGGTCGCGCGCACCCTCGCCCTCAAATACGAGATGCTGCTGGCCAATCTGTGGCCGACGGCGATCGAGGCGGTCTGCGGCTTCCTGCTCGGCAATTTCGTGGCGATCGTCATCGCGACCGTGTTCGTGCACAAGAAAACGATGGAAGAGGCCTTCTTCCCGATCGTCGTGCTCATCAACACGATCCCGGTCGTGGCCAAGGCGCCGATCCTGGTGCTGCTGCTCGGCAACGGCATGGAGCCGAAGATCGCGATCGCGGCCCTCATCTGCTTCTTCCCCACGCTGGTCAACATGGTGCGCGGGCTTGAATCGGTGAACCCGCAGGCGATGGAGCTAATGCGCGTGCTGTCCGCCAGCAAGCGCGAGGTATTCTTCAAGCTCCGCGTCCTGAATTCGCTGCCGTACCTGTTCTCGGCGCTGAAGATCGCAGCGTCGACCGCGGTCATCGGCGCCATCGTCGGCGAGTGGATCGGCTCGACCGTGGGCATCGGCGCGCTGATCATCCAGGCGACCTACAATTTCGATTCGGCGCTGCTGTACGCCACGGTCATCGTCGGCTCGACGTTTTCCATCGCCTTTTTCCTCGTCATCACCGGGATCGAGCGGCTGACCGTGCGCTGGCAGGCGCCGGTCCCATCCTGACGGAGCACACCATGGCCCAAATAGATCGGATCGGGGCGGATCGCATCGTGGAGACGCCGGGCTCGGCAAGGATCGTCGCCCGCTCGGACGTCGTGGTGGTGGGCGGCGGTCCGTCGGGCTTCGCCGCGGCCGTGGCCGCCTCGCGCCAGGGCGCCAAGGTGACCCTGCTCGAGCGCTATCCCTATCTCGGCGGGCTCGCGTCGGGCGGCATGGTGATCGTGCTCGACGACATGACCAACGGCCAGGAGATCACGGTCACCGGCGTGTGCATGGAGATGATCGAGCGCATGGCCAAGATCGGCCTGTGCGTCTATCCGCCCGAGGAAGACCGCCGCCAGGGCTGGGACGTGTGGCGCAAATGGGGGCGCTGGGGCCTGCACGATTTCCGCTCCCAGACCAAGCCGCAGCCGATCGTCTTCGCCGCGGCCTTCGATCCGGACGGCTGGAAGCGCATCTCCAACGAGATGGTCGAGGAAGCAGGGATCAATTTGCGCCTCCACTCCTGGTTCTCGCGCGCCATCGTCGAGGCCGGTCGGATCAAGGGCGTGGTGTGCGAGACCAAGGCGGGCCGCGAGGCGGTCATGGGCGACGTGGTCATCGACACGACCGGCGACCTCGACGTCGCGGCCGCGGCCGGTGCCGCGTTCACCCACGGCTCCTACATCGTGACCACGGTGTTCCGGCTGGGCGGCGTCGACACCGAGGAAGCGGACCGCTTCCAGCGCGAGGACCCGGAGGCCGCCGCGCGCATCGACCGGCAGGCCAAGCGCGTGGTCGGAGGTGCCTGGGAGCAGTGGTGGCTGAAGACCCCGCTGCCCGGTGTCGTGTGGTGCAACTGCCCGCACATGTCCGGCTACGACGGCATCAAGGTCGAGGACATCACCAGGGCCGACATCGAAGGCCGCAAGCGCCTCTACGCGCTCACCGACTTCGCGCGCGCCAACGTCCCGGGCTTCCGCAACTGCTACGTGATCGACGTGGCCCCGCAGCTCGGCATCCGCCAGACCCGCCTGCTCGAGGGCGAGTACGTGGTGACGAAGGAGGACGTGATGCAGCGCGTCCATTTCGCCGACACCGTGGCGCGCGGCCGCGACTACTACACGCCCTACCGGTCCATGCTGCCCAAGGGCGTGGACGGTCTGATCGTGGCCGGACGGCATTACTCGGCAACGGAGGCGGCGCAGAAGATCTCGCGCGAGATCCCGCCCTGCATGTCGATGGGCCAGGCGGCCGGCGTGGCCGCCGCCCTGGCGCTCGACCAGGGCATCAGCCCGCGCAAGGTCGACGCGCGGCAGATTTGCGCGCGCGTACGCGACCAGGGCGGCGATCCCGGCGACCGCCCGTCGGCGAACGCGCGGGTCATGGAGGTCCAGGCATGATCCGGCCTTCGCTAAAGCTACGGCGGATTTGCACTCGTGCGCCGAAGCGCACATTTCTGATCAAAAGGAGCGCGTAGGCGCATGAGCACCCTCCCCCTCGACGGCGTGGTCGTCGTCGATTTCACCCAGGTGATGATGGGGCCGTGCGCCACCCAGATGCTGGCCGACTACGGCGCCGACGTGATCAAGATCGAGCGCCCGGGTACGGGCGACCTGTCGCGCACCTCGTTCCCCAACGACCCCGCCGGCCTGGTCGGCCCGGTGTACTGCTCGCTCAACCGCAACAAGCGTTCCGTGGTACTCGATCTGCGCAAGCCCGAGAGCCGCGCCGCGGTGATGAAGCTGCTCGGCGAGGCCGACGTGGTGGTCAACAATTTCCGCGCCGGCGTCATGGAGCGCATGGGGTTCGGCTACGAGGATCTCGCGAAGACCTATCCGCGCCTGATCTACGCGGTCGGCACCGGCTTCGGCCTCACGGGGCCTTACGCGCACAAGGGCGGCCAGGACGTGCTGGCGCAGGCGATGAGCGGCGTCATGGCAAGGCGCGCCGATCCGTCGGTGCCGCTCTCGATCCCGGCCACCACGTTCGCGGACTACTGTGCGGGCATGCATCTCGTCCAGGGCGTTCTGCTGGCGCTCTTCCAGCGCGCCAAGACCGGCCGCGGGCAGCGCGTCTCGGTCTCGCTCCTGGATTCCATGCTGGCAGCACAGATGCAGGAGGGCACCGCCCACCTGATGCGCGGCCGCGAGGTCAACTGGGGGGCGATGCCGCTCACCGGCGTGTTCCCGACGCGCGACGGGGCGGTGGTCCTGGTCGGTGCGTTCAAGACGCACCCCTTGCGCGACATCGGCGCCGCCGTCGACCTGCCGGAGCTCGAGGCCGATCCGCGCTTTGCCACGTTCGAGCTTCAGGTGAAGAACAAGGCGCAATTGCATGACATGCTGCGCGCCCGGTTCAAGACCAACGACACCGCCTACTGGCTGGGCCGGCTCGACGAGCAGGATCTCCTGTGCATGTCGGTGCGGCCGCTGTCGGAGGCGCTTGCCGATCCGCAGACGGCGATCAACGGCATGGTGCTGGAAGCCGAGGGCGTGGTCGAAAAGGTCCGGGTGATCGGCTCGCCGGTGCATCTCTCCGAGGCGCCGGTGTCGATCCGCATTCCGCCCGCCAAGCTCGGCCAGCACACGCAGGAGGTCCTGGCGGAATTCGGCCTCACGGTCGCGGACCCCGTGTGATGCCAGTCTGGCTCGACATCAAGGACCACGTCGCTCGGGTCACGATCGATCGCCCCGACGTCCTGAACGCGATCGACGCCGAGGCCGAAGCCCAGCTGCAGGCGATCTGGGACCGCATCGAGCAGGACCGCAGCGTCCGCGTCGTGGTGCTTACCGGTGCGGGCGACCGCGCGTTCTGCGTCGGCGCCGACATGAAATCCGCCGGCGGCAAGTCGGGCCTCGAATACTGGGCGGCGGCACGTCCGGGCGGCTTCGGCGGCATTGCGCTGCGCCAGACGCTCGACGTCCCCGTGCTCGCCCGCGTCAACGGCCACGCGTTGGGCGGCGGGCTCGAGATGGTGCTGGGCTGCGATCTCGTGGTCGCGGCCGAGGAGGCAACGTTCGGCCTGCCCGAGCCGCGCGTCGGCCGCCTGCCGCTCGACGGCGGCATGGTGCTGCTGCAACGGCAGATCCCGCAGCGCCTCGCCATGGGCATGCTGCTCACCGGCCGGCGCGTCTCGGCTCACGTGGCGGCGGAGTACGGGCTCATCAACGAGGTCGTGCCGCGCGCCGAGCTGGACCGCGCGGTCGACCGCTGGCTGGCCGATATCCTCGCATGCGCGCCGTTGTCGTTGCGCGCCATCAAGCAATCGGCGCGGCGCACGGCCCATCTCGCCGCCGCGGAGGCGCAGGCGCTGCGGCTGCCGGCGGTCGTCGAGGCGCTGCAGTCCAACGACGCGGCCGAAGGCCCGCGCGCCTTCCGCGAAAAGCGCAAGCCGGTCTGGACGGGCAGCTGAGCGCGCCTCAGTCCGCGGCTTCGGCGGGCTCGTCGGTCCGTTGGCCGTCCTCGGGCAGGAAGCCGCCCACCTGGCGACGCCACAAGGCGGCGTACTTGCCGTTGCGGCGCAGGAGCTCGGCGTGCGAGCCCTCCTCCAGCACCTGGCCGTGCTCGAGGTAGACGATGCGGTCCATCCCGGTGATGGTCGAGAGCCGGTGCGCGATCGCGATCACCGTACGGCCTTCGATGAGCCGGAACAGCGCCTCCTGGATCAGGTGCTCGGTCTCTGAATCGAGCGAGGACGTCGCCTCGTCGAGCACCAGGATGGGCGCGTTCTTGAGGAAGGCGCGCGCGATCGCGACGCGCTGGCGCTCGCCGCCGGAGAGGCGCACGCCCTGTTCGCCGACGATGGTGTCGTATCCTTCGGGCCGCCGGGCGATGAACTCGTGGCAGTGGGCCCGGCGCGCCGCCTCCTCGACCTCGGCGTCGGTCGCCTCCGGCCGCGCGTAGCGGATGTTTTCGCGCAGACTGCGGTGGAACAGGTTCGGCGCCTGCGGGACCTCGCCGATCGCGAGGTTGAGGGAGTCGAGCGTCACCGCCGACACATCCTGGCCATCGACCACGATCTGGCCCGCATCAAGCGGAAACTGGCGGCGCAGCAGCCGCACGAAGGTGCTCTTGCCCGCCCCCGTGGGGCCGACCAGCGCCAGCTTCTCGCCGGCCTTGATGCGCACGTTGAGGCCCTGAAAGACCGGCGTGCGGTCGGCGTGCGCGAAATAGACCTGGCGGAGCTCGATCTCGCCGCGCTGCACCTGGAGCTCGCCCGCATCCGGACGGTTCACGATCTCGTGCGGCTGGGTCACGAGCTCGAGCGAGTCCGCGAGAACCCCGTAATTTTCGAAGAACTCCAGCATGCGGTTCGACAGGTTCCACACCTGGTTGGCGATCATCGTCGCCAGCGACACGACCATGATGCAGTCGCCCGCCGTCATGCTGCCGTTCACGGCCTGGGCGATCGCGAGACCGATGAGCAGGACCTGGAAGGCGAGCGTGGCGCTGTACTGGAACGTGTGCGACAGCATGATGAAGCGGCGGGTGTTGCGCGAGGCATTCATCTCGCGCCGGATGGCCTGCGAGAAAATGCCGCACTCGAACGGCCCGCGCGCGAAGGCGCGGATCAGCTCGACATTGCTGATGGCATCGACCAGCTTGCCGGTCGAGGTCGAAACCTCGTTGGAGAACGCCTTCGACAGGACGAGGTTGCGCTGGGCGAGCTTGGCGGAGATCGCCAGATAGATGGCGGTCCAGCCGACCAGCAGCACGGCGTAGAGCCGGTTGGCCGACACGAGCAGGCCGATGCTGATGGAGAGGATCGTCACCATCCGCACCGCATCGTGCAGCACGATGCCGAGGATCTGGATCGACGACTGGCCGGCCTGCTTGATCTTGGTCGCGAGCTTGCCGGCGAAGTTCTCCTGGAAATACCGCGGCGAATGCTCGAGCAGATAGGAGAACAGATATGCCTGGATCATGTACCGCAGCGGCGGCGAGAAGCGGATGTCCGCGCCCTGGTGGAGGCGGTTGAAGACCGAGGACAGGAACCACATGCCGGCGAGGACGGCGAACCAGAAGATCAGGTCGGACGACCACACGCCGTGCCCGGCGACACGCGGCAGCTCGTTCACGAGGCCGCGCAGGGCCGGCGGCTCGAAGCCCATCGTCACCATGGTCATGACCGCGCAGAAGACGACAA
Organism: Alphaproteobacteria bacterium; assembly: GCA_035506575.1. Classification (GTDB taxonomy): domain Bacteria; phylum Pseudomonadota; class Alphaproteobacteria; order CACIAM-22H2; family CACIAM-22H2; genus DATJPD01. The sequence goes on from DATJPD010000133.1 coordinate 7,643, forward strand.
CCGCCGCCGGCCGGAACAGCCGGCGGCGGATGAACAAGGCCATGAACCGCCACGGCGATTTCGGGATCGGCCCGTCGGCAAAGCTGCGGTAGTAGATCGTCTCGGTGGGCTGCATGGAATCCGTCGGTGCTCGGATCGACATTATACGAGCAATCCGCCACAGCCCCTGCGGCGCCCCCAAAAAAACGGGCCGGCAACCGCCGGCCCGCCGCCATCAAACGGATGTTTGGTTAAGCGATCGTTACTTCGGCTGCTGGACGTAGCGCAGATAAGGCTTCAGCTTGCGGAAGCCCGTGAAGCGCTTCTGGGCATCGTCGTCGGGAACGGCCGTGGTGACGATGACGTCCTCGCCCTGCTTCCAGTTGACCGGGGTCGCCACCGGGTGCCTGGCCGTCAGCTGCAGGCCGTCGATCACGCGCAGCACCTCGTCGAAATTGCGTCCGACGGCCATCGGATAGACGAGGATCAGCTTGATCTTCTTGTCGGGGCCGATAATGAACACGTTGCGCACGGTGGCGTTGTCGGCCGGGGTCCGCTTGGATGCATCCCCTGAAGCCGCCGCCGGCAGCATGTCCCACATCTTCGCGATCTCGAGATTGGGGTCGCCGATCAGAGGATAGGCCGGTGCGGCACCCTGGGTCTCCTTGATGTCGTTCGCCCACTTGCCGTGGCTGTCGACCGGATCGACGCTCAAGCCGATGATCTTGACCCCGCGCTTGTCGAACTCGTGCTGGATCTTGGCCATGTAGCCGAGCTCGGTCGTGCAGACGGGCGTGAAATCCTTCGGGTGCGAGAACAGCACCACCCAGCTGTTGCCGATCCAGTCGTGGAAGCGGATCTTGCCTTGCGTGGTGTCGGCGGTGAAATCGGGGGCCGTATCCCCTATCCGGAATGCCATAGCCTTCTCCTCCTTGAGAACGCCGCTCGGCCCGTGAGCGGGAGTGCGCGCGGCCGGGGTTCTTCTAGATGGGGTGGCGCGCGGTCGGCGGCCAGCCCCGTGACGGGCATTCTATAGCCCCCGCCCGGTGCGCTCGCATTTCAAAAAAAGTGAAATCTCTCAGTACTTTGATTCAACAGCCGAAACTGCCTCTTGACGATGGAACAAAACAAGAACATCATCCGCGACCCATAACTCAGGAGACGATGCCATGAACAAGACGGGCGTGAACAAGCTGATGTATCGGGTTGGCGAAGGTGCGGGGCTCGCTGCGGTGCTGGTCTCGATCCTCATGTGGGCCAGCATTGCGGATGTGTGGCTTCACTGAGTTGCAGCCGCACATGGATTTCGCCATCGCGGCGATGCGCCGGGCCGGGGATCGGCCCGGCGTCGTCGCACCGGATCTGACCGGCCAGGGCCGTGTCCAGGACCAGGACTGGGAATGGGCGGTGCTGTGCCTGCATACGCGTCGCGGCCTGGAGGTCGCCCAGCATTTGGCCCAGTTCGGCCACCGGTCGCATGCCGAGGCATTCCTCGCCGACCTCCTGGCCGGCCCGCAGGCTTAGCTCCCGCAAGGTTTTTGCGATGATGAACGCCCCGCCCCGGCCGCTCCATTCGCATCAGATTTCGCATCAGAGGATAGGCGCCGTCAGCCAGGAGGCCGCCCAAGCGCTGGCGCTCACCGCGCTTGCCTTCCTGCTCGAAGATCCGGACCGCGCGGCACGCTTCTGCGGCGCCAGCGGCTTGGCCGGCGCCGACCTCGCGACCCAGCTCAGCGATGCCGCGTTCCTCGGCGGCGTGCTCGATTTCGTGCTCGAGGACGAGGCCCTGCTCGCCGAGCTTGCGGCTGCGGCCGGCCTTCCGCCCGAGACCGTGATCGGGGCGCGGCGGCGCCTTCCGGGCGGGCCGATCGAAGCCTGACCGCCGGAGACTCCGGTTTTTCCCGGAGTCGCGGCAGCCGATGCGCTGCGAAGCGAGGAAAAATGGGGGCAAAACGCGATTGTGCGATTGCCAAGCTCACCCGAATCGGGTCACACCAGTCGCGTCCACGGCGGCCCCGCGTCGGCACTCCGCCCTCTGGCGCTTCGCTCAACCGGGAGGTTTTTTCATGAGCAAATCGACCCTCATCGACGTCGTCCGCGAGCACACCGAATGCACGGTCGCTGCGGCCAAGGACACTGTCGATGCCATCTTCGACACGATCACCAAGGGGCTGAAGAAGGAAGGCGACATGGCGATCGTCGGCTTCGGCACCTTCAAGGTTTCAAAGCGCGCGGCGCGCATGGGCCGCAACCCGCAAACCGGCGAAGCGATCAAGATCGCGGCCGGCAAGACGGTCCGCTTCAAGGCCTCGAAGCAACTCAAGGAAGCGGTCTGAGAGTTCGCGTCAGCCGTCGCAACTGACGGCGGCTGAGTTACGACAGGGGCACGGCTCCGCCCCTTCCTGATGGAACCGGGGCGGAGCCGGCAGTTTGATCCAGCCTGAGCGCGTCTTTACCCATTGCGGCGCGGTCAGGCTGGATTTCTTTTGGGCATCTGGGTCGTGCGCCGACGCAGCAGGCGGTCGAGCCCCTCGAACGCCTGATCGGTCAACACCGCGAATGCCCCGACGACGGCCGCACCTTGCAGGACGTACGGGAGCTTGTCGGCGATCAGGCCATCGATGATCGGCGTGCCCAACGTGACGGCGCCCACGGCAGAGCCGATCGCCGCGGTGCCGATATTGACGATCACCGAGGTGCGGATGCCGGCGAGGATCGTGGGCGCGGCGAGCGGCAGATCGACCCGCCGCAACACCTGACCCGGCGACAGCCCCATGCCATGCGCTGCCTCCCGCACCGCTGCGGGAACGGCGGTCAAACCGGCGATGGTGTTCTCGAGGATCGGCAGGAAGCCATAGATCGTCAGCGCCATGAACGTGGGCAGCGCCCCGTAGCCGAGCGTCGGCACCGCGAGCGCCAGCACCGCGACCGGCGGAAAGCTCTGGCCGATGGTCGCCAGGGCGTCCGCCATGGCACGGAACTCCCGGCCTTCGGGACGGGTCACGAAAATCCCGAGGCTGACCGCCAGCACGGTCGAGACCAGGCTTGCCGCCGCGACGAGCACGGCGTGCGACGCCCAGAGCGACAGGAACGTCTCGCCCTGGTAGAGCGGCGGATCGACGTCGGGGAAAGCCCAAGCGAACAACGGACGCGTGGCCGGCATCAGCAGCAGCAGTGCGGCAAAGCCGAGGGCCAGCCACGGCAGCGGTTCGCGCGCGAGCCGGGATGTCCTCATGGGGACCGCACCAACTCGGCCAGATCGATCGAGCCGACCACGGCCCCGCTGTCATCGCGCACCAGGAGGCGATCGGTGTGCTGGGCCAGCATATGCGCCAGCGCCTCCCTGAGCGTCGACGACGCCTCGATCGCGGGACCACGTCCATCGACCTTGCCGCGCTGCATCCGCTCCCCCACCCGCTGGACCGCCAGACGCTTCAAGCCGATCTCGGCCCGGCCGATCAGGTCGCGCACGAACTCCGTGGCCGGCCGTTCCACGATCTCGCGGCTGGTGCCGAACTGAACCAGGCGCCCGTTCTCGATCACGGCGATCACGTCGGCCAGCTCCAGCGCCTCGTCCATGTCGTGGGTGACGAACAGGATCGTCTTGCCGGTCGTCGCATGGATGCGCGCGAACTCGGCGCGCAGACCCGCGCGCGTCACCGGATCGAGCGCGCCGAACGGCTCGTCCATCAGGAGAAGCTCCGGATCGGCCGCGAGCGCCCGCGCCACGCCGACGCGCTGCTGCTGCCCGCCGGACAACTCATGCGGATATTTGCCTCGATATTCCTCGACGTCGAGCCGCAGCAAGGTCAGCAGCTCGCGCACGCGAGCGCCCACCCGCTCCTCGGGCCACGCGAGCAGCCGCGGCACGGTCGCGATGTTGTCCTCGACCGTCCAGTGGGGGAACAGTCCGAACGACTGCACGACGTAGCCGATCCGCCGGCGCAGCATTTCGGGCCTCTCGTCCCGGATATCGCGGCCAGCCACGCGGATCGAGCCCGACGTGGCCGCGATGAGCCGGTTGACCATCTTGAGTAGCGTCGTCTTCCCCGATCCCGAGGCACCGATCAACGCACAGACCTGCCCCGGCTCGACCACGAATGACACCCCATCGACGACGCGGCGGCCGCCATAGGCTTTCACCACGTCCCGCAGTTCGATCATGGGCTCCTCCTCCGCTCGGCGAGCTCGACCAGGGTGCGCATCGCGAGATCGGCCGCCAGCGCCAGGACGATCGTCGGAACGGCCCCCAGCAGCACGAGGTTGGTTGCGTACTGGCCGATGCCTTGGAACACGAAGGTCCCCAGCCCACCCGCACCGATGAGGGCCGCGACGACGGCAAGGCCTATGGTCTGGACCAGGACGATCCGCACGCCGGCCAGGACCACCGGCAGCGCCAATGGCCCCTCGACCCGCCAGAAGATCTGACGCTCTGTCAGACCCATGCCGCGCGCTGCTTCGACCACGGCGGCATCGACGCCCATCAAGCCGGCTTGGGTGTTGCGCACCACCGGCAGCAGCGCATAGAGCACGAGCGCCAGCATGGCTGGAAAGAATCCGATGCCCTGCACGCCCACCGCGGCCAGGACCGGGAACGCGGCCGCGAGCGCCGAGAGCGGCGCAATCAGCAGCCCGAACAGGGCGACCGACGGAATGGTCTGCAGCAGGTTGAGCCCCGCGTAGACGCCCTGGCCCAGCCTCGGCCGCCGCGCCACGGCCACGCCGAGCGGCATGCCGATCGCGAGCGCCGGGACGAGTGCCGCCGCGACCAGCGCCATGTGCCTGACGAGCTCGCGCGCGAACGCATCGCGCTGGTTGGCGTACTCGCGCAGGAACGAGAGCGCATCCAGGCGGCCGCTGGCGAGCAGCGCACCGACGGCCGCGACCACGCCGGCCGCCACGATGCTCCGCAGCAACGGCCCGGCACCGAGGCGCTGCATGGCGTCGACGACGGCCAGAGCCGCGCACAGCACGAGAACCCAGGCCGCAGCTCCGAGTGCCGTACGGGCCGCGGGATGTGCCGGATCGATCAACCCGGCCGCCACCTGCCCGGCCGCATCGAGCGTCAGCAGGATGAGCGCACTCCCGATCGCCGCCGCACCCCAGCGCACCGGCCGGCTTTGCGGCAGCAGCGAGACGACCAACAAGGCGAGCACGCCGCCCGCCAATGCCGCCGCGGCCGTAACTGGCGCTGCGTGCCACAGCGCCAGAGCCCGACCGGACACCAGCCGGTTCGGGGCGTGGGTCACGAACCCGGTCAGGGCGAGCGCGGCCGCACTCACCAGTGCCAGCACGAACAGGACCTGGTTGCGGACGATGCTCATCGGACGAAGCCGCCTGCGCGCAGGAATTCGGAGGCCACCGTCCTGGCATCGAACCCATCGACCGCGATCCTGGCGTTGAGCTCGCGCAAGCGCGCCAGCGACAAGCCCGCGAATACGGGTCCGAGAAGTCCGGCGATGTTCGGGTTGCGGTCCAGCACCACGGCACGAACGACCGGGGCCGGCCGGTACACGACCTGCACGTGCTTGTCGTCGGCCAGGGTCACGAGCCCGAGCGTGGCGAGCGCTCCGTCGGTTCCGTAGGCCATCGCCGCGTTCACGCCGTCCGTGCCGTCGGCGGCCGCGCGCAAGGTGGCAGCCGTGTCGCCGCCGGCCAGCACCAGCATCTGCCGGCGCCGCAAGCTGAAGCCGTACGCCTTCTCGAACGCCGGCAGCGCATTCGGGCTGTTGACGAACTCGGACGATGCCGCGAGCTTCACCTCGCCGTCGCTCGCGACGTAACGCGCGAAATCCGCGAGCGAGGCGAGATGGCTGCCGTCCGCGAGGTCGCGCCGCACCGCGATCTCCCAGGTGTTGTCCGCGGGGGCCGGCGCCAGCCAGACGAGGCCGTTGCGCTCGCGGTCGAGGGCCTTCACCCGCGCATAGCCCGCGTCGGGGTCGCGCCAGACCGGGTCGCGCTCGAGCTTGAAAAACAGCGCGCCGTTGCCGGTGTATTCGGGATAGATGTCGATCTGGCCGGCAAGGATCGCCTTGCGCACGATCTCGGTCGGCCCGAGCTGGATCCGGCGCGTGACCGGAATTCCGTTCGCCTCGAGCGTGATCGCGATGAGGTTACCCAGCAAGGCGCCTTCGCTGTCGACCTTCGAGCCGACGACGACCGGCTGAGCCGCCGCCGCGACGGCGAAGCCGGCGGCGACCAGGACGCCGGCGAAAACCCGCGCGAGCGTCCTAATGGATATCGTCCGCCTCGCCGATCGCGCGCTTGAGCGCCTCGACCGTGAACCCTGCTTGCCGGGACGCGGTGATGAGCACCGCCTCGCGCCGCGCGATCAGGGCCGCCGCCTCGATCACCTTGCGCTCGAGCCCCTGCGGGATGACCACGGCACCGTGCCGGTCGGCATGGATGAGGTCGCCGGAATTCACGATCATCCCCGCCACGTTCACCTGCACGCCGAAATCGACCGCATGGACCCAGGCGTGCGAGGGCACGATGCCGCCGGCGAGCACGAAGAAACCCGGCGCCATCATGTCGATGTCGCGGACGGTGCCGTCGGTGATCACGCCGTGGCACCCGAGCCCCTTGTGCACGTTCGACTGCACTTCGCCCCAGAAGCAGCCGAAGCCGCGGTCGTCGCCGTCCACGTCCTGCATGACCATGACCGAGGGCCGAGGGCCGCCCTTCTCGACGTACTCGTAGTACGCGATGCGCTTGGACTTGGCTTTGTCCTTTGGCAGGCCGTCGGGCTCCTTGGACCGGATGATCGCCGTGCGCGCATAGGCGAGCACGGGCTTGAGCTGCGGGAACGGCGCCACCAGCGGCCGCGCGGTGAACCCCTTGGCCCGGCGCTCCGGCGCCACGATCTCGAGCGCGTTGCACACCGACGGCGTGTCGAGCGCGATCAGCGCGGCGCGCTCGGCCTCGGTCAATGGGGCGACGTCATGCATGGCGATCCTCCGGCTGCGTGCCGCCCTAATCTGTCATTGCGGGCGAAGCGAAGCAATCCAGTCCCACGGCCCTGGATTGCTTCGTCGCCCAATTCCTTGCAAGGGGCGAAGCCCCTTGCGAACCCGGGCTCCTCGCAATGACGCGGAGAAATCGAGATTACGGCGAGCGCAGGAGGTGGACGCTGAACCAGCGCTCGTCGTCGAGCCACACCGCTTCGGGGACGAAGCCGGCGCGGCGCGCCATGTCGCGGAACCCGTCGACGTCGAACTTGTAGGAATTCTCGGTATGGATGCTCTCGCCGGTGCCGAAATAGAAGCTGCGCCCGGAAACGCTGACCCGCTGCGGGCGGCGGCTGACCAGGTGCATCTCGATCCGGCTCTCGATGGGATTGTAGAAGGCGTAATGGTCGAACGCCGACACGTCGAACGTTCCGTCGAGCTCGCGGTTGATCCGCGTGAGCAAATTCAGATTGAACGCGGCCGTGACGCCGGCGGAATCGTTGTACGCCGCGTGAAGCAGGCGCGGATCCTTGCGCAGGTCGGCGCCGATGACGAGGGCGCCGCCGCCGGACAGTCGCCGCGCCGTGTGGCGCAGGAAGCCCATCGCCTCCTCGGGCGAGAAATTGCCGATCGTCGAGCCGGTGAACAGCGAGGCCCGCGCGCGCGCTGCCCGCCGGGGTGCGGGCACCGCAAACGGATGGCGATAATCGGCGACGACGGCGGTTACTTCGAGCCGCGGATAATCGACCGCCAGGCGCTCCGCAACATCGCCCAGATATTCGCCCGAGATGTCGACGGGCATGTAAGCGGCCGGCGCCTCCAGCGCATCGAGGATGATGCGGATCTTTTCGCTGGCGCCGCTGCCGTATTCGATGATCTGCGCGTCGGGGCCGATGCGCCGGGCGATATCCGACGCATGGCGACGCAGGATGCCGGTTTCGGTGCGGGTCGGATAATATTCGGGCAGGTTGCAGATCTGCTCGAACAGCTCGGAGCCGCGCGCGTCGTAGAAATAGGTGGGCGGAACGGATTTGGGCGAGCCGGCAAGACCGCCGAGCACGGCATCGCGAAACGAAACGAGTTCCGGCGCGAGATCGACGAGGCGGGCGGCTCGTGCGGGCATGACATCTCCGAAAACTGGAAGCGCGGAGCAGCCCACTCTGGCACAAGTGGAGGCACCGCGCGACCTCAGAAAGCGGTATTTAAGTGGTAGGATAACGCCTTCGAAAGTCTATGGTTCCCATGCAGTTCAACGACCTGCCCACGCCCTCGCTGATTCTCGACCGCACCCGTCTGGCCGCCAACGCCGCGCGCATGCGCGCGCGGGCCGAGCGCCTCGGCGTGACCTTGCGGCCGCATCTCAAGACGGCGAAATCGGCGCACGTGGCCGAGCTGGCCCTCGCGGGCAAAGGACCGATCACCGTCTCGACCTTGGCCGAAGCCGATTACTTCCTGGGCCGCGGCTTCCGTGACATCACCTACGCCGTGGGCATCGTGCCGGCGAAGCTCGATCACGCGGCGCAGCTGCAGCGCGCCGGCGCCGATCTCAAGATCCTCACCGACGATGCGGAGGTCGCCGCCTCCATTGCCGCACGCGGGCGCGAGCTCGGGCAGGCATTCCGCGTTCTGATCGAGATCGACACCGGTCTCGGGCGCGCCGGAGTGGCCCCCGAGGCCCCGGAGCTGCTGTCGATCGCCCAGGCCTTGACGAAGGGTGCGCCGGCCGGCGGTGCCGAGCTCGTCGGCGTCCTGGCCCACGCCGGCCATTCCTACCACTGTCACAGCGTCGACGAGGTCAAGGAGATCGCCGAGGACGAGCGGGCGGGCGCGGTCAAGGCGGCCCAGCGCCTGCGCGACGCCGGGTTCCCCTGCCCCGTCGTCAGCGTGGGCTCGACGCCGACTGCGGTGCACGCCGAGCGGCTCGACGGGGTCACGGAGATCCGGCCCGGCAACTACGTATTCTTCGATCTGTTCCAGGTCGGCGTCGGGTCGTGCGCGATCGAAGATCTCGCGGTCTCCGTGCTCGCCTCCGTAACGGGCCATCATCGGCCGCGCAACCACCTGGTCATCGACGCAGGGGCCCTCGCGCTCTCCAAGGACACCGGCGCCAACGAACATCGGCCCGGCACCGGGTACGGCCTGATCTGCCTGCCGGGCGGCAAGGTGCCGCTGCCGGGCCTGGCCGTGCTCGACGTGCACCAGGAGCACGGCATCGTGGCGCATGCGAAAGGCCTCGATGCGGTCTCGAAGCTGCCCTTCGAGCGGTTCCCGGTCGGCAGTCGCGTCCGCGTGCTGCCCAACCACGTGTGCATGACCGCTGCGATGTACGGCCGCTATTACGTCACCGACGGCACGACCGAGATCGTGGCCGAGTGGGACCGCGTCAACGGCTGGTGACCGCGCGCCTTCACCGTGATCGCCCTCACCGTAATCGATGGGGCGGAACCCAGCGCCAGAGCAGCAGCGTGTAGGCGAACACGGCCACATAGGCCGCCACGAACACCCAGTGCGGCAGCGGCCAGTAAAGCAGCCGGTCGATCCACGTGGCGATCATGGGTTCGGGCTCGCCCGACCTGCCGCCGGACTGCAGCGCAAACTGCCAAATCGTCAGGATGCAGGCGCGGCCGAACAGCGCCTGCAGCGCCACCGCGGCGAGCGACAGGAGGTGAAGAAGCCGCAGCCAGTACCGCCGCACCCATCCCCAGCCGAGCCATCCGCCGAGCGGCACCAGGATCAGACCCCCGACATTGAACGCGACGACCGCGAGATGGACGACGAGGATCGCGGTGGCCAGGGCTGCGGCGGTCATCCCTTCCAGAACGCCACCGGCCGGAGGATCTCGTTTTCCTGGTGGGTGAACAGATGCGCGGTCTTGCCGAGATACGCCTGCCACGCCGGATCGCCGTTCATGGCGTCGCGGCGGCGCTGGCGGTCGGCAGGGTCGGCGTAAGCCCACAGATGAACGATCCGGTGCTGCGGGCCGATGTCGCTCTGATAGAAGCCGAGGCAGCGCCCGAGATGGCCGAGCTGGAGACCCTGCCCGTGCTCGGCATAGACCTTGAAGAACTCGCCGAGCTTGCCGGGATTCGCGTAATAGGTCCGCTTGTCGACGATGCCGACCGGTCCGGCGGCCGTGGGCTTCATCGGCCACATCGGCGCAGGCTTCAGGATCACGTTCTCCTGACTGACGAAGTACGTCGCACTCTGGCTCACGAACGACGGCCAGTCCGCGTCGGCCGCCATCGCACCGCGCGTGCGCTCGCGCTCGGCGATATCCGCGTATTCCCACAGATGGACGACGCGGTTGATCACGCCGGTCTCGACCGTGTAGAAGCCGATGCATCTGGGCAGGTACTTGCGCTGCATGGCCCAGCCCCGCTCTTCGTAGAACTTGATCCAGCCGGCCAGCAGGCCGGGCCTGGTCGTGTACGTGCGCAGGTCGACGATCATCGCGAGATCTCCTTCGCCCGCTCGCGCAGGACGAATTTCTGGATCTTGCCGGTCGAGGTCTTGGGCAGCGGCCCGAAGGCCACGGTGCGCGGCACCTTGAAATGCGCGAGGTTGTCGCGGCACCAGCGAATGATGTCCTCGGCGGTGACGGCGGCGGCGTTCGGCTTCAAGGTGACGAACGCGCACGGCGTTTCGCCCCATGTCTCATCCGGCTTCGCCACCACGGCGGCTTCCATCACCTGCGGATGCTTGTAGAGCGCCTCCTCGACCTCGAGCGAGGAAATGTTCTCCCCGCCCGAGATGATGATGTCCTTGGCGCGGTCCTTGATCTCGACATAACCGTCGGGATGGGCCACGGCGAGGTCGCCGGTGTGGAACCAGCCGCCGCGAAACGCCGCGCGGGTCGCCTTCGGGTTCTTGAGATATCCCTTCATCATCGTGTTGCTGCGCAGGAGCAGCTCGCCGATCGTCTTGCCGTCGCTGGGCAGGCGGACCATCGTGTCGAGATCGGCCACCATCGCATCCTCGAGCGTGGCGTAGCGCACGCCCTGCCGGGCCATCAGGGCGGCACGCTCCGGCAGCGGGAGCTGCGGCCAGTCCGCCTGCTCCACGCACACGGTGGCCGGCCCGTAGCACTCGGTGAGGCCGTAGAGGTGCGTCACGTGAAAGCCCATGGTCTCGGTGGCGGCGATCACCGCCGAGGGGGGCGCCGCTCCGCCGACCGCAACCTCGATGCGGTGGCCGAAGGTCCGCTTCACGTGTTCGGGCGCGTGGATCAAGGTGGTGAGCACGATCGGCGCCCCGCACATATGCGTGACCTTGTGCCGCTCGATCGCCGGAAAGATCAGCGCCGGATCGACCCGCCTCAGGCAGACATGCGTGCCGCCAACCGCGGTCACCGCCCACGTGTAGGTCCAGCCGCTGCAGTGGAACATCGGCAGGGTCCACAGATAGACCGAGTGCGGCGACAGCCCAAACGCGAGCGCATTGCCGAGCGCGTTCAGGTACGCGCCCCGGTGGTGATAGACCACCCCTTTGGGATTGCCCGTGGTCCCCGATGTGTAGAGCAGGCAAATCGCCTGCCATTCGTCGCGCAATGCGGGAGGGTCGTCGTCGGCGTCGCCCTCGGCCAGCAGGTCCTCGTAGCTGACATCGCTCAGCCGCTTGCCGCCCTCATGAAGCGGATCGTCGATGTCGATCAGCGGCGGCGGTTTTTTCATCAGCTTCAGCGCCGCCTCGATCGTGCCGGAGTACTCGCGGTCGGCGATCAGGAGCCTGGCCTCGCCGTGCTCCAGGCACGCGGCGATCGTGCGCGCGTCCAGCCGGAAGTTCAGCGCGTTCAGCACGGCGCCGGCCATGGGAATCCCGTAATGCGCTTCCAGCATCGCCGGCACGTTGGGCGCCATGACCGCCACCGTGTCACCGCGGCGGATGCCGCGCCGCTTCAGCGCCGAAGCCAGGCGGCGGCAGCGGGCGTGGAACTGCGCGTACGTGAAGTGCCGCTCGCCGTGGATCACCGCGACCTTGCGCGGATACACGGCCGCCGCACGGACCAGGAACGAGATCGGCGACAGCGGCACGTAGTTGGCCGGCCCCTGCCCCAGGTCACGGTCGAAGATGCCGGGCTCGCTCTTGCGGCCCGCCCTGCGGCGTGCGGATTTGGCCATGCGGCGTTACGTCCTCCCCGGCCCTCTCTGGCGTTTGATTGGATATTCGCGACCACACCCTATATGGTCAACAGGGCCGATCGACGCAGTTACGTAAAGGAAACCTGGAGTACGGCGCATGAAGATCGACATCGTATCCGACGCGATCTGTCCGTGGTGCTATATCGGCAAACGCCGTCTCGAGCAGGCGCTGGTCCAGGCGCCGCAGCCCGACCTCGAAACGGGGTGGCGGCCGTTCCAGCTCAATCCCGAGATGCCGGCCGAGGGCATGGACCGCAAGGACTACCTGCGCGCCAAGTTCGGCGATTCGGCCGGCGGGCGGAATTACGATCGGATCACCGAGGTCGGCCGCGAGGTCGGCATCCCCTTCGCCTTCGACCGCATCAAGCGCACGCCGAATACCATCCTCGCCCACCGGCTCATCCGCTACGCCACGCGCGAGCATCATCAGGACGCGGTGGTCGAGACCCTGTTCCGCGGCTACTTCACCGAAGGCGAGGACATCGGCAACCTGGAGACGCTGGCGCGGCTCGCGGCCTCGGCCGGCCTCGATGCCGGCAAGGTCGCGGCGTATCTCGCCGGAGCCGAGGACGACGACACGATCCGCGCCGAGGATGCGTTCGCGCGCCAGATCGGCATCAGCGGCGTTCCCTGCTTCATCATCGACCGCCAATATGCGATCTCGGGGGCCCAGCCCCCCGAGGCGTTCGTCGAGGTGTTCGACCTCGCGCGCAAGAGCGGCGAAGCCGAAGCGGACATCGTCTAGACCCTACGCCGCGAGCTTTCTCAAGTCGCCGAGCAGCTCGTTGACGCCGGACAGGCGCCGCTTGGTGTTGGCCCAGTCGGCGATATAGACCAGGCGCTGGTCGGGCCGGAGCTTCACTTCGCCCGGCCGCGAGGTGATGTAGGTCACGAGCTTCTGCGGGTTGGCGAAGCGGTTGTCGCGGAAGCTGATCACCGCTCCCTTGGGCCCGGCCTCGACCTTGGCGATGCCCGCCGCCTTGCACAGCTGCTTGATGGCAATGACATCGAGCAGGTTCTGGACCTCGTGCGGCAACGGGCCGAACCGGTCGATGAGCTCGGCCGCGAACGCCTCGATCTCCGCCTTGTCGACCAGGGTGGCGATGCGGCGATAGAGGCCGAGGCGCACGCCCAAATCCTCGACATAGGTCTCGGGGATGAGCACCGGCGTGCCGAGCGAGATCTGCGGCGTCCAGTCCTCGACGGGCATCGCCACGTCGCCCGCCTCGCGGGCCATCTTCACCGCATCTTCGAGCATGTGCTGGTAGAGCTCGATGCCGACCTCGCGGATGTGGCCGGACTGCTCCTCGCCCAAAAGATTGCCGGCGCCGCGGATGTCGAGGTCGTGCGAGGCGAGCTGGAAGCCGGCGCCCAGACTGTCGAGCGTCTGCATCACTTCGAGGCGCTTCTGGGCGGAGGCGGTCAGGAGACGGTCGGCCGGCACGGTGAGATACGCGTAGGCGCGCACCTTCGAACGCCCGACGCGGCCGCGCAGCTGGTAGAGCTGCGCCAGGCCGAACATGTCCGCGCGGTGCAGGATCAAGGTGTTGGCGGTCGGGATGTCGAGGCCGGATTCGATGATGTTGGTCGACAGCAGCACGTCGTAAGTGTGGTCGAGGAACGCCGACATGACGTGCTCGATCTCCGCCCCCGAGAGCTTGCCGTGCGCCACCGCGACCTTGCATTCCGGCACCAGCTTGGAAAGCCGCTCGCGCAGGAAGCCGATATCCTCGATGCGCGGGCAGACATAGAAGGTCTGCCCGCCGCGAAAGCGCTCGCGCATGATCGCCTCGCGCACCACGACCGGATCGTAGGGCAGCACGAAGGTGCGCACCGCCAGCCGGTCGACCGGCGCGCTCGCGATGATGCTCATGTCGCGCACGCCGGCCAGCGCCATCTGCAGGGTGCGCGGGATCGGCGTCGCGGTCAGCGTCAGCACGTGCACGTTGGCCTTGAGCTGCTTGAGGCGCTCTTTCTGCGCCACACCGAAATGCTGCTCCTCGTCCACGATCAGGAGGCCGAGGTTCTTGAACGCGATGGACTTCGCCAGGAGTGCCGTCGTGCCGACGATGATGTCGACCTTGCCTTGGGCCAGCTCCGTACGGACCGTGTCGGCGTCGCGCCCGGACACCAGGCGCGAGAGCTGCTCGATGCGCACCGGCAGGCCCTCGAACCGGTTCCGGAACGTGAGGAAGTGCTGGCGCGCCAGCAAGGTCGTGGGGACCACGACCGCGACCTGGTGCCCGCTCATGGCGGCGATCGCAGCGGCCCGGAGCGCCACCTCGGTCTTGCCGAAGCCGACGTCGCCGCAGATGAGCCGGTCCATGGAGCGGCCCGAGCCCAGATCGGTGAGCGTCTCGTCGATCGCGCGACCCTGGTCCTCGGTCTCCGGATAGGGAAAGCGCGCGCAGAATTCTTCGAACTGTCCGGACGGTGGGACCATGGTCTCGCCCGACCGCAGCTGGCGCTCGGCCGCGATCCGCATCAGCTGCCCGGCGATCTCGTTGATACGCTGCTTGGCGCGCGCCTTGCGGTGCTGCCAGGCCACCCCGCCCAGCTTGTCGAGCTGCACGCCCGATTCTTCCGAGCCGTAGCGCGACAGCACATCGATGTTCTCGACCGGCACGAACAGCTTGTCGCCGCCGTCATAGAGCACGCGCAGGCAGTCGTGCGGGGCCCCGGCCGCTTCGATCTTTTCCAGCCCGTCGTAACGGCCGATGCCGTGGTCGACGTGCACGACCAGATCGCCCGCATTGAGCGACGACGCCTCGATCAGGAAGTTCTCGGCCCGCCGCTTGCGCTTGGCGGCGCGCACCAGGCGGTCGCCGAGGATGTCCTGCTCAGTCAGCACCGCCACGTCGGCCGCGACAAAGCCGCGCTCCAGGCCGAGGATGCCAAGCGCCGGCACCCGGCCCGACGCGGCCTGGACCGCGGACCAGCCGTCGGCGGTCGCGGCATCCTCCAGCCCATGCTCGCGCAACAGCAGGGCGAGCCGGTCGCGGGAGCCGGCGCTGTATGCGGCGATGAGCACGCGCCGGCCCGCCGCTATCTCGCGCACGATGTGGTCGCGCACGGCCGCGAACAGGCCCCCGCCCGGCTGCGCCCGCGCCGCGGCGAAGTCCGGCCCAAACCGGCCGCCGGCATCGACGGTCGCCGCATGCTCGTGCTCCGGCGGGGCGAACGGCGACAAGGCGCCCACGCGCCGCGGCGCCAGGCGCTTCTTCCATTCGTCGCGCGCCAGGTACAGCCGGTCCGGCGGCAGCGGATGGTACGGAGCCCCCTCGCTGGCGCGCTGGGCCCGCGCCAGCTCGCGCCGCGCGGTGTAGAACTCGGCGATCTGATCGAGCCGCGCCGAAACGGCCTCGGCCGCCTGGTGGTCGAGCGTCACGACCGCATCGGGCAGATAGTCGAACAGCGTCTCGAGGCGCTCATGGAACAGGGGCAGCCAATGCTCGAGCCCGGCGTAGCGCTGGCCCGCGCTCACCGCCTCGTACAACGGGTCGTCCTTCGCCGCCCCGAACAGCTCCCGGTACCCGGACCGGAACCGCTCGATCGACTGCTCGTCCAGCGGCACCTCGCTGACCGGCTTGAGCGTGAAGCGGTCGAGCTTGGCGTCGCTGAGCTGGCTCATCGGGTCGAAGCTGCGGATCGCCTCGACCGTGTCGCCGAACAGGTCGATGCGCAGGGGCTCGTCCGTTCCGGGCGGGAAGAGGTCCACGATCCCGCCGCGCACGGCATATTCGCCGGGCTCGCGCACCGTCTCCGCCCGGCGGTAGCCGTTGCGGTTCAGGAAGCCGAGAAGCGCTTCCATCCCGAGCCGCTCGCCGGTGGCGGCCGCGAAAGCCGCCCCCGCGAACGCGGGCCGCGCGGGTACGCGCTGCAGCACCGCATTCACCGTGGTGATGACCACCCGCCCGCGCGTATCCGGGGCAGCGCTGGCCAGCTCGGTCAGGGCATCGATGCGCCGGCTGACCACCTCGCCGTTCGGCGAGACGCGGTCATAGGGCAGGCAGTCCCAGGCCGGCACCGTCAGGACGGGCAGCTCCGGATGGAAGAACGCAAGCGCCTCGGCCAGGGCCGCCATCCGCGCGTCGTCGCGCGCCACATGCAGGACATCCCGACCGTTGCGGGCGATGTCACCCAGGGCACGGGCGTCGACGCCAGGCGGGGCGCCGGCGATCTGGGTCTGTCCCGGCGATGAAAGGAAATGTTGTATCCAGGTCAAGGCTGTAACGACAGTTCTTCGGAAATTGGACGCGCCAGAAACAATTCTTCGGCGGCGATCATAAAGCAGGTGTGTTCAGCAGATTAGGTTCCATTTCTGAAGTTCTTGAGGAGTCTGAACACGTCGCTGTCGTGAATGGCCGGAACGCTCTGCCGCCCGCTCACCCAGTCGAGGATGTCGGGATCGGGCTCGCCCAACAGCCGCTCGTATCGGTCAAGCTGGTCGCCCGAAAACCCCGGGACGTGGTGCTGGGCGAACGGTCCCAGGAGGACGTCCGTTTCCTTCATCCCGGTGTAGAGGCTGCGGTAAATGAGGCGGCGGCGCCGCTCTTCGAGGCTTTCGGGCATGGACGGGTTCCGGTCTATATAAGGGCTTCCTCGCCGGCTGTCAGCCGCTCTCCAATCAGACCTGATGCGTCCTTCCGTCCTGTTTCCCGTATTTGGCTCCGTCACGTCCCTGCCCGGGGTCGGGCCGCGGCTGGCCACCTTGTTCGACCGGGCGGTCGGTGCCGACACCGAGGCGGGGGCGAAAGCGAAGGTGGCCGACCTCCTGTGGCACCTTCCGACCGGGCTGATCGACCGGCGGTTCGCGCCCAAGGTGGCGGAGGCGCCCGAGGGGGTCATCGCCACCCTGACGGTCCAGATCGACCGTCACATGCCGCCGCGCAACCCGCGCATGCCCTACCGCGTCCGCTGCCACGACGAGACGGGCACCCTGTTCCTCGTGTTCTTCCACGCCAGAGGCGACTACCTCGCCAAGCTGCTGCCGGTCGGAGAGACCCGGGTGGTCAGCGGCCGCATCGAGCGCTTCCGCGACGAGGCACAGATGACCCATCCGGACCATGTCGGCACCCCCGACGAGTTCGCCAGCCTCGCCGCCATCGAGCCGGTGTACCGCCTGACCACGGGCCTCACCCCCAAGATCATGGCCAAGGCGGTCCGCGGGGCCTTGGACAAGGCGCCGGACCTGCCGGAATGGCTCGACGAGGCGTTGCGCACCCGCCAGGGCTGGATGTCGTGGCGCGCCGCTCTCGCCGCAGCACACGCCCCGCAGGCGCCCGAGGATCTGCTGCCGACGACCGCCGCGCGCCGGCGCCTTGCGTATGACGAACTGCTGGCCAACCAGCTGGCGCTAGCGCTCGTGCGGATGAACCAGCGCCGGCTGCCGGGCCGCCGCATCAAGGGCGACGGGCACCTGCGGGCAAAGGCCCTCGCCGCCCTTCCCTTCGATCTCACCCGTTCGCAGAAAACCGCCCTGTCCGAGATCGACGCCGACATGGCGGCCGATGGCCGCATGCTGCGCCTGCTGCAGGGCGACGTCGGCAGCGGCAAGACGGTCGTGGCGCTGATGGCGATGCTGAACGCCATCGAGGCCGGCATGCAGGCAGCGCTGATGGCACCAACCGAGATCCTGGCGCGCCAGCACTACCAGACCATCGCTCCTTTGGCCGAGCGCGCCGGCGTGGCGACGGCGCTCCTGACCGGGCGCGAGAAAGGCCGCACGCGCGAGGGCATCCTCGAAGGGCTCGCCAATGGCGCGACCCCGCTCGTGGTCGGCACCCACGCGCTGTTCCAGGACGACGTCGAGTTCAAGAACCTGGGGTTCGCGGTGATCGACGAGCAGCACCGGTTCGGCGTGCATCAGCGGCTCGGCCTCGCGGCCAAGGGGGCGGACGGCAAAATCGGCATCGACGTGCTGGTGATGACCGCGACACCCATCCCGCGCACCCTCATGCTCTGCGCCTATGGGGACATGGAGCAGTCGCGCCTCACCGAAAAGCCGCCGGGGCGCCAGCCCATCGACACGCGGGTCGCTCCCCTGTCGCGGCTCGACGAGGTGGCCGCCGGCATCGGCCGCCAGATCGAGCGCGGCGCCCGCGCCTACTGGGTATGTCCGCTGGTCGAGGAGTCCGAGGCGGTCGACCTTGCGGCGGCGACCGACCGGCACGCCGACCTCGCGCGCCGGTTCGGCGCGGACCAGGTCGGCCTCGTCCACGGCCGCATGAAGGGAGCGGAGAAGGACGCCGTCATGGCGCGCTTCCAGTCCGGCATGATCCGCGTGCTGGTCGCGACCACGGTCATCGAGGTCGGCGTCGACGTCCCTGAGGCCACGATCATGGTGATCGAGCATGCCGAGCGCTTCGGCCTCGCCCAGCTGCATCAGCTGCGCGGCCGCATCGGACGCGGCAGCGGCGCCTCCACCTGCCTCCTGCTGTATGCCGAGCCGCTGGGCGAGACGGCCAAAGCGCGCCTCACCATCATGCGCGAGACCGAGGACGGCTTCCGCATCGCCGAGGAGGATCTGCGCCTGCGCGGCGCCGGCGAGCTCCTCGGCACGCGCCAGAGCGGCCTGCCCGAATTCAAGCTCGCCGACCTCGCGGCGCACGAGGACCTGCTCGGCGTGGCGCGCGACGACGCGCGCCTGGTGCTCGAGCGCGATCCGACGCTGGCGTCCGAGCGCGGCGAGCGCCTGCGGATGCTGCTCTATTTGTTCGAGCGCGACGCGGCCGTGAGGCTGGTGCGCTCAGGCTGAACAAGGGGGGCGGACCTCTCGGCCGGCGTCGCGATGCCGCCCGAGACCAGGAGCTTCAGCGCCTCCTCGGTCGTGAGGTCGAGGGCCACGACGTCCTTGGGGGGTACCAGCACCAGGAACCCCGTCGCCGCGTTGGGCGTGTTCGGCAGCAGCACGTTCACGAGGCCTCCATCGACCACGTCCTGCGTCTTGCCCGGCGTGCGGCCGGTGACGAAGCCGATGCGCCACAATCCGCGGCGCGGAAACTCGACCAGCACCGCCTCGCGGAACGGCGTGCCATGCTCGTGGAACACGGTCTCGAAGATCTGCTTGATCCAGCTGTAGACGCTGCGGATGACGGGCATGCGGATCAGCACGGACTCGCTCATGCGCACGAACAGCCGGCCCACCAGCCCGGCGGTGATCCAGCCGATCAAGGTCAGCAGAGCCACGACCGTGACCAGGCCGACGCCCGGGATGTTGAACGGCAGGTACGTGTTGGGATTGCCGGGCAGGAGGCTCACCACCCGCGCGTCGATGAAGCCGATGATCAGCCAGGCGATGTAGATCGTGATGGAGATCGGTGCGGTGATCAGGATCCCGGCGAAGAAATAGGCGCGTAAGCGCGCCATGAGGCTCATGTGGAACGGCGTGCGCTCGGGGATCGGCGGCAGCGAGGTGTCGTTCACAAAAACTCCTCCAGGGCCCGGCGCGTCTCCGCCGGCGCCTCTTCGGGCACGAAATGCCCGCAATCGACCGGATATCCCCGGACATCGTCGGCCCAGGGGCGCCAGGCGGCCAGCGGATCGCTGGCGCGCCGCGCGATGCCGCCGGCACCCCACAGGGCGAGAACGGGGCACGTGATCTTTCGCTTCCCGAAATCCGCCGTATCGAGCTCGAAATCGATCGTGCCGCCGGCGCGGTAGTCCTCGCAGGTGGCATGGATACAGGCGGGGTCCGAGAAGCAGCGGATATACTCCGCCATGGCCTCGGGTGCAAAGACGAAGCCCGGGCGGGCCCAGCGCCCCAGCGTATAGCGCAGGTAATAGGCCGGGTCCTTGCCGATCAGCGTCTCCGGCAAGCCGTCCGGCTGCATCAAGAACAGCCAGTGATAGCCCGTGGTGGCCCGCGCCTTGTCCATCTGGGTCCACATCGTGTGCGTGGTCACGATGTCGAGCACGGCGAGCTTGGACACGACTTCCGGATGGTCCAGGGCCATGCGATACGCGACCCGGCCGCCGCGGTCGTGCCCTGCGACCCCAAACCGGGGAAATCCCAGATGAGACATGACTTCCACCATGTCCTGGGCCATCGCCCGCTTGGAATAGGCGAAATGTGTGGAATCCGAGGGCGGCTTGGAGGAATCCCCATAGCCGCGCAGGTCGGGGACGACGACGGTGAAGCGCCGGGCCAGGTCGGGGGCTATCCGGTGCCAGAGCACATGCGTTTGCGGGTACCCATGTAGGAGAAGCAGCGGCGGCCCGTTTCCGGCGCTCCGGAAGTTGATATCGGCGCCGGTCGTATTCAGCTTATGCTGGGTGAATCCCTCGAACATTCGGCCTCCACACGGGAGAAGGACATTCCATGCCCCAGGATAGCGCCCTCCTCCCCGAGCTGACAGCGTCTCCACGACCGCAGCCTGCCTCCCCTCGTTCTGACCGGCCCGCGCTGCTGTCGCTGGCCACGGCCGTGCCGCCGATCGTGCTCCACCAGGCCGACGTCATCGCGCGCGCCGCCACGCTGTTCGACGGCCGCAAGTCCGATATCGAGCGGCTCATGCCGGTGTTCGAGAACGCGGGCATCGCCACGCGCTATTCGTGCGTGCCCCTGGACTGGTACGAGCGCGATCACGGCTGGGCTGAGCGCAACCGGCTCTACACCGATCATGCGCTCGACCTTCTCGAGCACGCCGCGCAAGAATGCCTGGATCGCGCGGGCGTCGCGGCCGGCGCGATCGATGCGATCGTCACCGTCTCGACGACCGGCATCGCGACACCCAGCCTCGACGCGCGGCTGATGGAGCGCCTGGCCGTGCGGCGCGACGTCGTACGGCTGCCGATCTTCGGGCTCGGCTGCGCCGGCGGGGTGCTGGGGCTCGCGCGCGCCACCTCGCTCGCGCAGTCGATGCCGGGAGCCCGCGTGCTGTGTCTCGTGGTCGAGCTGTGCGCGCTCACGTTCCGCAAGATGGATCAGTCGAAAAGCAACATCATCGCCGCAGCCTTGTTCGGCGACGGCGCCGCGGCCGTCCTGCTCGGCCCGCCGGGAGACGCCGACGGAGCCGCTCCGCCACCGGTCATCGAGGCGCGCGGCGAGTACACGTGGCCGGACTCGCTCGACGTCATGGGCTGGCACGTCGAAGACGACGGCCTCGGCGTGCAGTTCTCGCGCGATATCCCGACGCTCGTGCGGACACAGTTGCGGCCCGTCCTGGACCGCTTCCTGGCCGGCGAGGGCCTGAGCCTTTCGGATATCGACGGGTTTGCCTGTCATCCCGGCGGGGTCAAGGTCATCGCGGCCCTCGAAGAGGCCTTCGCACTTGAGCCGGGCAGCCTCGAGATCGCGCGCGAGATCCTCACCGAGTACGGCAACATGTCGGCCGTCACCGTGCTGTTCGTGCTCGAGCGCCTGCTGCGCACGCGGCGGCGGCGCAACCGGCGCGGGCGGGTCCTGATGTCGGCCCTGGGGCCGGGCTTCACGGCCGGTTTTCTGACATTGTCGGGCGCATGAGCCTGGATATCTTCGATCACGACATCTCGCTCGCCCAGGTCATCCTCGGTTTCGTCCTGCTCGAGCGCCTGATCGAGCTGTGGGTGGCGCGGCGCAACACCGAACGCCTGCTGGCGGACGGTGCCGTCGAGCACGGCAGCGAGCACTACCCCTTCCTCATCATCCTGCACGCGGGCTGGCTGGCCGCCCTCGTCTACTATACGCCGCCCGGCACGCCGGTGAGCGCGCCCTGGCTCGCCGTCTACGTGGTCCTGCAGTTCGCG
>DATJPD010000134.1:0-13095 GCA_035506575.1 Alphaproteobacteria bacterium
AGAGGATCGCCCCGCAGATCCCGACCGTGTGCCTCACCTTCGAGCGCGGGGCCGACGACACCGTCCAGCGCGGCAAGCCGGGTCCGAGCCCGTGGACCGCCGGGCTCGACGTCGACGATTTCGGCGGGTCGACGCCACGCCTCGTGAAAGCGGCGGGGTGTGCGGTGTGGGCGCCGTTCTTCCGCGATGTGAGCGATGCGGCGCTGGCCGAGGCGAAGTCGCTCGGCCGTGAGACCGTCGTGTGGACGGTCGATGCGCCCGCCGACATGGATTCGCTGCTGGCGCGCGGCGTGGACGGCATCATCACCGACTATCCCGACCGGCTGCGCGAGGCCATGGCGCGCCGCGGCATGAAGCTGCCGACACCCACGCCGGTCACGCCGTAGGTAAGGTTAAGTGCCGCGGGCACGCGGCTTGCTTCTATCTCCTGTGGCGCACCGACGCGCCGGGAGAATTTTCGTGACGATGCAGGCGATTTCGCCGTTGAGCGCGGGGTTTATCACCTCCGACGGCGCCATGACCGGCAAAAACGCCAGGGATGGCTCGGCAAGTTTTGCCGACCTGCTGGCGTCCACCGGCACCGGCTCGCCGTCGCCGCAGGAGATCCGGTCGGCCGCGGCGGCGCACATGATGCAGCGCATCGCCCAGGTGGGCTTCGTGCAATTCGCCGCCGAGCAGCAGCAGGAAAAGAAGATGATGCGTGTCCTCGGCATCCTCGAAGCCGAGTCGCCGCCCGACGAGCAGCAGGTGCTGCAGGGCATCCAGGACGATTTCGCGCGCAACCCGCCGAACGGACTGCAGGACATGTTCGCCCGCATCGACAAGATCGTGCAGGCCCTTCCCTCGACCGGCGCCAACGGCGGACTGGGCGAACGGATGCAGGCGGTGGTGAAACAGATCCATCAGATGATGGAAGAGCCCGACAATGCGCTGGCCAAGCGCGCCCAGGACGACGGCTTGAATTTGGCATCGATAGGTGGACCATGACGATATCCAGAGTTGCCCGCGCCGTGACGGCGTTCATCGATTCCGCAGCGGTCGTTGCCGCGGCAAACGACAACGCCTCGCCTGCCGATATTGTCGAGGCGCTGGCCCGCACCACGTCCGAGCGCCCCGCGGGCGATACCGGCTCGCATCGAGAGCCGCAATGACCATCGCCGCGGTCGCCGCACCGATCCTGTCCGCAGCTCCCGCGGCCTCCGAGCTGCAGGCGATGGCGTCGGCCGCATCGTTCCTGGAGGTGCTGGAAGAGGAGATGCTGCGCGAGGCGATCCCCACCTCGCTGCCGCCGCCGACCTTTCCGCTCCCGCTGCCGGGGTCTGTGCCGCCCGAGTATCCCTGGCTGCCGGTCCCGCTCCTCCTGGTGCAGCGCGAAGAGCGCGCCGCCAAAAAGCGCCCGCCGGCGCGGGGCGACAAGAGATCCAGCCGGCGTTGACGCCTCACAGGCTTCGCAGCAGCGGCGTGTACTAGACGTGTCTATCGGGCAGCGGCGGCGGCAGCCCATGCCTGATCGGCGTTCCAGGGGGAGCGCAAGAATGGCGGGTTGCTGTCAAGCCAGTCCTGTAGCCCGTTCTGGTGCCATTGGATGTGGTTGCCGAACAACGAGCGATAACGCAGCCAGACGGGATTTTGGTCCCTCGGTAGGGCAGATTTGTCTACGACGATGATCTCGACCGGCGACCTCCCGGGACGTTCGAGCGCGCGCTTCAGCAGGTAGACGACGTGTACGTCGTCGTCCGGCAAGCTGTAGCCGATGAACACCACGCGGTCGGTGGCTTGCAACGTCTTTTCCGCTTGGTACCAAATTTGGGCGATGTGCGGGTTGCGATAATCCTTCTGGACCGACGGGCTGATCAGAACCGGACGCACCCGCGCGCCGCACGCTACGCACTGCGCCGCGCTGGTGTATTTGTCGCGGAGAAGCCGGTTGCGACTTCGGGCCCGCGTCACGAAGCGGTCGAGGACCTTGATGGTGCTGCCATCCTCCGATACGCCGAGCTCCAACCGATGACAGTTCGGGCAATAGTGCCAATTAAGGGAGCCGTGCAGCTTTAGCAAACGCCCGAAGCGCTGGCGCGTATCTAAATCGCCGTCGGCGTCGGGGATCATGATGTCGCACCCGTAGTCGCTGAAGCACACGGGGTTGCTCAACTGGGCGGCTCCGACTTCGATTAGCGCGTTATCGGCAATGATGTCATAGTTCAATGTGATGACGCAGGGCTCCGGGCCGCCCTGCTGCGCCACCCGCGAGAGCAACTCGAATTGCGGGTTGGGCCCGGAACCGCGTAGCGCGCGATCGATGACCGCGAAAATCAGGAGTTCGAGCGATTGCCGGAGCTCCTGCAGCCGCTCGACTGGCCACTCAGCGCTAAATGCGTGGCGCCGGTCGATGGCGATGTCGATGAGGCTCATCACGAGCGGCAGGGCCGGATAGTCGGCCCCATTGTAAGGGCTGCTCGACAGGGGCACGTTGAAATGATCGGTCAGGAATTTCTCGGTCAGCCCGAGATTGATCTGCTGCTCCCGGTACTCCGGCAGCAGCATGAATGCATGCGGCAGGATTTCGTTCGTCAGCGGGCCACCGCAAGCCTTGGTCGCGCCGGCCCCGAGGACGAGCACGGTGTTCATGCGGATGCACCCCTAAGGGTTAACGGTGAGGTTCCGCGCGGCAGACTTGGCCCCGGTTTTCGCGTTCGTCACGACGATGTCGAGGCTGCCTGGGTGCGCGATGTCGTCGGCCGTGAGGTCAACCGTCAGTTCGGCCGCGGACACGACGGTCGGCTTGCGCGATGAGCGGCCAACCTGAACCATGCAGTCGGCGGTGAAGCGTTGGCCGTGCAGTGTCACCTTCGGTGGCGGCGCGGTACCCGTCTTCACAGCTATCGGATCGAGGCTTTCGAGAACAGGCGCCGCGCCGTCCAGCTTATCGCTGCGAGCCTTGTCCGCATCCGAGCGAAACAACGCGCTAAACACATCCGCCAGTTTGTCTGTTGCCTGCTTGGAAAACATGCCGGCCAGGGCTGAAAACCCGGCTACTCCGAACATGTTCAAATCGGTGAGGCCGGTTCCAGACGTGCTGTAGATCTGCAGGAGGCCGCCTTTGACGAGCATGAACGTCAGCAGGCCGAGTAATGCGCCGATCGGGGCGCGCATGATGATCCACCACATCCAGGCGCGGCTCAGCTTACTGTTGCCGACGTAATCCGCGAACGAGGTGCAGGCGTGGACGGAGCTGCCGATTGCACCTGAAAGGGCGGCCAGTGCCAGCACGCGGCGGTCCAGGTCGAAATTGAACAGGACATTGCCAAGCACGCTGACCGGGGGTGCGGCGGTTTTTGTCGCATCGGACGGCCACACCCAGAGAAGCAGGCCGAGAAACACCAGCATCTGCAGGGATAGGAACACGCCGAGAAATAGCACCTCGAGCGGCGATGCGTACCCGTCAGATGATTTGCCTGACCACCACGCGCGCCAGCAATCTGAAGCCATGGCCCCCCGCGCTGCCCTTCCCGGACTCTACCTAAAGACGCGGGAAAAATCACCAGATTCCACAACTTGCGATATGTATCGGAGCCCCGGGCCCCTATCCGCGCTTGTGATCGCCGCGGCTAGGTGCTTCAGTACGGCGCATGGCGGCTCCGCGAATCGCATTGATCCACGCCCTGCCGGACTCGGTCGAGCCGGCGAACACGGCCTTTGCCGAGCTGTGGCCGGAGGCGTTCCGCTTCAATCTCCTCGATGATGCGCTCGCGCGCGACCTGGCCGCCGCCGGCGCGATCGACATGCAGATCAACTCGCGCATCATCGACCTGTCGCGCTACGCGCTGGCCGCGGGCGCCAACGGCATCCTCTACACCTGCTCGGCCTTCGGCCAGTCGATCAAGGCCGCGGCGCTGCTGGCTCCTGTGCCGGTGCTGCGGCCGAACGAGGCCGCGGTCGACGCGGCGCTCGACGCCGGCCCCCGCATAGCACTCCTGGCCACCTTCCTGCCCACGGTCGGCCTCATGAAGGCCGAGGTCGAGCAGCGCGCCCAGGAGCGCAAGCTGTCTCCCACGATCGAGGCGCGCCACGTGCCCGGCGCGCTCGAGGCGCTGCAGTCCGGCCGCGCCGACGAGCACGACGCCCTGATCGCCAAGGCCGCGGCCGAGCTGCCGGCGGTGGACTCGGTCGTGCTGGCGCAGTTCTCGATGACCCGTGCCGCGCGCGCGATTCAGCCGGTCGACGGCCGCCGCGTGATCACCACCCCGGGCAGCGCCATCACGAAGCTCAAGGGCCTGCTGGCCGCGAAGCCTGCGGCGGCGGAATAGGCTAGTCCTTCGGCTCGCTCGCCCGGGCGATCGCGGCCTCGGCCGCTTTTCTCAGCCAGCCGCGGATCTTCCACAGATTGACGGCGAACCCGGTGCCGAGTGCTGCCGCGATGCCGGCGAACACGATGA
Organism: Alphaproteobacteria bacterium; assembly: GCA_035506575.1. Lineage (GTDB taxonomy): Bacteria > Pseudomonadota > Alphaproteobacteria > CACIAM-22H2 > CACIAM-22H2 > DATJPD01. Next base: position 4,437 of record DATJPD010000134.1, read on the forward strand.
GGACGGTGCCAAGCTCGCGCGACACGTAGAACGCGTAGGCGAAGCCCAGCGGCAGCAGGGAGGCGACGAACAGCGCCGGCCCCAGCCCGAGCGAATAGCGGATCGCGACCGTCCGGCCGTCCGCCTCCACGAAGAATTCGCCCGGATCGAACGACGCGAACAGGCCGTGCTTGTACCGGACGCTGTAGCCGCGCCGATAGGTGACGGTGGCACCCGTCTCGCGGATCTGCCCCGCGTTTTCGGCCTCGAGCTCCCAGGCGATTCGGCTCGCGATCGGCCGCACGAACTTTCGCGCCGGGCCTGGCGTGTCGAGCCGTACCACCCTCGTGATGCGCGGGGCCATCAGGGCGTCTTTCGGCTTTGCAGCAGCAGGTCGAGCGTCGCGAGCGCGATCAGCGCCATGCCGGCGAAGCCGAGCAGGCTCGGCACCTCGCCGAACCACAGGAAGCCGATGACCAGCGACACTGGCAGGCGCACGAGGTCGAGAGGAGCCACGCGCGAAAACGTGCCGTACGCATAGGCGCGCGAGAGGCAGGTCTGGCCGGCATAGAACATGGCCGCGCAGACCACCAGCCACAGCCATTGCACCCCGTGCGGCCATGCCCAGTCGAACGCGGTGATCGGCAGCGCGTACGCCGCGCCGCCGATCATGAAGTAGAAGGCGATGCGGTCCGGCGGTTCGCTCCGCGACAGCTGCTTGATCATCATCATGGCGAGGCTGGTGAGGACAGCACTGGTCAAGCCCAACACGGCGCCCCAACCCAGGCCTCCGCCGCCGCTCGGCTGGGCGATCAGGGGCACGCCCGAGAAGGCGAGCGCCACCGCCGCGGCCAGGCGCCAGCTCATGCGGTCGCGGAACACGACGAAGCCGAGGATCACCGACCAGAACGGCGAGGTGAAGCTGATGGCCACCGCATCGCCGAGTGGCAGCAGGCCCAGCGTGTAGATGAACAAGAGGAAGCTGATGAAGCCGAAAAAGGACCGCCAGGCATGGCCGACCGGCCGGCCGGTGGCGACGAGCCCCCAGCCCGAGTACAGCACGCGCGGCATGAAGAGGATGGCTGCGAAGACGCCGCGCCACATCGCCAGCACCGGCGGCGGCAGGTCGAGCGTCAGGTATTTTATGATCGCGAAGTGTGCGGCGAGCGTGGCGGCCCCGGCGATCATGAAGACGCCGGCGCGCCATTCATCGAGCTTGGGGGCCGTCGGACTGGGGGCAGGGGCCGGCGCCGGGACTGTGGCTGACGCGGACTCCGGCACGGGCGCTCCCTGACGTCTTTGCGCCGACCAACAGGCGCGATCGTTCAGAATCCACCGTAGCATTCCCGGATGCGCCGAGGCAAAGCGCGGGCTATGTACGCCCCATGGCGTACAAAACCTTCTATGGCTGGCGGGTCGTCGCGGCCGCGTTCACGCTTGCGGTCTTCGGCTGGGGCCTCGGCTTCTACGGGCCGCCCGTGTTCCTGCACGCCGTGCGCGAGCAGCACGGCTGGCCCCTGTCGCTGATCTCGGCGGCCGTGACCGTGCATTTCCTGAGCGGTGCCGCCGTCGTGGCCCAGACCCCGGCCCTCTATCGCCGCTATGGCATCCCGGCGGTCACCAGGGCGGGCGCCCTGCTTTTGGCCCTGGGCGTGTTCGGCTGGGCCGTGGCCGCGACACCGTGGCAGCTCTTCGCCGCCACGATCGTCAGCGGCATGGGCTGGGCCGCGATGGGCTCGGCGGCGGTGAACGAGATCGTCTCGCCCTGGTTCGCCCGCGGCCGCCCTGCGGCTCTCTCCATGGCGTACAACGGGGCCAGCATCGGCGGCGTCCTCTTCTCGCCATTGTGGGCCGTGGCGATCGCGTGGCTCGGCTTTCCCACCGCTGCGGCCCTGATCGGCATCATCGTGGCCGTGACCATGTGGGCACTCGCCGGCCGGGTCTTTGCGCGAACCCCGCAAGAGATGGGCCTGGCCCCCGACGGCGATCCGCCGTCCACTCCGGCCGCGATCGCGCCGGCGCGCGCGGACCTGTCCGGCTCGCTCCTGTGGCGCGACCGCCGGTTCCTCACCCTGGCAGCGGGCATGGCGCTCGGCTTGTTCGCCCAGATCGGCCTGATCGCGCACCTGTTCTCGCTCCTGGTGCCGGCCCTCGGCGAGGACGGCGCCGGACTTCTGATGGGGGCGGCGACCGCGGCCGCGGTCGGCGGGCGCCTGCTCGTGGGCTGGCTGATGCCCGCCGACGCCGACCGCCGGCTCGTGTCCGGCCTGTGCTACGCGGTCCAGATCACGGGCTCGGTGGTCCTCATCCTCGCGGCCGGGCGGAACGCGCCGCTCCTGATCCTGGGCGTGCTCCTGTTCGGCTCGGGAATCGGCAACGCCACCTCGCTGCCGCCCTTGATCGCTCAGATGGAATTCACGCCATCCGACGTGCGGCGCGTCGTGGCACTCATCGTGGCGATCTCGCAGGCGGCGTACGCGTTGGCGCCGATGGCGTTCGGCCTCGTTCGCGACCTGTCCACCGGCGCCGCTCCGCTCGTGTTCATCGCGGCCGCTCTCATCCAAGGTCTGGCGCTGGTCGTCTTCGTCGCCGGCCGCCGCCGCCAGCGGATCGCCGCCCTCGGTTGATCGCGGCCCCTTTTGCCGCCACAGTGCGCGGATGACCCAGCCTTCGCAAAAGCTACGGCGGGCGAGTCCCGTGCGCCGAAGCTCCACTGGGAGCGAAGGCGGATGACGACTCGCGCTGATGCACTTGCTGCTGCCGGCAAGTGGTTCGATGAGGGTAAGCTCCTGGCGGAGCTCCGCCGCCGCGTTGCCCACCGCACCGAAAGCCAAGAGCAGGGCCGGCTGCCGCAGCTTACGGCCTACCTGACCGACGAGATCGCGCCCTCGATTGCGCCGCTCGGCTTCACCTGGCAGGTCGTCGACAACCCGGTCCCGGGCTTCGGGCCGTTCCTGATCGCCGAGCGCCGCGAGGGCGACGGCCTGCCGACGGTCCTCAGCTACGGCCATGGCGACGTCGTGCGCGGCTATGACGAGCAGTGGCGCGCGGGCCTCAGCCCGTGGAACATCGTGGTCGAAGGCGATCGCTGGTACGGGCGCGGCACCGCCGACAACAAGGGCCAGCACACGATCAACCTCGCCGCCCTTGCGCGCGTTCTGGAGACCCGCGGCCGGCTCGGCTGCAACGTCAAGCTCCTGATCGAGACCGGCGAGGAGACCGGCTCGCCGGGCCTGCGCGCGATCTGTAGCGAGCATCGCGAGGCCCTGCGCGCCGACGTGTTCATCGCCTCGGACGGGCCGCGCCTGCGCTCGGACCTGCCCACGCTCTTCCTCGGCTCGCGCGGCGCTTTCAATTTCGACCTGTCGATCGACCTGCGCGAGGGCGGCCATCATTCGGGGAACTGGGGCGGGCTGCTTGCCAATCCCGGCACCATCCTCGCGAACGCGATCGCGACCATGGTCGACGCGCGCGGCCGCATCCTGGTGGACCGGCTGCGCCCGCCGCCGATCCCCAACTCGGTACGAAAGGCGCTGGCCGACATCGAGCCAGGCGAGCCCGGCGGTCCCGCGATCGACCGCGACTGGGGCGAGCCGGGGCTGACGCCGGCCGAGCGCGTCTTTGGCTGGAACACGATCGAGGTTCTGGCGTATCGGACCGGCAATCCGGACCGGCCGGTGAATGCCATCCCGCCGCGCGCCTCGGCGCACATGCAGCTGCGCTATGTCGTCGGCAGCGACTGGCCGAACTTCATCCCCATCATCCGCGAGCACCTCGACCGCCACGGCTTCCGCAACGTCGAGGCCAGGCAGGCGCGGGTGGAGATGATGCCCGCCACGCGGCTCGATCCCGACGATCCGTGGGTGCAGTGGGCCGTGGACTCGATCGCGGCGACCACGGGGAAGAAGCCGGTCATCCTGCCCAATCTCGGTGGCTCGCTGCCCAACGACTGCTTCTCCGACGTCCTGGGACTGCCGACGATCTGGGTGCCGCACTCCTATGCCGCCTGCTCGCAGCACGCGCCCGACGAGCATCTCCTGGCCTCGGTGGCACGCCAGGGACTGTTGATGATGACCGGCTTGTTCTGGGATCTCGGCGAGAGCGGCGTGCCGACGCGCTAATCGGCGCGCCGCGTGCGCCAGTTTGCGAGCATGATGTCGAGGGCCGCCAGCAGGATCAGCGCCATGCCGGCCAGCGCCAGCCGGTTCGGGACCTCGCCGAACGCGAGGACTCCCACGAGGACCGAGATCGGCAGGCGGACGAGGTCGAGCGGGGCCACGCGCGAAAACGTGCCGTAGGCATAGGCGCGCGTCATGCACAGCTGGCCGACGTAGAAGATGCTGCCGCAGAGCACGAGATACAGCCACAGGCGGGGGCTGGGCCACCGCCAGTCGAGCCCGGCCAGGGGCAGCGCCAGCAGGCTCGCCCCGACCAGGAAGTAGAACGCGATGCGGTCGGGCGGCTCGCTGCGCGTGAGCTGCTTGACCATCATCATCGTCAGGCTGGACAGCACCGCACTCGTCAGCACGCACACGATGCCCAGGGTGGTCGCGGGCCCGGCCGTCCCGTGGCTGCCGGGCTGCGTGATCAGCGCGACGCCGCAGAAGCCGACCGCGACGGCGAGCGCCAGGCGCCAGGTCATGCGGTCGCGGAACACGACCACGCCCAGCAGCACCGACCACAGCGGCGCCGTGAAGCCCAGCGCCACCGTGTCGCCGAGCGGCAGGCGCGCCAGCGCGTAGACGAACAGGATGAAGCTCGTGAAGCCGATCGTGGTGCGCCAGGCATGGGCGGCCGGCCTGGAGGTTGCGAGGAAATGCCGCGGGCCCGCGCGCCACACCATCGGCAGGAAGAACAGCACCGCAAACACGCTGCGCCACAAGGTGACGACCACCTCGGGCAGATCGGCCGTCAGCCACTTGATGAGCGCGAACGCGAACGCAAAGCACGACGCGGCCGTCATCATGAAGAGGCCGGCGCGCAGCTCATCGACCGCCGGTGCGGCACCGAGGCCGGCCGGCGCGCCTGCGTCCGTGTCGTGCATCGTGGCCCCCCGGCCCGAACCCCTGGCCCGAACTTCAGCCGAGCTTGATGTCGCCGTCGATCGTATGGCTGAGGCCGACCCCGTCGACCGTGAGCACCACCTTCGCCTTCAAGGTCTCGTGGCCCTTGAGCCGGCCCGCTTTCAGCGCGTCGCGCACGTGGGTCTCGATCTCGCGCTGGCTGGTCACGCCGACCGCCTTCAGGAACTTGCGGATGTCCATGTTGAAGACGTCTTCGTTCATGAGCGGCACCTCCCGGGCAAGACCATAGCCTATCCGCCGGCCGCGCGCTTGAGGACGGCCGCAGGCTCGATCGGCGGCCGCGCGCCGGCCCATACGACATACTGGTCCGGGCGCACCAGGACGAACGCCGCCTCATAGGCTTCGCGTCCGTCGCGCCTTGTATCGCGCACCACCTTCAGCGGGACCCGCAGCGCGGTGGCCGCCGCCTCGAACGCCGCCGCCACCTCGGCCTCGCCGTCGAAGCAGAGGAGCGTGAAGCCGCGGCCGAGGGCGTCGAAGCTGTTGCCGCCCGACGACAGCGGCACCGGGGCCAGATGGTGGCCGGGGCGCGCCTTCACCGCGTGCGTGCCGTGCGCCGAGTTGACGCCGCCCTTGGGTCCCAAAACCACCGGCGAGGCCTCGTAGTTCGGCTCGTATTGCTGGAAGCGCGAGCCGATGTCGGTCTCGCGCGCCTGCCACGCCGCCTCGAACTCGGCGCGGTCGGTGTCGGGGTTGTAGCGCTCGAGGAAGGCCGCGTCGCGCTTGATGCGCGCGGTGATGAAGTCGTCGGCGGTCTCCCAGAACACCGGCCGCCGCTCGCTGCTGTAGCTCTCGAGCAGCGCGTCGGTGCCCCATCCGTCGAGCCTCGCCGCGAGCTTCCAACCGAGATTCACGATGTCCTCGAGCCCGTTGTTGAGGCCGAAGCCGCCATAAGGCGGATGGCTGTGCGCCGCGTCGCCGGCGATGAACACGCGGCCGCGCTGGTACTCCTCGGCCACCGCGACCCGCATCTTCCACAGCGCCAGATGCTCGAACTCGCACGCCACCGGGAAGCCCGCCGCCTCGCGGATCAGCCCCAGCGAGTCGAACGTCTCGATCTTTGCGTCGGCCGGCACCGGCGCGTGGAAGAACCAGCCGTCGGGCACGTCGATCCGCCCGAAGAACTGCCAGAAGCCTTTGTATTCGGGGCGCAGCACGCGGTAGGTCGAGCGCGGCGGGAAGCGTTTCAGCTTTTCGTCGAGGTCGCGCGAGCGGAACACGGCCAGCAGCATCGTCTGCTCGTAATCCTGCTGGCTGCGCGGAATGCCGAGCTGCTCGCGCACACCAGAACGCGCGCCGTCGCACCCCACCAAATAGTCGGCCTCGAGCGTCTCGGCGGTGCCGCTGGCGTCGTTCGTGACCGCGACGCGCACGCCGCTGGCGTCCTGGCTGATGCCCCCGGCCGTCCAGCCGAACCGCGAATCCACGGTGGCGAGGGTGGCCACCTTCCGCCGCAGCACGGCCTCCATCTGGTATTGCGGCAGGCGCTCGTTGTCCTCAGCGTAGAACCGCCGCACCAGCTCGCGGCCCGCCGGGACGTGGAAGTAAGGGCTCATCAGGTTGCCGTAGGCGGTGAACTCGCCGATCGGATAGTCGGGGGGCATCAGCCGCGCCGCCCGCAGCTCGGCCGCGATGCCCCAGCGCGCGAAATGCTCGAGGGTGCGCTGGGTCAGGTTCTGGCCCTTGGGGATGCGGCTCGAGCCGGTGCGGGTCTCGACGAGCACGCAGCTGATGCCGCTCAAGCCGAGCACCACCGCGAGCCCGAGGCCGACCGGTCCGCCGCCGACGATTACGACCTGGGTGCGCTGTGCCATGTTCGACTCTTTATTCCGCGCGGCGACCGCGCCATAGTATTGGGCAATACCCGTCTGGAGGATACGCCATGAAGCTCACACCCGCCCAGGTCGCGGAGTTCGAGGAGCAGGGATACCTGTTCCTGCCGAGTCTGTTCAACACGGCGGAGATGGACGTGCTCAACGCCGAGGTGCCGGGCATCCTGGCGCAGAACCGGCCGGAGGTGATCCGCGAGAAGGGCACCACCGCCCCGCGCTCGGCCTTCTACGTGCAGACTTGGAATCCGGTGTTCGAGATCCTGGCGCGCCATCCGCGCCTGGTCGAGCCGGGCATCCAGCTCCTGGGCTCGGACAAGCTCTACATGCACCAGTTCAAGATCAATGCGAAGGCGGCGTTCGACGGCGCGGTGTGGCAGTGGCACCAGGACTACGCGACCTGGTACGAGGACGACCAGATGCCGCAGCCGCGCGCGATGAACATCGCGCTGTTCCTGGCCGAGGCGAACGAGTTCAACGGCCCCTTGATGTTCATCCCCAAAAGCCACCGTCGCGGGCGGCTGCAGGCGGGCCACGACGTGACCACCACGAGCTATCCCTTGTGGACCATCGACAACGACACGATCACCCGTCTGGTCGCCGAAGGCGGGATCGTCGCGCCCAAGGGCCCGCCCGGCTCGGTGCTGCTGTTCCACGGCACGCTCGTGCACGCCTCGGGCTCGAACCTCACGCCGTGGTCGCGCTGGATCGTCTACCTGTCGCTCAACCGCTGCGACAACGCGATCCGCCGCCTTAAGCGTCCGACCTGGATCGCCAACCACGATTTCACGCCGATCGACATGGTCGCCGACGATGCGCTGCTGGACTACGCGCGCCGGCGGCCGAGTGCGGCGGAGTAGGCGATGAACCTGCACCGCAAGCTGAAGGAACGCGAGGCCGCCGGCAAACCCTTGCGCGTCGGCCTGATCGGCGCCGGCAAGTTCGGCACGATGTATCTCTCGCAGGCGCGCAAGACGCCCGGCATCCACCTGGTCGGCGTGGCCGATCTGTCCGTGCCCCGCGCCAGGGACTCGCTCAAGCGCACCGGCTGGGCGGACGAGCGCGTCGCGGCCAAAAGCCTCGACGAGGCGGCCAGGACCGGCGGCACGCATGTTGGCGAGGATGCCGCGGCGCTGATCGCGCATCCTGCGGTCGACATCGTCGTCGAGGTCACCGGCCATCCGCCCGCCGCCGTGAGCCACGCGCTCAAGGCGTTCGCGGCCAGGAAGCACGTGATCATGGTCACGGTCGAGGCGGATGCGTTCTGCGGGCCGCTCCTGGCGAAGAAGGCGGCCGAGGCCGGGGTGATCTACAGCCTCGCCTATGGCGACCAGCCGGCCTTGATCTGCGATCTCGTCGACTGGGCGCGCGCCGCCGGCTTCGACGTGGTCGCGGCCGGCCGCGGCCACAAATGGCTGCCGCATTACGCGCAGTCCACGCCCGAGACGGTGTGGCAGTACTACGGACTCACCGAAGAGCAGGCGCGGCTCGGCGGCTTGAACCCGCAGATGTTCAATTCCTTCCTCGACGGCTCCAAGCCCGCCATCGAGAGCACGGCCGTGTGCAACGCCACCGGCCTCACGCCAGCCCCGCGAGGCCTCTTGTATCCGCCCGCTAGCGTGGACGACATCCCGAACGTGATGCGGCCGGTCGCAGAGGGCGGCCACCTGCACCACAAGGGCCAGGTGGAGGTGATCTCTTCGCTGGAGAAGGACGGCCGCGTGATTCCCTACGACATCCGCTTCGGCGTATTCGTCGTGTTCGAGG
>DATJPD010000135.1:0-6561 GCA_035506575.1 Alphaproteobacteria bacterium
GCGCGCCGCACCCGCGCCGCTCGTCTACGTGGACTGCAACGCGATCTCCCCGCGCACGACCTGCGAGGTCGGCGACATCGTTGGCGCCGCGGGTGCGGTGTTCGTGGATGGCGGCATCATCGGCCCGCCGCCCAAGCCCGGTGAGGGCAAGACCCGCCTCTATGTGTCCGGGCCGGAAGCCGCCCGGGTCGTCGGGCTGGCTCGGCCGGGCCTCGACATCCGTGCCGTGGACGGCCCTCCAGGTGCCGCGTCGGCGCTCAAGATGTGCTACGCCTCGCTGACCAAAGGCATGATGGCGCTTGCCACCCAGGCGCTCGTGAGCGCCGAGACGCTCGGCGTGTCGGGAGCGCTCAGGGCCGAGATGGCGATGAGCCGGCCCGACGTGCTGGTCGATATCGAACGCAACCTGCCGCGTGTCCCGCCCAAGGCCTATCGCTGGGTCGCGGAGATGGAAGAGATCGCGTCGACCTTCGCCGACTCCGGCTTCTCGCCGCAGGTCTTCGATGGGATCGCGCGCGTGTTCCGCACGGTGGCCGATTCACCGCTGGGCCGCGAGACCCCGGATAACCGGCGCCAGGGCGCCACCGTGGCCGACTATGTGGCCACCCTCGCGGGCCAGCTCGCGCGCAAGAGCGCGGCTGATTAAGAGTCCATCGTGGCCGCGACGGACCGCGACCTCCGCCTGGACTTCTTCCGCGGCCTCAGCCTGCTGTTCATCTTCCTCGACCACATCCCGGACAACGTCGTCTCCTACTTCACGCTGAGCAACGTCGCCTTCTGCGACGCGGCGGAAGTGTTCGTATTCATCTCCGGGTTCACGGCGACGTTCGTCTTCGGCGGCCTGATGAACCGCTATGGGACGACGTTCTCGGCGGTGCAGATCCTGAAGCGCTGCTGGACGCTTTACGTCGCCCATATCTTCCTGTTCGTGATCTTCATCGCGCAGGTGTCCTACACCGCGGCACGCTTCAACAACCCCATGTTCCTCGACGAGATGGGGATGGCCGAATTCCTGCAGGAACCGTACATCGCGGTCCTCAAGGCCGTGGTGTTGCAGTTCCAGCCCGAGTTCATGAACATCCTGCCGCTCTACATCGTTCTCCTGCTCGGATTTGCGCTGGTGCTGCCGCTACTGCGGGCGCAGCCCGTCCTGGTCATGACGGCGTCCACGGTGCTCTACGTGGCGGCGGCGACCTTGCACTTCAATTTGCGCAAATTCCCCGAGGGCGTCTGGTACTTCAACCCTTTCGCCTGGCAGTTCATCTTCCTGATCGGTGCCGCGATGGCGCTGCGGCGCATCGGAATCCAGCTCCCGGCCTTGCAGCGGCGGCATCACCTGTTGTGGCTGTCGGCGACCATCGTCGTGGTGACGGTCGCGATCAAACTGGCCATGACGTTCGTCTACATCCGCACGGGCGAGTTTCCGCATGTCGTGCTGCGCATGCTGTACACGATCGGCGACAAGACCAATCTCGAGCCGCTGCGGCTGATCAACTTCCTGGCACTGGCGCATGTCACCGTCACCGTGATCCGCCGGGACCATCCCATGTTCCGCAGGGCTTGGGCCGAGCCCGTGATCCTGTGCGGGCAGAACTCGCTTCACATTTTCTGCCTCGGCATCTTCCTGGCGGTGCTCTCGCATTTCCTGCTCTCCGAGATCAGCAACGGGCTCGCGGCGCAGATCATCGCCTCGGCGGGCGGAATCCTCGTCATGGTGGGCACGGCGTATGGCATGTCCTGGTCCAAGCACCGCGCCCGGCCGGAGCGCGAGCGCGGTGCGGCCGCAGCGGCGCCGGGCAGCCGGGCGATTCAAGGGGGGGAGTGATGGTCTCAATCATCCGCGGGCGACCGCTGATCGCCGGGCTGATCCTGCTCGCCGCCGGAGCTGCGATGGATCCGGCGGGCGCCGACCCGGTCGTCCCGTTGCCGCCCCACTGCGAGGTGCCCGGCGATCTGATCCCCGACGCAAGCCCGCTGCCGCACAGCCGGCAGATGCTCAAAACCGAGCATCGATTGAAGATCGTCGCCTTGGGCTCCTCGAGCACGCTCGGGCTTGGCGCTACGGATTCGCAGGCCGCCTGGCCCGCGCGCCTGCAGGCCGTGCTCGCCTCCGAACTGCCGGGCGCCGACGTGCGGGTGGTCAACCGCGGCATCGCCCGCCAGACGGCGCAGCAGATGCTGGGGCGGCTGGACTCCGACGTGCTGGCCGAGAAGCCCGCCCTGGTGATCTGGGAGACCGGCACCGCCGAGGCGGTGCGCGGCACCGACGTGGACGAATTCGTCGACGCGCTGATGGCCGGCGTGGATCGGCTGGACGCGGCGGGCATCGACGTCATCCTCATGGACACGCAGTATTCCCGCGGCACGGCTGAGATCATCAACTTCGACCCCTATATCGCGGCGATCGACCAGGTCGCGGTCACGCGGGGGCTCAGCCGGTTTCCGCGCTACGCCGTGATGCGATACTGGGTCGACAACGACCAGTTTCACTTCGCCGGTGAAACAGGCGGCGTCGCCCGCAAGGTCGCCGATCAGGTCTATGACTGTCTGGGCCACCTGCTGGCGCAAACCATCCTGCAGGGCGTGGCGGCAGAGCAAAGATAAGTTGTTGCCGCAAGCTTTTGGCGGGTAAGATGGACGGCGTTTAGACTTCGCTAATACAAAGCTTATATCCAGGGGAAATGCCCATCCTTTCCACCCTGCGGCGCTTGAGCCGCTACGCCCCCCTCTTCGCCGCGTCCCTGGCCATCATTGCCAGCGTCGGCGAGGAACCGGCGGCGGCGCAGAACCCCTCGCTTGGCTCCTGTGCGGCACCGCGCGAACTGCTCACGAGTGCCGCCACCCTGACCCATGTGGCCCAGAAGCTCGCCCTCGAGCACCCGATCAAGGTCGTCGCCTTCGGCTCGTCCTCGACGCAAGGCGTCGGCGCCTCGTCCCCGGCGGCAACCTACCCCAGCCGCTTCGCCCAGGAGCTGCAGCGCCTGTTCCCGCAGAGCAAGATCACGATCGTCAACAAAGGTATCGGCGGCGAAGACGTGCGCGAAGAGATGGTGCGCTTCCAGCGCGACGTTCTGGACGAGCACCCGGATCTCCTGATCTGGCAGACCGGGACGAACAGCGCGCTCCATCGCAACCACATGCCGACCTATGTCGGGAAGCTCGCCTCCGGCATCGACGAAGCGCGCGCGGCCGGGATCGACGTGCTGCTGATGTCGCCGCAATTCTCGCCGAAGTTCGACGCGGTGCCCGACCATGAGGCGTATCTCGACCACCTCGCGGCGGTGGCCGCCGTCAAGCACGTGCCGCTGCTGCGCCGCTACGAGATCATGAAATACTGGGTCAGCTCGGGCGAGATGACCGAGACCCAGATGGTCAATCCCGACGGCCTGCACCAGACCGACGCCAGCTACTACTGCCTCGGCGTGGTCGCGGCGCACATGGTGGCGGGGCTCGCCAGCCGCCCGGCGTTCCTCGCCGGCGTCACCGCCACAGCGCACACCACGCGTAAATAATCCGCAGGGCTAGACCCGGACGATCTTGCCCGGGTTCAGGATGTTGTCGGGGTCGAGCGCCTGCTTGATCGCGCGCATGACGCTGACCGCCTCGCCATGCTCGGCGATCAGGAAGTCCAGCTTGCCGTAGCCCACGCCGTGCTCGCCGGTGCAGGTGCCGTCCATGGCGAGCGCCCGCTTCACCAGACGATCATTGATCCGCTCCGCCTCGGCGACCTCGCGCGGGTCGTCGGGCTTGAGCAGCAGGGTGAGATGGAAATTGCCGTCCCCGACGTGACCCACGATCGGCGCCGGGATGAAGGAGCCGGCGAGGTCCTTCTGGGTCTCGGTGATGCAGTCGGCCAGACGCGAGATCGGCACGCAGACATCGGTCGCCCACAGCTCCGCCCCGGGCCGCAAGGTGCGGTTGGAATAGGCCGCGTCGTGCCGCGCCTGCCACAGCTTCTTGCGGTCTTCCGGCAGGGTCGTCCAGGTGAAGTCCGTCCCGCCATGCTCGGCCGCGAGCGTCTGGACCATCTCCGCCTGCTCGGCGACCGCCGCCTCGGAGCCGTGGAACTCGAGCCACAGTGTCGGCGTCTCGGGCAGGGTCATCTTCGAGTAGGTGTTGATCGCCTTCATCTGCAGCGCATCGGCGAGCTCGATCCGCGCCACGGGGATTCCGGTCTGGATCGTCTGGATCACCGTATCCACCGCGTCCTTGACGGACGGGAACGAGCACATGGCCGACGAGATCGCGGCCGGAATGCCATAAAGCCGCAACGTGATTTCGGTGATGATACCGAGCGTTCCCTCGGATCCCACGAAAAGGCGCGTCAGGTCGTAGCCGGCGGAGGATTTTCGTGCGCGCTTGGACGTCCGGATCACGCGGCCGTCCGCCAGCACGACCGTGAGCGCCAACACGTTCTCGCGCATCGTGCCGTAGCGCACGGCATTGGTCCCCGACGCGCGCGTCGCCGCCATGCCGCCGATCGAGGCGTTGGCGCCAGGGTCGATCGGGAAGAACAGGCCGGTGTCGCGCAGATGCTCGTTGAGCTCCTTGCGGGTCACACCCGGCTCGACGCGGCAGTCGAGATCGTCGACGTTCACCTCGATGATGCGGTTCATCTGCATCAGGTCGATCGAAACTCCGCCCTGCAGGGCGGCGACGTGGCCTTCGAGCGACGTGCCGGTGGCGTACGGAATGACCGGCACCTTGTGACGCGCGCAGACCTTGACGATCGCACTGACCTCCTCGGTCGACTGCGCGAAAGCGACGGCGTCGGGCGGCACCGAGGGATGATAGGACTCATCCTTGCCGTGGCGCTCGCGGATGGCGGCGGCGGTGGAGAGGCGCTCGCCCAGGAGTGTGCGCAATTCGGAGGTCGCGGCATCGCGTGCGGCGGCGGACGGCTTCTCGTTGGCAAGCGGCGGAGCGGCGGACATGGAGCGTTCCTCGAAACCTTTGGCCGAGTATACGCCCTTACAGGGAGGATGCTACGGCCCCTGCCGCCGGCTGTGGTGCCGCCGCAAGGCGGCTGGCGCGGGCCTCCCGCCAGGTGATGTAGAGGCCGCTCGCCACGACGATGGCTGCACCGATCCAGACATGCGCTGCGGGCTCCTCGTTCCACACCACATAGCCGATGAGCGAGGCCCAGAGGAGCTCGAGGTATTCGAACGGCGCCACGACCGCGACAGGTGCGGCGCGGAAGGCGCGGATCATGAACACCTGCCCGACGACCAGGGTCACCGCCATCGCAGCGATCACGCCGAGATCCGTCGGCGTCGGCATCTGCCAGACGAATGGCAGGCCGCCCACCCCTGCCAGCATCATGCCGGCATTCTGGTAGAACAGCATGGCGATGTCGGTTTCGGTGCGGGCGAGCCAGCGCACCGTGATCATCGACAGCGCGAAGAACAGGCTCGAGAGCAGCATCAGGGCTGCAGGCCACGAGATCATGCCGGCCGCACCGGGCCAGGCGATCACCACCACGCCCGCGAAACCGGCGACGACCGCCAGCCAGCGGTGCCAGCCGACTCGCTCCCCGAGCAGCAGGACCGACGCCACGGTCATGAACAGGGGCGAGGCAAAGCTGATCGCGATGCTCGTCGCCAGCGGCAGCTCCCGGAGGGCCCCGAAGAAGGTCAGCAACGCCCCGATCGACAGCAGCGCCCGCACCGCATGCGCCCCGCCGCGTCGGGTGGCGAGCGCCCGAACCCCGCCCGCACGCCCCAGCGACGGCAAAATCATCAGCAGAACCAGCGCGTTGCGGATCGCCACGATCTCGAGGATCGGGGCCGCCATGACCATCCATTTGGACAGCCCGTCGGTGGCCGAAAAAGCGGTCACCCCCAATATCATGTAGGCGATTCCGCGCAGCGAGGGCCCGTTAACCCCTGATTCAGGCCGAAAGCTCATATTTGCGTCGCCGCCCGACTTGCGCTAAGATGCAGATAAATAAAGCCGAATTAACCATAACTCGGCGACAATACGGCGACACAGTACAGCAGCCGACCGTAGAAAAGAGTCGGTTGTCGAAAAACGACGGTACGAAAAAACGAAAACCGGAACCAGAAAGGACCCCGGACGATGACGACCCCCATCAACCCGACGTCGGGCACACCCATCCAGCGGCCCACGACGGACAAGTCCAAGCCCCAGACGACGAGCTCCTCCTCCTCGTCCGACAAATTCACCGTCTCGACCGACACGGTCCAGACGCAAGGCAACCTGTCGTTCGGCAGCCTGCGGCCGCTCATCAATACGCAGCTGACCAACCAGACGGCGGTGAGCACGGCGCAGCAGACGGGCAAGCAGCTCGGCAACCAGCCGCTGCCGGTGGTGAACAACCGCCCGCACGTGGTGTCGAACCTGATCGACACGCTGCAAGGCCAAGACCACAACCAGGGCTGACGAGTTCGGTTTGGCGCACCGCTGCCGGGATCGCCGGCGGCGGCGCTACGCTTTTGCCTTGGGGGTGAGCGCAGGCGGCCCGTAGCCGCCGCCCCCGGGCGTCTCAATGACGAAGACGTCGCCCGGGTTGACCTCCCAGCGCGCCGTCGCCCCCTTCTC
>DATJPD010000136.1:0-21798 GCA_035506575.1 Alphaproteobacteria bacterium
GTCCGCCGTCAGCCAGCCGACGCGCAGCTTGCGCTCCGGCTCGCGGGCATTGGCGGGCGGCGGCAGGGCCGCGGCTCCTTGCGGCACCGCCGGGCTCGCATCGAAGCGCCGGTGCTCCGCGAACACCGCGTCTGCGTCGAGTTCGGGATCGTAGAGCAGCGACGCGAGCAGGTAGCGGTACGGCAGCGGGTCCTGCGGCCGCGCCGCGATCGCGCGGTTGTAAAGCGCGCGCGCCTCCGCGGCGT
Organism: Alphaproteobacteria bacterium; assembly: GCA_035506575.1. Classification (GTDB taxonomy): domain Bacteria; phylum Pseudomonadota; class Alphaproteobacteria; order CACIAM-22H2; family CACIAM-22H2; genus DATJPD01. The sequence goes on from DATJPD010000136.1 coordinate 246, forward strand.
CCCCGAGCGCCAGGCGGAGCCCGGCCAGATCGCACGCGGCGAGCGCGTAAGCCGGATCGCAGGCAAGTGCCGTCTCGAAGCAGGTCGCCGCGTCGTCGAGCCGGCCCTGATGGCGGCGGACCGTGCCGAGATTATAGTGCGCTTGTGCGAGGTCCCGCCTGGCCACGATCGCGCGCTCGTAGCAGGCGACGGCCTCATCGAGCCGGCCCTGGTCCTGGCGCGCGCTCCCCAGGTTGTTGTGTGCCTCGGCGTAATCCGGCTTGAGCGCGATCGCCCGCTCGTAGTGAGCCGCCGCCTCATCGAGCTTGCCGCGCGCCTTGAGGACGTTCGCGAGGTCGGCGTGGGCGATCGCGTCATCGGGCGCGAGTGCCAGGGCGCGCTCGAACGCCCCCGCCGCCTCGTCGAACCGCCCGCCGGCCGTGAGCGCATGACCGAGATTGCTGTGCGCCGGTGCCAGGTCCGGCTTGAGCGCCAGCGCCCGCTCGTATTGCCGGATCGCTTCCTCCAGGCGGCCCTGCAGATAAAGCGCATGCCCGAAATTGTTGTGCGCGTCGGCGTAGTCGGGCAGGAGCCTGAGGGCGCGCTCGAACTGCGCGGCGGCGAGGTCGAATTTGCCTTGCGCCTTGAGCACGCTGCCGAGGTTGTTGTGGGCTTCGGCGTAGTCCGGCTTCAGCTGCAACGCGCGGCGGTAATGGCGCGCCGCCTCGTCCAGCCTGCCGCAGGCGCGCAACGCGTTGCCGAGGTTGCTGTGATAGAAGGGAACGTCCTTGGCGAGCTTGAGCGCGCGGCCGATCAGCTCGATGGCACTCTCGGGCCGCCCGCTTTGATAGGCGACGACGCCCAGCAGATGCAGGCTGTCGGCGTGCCGCCCATCGATCGCCAGCACCTGCCGGTACAGCCGCTCTGCGTCTTGCAGGCGTCCGGCCTGATGGTGGCGCAGCGCGTCCGCGAACGTCGCCTGCACCAGCCCGGAAGAGCGCGGACTCGAAGCCATCGCCGAAATTTAACACGATCTCTGTTATCTTCGTCCGGAGCAGCTCACGACCCCAGGACCTGCATGACGCGCATCGTTTGTCTCGCGGCCTTGTTGATCACGTTCACGGTGGCGGGCGCGCAAAGCGCCAGAAGCGCCGACACGGCGCCGATCATCACCACGCCCGATCAGCTAAGGTGGTCGTCGGTTGCGGGAATGCCCGGGGTCTCCGAAGCCTGGCTCGTGGGGCAGGCAGGCGCGCCGGGGTTCTACGTCGTGCGGCGCAACTTCAAGCTGGGCGGCCAGATCCCGCCGCGCGTCGAAGCACAGACGATCTTCCTCACCGTGCTGTCCGGCGACGTGTACATCGGCAGCGACGGGCAGATCGACCCGCGCACGGCGAGGCGCCTGCCGGTGGGTACGTTCCTCATCATACCCGGCGGATCCTCCCATTATCTGTGGGCCCGCTACGCCGACGCCGTCGTTCAGGAATGGGGTACTCTGCCGGGCAAGTCGGGCGACCGCTGAGGCTCGCTCAGTCCAGCCGTTCGTAGGGGGCCTCCCCGGCTTGCCGGGGGGCCGTATTCTCCATACAGTGTCGCTCAAGGCTTGGTTGTCTTTGGGTGCGAACGCGGAACACCGCGGCACCTGGCAGAACGTAAACGTCGCCAACAATCGCCGTAAGGGAGGAGCTTTATGAGCAAAAAACCCAATACCCGGATTCTGACTCGCCGCCTGATCCTCAAGGCCGCCGCCGCCGCCAGTGCGGCGCGCCTGGCATCGCCCTACATTCTCACCGCGCGGGGCGAGCAGCCGATCAAGATCGGATTCGTCAATCCGCTGACCGGCATCCTATCGGCACTCGCCCAGAGCGAGGTCGAGGGCGCCAAATACGCGGTCGAGGACGTCAACAAGAAGGGCGGCATTGTCGGCCGCCAGGTCGAGCTTCTGGTCGAGGATTCGGCCAATGACGTCGGCACCGGCGTGCAGAAGACGAGGAAGCTCATCGACCGTGACCAGGTCGACGTCATCCTCGGTGACGTGAACTCCGGCATCGCCTACGCCATGTCGCAGGTCACGAATGAAAAGAAGGTGTTCCACATCGTGCCGGGCGGCCACACCGACCCGATCACCGGCACCGACTGCAAGTGGAACGTCTTCCGCATCTGCAACACCACGTCGATGGACGCCGCCGCCATCACCGGCGAGCTGGTCAAGAAATTCGGCAAGAAGTGGTTCTTCATCACGCCCGACTACGCCTACGGCCACACGTTGCAGGACGCCTTCATCAGGAACCTCAAGAAGGCCGGCGGCACCTACGAGGGCGACATGCTGCCGATCAATACCTCCGAGTTCTCGGCGAGCTTGATCAAGGCCAGGGCCTACAAGCCCGATGTGCTGCTCAACAACATGGGCGGCCTGGCACAGATCAACTGCATGAAGCAGTTCGCGCAGTTCGGCATGGAGAAAAACATGGGCCTCGGCGGCGCGCTGTTCGAGCTCGAGAGCGTCAAGTCCGTGCCCAAGGACGCGCAGGCCGGCTGGTGGGTGATGGAGTGGTGGTGGAACCAGCCGGGCGTACCGCACGTGGCCGACTTCGTGGCCGGCATCAAGAAGGCCTACAACAAGGCGCCGAGCGCTCGGCACTGGTTCGGCTTCGTGGCCATCCACTCGGTGCGCCTGGGAGCGGCCAAGGCGAAGACGCTCGAAGGGCCGAAGCTCGCACTTGCCATGGAAGGGCTGGAGCTGCCGCCCGAGGTGGCCTTGCAGAAGGGCAAGACGTTCTACCGCGCCGGCGACCACGAGCTCATGCCCAACATCTTCGTCGGCGAAGTGCATCCGCCCAAGGGCGGCGATGCCGACGACGTGTTCACAACGAGCGCGGAGGTGCCGGGCGAGCAGGCGGCCGGAACGGTCGAAGAGACCGGCTGCAAAATGACGCACCCGGCCTAGAGAAGAGCCCGTCATGCCCGGGCTTGTCCCGGGCATCCACGTCCAGCCGCGAGTCGAGTTTTCACCACAGAGGCACAGAGTTCACAGAGAAGAGCTCCTCTCAGTGTTCTCTGTGTCTCCGTGGTGACTCTGAGTCCTGGATTTTTTCATGCTTCAGCTCATCCTCTACAATCTCACCAACGGCCTGATCATCGGCTCGTTCTACGTGCTGATGGCGCTCGGCCTGTCGCTGATCCTCAACCTGTCGAACGTCATCAACTTCGCGCATGGCAACTTCCTGGCCCTGGGCGGCTACATCGCCTTCGTGCTGACGCCCTACGTGGGATTTTGGGGGGCATTGCTGCTCTCGCCGCTCCTCGCCGGCCTGCTCGGCATCGCGATCGAGCGGCTGATGATCCGCAAGGTGTATCGCCGCGATCCGGTCTACAGCCTTCTGCTGACGTTCGGGCTCGCGTTCATCATCCAGGACGTCTGCCGCTACGTGTGGGGCCCGAACGGGCTGCCTCTGGGCGTGCCCGCCAGCCTGAACGAGCCGCTCAGCGCCGACCTGTTTTTCATCACCTGGTATCGCATCTTCATGGTCGTGATCGTGATCGTCGCGGTCGTCGGCCTGTTCGCCTTCCTGCGCTATTCCCGGGTCGGCACCCGCATCCGCGCAGGGACGCTCGACCTCGAGACCGTGGCCAGCCTCGGCGTCAATGTCGGCCGCCTGCGCTCGTTCAATTTCGGCCTCGGGTCCTTGCTCGCCGGACTCTCGGGGGTTCTGGCCGCCGGGCAGATCGGCCTCAACCCCAACATGGGCGATGACCTCCTCATGCCGAGCTTCATCGCCATCATCGTCGGCGGGGTGGGGAGTCTGACCGGCACCTTGCTGGGCGGCCTCACGATCGGCGTGTCGGCCGCCATGACCACGGTCGTCTACCCCCGCGCGAGCGAGGCCGTGATCTACGCGATCATGATGGTCGTGCTCCTGATCCGGCCGCGCGGCTTCCTCGGCGAAGAAGGCATGATGTCGTGAGCTCACCGGTGGCCAACAGCCTGAACGGCATCGGCCTTCTGAAGCAAAAGGCCGAGAACAACTGGATCGTCCTCGCCGCGATCTGGCTCGCTCTCGCGACCGTGCCGCTGTGGTTGCCGCTCTTCGGCGGCTACACCGCCTTGGCCGGACGCGTGCTGGTGCTGGGCCTGGCGGCGATGGCGCTCAATTTCCTCTTGGGCTTTACCGGCGTTCTGTCCTTCGGGCACGCCGCCTATTTCGGCCTCGGCGCCTACGGCGCCGGCCTCACCTTGAAGTTCCTCGCCGCGAGCACGCCCCTCGCCATGCTGCTCGGCACCCTGCTCGGCGGGGTCGCCGGCCTGTTGTTCGGCCTTCTGATCGTGCGCCGGCGCGGCGTCTATTTCGCCATGGTGACGATCGCGTTCGGCCAGATCTGCTATTACATCGCCTACAGCTGGAACGACTTCACCGGCGGCTTCGACGGCCTGCGCGGCTTCCAGCGGGCGCCGGTCGGCGCGGGCCCGCTGACCCTCGACATCGCGAACAGCGACGTCGCCTTCTACTATTTCCTGCTGCTGGTGTTCGCGCTGGCGGTGGGCGCGATGGGGCTCCTGTTGCGCTCGCCCTTCGGCCACAGCCTGATCGCCATCCGCGAGAACGAGCGTCGCGCGCGGTTCCTCGGCGTGCCGGTCGAGCGGCATATCTGGCTGTCGTTCTCGATCTCCTGCGTCTTCACGGCGTTGGCGGGTACGCTCTATGCGCTGCTCAACAACTTCGCCGACCCGCTGGGCCTGCACTATTCGCTGTCGGGCTACTTCGTCATCATGTGCGTGATGGGCGGGATGCGAAGCTTCTGGGGCCCGCTCCTGGGGGCGGCCGTGTTCGTCGTGCTGCAGGACACCATCTCGAGCATGACCGTGAACTGGATGTCTTTCATCGGCGTCCTGTTCGTGCTGGTGGTCATGTTCTTCCCACGCGGGCTCCTCGGCGTCTTTCGGCGCCGGAGCGACGCATGAGAGTCCTGGAGGTCAACAACGTCAGCAAGGCGTTCGGCAGCCTGATCGCCGTGAGCAACGTCTCCCTGCAGGTGGAGGAGGGCGAGCTGCATGCGGTGATCGGCCCGAACGGCGCCGGCAAGACGACGTTCTTCAACCTCATCTCGGGATTCTTCCCGCCCACCTCGGGATCGATCGTCTACCAGGGCCGCGACGTGACGCGCGTGCCGGCGGCCCAGCGCGCGCAGATGGGCATGGCTCGCACCTTCCAGGTCACCGAAATCTTCCCGGAGCTCTCGGTCTTCGAGAACGTGCGCACCGCCGCGGAGGTGGCACTCGGGCTGCGCCTCAAGCCATGGCTCGGCAAGAGCGACGCCGTGGCCTTGCGCCGGCGCACCGAGGAGACCCTGGCCCTGGCCGGGCTCGAGGCCAAGGGCGGACGCCTGGCGGGCGAGCTCTCGCATGGCGACCAGCGCGCGGCCGAGATCGCGATGGCCCTGGCGCTGAAGCCGCGGCTTCTCCTGCTCGACGAGCCCACCGCCGGCATGGGCGACCAGGAGACGTACGAGATCACGTCCCTGATCCGCCGCCTGCACAAGGACAGCCGCTACACCATCGTGCTGATCGAGCACGACATGCGCGTCGTCTTCCATCTCGCCGACAAGATCGCCGTGCTCGACCAGGGAGTGACGCTCGCCGAGGGCACCCCGCAGCAGATCGCGGGCAACGAAGCGGTGCAGGCGGCGTATCTGGGGAAAGCGGCGTAGCGCCTACTTCAAAAACCGCCGGTCCAGGTACGCCTCCGGATCGAGCCGGTCGGGCGGATAGTTCTGTGCCTTGGCGAGCCAAACCCACGTCGCCTGCACGAGGTGCGGCTCGAGCGCGCCGAGGCCGTCCTTGTCGCTGATCTCGTTCTTGATCAGCGGGATCGAGGCGCGGAACTGCTCGCTGATCGTGTCCGCGTCGGCCTCCGGCACTTTCGCCTTCACCGCGGCCCCCACGAGGGACGGGTCCTTGACGGCTGCCTCGATCACCTGCTTGTAGGCGGCGACGAACCGACGCACCACGTCGGGCCGCTCCTTGATCGTCGTGTCTGAGGCGATGAGCCCGTAGCCGTAGCCCTCGAAGCCGATCTCCGACCACGGCAGGACCACCAGCTCCTTGCCCGCCGCCTTGAGCACACTCGCGATGCCGGGGGCCGACGCTGCCCAGTTGATCGTCGCGTCCACCTGGCCCTGCGCCAGGAGCGGCGCCAGTGCGTTGACGTCGGCCTTGATGAGCTTGACCGATGCTGGGTCGATGCCGCTGCTGCTCAAGACCGTCGGCCAGTAAGCGTTGGAGATCGAGAACGTCGCCGTCCCCACCGTTTTGCCCGCAACGTCCTTGAACGATTTGACGCGGCTGCCTTTCCAGGTCATCAGCGAATCCGGCATCTTCGTGTATTGCGACATGACCTGCTTGACCGGCACCGGCGTCTTGCCTTCCGCCGCCGCCTGCAGGAGCGCGCCCAGGCCGACCGCGCCGATGTCGGAAACGCCGGTCGCCACGCGCGTCACCGCATCGAGCGAGCCGCGCCCGGTCATCACCGTCACGTCGAGTCCGGCCTTCTCATAGATGCCCGTGATCTGGCCGACATAGACCGCGGCGATGTCGCCGCTCGGGATCCAGCCGAGCTGGAAATTCACCTTGTCCGCGGCGCTGGCGCTCGTGGCCGCCAACATCACCGTCGCCGCGCACAGCCCGGCCCTCATCAGCTGTTTCATGTCAGCCCCCCCTAAAGGAAATGGAATCACCCGTAGCTTTGCCGGATGCGCTCGATGAGATGCTCGGCCACGGTCACGGGCGCATACCGGTCCGCGACGCCCGGCACCTTGCAGGTCGGCAGGCACTCGATCCGGTAATCCGGATTGCCGGGGAAGAAGAAGGGTAGGGAATAGCGCGCGCGGCCGGACAGGTTCACCACGCGATGCAAGGTCGAGCGGTAGCGGTCGTTGGTCCAGCGCGCGATCAGATCGCCGAGATTGGCGACGAACGTGCCGGGGATCGGCGGCATGTGCACCCAGCCGTAGTCCTGGTCCCACACCTGCAGGCCGCCCGCGTCGTCCTGATACAGCAGGGTGATGCCGCCGAAATCCGTGTGCGCGCCACAGCCTTTTTCGTCGGGCAGTGCCGCCGCAGGCTGTGGCGGATAGTGCAGGAGGCGCAAGGTCGCGGTCGCATCGCGGTAATAGGCGTCGAAATAGTGCTCATCCAGGTCGAGCGACAGCGCGAGCCCGCGCAGCAGCAGATGCTCGACCCGCATCATCTCGCCGAAATAGGCCATCAACGTTTGGGAGAATCCGGGCAGATCCGGCCACTGGTTCGGCCCGTGGTTCTGCTTTCCCGCCGCCACGCGCGGATCGTCGAGCGGCAGCTCGATGCCGATGTAGAAGCTCTCCTTCAGGTCGGCTGGGGTACCCTTCTCCAGCACCTGGCCGCGCAACGGGGAGTAGCCGCGGTTGGCGCGCTTCCACGAATTCTCGAGACGCAGCGCCATCTTGGAGTCGAGCGGCAGCGCAAAGAACCGCTTCGCCTCGGCGACCGCGGCATCGATCAGCGTCGGGGCGACCCCGTGCCCGGTGACGTAGAAGAAGCCCTTGTCGAGGCAGGCCGCGCGCATCTGCGCCGCCACGCGTTGCCGCACCGCCGACTGCCCGGCCTGCAAACCGGACACATCGATGACCGGCAGCCGCTCCCGCGGCAGTTCGACCGCCGCCAGATTCGAGGCATTCGCCATGCCTCCAATCGGTGCAATTCCTATGCCTTCAGCGCCCCAATAAACAGGCCGAGCCTGCTCGCAGTTTTAGAGCACGCTTCCGCCGGCATGCCGACCAAAGTATCGTCAACCTATCCTCATCGCCGGCGCTGGCATCGGCGGCCTTACCGCGGCGCTGGCACTGTTGCGCCGCGGCTTCGACGTCGACGTGTATGAGCAGGCGGCCGAGCTGAAAGAGGTCGGCGCCGGCGTTCAGTTCAGCGCCAACCTCGGCGCTTGATTGTGCTTATTCCACGTCGAACGTGGTTTCGAGCCCCGCCTTCTGTCCGCCGGCCGTGCACGTCACGCGCACGCCGCGGAGCCCGATCGGATGGCGGCCGGGCTGGACCGACCACTGCCACTCGGCACGGCCATCGGCCCCGATCGCCTTGGCTGGCAGCTTGATCGCGTACTCATCGCCATTATGGCCTTGGCGCACCCCCTCGCATGTCGCTCCGGGCCGCGCCTGGACGACAAGCTCCACGGTTTCGCCAGGATGAACGGGTCGCGTGATCGAGACGAGCTTGATCGCGAGCCCATCCGCCCACGCGCCCGCACTGAACCCGATCCAGCCCACAAGCCCCAGATATGCAGCCCGTCGCATGAGATCCAGCGTACATCACGCGCCGGCGGCTTCAAGGCGTCCGCCGGTATGAGAGACGAATGTATGTGCTATATCGTCCCGCTATGACTACACCCCACATCCTCATCGCCGGCGCCGGCATCGGCGGCCTCACCGCGGCCTTGGCACTGTTGCGCCGCGGCTTCGACGTCGACGTGTATGAGCAGGCGGCCGAGCTGAAAGAGGTCGGCGCCGGCGTTCAGATCAGCGCCAACGGCAACCGCGCGCTGTTCACCTTGGGCCTCGGCGACGAGCTCAAGCGCCTTGCCGTCGAGGCGGACGGCAAGGAGATCCGCCTGTGGACCACGGGCCAGACCTGGAAGCTATTCGACCTCGGCGCTGAATCGATCAAGCGTTACGGCTTTCCGTATCTGACCGTCTACCGGCCGGACCTGCACGCGATACTCGCCGGTGCCGTCAGCGCCGCCAAGCCGGGCTGCATCCATCTGGGGGCGAAGGCCGTGGGCCTGTATCAGGACGAATCCGGCGTGACCTTGCGCCTCGCGGCCGGCGAGACCGTGCGTGGCGACGCCCTCATCGGCGCGGACGGCGTGCACTCGGTCGTGCGTCAGGCCTTGTTCGGCGCCGATACGCCGCAGTTCACCGGCGTCATTGCCTGGCGCGGCGTCATGCCCAGGGACGGGCTGCCTCGGCATCTGCGGCGCAACGTTGCGACCAACTGGGTCGGCCCGGGCGGCCACGTGGTCCATTATCCCTTGCGTGCCGGCACGCTCATGAACTTCGTCGGCATCATCGAGCGCGACGACTGGCGCGTGGAGTCCTGGAACGTCCGGGGTGACCGCGAGGAATGCGCGCGCGATTTCCGCGGCTGGAACCGCGATGTCCACGCGATGATCGAAGCGATCGACGTTCCCTATAAGTGGGCGCTGCTCTCGCGCGAGCCCATGCCGGCGTGGACCGTCGGCCGCACGACGCTTCTGGGGGACGCGAGCCATGCCATGCTGCCGCTGCTCGCTCAGGGCGCCGTCATGGCGATCGAGGATGGATTCATCCTCGCCCGCTGCTTCGAAAAGTACGGCGAGGTCGAGCCGGCCCTGCGGGCATACGAGCAGGCGCGGCGGGAACGCGCCAACCGCTGCGTCGTGGGCTCGGCCGCCCAGGCCAAGCGCTTCCACAACCAGACGCTCTCCGACGCCACGCAGGCCGAGGGCTATATCGACCGCGAATGGAATGAAGAGCGCGTCAAAGAGCGCTATGAATGGCTGTTCCAGTATGATGTGACCAAGGTAGAGATCTGACATGGCTGAGTTCGATTACGACCTCTTCACCATCGGCGCCGGCTCGGGCGGTGTCGCGGGCTCCCGGCGCGCCGCAACCTACGGCGCCAAGGTGGCGATCGCGGAATCGGTGCGCGTCGCCGGCACCTGCGTGCTGCGCGGCTGCGTGCCGAAGAAGCTCCTCGTCTACGGCGTGCACTTCGCCGATGAGCTCGAGGACGCCGCCGGCTACGGCTGGAGCATCGGGGCTCATTCGCTCGACTGGGCGAAGCTGGTCCAGGCCAAGGACAAGGAGATCGATCGCCTGCACGGCATCTACATCAAGATGCTGAAGGACACGGGTGTCGAGATCATCGACGGCTGGGCCGAGATCACCGGGCCGAACACCGTGCGCGTCAACGGCCGCACCATCCGTGCGAGGAACATCCTCATCGCCACCGGCGGAAAGCCCGAGAAGCCCGCCATCCCCGGCATCGAGCACGCGATCACCTCGAACGAGGCGCTCGACCTCAAGGCGCTGCCCAAGCGCATGGTCATCGTCGGTGGCGGCTATATCGCGGTCGAGTTCGCCGGCATCTTCGCGGCCGCCGGCGTCGAGGTGACCGAGATCATCCGCGCCGACGCCATCCTGCGCGGGTTCGACGGCGACGTCCGCTCGCACCTCACCGCGGAAATGACCAGGCGCGGCATCGCCATCAAGCCGGGCGTGCGCATCGCGCGTATCGACAAGACCGGCCAAGGCTACCGTCTCACCTCGGACAGCGGCGAGACGTTCGACACCGATCTCGTCATGTACGCCACGGGCCGCGTGCCCAACACCAGCGGCATGGGCCTCGAGAAGGTGGGCGTGCAGCTCAACAAGCGAGGCGCCGTCGCAGTCGACGAGTGGCAACAGACGACCGTACCCGGCATCTACGCGGTGGGCGACTGCACCGACCGCATCAACCTGACGCCGGTCGCGATCGCCGAGGCCCGCGCCGTGGCCGAGACGTTGTTCAACCGCAACCCGCTGCAGATGGACCACGGCACGGTGCCGAGTGCGGTGTTCAGCCAGCCGCCGGTGGGCACGGTGGGCTTGAGCGAGGAGGCGGCGCGCCAGATCGGACCCATCGACGTCTACCGTGCAACCTTCCGGCCGATGAAGTTCGTGCTGCCCAATCGCGACGAGAAGGCGATGATGAAGCTCGTCGTCGACCGCGAGACCAACAAGGTCGTGGGTGCGCACATGGTCGGGCCCGATGCGCCGGAGATCATCCAGGGCCTCGCCATCGGCGTGAAGGCCGGGCTCACGAAAGCGCAGTGGGACCGCACCGTGGCCATCCACCCGACCGCTGCGGAGGAGTTCGTCCTCATGCGCGACCCGGTGAAGCCTCCCGCCGCGAAGGCCGCGGAATAAACGCCTAGCTCACCGCCAGCTTCTCCGGCATCGACGCCGCGAGCTTGGACGCCACGTACTCCGCCGCGCGCACCGGCGGATACTTGGCCGGGTGGGCGGCATCGGCGCAGCTCGGCAGGCATTCGATCAGCGCGTCGTCGTTGGGGCCCGAGAAGAAGACGAGCGACAGCCGCTGCGTCGAGCCCGTGAGATCGCGCGGCGGATTCATCACGCGATGCAGGGTCGAGCGCCAGCGGTCGTTGGTCCAGCGCGCCATCAGGTCGCCGATATTCAGGACGAACGAGCCGGGAATGGGCGGCACGTCGATCCAGGCACCCGATTTCAGGCACGCCTGCAGGCCGCCGGGGGCGTCGTCCTGGCGCAGGATCGTGAGTCCGCCATAGTCGGAGTGCGCTCCGTAGCGAAGCTGGCCGGGCTTCGGCTCCTCCGGCTGGTCAGGATAGAAAACGGTGCGCAACGTGCCGCGGCGGTTGTCCATGAACGGCTCGAAGAACGTCTCCGGCAGATCGAGCGCCAGGGCCGACAGCCGCATCAACGTGCCGACCAGGTCGCGCATCGCCAGGAAGTAGGCGTGGTAGAGCGGATAAAGCCCGACCGGCCGGCGCGGGACGACGTTGCCGGTCACGGGGCTGACCGTTCCTGGCGGCAGGTCCTCGGCGTCGCGGTTGAGGCCTTGAAACACCAGTGCCTCACAGAGATCGGCCGGCCGGTCGTCGCCTCGCGTCCGCGCCACGCTTTCGATGCCGACCGGAAGGTAGCCGCGGCTTTTCACGCGCTCGGGCGGCATGGCCGTCATTTTCTCCGCAAGCGGCAGGCCGAAGAAAGCGAGAGCCACGTCGTAGGTCCGGTGGATCAGACCCTCGGGCACGCCATGGCCGACGATGGCCGCAAAGCCGATCTCTTCAAACGCCCGGCCGAACGCGCGCGCTGTCGCCGCCTTGTCGCTCTCCGTGCCGCGAAGAAACGGCGCGATGTCGATGCACGGGATGTCGCTCATGTGGGCAGCCTGTGCCCGATTACTGGGCAGCGGTGCGCTGTCGCGCGTCGCCGCGCGAAAAACCCGGCGGGCGGCGCTGCCGGAGATGGCCCGTGGCTTGCAGGTTTGGTGCACATGTGAGCGGAACTCGTGCAATTCGTGTTCCAGGCATGCGGCGACGAGAGGAGAGCCCATGATGCGACGGACGTGGCGCGCGGCACTGATGGTGGCGACGGTTGCGCTCGCCACAGGCGCCGGCCCGGCCCAGGCGCTCGAGAAGTTCGCCTACGGCCTCAGCTGGCTTCCGGAGGCCGAGCATTGCGGCTTCTACGAAGCGCGCGACACCGGCCTCTATCGCGACGCGGGCCTCGACGTGGAGATCGTGCCGGGCGGGCCGGGCGTGAACATGCCGCAGATGGTCGCGGCGGGCAAAGTCGACGCCGGCATGGGGACGGGCATGATCACTCTCAACATGCGCGCCCAGGGCATTCCGGGGATCACCATCGCCGCCATGTTCCAGAAGAGCCCGCAGACGCTCGTCGCCCATCCCGACCAGGGCGTGCACACGCTCGACGATCTCAAGAAACGGCCGATCTCGGTCGCCAACTTCTCGCGCCAGGAATTCTGGCTGTGGCTGAAGGCGACGCGCGGCTTCGACGATTCCCAGCTGCGCCCCTACACCTACAACCCGTCGGCGTTCGTCGCCGACAAGACGATGGTGCAGCAGGGCTACATCACCGAGGACGCGTTCTTCCTCGGCAAAGCGCTGGGGGCGGAGCCGGTGACCCTGCTGCTGGCCGATTACGGCTATCCGGACTACGCCACCACGATCTACGCGACCGAGCCGCAGATCGAGAAGCGCCCCAAGGTCTACCAGGCGTTCGTCGACGCGACGATCCGCGGCTACGCGCGGTGCCTGACCGGCGATCCCACGCCCGCTTACCGGGCGCTTCACGCCGCGAGCCCCGAGCAGACGCCCGAGCTGTCGGCGTTCAAGGTGGCGCAGATGAAGAAATACGGACTGGTCGACGGCGGCGACGCCGCGACATCGGGGATCGGTGCCATGACCGATGCGCGCTGGAAGGCGCTGTTCGAGGTCATGTCGAGTGCCGGCGCCTATGCGAAGGACCTCGATTACAAGAAGGCCTACACGCTCGACTTCGTGAACCAGAAGATCGAATCGGCGCAGAAATAACTAAGGCCCCGGGAACAGTGCGTCCGTGCGCCCTCTGAGATAGTAGACAACCAGTCCCATATATTCGCGCAGCACGATCTGCAGGTCCGAGAGGCCGCTGTCGAAGGCGAGGCGGATGCGCTCGGGTGCGGCCGCCCCGGTGAGGAACCCGACCGGGTAGCCGATCACCGGCCATCCGGCCTTGCGGAACGTCCCGACCGCGCGCGGCAGGTGGGCCGCCGAGGTGACCAGGACCCATGTTTCGCCTGGTTTGGGGGCGACGAGCCGCTTGCTGAACAGCGCGTTCTCGTAGGTATTGCGCGAGTCCCGCTCGAGGGTCAGGCGGGTCATGTCGACGCCGAGGCTTTCGAGCATGCGCGCCGCCTGGTCCGCTTCGCGCAGGTCGGGCCGCAACACGCGCGCCGATCCGCCGCTGAACACGAGCCGCGCCGCCGGATAGCGGCGGGCGAGGGCGGCCAGTCCGTTGACCCGCGGGGAGGCCACCGCCAGCGGCCCGCGCGCCTCGGCGTCGGCGGCGCTGAAATCGCCGCCCAGCGCGATGATGCCGTCGACCCGGGCGGGCAGCTCGGGGACCGGAAAGCGGTTTTCAAGGGTCGCGAGCAAGGTTGAGCCAACCGGGAATAGCGAAAACAGAAGCGCCGCGGCGACCGCCGCCGTGACCAGCCCGCGCCCGGCGCCGCGGGCGCGCGTCCACGACAATCCCGCTCCCAGGATCAGCACCAGGAACAGGACCGTTCGCGGATCGAGCGCCTGCTCGAGCAGTTTCCAGGCCTGAAACACCGCCTCTGGATACCAATTCCACGAGAGTTTTCAAATGCATGCCTCAGTGGCGTTTTATCCTATGAGGGCGTATAAAAGTTTTCCAAATGGAAAACCGCGATGGCCAGTAAGTGGAATCCTGAATCCTGGAGAGGCAAGCCGGGCCGGCAGATGCCGGACTACCCGGACGCACCCGCGTTGGCCACGGTCGAGCGCCGGCTGCGCAGCTTTCCCCCGCTCGTCTTCGCCGGCGAGGCGCGGGCGCTGAAGGCGTCGCTTGCCAAGGTCGCGGACGGCAAGGCGGTGCTGCTTCAGGGCGGCGACTGCGCCGAGAGCTTCGCCGAGTTCAGCGCCGACAACATCCGCGATTCGTTCAAGGTCCTGCTGCAGATGACCGTCGTCTTGATGTACGGCGCGGGTCTGCCGGTGGTGAAGATCGGGCGACTTGCGGGGCAGTTCGCGAAGCCGCGCTCGGCCGACACCGAGACGCAAGGATCGGTCACCTTGCCCGCCTATCGCGGCGACATCATCAACGGAATCGAGTTCACGCCCGAGGCGCGCACCCCCGACCCGCAGCGCATGCTGCAGTCCTACGCGCAGGCCGCCTCCACCCTGAACCTCCTGCGCGCGTTCTCGCATGGCGGCTACGCCGACCTCCACCGCGTGCACGGCTGGACCTTGGGCTTCGTCGACCGCAGCCCGGCGGGCGAGAAGTTCCGGGCGCTCGCCGACCGCATCGCCGAGGCGCTGACGTTCATGGAGGCGTGCGGCCTCACCGCCGAGCAGACGCCGCAGATCCGCGAGGCGGATTTCTTCACCTCCCACGAAGCGCTCCTGCTGCCGTACGAGCAGGCCCTGACCCGGGTCGATTCCACGACCGGCGACTGGTACGACTGCTCGGCGCATATGGTGTGGATCGGCGACCGCACGCGCCAGCTCGACGGCGCGCATGTCGAGTTCTGCCGCGGCATCAAGAACCCGCTCGGCCTCAAATGCGGGCCCAGCTCCGATCCCGACGAGCTCATCCGGCTGATCGACATCCTGAACCCGGAGAACGAGCCCGGCCGGCTCACGCTCATCACCCGCATGGGCTCGGACAAGGTGGCAACCAAGCTGGCGCCGCTGGTGCGCCGCGTGCAGCGCGAGGGCCGCAAGGTCGTATGGTCGTGCGATCCCATGCACGGCAACACGATCAAGTCGACCACCGGCTACAAGACGCGGCCGTTCGACCACATCCTGACCGAGCTGCGTGCCTTCCTCGACATCCTGCCGGGCGAGGGCGCCTATGCCGGCGGGGTGCATTTCGAGATGACCGGCCAGAACGTGACCGAATGCACGGGCGGGGCCGAGGCGATCGACGACAAGGCGCTCGCCGACCGCTACCACACGCATTGCGACCCGCGGCTCAACGCCAGCCAGGCGCTCGAGCTTGCGTTCCTGATCGCCGAAAGCCTCAAGCACTCGCGTCTCAACGGGCTGGGTACGCGCCGCGCCGCCGCGGCGCAATAGCGAAGAGCTGACCATGGAAGGCCGCGCGGACGTACCGACGCCGGGGCCCGGCGAGGTCGAACGACTCTCCGACAAGTATTTCATCAAGACCAAGGCCGTGGTCGAGCGTTTCGGCGACGTGACGGTGACCTATGCCGTGTTCATGCGCCGGCCGGTGATCTTCACGCCGCGGCTGGCGATCAACTGGCTGAACGCGATCGCGCTGGCGCGCGGCACGCGCTTCGATATCCAGCTTCACCACCGGGAGGGGGCGTGGGTCGGCGCCGGTGAGCCGCTCCTGTACATCACGGGCTCGCTCCGCCACCTCATCGATCTCGAGACGATCTATCTGCAGAAGATCGGCCCGGCCTGCGTCGCCGCCTACAACGCGTACGCGATGTGCGTCGACCTGCCGAAGGTGGCGTTCATGGCCATGGACGCGCGCCACTGCGCGGGCGGCGATATGGCCGAGATGATGGCCTATGCCGCTTCCGTCGGGTCCGAGACCGCCAGGCGCGAGGCGGGTGCGGTCGGTTTCATCGGCAACGCGACCGACGCGACCGCGCATTATTTCGGCCGCGACCAGGGCCTCGGCACCATGCCGCACGTCCTCATCGGCTACGCCGGCTCGACCGTGCGCGCGGCCGAGATGTTCGACGAGACGTTTCCCGACGATCAGCTCATGACCGTGCTGGTCGACTATTTCGGCCGCGAGATCACCGATGCGCTCGCCGTGTGCCGCCGCTTTCCCGAGCGCGCCGCGGCCGGCCGCCTCGCGTTCCGCCTCGACACGCATGGCGGCCGCTACATCGAGGGGCTCGACATCGGCGGCTCCTACGCCGTGCTCGACCGTCATGCCCCGCGTTCGATCCGCGGCTACCGCACGGAATCCGAGCTGCGCTACCTGGTCGGCACGGGCGTGTCGGCCGCCTCGATCTGGCACATGCGCGAGCAGCTCGACGCGGCAGGCTTCGACAAGGTCAAGATCGTGGCCTCGTCGGGCTTCACCCCCGCCAAGTGCAAGACGATGGCCGTGGCCGAGGCGCCGATCGACATCATCGGCACCGGCTCCTACCTGCCGGACAGCTGGACCGAGACCTACGCGACCGCGGACATCATCGCCTATGACGGCAAGCCGCTCGTGAAGCTCGGCCGCGAGTTCCTGCTGCGTCGCGACGGGAGCGGCGAGTGAGCGACCAACTCACCTTGGCCCTGGCGCAGCTCAACCCGACGGTCGGCGACCTTCCGGGCAACATGGCGCGCATCCGCGACGCGTGGAAGACGGCGGCAGCACTCAAGGCCGACCTCGTCGTGTATTCGGAGCTGGTCGTCTCCGGCTATCCGCCCGAGGACCTCGTGCTCAAGCGCGCCTTCCAGCGCGCGGTCGAGCAGGCGGTGAACGAGCTAGCGGCTGAGACGGCGCAAGGCGGACCGCCGATGCTGGTCGGCACGCCGTGGGTCAGCGAGGACAAGCTCTACAACGCAGCGCTCCTTCTCGACGGCGGCAAGGTTGCCGCCGCGCGCTTCAAGCACGAGCTGCCGAACTACGGCGTGTTCGACGAGAAGCGCGTGTTCGCCGCCGGTCCGATGCCGGGCCCGATCTCGTTCCGGGGCGTGCGGCTGGGCATCCCGATCTGCGAGGACATCTGGCTGCCCGACGTGCCCGAGTGCCTGGCCGAGTCCGGGGCCGAGATTCTGATCGTGCCCAACGGCAGCCCGTTCGAGACCGACAAGCCCGACGAGCGGCTCAACCTCGCGGTCGCGCGCACCAAGGAGACCGGGCTGCCGCTCGTCTACGTCAACCAGGTCGGCGGGCAGGACGAGCTGGTGTTCGACGGCGCGTCGTTCGTGCTCAACGCCGACCAGAACCTCGCCGTGCAGGCGCCGGCCTGGGGTGAGGCGGTGACCCTGGCCAGGTTCGCGCGCAACGGCAACGGCGCCTGGTCGTGTGCCGCGGGCGAGATCGTCAAGCCGCCCGAGCCCCTGGAGGCGGTCTATCGCGCCCTGATGATCGGCTTCGGCGACTACGTGACCAAGAACCGTTTCCCCGGTGTCATCCTCGGCCTCTCGGGCGGCATCGATTCCGCGATCACCGCCGCGATCGCGGTCGACGCGCTGGGGCCGGACAAGGTGCGCGCGGTCATGATGCCCTCGCCCTACACCTCGCAAGAGAGCCTCGACGACGCGGCCGAGGTCGCACGCCTGCTCGGCATCCGGTACGACACGATCGGCATCGGCCCGGCCATGAAGGCCTTCGAGGAGATGCTGCGCGGCTCCTTCGCCGGCAAGCCGGCGGACACCACCGAGGAGAACGTGCAGTCGCGCGCCCGCGGCATCACCCTGATGGCGCTCTCCAACAAATTCGGCCACATGGTCGTGTCGACCGGCAACAAGTCCGAGATGTCGGCCGGGTACGCGACCCTTTACGGCGACATGTGCGGCGGCTTCGCGCTTTTGAAGGACGTCTACAAGACCGAGGTGTTCCGGCTCGCGCGCTGGCGCAACCAGGTATTCCCCGAAGGCGCCAAGGGCCCGGTGGGCCGGGTCATGCCCGAGCGCGTCATCACCAAGCCGCCATCGGCCGAGCTCAAGCCGGACCAGACGGACGAGGGCTCGTTCGGCTTCTCCTACACCGAACTCGACGACGTGCTGCACTGCCTGATCGAGAAGGAGATGCCGGTCGCCGACATCGTCGCGCGCGGGCACAGCGAAGCCACGGTCAACCGGATCTGGCGCATGCTCGACATCGCCGAGTACAAGCGTCGCCAGGCGCCGCCCGGCGTGAAGATCACCCGCCGCGCGTTCGGCCGCGACCGCCGCTATCCGATCACCAACGGATTCCGCGCGCCGCGATGACCGTCAGCACGCCCAAGCTGCGCTTCTACAACACGCTGACGCGGCGCCAGGAAGAGCTGGTGCCGATCGATCCGCAGAACGTGCGGATGTATGTCTGCGGGCCGACGGTCTACGACTTCGCCCATATCGGAAACGCGCGGCCGGTGGTCGTGTTCGACGTGCTCTACCGCCTGTTGAAGCATGCCTATCCGAAGGTCACGCATGTCCGCAACATCACCGACGTCGACGACAAGATCATGGCCGCCTCGCGCGAGAGCGGCGACCCCATCGACGCGATCACCGCCCGTACGGCCAAGGCCTACCACGACGACATGGGAGCGCTGGGCGCCCTGCCGCCCGATGTCGAGCCGCGCGCCACCCAGCACATCCCGCAGATGATCCGCATGATCGAGACCTTGATCGCGGGCGGCTTTGCGTATCCGGCCGAGGGCCACGTGCTGTTCAGCGTCGCGACCAAGCCGGATTACGGCAAGCTCTCCGGCCGCTCGCGCGACGAGATGATCGCCGGTGCCCGCGTCGAGGTGGCCCCCTACAAGAAGGACCCGGCCGATTTCGTCCTGTGGAAGCCGAGCACGCCGGATCAGCCCGGCTGGGACAGCCCCTGGGGCCGCGGCCGGCCCGGCTGGCACATCGAGTGCTCCGCCATGAGCGAGGCCTATCTCGGCCAGTCGTTCGATATCCACGGCGGCGGCCACGACCTCATCTTTCCGCATCACGAGAACGAGATCGCGCAGAGCGAATGCGCCCATCATGGCGCGCCGTTCGTGCGCATGTGGATGCACAACGGCTTCCTCACCGTGAACGGCGAGAAGATGTCGAAGAGCCTCGGCAACTTCTTCACGGTGCGCGACCTGCTCGGCAAATGGCCGGCGGAGGCGATCCGGCTCTTGCTCCTGAAGACGCATTACCGGGCACCGCTCGACTTCACCGAGGATGGCCTGCGCCAGGCGCGGGTCGAGCTCGACCGGTTCTACAACGCGCTGCAGAAATTCGATCCCGGCGAGCGCCTCTACGATGTCGCCAGCGGCCTCACGCCGCCGGTCGACGTGCTCGATGCGCTGGCCGACGACCTCAACACGCCGCTGGCCGTGGCGCGGCTGCACGAGCACGCGAATGCCGCGTTCCAGTCCGCGGCCGTATCGCACGAGCCCGGCCCGCAGGTCACGGCGCTGTTCGCCGGCGCGCGGCTGCTGGGTCTCTTCGGTCAGCGGCCGCAGGCCTGGTTCCGTGGTGCCGGGCCTGCCGCCACGGGCCTCGGCGATGCCGAGATCGAGCAGCAGATCCAGGCCCGGCTGGCGGCGCGCAAGGCCAAGGACTTCAAGGAGGCGGACCGGATCCGCGACGACCTCAAGGCCAAGGGCGTGCTGCTCGAGGACGGGCCCAAGGGCACGACGTGGCGCCGGGCCTAGAGCCTCGCGCGGTTGTGATCCGCCGCCATGATCGGCCGACCGCATTGTCGCGTATAACGACCGTGAGAACCGGACAGAGGGGACGATCATGAGAACGCTCGCGCGGAATCTGGCGCTGCTGGCCATAGTCGCGCTCGCCGGTTGCGCTGGTCAGTCGGAGCCCACGCTCTATCAGCGGCTCGGCGGAACGCCGGGCATTGCCGCCGTGGTCGACGATTTCGTCGACAACGTGCGCGCCGATCCGGTCGTCAACAAGCGCTTCCAGGGCGTCGATATCGACCACACCAAGGCGATGCTGACCGAACTGATCTGCAAGGACACAGGCGGTCCGTGCGCCTATACCGGCCGCTCCATGAAGGACACGCATCGCGGCATGGACATCTCGGACGCCGAGTTCAACGCGATGGCCGGCGACATGGCTAAAACTCTTGACAAATTCAAGCTTCCGCAGCGCGAGCGCAGCGACGTGCTGGCGCTCCTAAACTCGATGCGCGGCGACATCGTCGGGCAGTAGAATAAGCGCATGAGGCAGTCTCGACTCGATTGGCGCTTCGCGGCGGCTCTGCCCGGGATCGCCGTTGCGGCGGCGTTGGCCACGCACATGGCGCTCGCGCAGGGTGCCTCCTCGGCGACCGTGACCCAGCAGGACATCGCCTTCCATCCTGCGCGCGTCGAGATCAAGGCGGGCGGCACGGTGACCTTCATCAACGAGGATCCGTTCGGTCACAACGTGTACTCGGAGACGCCGGGCGGGGAGTTCGATCTCGGCCGCCAGAAGGATGGACAGAAGGACGTCGTCACGTTCAAGAAGGCCGGCAGCTTTGTCGCGCAGTGCCGAATCCACCCGAAAATGCGGCTGGAAATCGTCGTCACGCCGTAGCCGCGTTTTGCGATAAGCTTTATCCGTCATGCCCGGACTTGTTCCGGGCATCCACGTCGGGCCACAAGCATACGTCTACGATTTGCTCGCCGACGTGGATCGCCGGGACAAGCCCGGCGATGACGACAGGAGGAGAGGCGGCAGGGCAGATCCATGTCCATTCGGACGAAGCTTCTGGGAGCGTTTCTGCTGGCGACCTTGGGGGCGGCCATCCTCGGCACGACCGCTCTGTTCGCCACGTGGTCGCTCGGCCAGCTCGCGATCCGCATGTTCGACCAGCCGCTGATGACGGTGAACTTCGCGCGTTCCGCGCAGACGGATTTCGCGGCGATGGAGCTGGCCGACCGCGACGCGGCCTCGCCCGACCCGCAGCTGCGGGCGGAGGCGCTCAAGACCCTCGACGACCGGATGAAGGTGCTGCTCGAGGACCTGCAGGTGGCCGATGAGCGCGGTCATTCGTCCAACGTCATGCACATGGCAGCCGAAATCCGCGGCTACGTGAAGGACTGGCCCGCGGCGGCTGCGGCGGCGCGCGACGCTGGCTCTGCCGACGCGATGGCGCTCGCCGCGTCGCGCGACGCCCTCGGCAAGAAGATCCGGGCCGAGCTCGAGGTCCTGGTGCAGATCGCGGCCGACGAGGGCTTCGTGTTCCGCGAGGACGCCCAGCGCATCATCGGCGAGACCCGGCTGTGGAGCGCGGTGATCATGGCCGTTCTGGTCGTGATCTGCGTGCTGATCACGTTCGTCCTCGCCCGCACGCTCGTGCGGCCGCTCGGCATCATGACCCGCAAAATGATCAAGATTGCCCGCGGCGACGAGGACCTCGACGTTCCTTACATGGAGCGCCGCGACGAGATCGGCGACATGGCGCGCTCGCTCGACGTGTTCAAGAACGTCATGCTCGAGGTGCGGGAGGCCAAGGAGGTGGCGGAGGCCGCGACCAAGGCGAAGTCCGAGTTCCTGGCCATGATGAGCCACGAGATCCGCACGCCGATGAACGGCGTGCTCGGGATGACGCGGCT
>DATJPD010000137.1:0-9105 GCA_035506575.1 Alphaproteobacteria bacterium
CCGAGCCGCCGCTGCATGTGCTCGTACATCTTGAGGCTCGCCTCGACCGGCACGTAGGACGCCTTGCCCGCGGGCAGCGGGAAGCGGTCGAACGGGCCGAAGAGATGGCAGTGGGTGTCGGTGGCACCCGGCGGGAATTTCAGGGCGGTCGGCGGACGAGGATCGGCCACGGGCGGTTTCATGCTCATGGGGGCAACCCTACGGAAGGTGTGCCCTCGATGCCAAGCGGTTTTGCGGTAGACTTCGCCACGGCCACAAGGAGGATGCGATGGCGCGCCGCTTCGTCGATCTGTCGATGCATCTCGAAAACGACGTGCAGTCGGATCCCCCCGGCTACGAGCCGCATATCGAATACGTGCGCCACAAGGAGAGCGCGAAAGAGGTCGTGAAGTTCTTTCCCGGCCTGAAGGAAGAGGACCTACCGGACGGCGAAGGCTGGGCGATCGAATGGATCCGCCTCATGACCCACAACGGCACCCATCTCGACGCGCCCTATCACTTCCATTCGACCATGAACAAGGGCGAGCGCGCGATCACCATCGACGAGGTGCCGCTCGAATGGTGCTTCCAGTCCGGCGTGAAGCTCGATTTCCGCAACTTCCCCGACGGCTACGTGGCGACCCCGAAGGACGTCGAGGCGGAGCTGGCGCGCATCGGCCACAGCTTGAAGCCGCTCGACATCGTCGTGGTCAACACGCGCGCCGGCAGCCGCTACGGCAAGCCCGACTACGTCTCGTCGGGCTGCGGCATGGGGCGCGAGGCGACCCTGTACCTGCTCGAGCGCGGCGTGCGGCTCACCGGCACCGACGGCTGGAGCTGGGACGCGCCGTTCGTGCATACGAAGGACAAATACAGCGCCAGCCACGACGCGGACCTGATCTGGGAAGGGCACAAGGCCGGCCGCGACATCGGCTACTGCCACCTGGAAAAGCTGCACAACCTCGAGGCCTTGCCGGGCGACGGCTTCACCATCGCCTGCTTCCCGGTGAAGATCCGCGGCGCCTCCGCCGGCTGGACCCGCGCCGTCGCGATTTTCGACTCTTAACCTCTCCCACAAAGGGAGAGGTTAAACCTAGCGCTGCGTCGAAGGGGTGCTTGGCCGTCGGGCGTGTTGGCAAAAGCTCGGCGGCTTTGTCCGTCCGGATTCGGCAATATATCGACAACCGTGCTCGATTTCGTCGAGGATCAGCTCGCATGGATTCTCCGCATTGCAAGGCGGGTGGGTCGCCGGCGAGACTTGAATGCATTGACGTACATACAGGGCAGCTTTGTCATCGCCTGCCGATTTCTTGCAGGCCTCAGCTGCGTAACAGTGCGATCCGGCGATAGCTAGGCCTGCAATCAGCAACGTCCGCATCACCTATCCCTGCAAAGCCGCGTCCAGCGACTGCTCGACCGCGGCCTTCTCGATGTTGCGCACGATGAAGACGAGGCGCGTGCGCCGGTCGTCGCCCGCCGGCCAGTCCTTGAGCTGCGTCGGCGGATGGAAGACGTGCTGGACGCCGTGGAGGACGACCGGCCCGCGAACGCCGGCCACGTTGACCACGCCCTTGAGGCGCAGCAGGTCGGCGCCGCGCAGGGAGGTGAGCGCCTCCAGCCACGCGCGCAGCTTCGGCCAGTCGAGCGGCCGGTCGCGCGTGATGCAGAAAGCCCTGATGTCGGCGCCATGCCGGTTGACGTCGTGGTGATGATGATCCTCGTCGTACGCAGCCTCGCTGAGCCAGCGCGTCAGGTCCGCTTCGCGCCGCCGGGGATCGTAGAGCCCGACGTCCAGCAGGCGCCCGGCATCGATCTCGCCGTTGACGGCGCGGAAGAGGGGGGCGGCGGGGTTGAGCTCCTTGAGGCGCGCGGTCAGCCGTTCGATGCCGCCCGCATCGGCGAGGTCGGTCTTGGTCAGCACGAGGCGGTCGGCCATGGCCGCCTGCTGCACGGATTCCGGCTGCCGGTCGAGCTGGCCCTCGCCGTTGACCGCGTCCACGGTCGAGACGATGCCGTCGAGCCGATAGTGCTCGGCGATGCCGGCATCGGTCATCAGGGTGCGCAGGATGGGGCCGGGCTCGGCGAGGCCCGTCGTCTCGATCACCACGCGGGCGAACGGTGGAATTTCGCCGCGCGTGCGCCGGCCCCACAGCATGTCGAGCGTATCGACGAGATCGCCGCGCACCGTGCAGCAGATGCACCCGCTTTTGAGCAGTACCGCGTCCTCGAACGCGGTCTCGACCAGCAGGTGGTCGATCCCGATCTCGCCGAACTCGTTGATGATGACGGCGGCGTCCTTCAGGGCCGGGCTTTTCAGCAGCGCGTTCAGCAGGGTCGTCTTGCCGCTGCCGAGAAACCCGGTCAGCACCAGGACGGGCACGCGATCTTTGCCCAGGGCATTCGTAGGAGGGGCATTCATAGGCGTGGCATTCATGGGCGAGTTCATTACTATACCGGGCCAACGAAGGACGAGGCCATAAGGCCCGACCAAAAACGGCCAAGGGAGGAACGACGATGCGAGCCAGGATTCTGTGCGCCGCGATTGCGGCCTTTGCAATCACCGCCGCAGCCGCACAGGCGGACGAGCCGGTGCATATCCGTATCGGCTGGGCGCAGGCCCCGGGCCACATGGCGCCGATCCTCTACCAGAACAAGGCGATCCTGCATCACTTCGGCAAGTCCTACGTCGCCGATCCGATCCGGTTCCAGGGCTCGACGCCCCAGATCCAGGCGATCGCCTCGGGCGAGCTCGAGGTGGCCGCGTTCGGCGCCACGGCGATGGTCGCGGCGGTGGCCAACGCCCACGTCGATATGCGCATCGTGGCCGACGTGATCCAGGACGGCCGCGACGGCTACTGGACCGCACCGTTCGTCGTGGTCAAGGACGGCCCGGTCAAGACGGTACAGGACCTGAAGGGCCGGCGCGTGGCCACCAACGCCATCGGCTCGGCCGCCGATGCGGCGATGCGCATCTACCTGCACGGCCACGGCATCGAGGACCGCGACTTCACCACCGTCGAGGCCAATTTCGCCAACATGCCGGCGATGATGGCGGACGGCAAAATCGACATGTTCAACCTGCAGCCGCAATTCGCGCGCGGGTTCATGGACACCGGCAAGTACCGGATCCTGTTCACGACCAAGGACGCGATCGGGCCGTCGCAGATCGTGTTCTGGGCGATGCGGGCCGACTTCATCGCCAAGCACCGGGCGGCCCTGGTCGATTTCTTCGAGGACCACATCCGCGCCATGCGCTGGTTCCTCGATCCGAAGAACCATGACGAGGCGGTGAAGATCGCCTCCTCGGTGCTCAAGATCCCGGCCGAGAGCCTCGAGTATGCGTTCACCAAGGGCGACTACTACCGTTCGCCCGACGCGCGGCCGGAGGTGCAGCTCGTCCAGAACGACATCCGCGACGCGCTCAAGCTCGGCCTCATCAAGGAGGGCATCGAGCTCGCGCCGAAATACGTCGACCTGTCGCTGATCACCGAAGCCGAGAAGCGGATCGCGCATTGATGGCGGTCACGCCCCGGTGACCCTCTCCCCTTGCGGGAGAGGGTGGCCGCGTCAGCGGCCGGGTGAGGGGGCGTCCCCATGAACGCTGTAAACCGTTCAGCGCGCCCCTAACCCCTCACCCGCTCGCTCTCGCTCGCGACCTCTCCCACAAGGGGAGAGGTAAATTGCATGACTACTCCGCGGCTTGTGCGGCGACCGGCTTGGGTGCCGCGAGCCCGGCGAGGTTGGGTAGGCCGAAATGCAGGATTTCGGCCGTCTCGCGCGCGGTGAACGTCGCGGTCTCGCCCGTGTCGAGATAGAGCGTGGTCATGCGGCGGAACGTCTCGCCCGCGAGCGTGCCGGCGCCGGACAGCACGAAATAGAGGCCGCGTCCGCGGACGGCGAAGCTGGCGCCGGCCTCGATCTTCAGGAGGCGGATTTCGGCGCGGCGCTCGGTGAACACGCCCATCGCCTTTTCCGAGACGCCGTCGGCTCCCGCGACCGGAACCCAGTCGTAGTGCCCGGGGTCCATCAGCACGGGGGCGTCGTAGCGCGGCTTCGGATAGGCGAGTGGCCTCTGGTTGACGTGCTCCCAGATCGCCTGGAAGGCGTCGAGGTTCACCTTGCCGTCCGCGGGCTGACGGCGGTGGAAGACGCCGTCCTTGAACTCGCCGTACTTCGCGAGGTCGTCCATGCCGGCTTTGACCTCGTCGCGCGACAGGTAGCCCGAGCCGCTGGCGCCGCCGAACTGCAGCACGAGTGCTGTGGAGACCTGTCCCTCGGCCTGGGTCTGCGGGCCGTATGACACGCCCTCCGGGAAATAGCCGACCATGCCCTCGCCGAGCTTGCCGGTCTTGGCGAAGTCGAGCGTGCCCTCGAACGCGTAACGGATCTGCTCGAAATTATGGCGGTGGCGCGGCGAGAAGAAATCGCCCTCGTTGCGTCCCAGGACCAGCGAGAAATTGCCGATCGTGCCCGGCTCGCCCTCCATCAGGGTGCGCGAGTAAAACGTGCCGCCCCGGTATTGCAGGCCGCGCTTGAAGGGGATTTCGTCGCCATGAGCGATCTTCATGTCCGTCTCTCCGCCGGCCGGGACGTGGCCGGCCGCAATTCCGCCGCAGGTTCTGACGATTATAGTGAAGGACGGGCCGCCTTGGGAGGGCCGTTAACGGAGCAGTCGTCGGGCACACTTTTGCCGCGTTGCGCCCCCGGCGGCCGCTGGTATAGCTTGCTGATAAGCCGATAATTTACGGCGGCGGCGAGGATTTGGGAGGCACGGCTTGCGGTCACGGAACGGCATCATCGGACGGATCGGGGCGGCGATCGGCTGCCTCCTGCTGGCGCTGAGCGGGTCCGCGTCCGCCGACGAGCCGGTCAAGATCCGCATCGGCTGGGCGCAGGCCCCCGGCCACATGGCGCCGCTCCTCTACCAGGGCCCCACCAAGGCTCTGATGAGCCATTTCGGCAAATCCTATGTCGCCGAGCCGGTGCGCTACGCCGGCGGCACGCCGCAGATCGCGGCCATGGCGGCGGGCGAGCTCGAGATCGGCGCCTTCGGCGCCACCGCCTTCGTGTATGCGGTCCAGAACGCGCGCATGGACATGCGCATCGTGTCCGACGTCATCCAGGACGGATTTCCGGGGCACTACACGGCACCGTTTGTGGTGCGCAAGGACAGCGGCATCGCACGCGCCGAGGACCTCAAGGGCAAGCGCGTGGCGAGCAACGCCATCGGCTCCTCGAGCGACACGGCGATGCGCATCTTCCTGCACCGCCACGGCCTCGGCGACAATGATTTCACGACCGTCGAGGCGAACTTCGCCAACATGCCGGCGATGCTGGCCGAAGGCAAAGTCGACCTGATCAACATGCAGCCGCAATTCGCGCACGGCTTCATGGATACGGGGAAGTACGTGCCGCTGTTCACGACCAAGGACGCGATCGGCACGTCGGACCTCGTGTTCTGGGGGGCGCGCGCCGATTTCATCGCCCAGCACCATGCCGCACTCGTCGATTTCTATGAGGACTACATCCGCGCGATCCGCTGGTATCTCAACCCCAAAAACCACGACCAGGCCGTCGCCGCCGCGGCCGCGGCTCTGAAGGTGTCGCCCGAGAGCCTCGCCTATGCGTTCACCGACGCCGATTATTATCGCTCGCCCAACGCCGAGCCCGACGTCCCGGCGATCCAGCGCGACGTCGACGACGCGGTGAAGCTCGGGTTGCTGAAGAACCGGCTCGAGCTCGCGCCCCACTATGTCGACCTGTCGCTGATCGCCCAGGCCGACAAGCGCATCGGGGAGTGACGAGATTGCACGCGTCACCCCCCTCCCTAACCCTCCCCCGCAAGGGGGGAGGGGACCAAAAAATTACCCCCTCCCCCTGGCCCACTCTTTTTAGGATTGGGGGGGAGGGCTGGGGTGGGGGTGCGTGGCGGCGCGATCGGCTTGAGGAACGGTGAGCATGGCCGAAGGCAATCGATTGGCGGCGGCGATCCGGGTGGACGGGGTCAGCCATGTCTACAAGCCGCCGCGCGGCAAGCCGGTGCTGGCGCTCGACAAGATCTCGCTCGAGGTGCGCGAGCGCGAGTTTCTCGCCCTCCTCGGGCCGAGCGGCTGCGGCAAGAGCACGCTCCTCTACCTGATGGGCGGCTTCATGCCGATCACCCAAGGCTCGATCTATGTCGGCGAGCGCGCGGTCACCGCCCCGGGGCCCGACCGCGGCGTGGTGTTCCAGCATTTCGCGCTGTTTCCGTGGAAGACGGTCCGTCAGAACGTGCTCTACGGCCTCGAGAAGCTTGGCCTGCCGCGCGAGGAGCAGAAGCGCCGCGCCCAGGAATATATCGACATGGTCAAGCTGACCGGGTTCGAGGACAGCTACCCGAACCAGCTCTCGGGCGGCATGAAGCAGCGGGCCGCCATCGCACGCACCCTGGCCGTCGACCCGCACATCCTGCTGATGGATGAGCCGTTCGGCGCCTTGGACGCGCAGACGCGCAGCCTGATGCAGGAGGAGCTGCTGTCGATCTGGCAGCGCACCCGCAAGACCGTGGTGTTCGTGACGCACGACGTGCAGGAGGCGGTCTATCTCGCCGAGCGCATCGCGGTCATGACGGCGCGGCCGGGCCGCATCAAGACGATCGTCGACTCCCGCTTCCAGGAGAAAGGTCCGGGCCTCCTCAAGTCGCCGGCCTTCGTCGAGAGGGTCGACTACGTGTGGAATCTGGTGAAACAGGAGGCGATCGCCGCCCAAGGCGGCAAAGCATGAGGGGAGGCAAGGCATGAGGCAGAACCTGCTCGCCACCGCCTGGCGCTACACGCCCATCCTGCTCCTGGTCCTGATCTGGGAGGCGGGGACGCGCCTCGGCATCATCTCGAAATGGGCGCTGCCGACCTTCGACAGCGTGGCGGTCGCCTGGTTCGACCTGCTCGAAAGCGGCGACCTCATCGTCAACGGGGCCGCCTCCTTGATGCGCGGTGCGGCGGGCCTGGGCCTTGCGATCGTGATCGGCGCCGTGCTCGGCATCCTGATGGCGTGGATCAAGCCGGTCCGCATCCTGTTCAACCCGATCGTCCAGGTCTTCTATCCGATCCCCAAATCGGCGCTGATCCCGATCATGATGCTGTGGCTGGGCTTCGGGCACATGTCGAAGATCATGCTGATCTTCCTCGGCTGCATGCTGCCGGTCACCTTGAGCGCCTTTAACGGCGCACGGGGCGTGGATCACGTGCTGATCTGGTCGGCGCGCAGCCTCGGCGCGTCCTGGCGCGCGGTGCTGTGGGAGGTGATCACGCCGGGGGCCATGCCGGAGATCCTGGCCGGCATCCGGACCTCGATCGCGCTGTCGTTCGTGCTGCTGGTCAGCTCCGAGCTGATCGTGTCGCGCGAAGGCCTGGGCTACCTGATCGGCTGGCTGGGCGACGGCGGCGTCTACAACGGCATGTTCGCGGTGGTGCTGACCGTGGCCGGGCTCGGCTTCGCGGCCGACCGGCTCTATCTCATGCTGATGCGCCGCCTGTTGGTGTGGCGGGAGTAGGCGGGCAGATGTCGATGACGTGCATACCCCTCACCCCGTCCCTCTCCCGCAAGGGGAGAGGGGGCCGGAGTGCGAACGAATTCACCTCTCCCCTCGCGGGAGAGGTCGCGCCAAGCCTTTCTTCGCGCCCGCCGGCGCTTCGCGGCGGCGCAGCGCAAATCAGCGAGCGGGTGAGGGGGTGTGCACCATGAGCGAAGCGCGAGCCCTGCCTGCGAAAGCCGCCCCGCCCCGGACGGACGACGGACGTTCGATGTCCATCTTCGGTGTGACGCAGCAGATCCTGATCCGCTCGGGCTCGGTGATCGCACTTTTGATCGGCTGGGAGCTGCTGGCGCGCAGCGGCGCGTTCACGACCTTCCTGCTGCCGCCACTGTCGCTGGTGCTGGAGCGGGTCTGGGACGACGTGACCTCCGGCGCCCTGCTGGTCAATCTCGGGCTGACGCTCTATCGCGCCGCGATCGGGTTCGCGGTCGCGGCGGTGGGCGGCATCATCCTCGGCGTGCTGATCGCCCGTATCCCGGTCGTGAACTGGTTCTTCGACCCGATCGTCTCGGTCGGCTTCCCGATGCCGAAGATCGCGTTCCTGCCGGTGTTCATGCTGTGGTTCGGCCTGTACGACGTCTCCAAGATCTCGATGGTGATCTTCGATTCGATCTTCCCGGTGATCGCCGCGACCGTGGCGGGCACCCAGGCCGTCGAGAAGCAGCTCGTCTGGTCGGCGCAGAGCCTGGGGGCGAAGGACCGTGCCGTCCTATGGGAGATCGTGATGCCCGCGGCCCTGCCGCAGATCCTGACCGGCCTGCAGATCGCGCTCCCCATCGCCCTCATCGTGACGATCGTGTGCGAGATGCTGATGGGCGGCGAGGGGCTCGGCGGAGCCATGATCCAGTCCTCGCGCTTTGCCGACTCGCCCGGCGTGTTCGCCGGCATCTTCGAGATCGCCGTCGCCGGCTGGGCCGTGATCAAAGGCCAGGAATGGCTGCGCCGCAAGCTGCTGGTCTGGCACCAGGAGACGCAGAGCATCGCCACCGTCTAAACAGCGTCATTGCGAGGAGCGCCCAGGTCCGTGCAAGGGGGCGCCAGGGGTTCGTCATTCCGTGAAAGCTGGAAATAACCGCAGAGACACGCCGAACATGCAGCCGATTTATGTTTCGTCATGGCCGGGCTTGTCCCGGCCATCCACGTCTCGCAGCATGCATGCGGCCCGACGTGGATGCCCGCAACAAGTGCGGGCATGACGGAAAGGGAAGCGGGCCTTTCCGCTTTGCCTCCGTGTCTCCGTGTCTCCGTGTCTCTGTGGTTGAATTCTCCGGCTGCCTGCTTTCGCGGGAATAGTTTAAAGAGGAGAAAGCATGCCTGATAAAGCATTGAACATGCGCCTCTTGGCGCACGACCCGCTGGGCGAATTCGGCGGCATGGGCGAAGGCATCAGCCTGCAGCTGGCCAAGGGCGGACGGCGCATCCTGTGGATGGCGCATGAATCGGCGCCCAAGAACTTCACCGCGGTCGACGTGACCGACCCGCGCAAGCCGAAGATGCTTCTCCAGACCGACCTGCCGCACCGGGGCATGCGCTCGAACTCGCTCGAGGTGTGC
>DATJPD010000138.1:0-4400 GCA_035506575.1 Alphaproteobacteria bacterium
AACGGCCGGCGTCCTCCGCACGCGCGGAATTCGCGGCGCCCGCCACGCCCAGCGCCGCGATCGCGGCCGGCACAAGGGCCCGCGCCCATCCATTAATGCGCTGTACCATGATGACCTCTCCTGATTGCGCCAGCCGACGGGCGGGGATCCCGGGCTCGGCTGGCTGGGTATACGCGAAAAATACTGAGGCGGATCAGGCGCGAATTCATCGTGTCTATCGCGTACTGGAGAATCCGCGCTGCGCGCACGGATCCGGAGCACTGAGCCTTGCGCGCAAAAGCGAAATGCACCCATCGCATTGACTGGGCTCGGCGCCCGCGCGGCCGGCGCCTCCAACCGCCCGGTGGGCGGGGCGTCGTCGATGCATCGCGGGGTTGCGCAGTGCGAGGCGCGCGAAGGTCGCCGCCGCGCGCTCAGGATCGGTTGCCGACCCGCGCGACCCGCTGAAACGGCGCGGCGGCCAGGGGATTCGTCCTCCCGCCGGGGCCTGCTGCGGCCGGATCGGACCCTTCGGAGGCGGCCTGTGCATCGGCGCCGCGCCGCGACGCGCGCCGGGCGAACGCCCGCCCGCACCGGGCTGCGGCGCTCCGATCGGCGCCTGGCCTACAACGACAGCGTCAGGTGCACGATGCCCTGATCGCGCTGGCTGCTCATCGGCAGGCCGCAGCGTGCAAAGACCGCCAGCATCGGGCCGTTCTGCTCGAGCACGTCGGCCTCGAGCGCGGCGAAACCGTCGGCGCGGGCGAGCGCCGCGAGATGGCCGAGGAGGCGGCCGGCGATGCCGAGATTCTGGTAGTCCTCCTCGACGACGAAGGCCACCTCGGCGGTCCGCCCCGCGGCGCTCGTGCCGGAGGCGACGTAGCGACCGGAGCCGATGATGATCTCCTTGCTGCCCGCGCCGGTCGTGACGACCAACGCCGCCGCGTGCCCCGGCTCGATGCTGACCAGGCGGTCGAGATCTGCGTCGGTGAGTTCGTTCTTGAATGCGAACAGCCGCCGGTAGACGGTGTCCCGGTCGAGAAGACGAAACGCCGCCGCCAGTCGCTGGCGGTCGTCGGCGCGTAGCGCCCGGATTCTCACGGTCAGGCCGTTCCTGAGCGTCTCGGTAAGATCGAACGTTGCGGAATCGGCCATGATCCTCCCTAGATCCGGCGCCGGCGGACTCCGCGGCGGCTATCTGCGCGCCGCCGGCGATGCGCGGACGGCCCAGGGGTCCGTCCCCGCGCTCGCATTCGCACGGTCAGACGATCGTGCGACCGATGCAATCGGCAGGCGCGGCGCCCCGCTCGAGCAGGTCGCCGGGTGCGCCCGTCGCTATGCGACCTTGGCCGTCGCCGCTGGCTTCTTCGGCTCCTTGCCGGTGGCCGACCGCGCAGCCAGCACGTCGGGCTTCAGCAGCTTGATGCCCTGCGCCGCGTGGTAGCCGTGGATCTCCTTGACATCCAGCTTGCGCATGAAGGCGATCGTGTCGGCCGTGATCACCTGTCCAGGAACCATGATCGGGAATCCGGGCGGGTAGGGAATCACGAAGTTCGCGGACACCATCTCCGGCCCGGCCTTCAGGCGCTCGTCGACCTCCTTGCTGCCGAGCTTGACGAACTCGCAGTTCGCCTCGTCGTAGGCCATGAAGAACGCCGGGCGCATGTGGCCCTCGTTGCTGGCCGACTTCGGGCTGTCGCGGAACGAGTCGTGGAAGCGGCTGAAGTTCGGCAGGTCCGGCACGTCGGTCATCAGCGACTTGACGCGCGCAGCGAAGATCTCCTGGCCGAGCTTGCCCTCCTGCGCGAGCCGCTGGTCGATCTCGCGGGCGAGGTCCGCGAGCGTCTTGATCAGCAGCGCAGCGTCGCTCTGGGTGTTGTTGATGTTGGTCTGCACCAGCACGCTGTTGCGGGAGGTCTTGTTGATCTGGATGTCGAAGCGTTCCGCCAGCAGGCCCTTGAACTGCGTGCCGTCGAAGCCCGCCGCGCCGCACACCAGCGTGAGCCGCGTCGGGTCGAGCGCGAACTCGTCGTGCTCCCAGGCCGCGAGCATCCCGGCCCAGCTCGAGAGCGGCGGGCCGTAGTCCTTGATGCCGGAGGCGCGGAACTCCGGCGGGATCATCTCCTCGGGCGTCGCGACCCGGAAGTACTTCGAGATCAGCGGATGCGAGTTGATCGTCTGCCGCAACCGCACCGCCAGCTCCGTCATCTGCATCGTCAGCGCGTAGCCTTCCAGCTCCATCTGCCGGCGCGCGACGTCGAGCGACGCCAGCAGCTGCAGGTTCGGCGACGTCGACGTGTGCGTGAAGAACGCCTCCTCGAACGGGCCCTCGACGTGATGGAAGTCCTCGTCCCAGACCAGGATCATCGAGCCCTGGCGGAACGCCGACATCGACTTGTGCGTGGAATTCGTCTGGTAGACCCGGATGCGCACCCGATCGGGATCCGGCAGCAGGCGCGCATCGAGCAGGGCCGGATTCTTGGGATCGAGCTTGCCGGTCTTCGCCGCCCATGCCTTGTACTCGGCCCGGTAAGCCGGGTCCTTGTAGCGGGCACTGAGCGCCGCGGCCGCGCCCATGCCGGTGCGGCGGCGATGGAAGGGATTGAAGCGCGCGAACCCGAACCACGCCTCGTCCCAGAGGAAGATCAGGTCCGGCTTGATGGCGAGGCATTCCTCCATGAGGCGCCGGGGGTTGTACATGTGCCCGTCGAAGGTGCAGTTCGTCATGTCGATGACCCGGACGCGGTCGAGCTTGCCCTCGGCCATGCAGTCGAACAGGGCCTTCTTGATGGTCCGCAGCGGCACCGCGCCGTACATCGAGTACTGCGTCAGGGGGTAGGCCTCGACGTAATAGGGCTGTGCACCGGACAGCACGAAGCCGTAGTGGTGCGACTTGTGGCAATTGCGGTCGACGATCACGATGTCGCCGGGCTGGCACACGGCCTGGACCACGATCTTGTTGGAGGTCGAGGTGCCGTTGGTGCCGAGGTAGGCGCGCTTCGCGCCGAAGGCCCGCGCCGCCGCCTCCTGCGCCTTCTTGATGTTGCCGGTCGGCTCGAGCAGGCTGTCGAGGCCGCCGGTGGTCGCCGAGGACTCGGCGAAGAAGATGTTGGCGCCGTAGAACTGGCCCATGTCGCGGATCCAGTTCGAGCGGAACACCGACTTGCCGCGCGCGATCGGCAGGGCGTGGAAGGTGCCGATCGGCCGTTGCGCGTACTTCTTGAGGTTGTCGAAATACGGCGTCTCGTAGCGGGTCCGGACGCCGTCGAGGATCGACAGGTGGATCTCCATCGGCTCCTCGACGTGGTGGAACATGCGGCGCACGCACGCCGCCTCGTCGGTGCCGGCGATGCTCTCGACGGAACGGTCGGTCAGCAGGTAGATGTCGAGTTCCGGCCGATAGGTGTTGATCGCGTTCGCCAGGGTCGTCGCGAGCGCGCCGGGCGCGACCGTCGCGACGTCCACCGTCAGGTGCCGGGCGAGGAACGCCTGCAGGTCCGGGACGTCGTGCTGCGAGCCGAACTGGAAGCCGTCGATGATCACGACCGCCTGCAGGATGTCGTTGGTCATGACCGCCAGTGCGGCGTCCTCGAAGCTCGCGACCTGCACGACCTCGTAGCGAAACGCGTCGTCGGCCCGGCGCATGCGGCGGATTTCCTCGCGCGATCGCTCCCAGCTCGCCGGATCATTCGGCGTGACGATCAGCACCTCGAAGTACGGCTTGTGCGTCGCGCCGCTGTCGAGCTCGGGCGGCAGCGCGTCGAGCGTCTGGCCGGTGGACTCCGCGGCCACGTCCCAGACGGCCTCGTCGCGGCGGAAGTCGCTCGACAGCAGAGCGCTCGACACCTTCTGCACCAGGCGGGCAAACGCGCTGGTATCGCGGCGCTCGAGCGCCTCGCCGACGGCGGCGAGCATTCTCGGCCCGGGGTATGCCCAGCAGTACTCGATCCGACCGACCGACGCGAGTTGCGCGGCGATCTGCCCGTGCAGTGCGTCCGAACGCGCGCTCTTCGGCGCGGCCGTCGCCCAGGCGCGGGCCAGCGCGTTCAACTGGCTCCACTGATCGACTCGGGAGCTCGCGGCGGCGAATACGCCGTTGAGGTCTCGTGACGGGGACGGCGCGGAGCTCGTGGTCATGATGGGTCCCTCCTGCTGGGGTGCGCAGCCGGCTCCCTCGCAGGACGCACGACCGCATCGGCCCGCCCGGCCGGCGAGT
The DNA here is from genome assembly GCA_035506575.1 of Alphaproteobacteria bacterium. Classification (GTDB taxonomy): domain Bacteria; phylum Pseudomonadota; class Alphaproteobacteria; order CACIAM-22H2; family CACIAM-22H2; genus DATJPD01. Next base: position 4,196 of record DATJPD010000138.1, read on the forward strand.
CTGGTTCAGGCTAACCGCTTCGCCGGCGGGGCAAATCCGCAGAAGTGCGAACTGCCCTGCGCTTCAGTTCGCAGCCGACCAGCGGTTACCTGGGGTGCTGCGGCGCAGCGACCTGAGCCCTGAGCTGCCGGATCCGGCCTCGGCCGGACCGAACGAAAAGGCGACGCTCAGGGCTTTGCCCTCAGCCACCGAGCAGGATCGTCAT
>DATJPD010000139.1:0-2350 GCA_035506575.1 Alphaproteobacteria bacterium
CGGCGTGCGCCTGAGGCGCGCCTTCGGCTTCGGCGACACGTCCGACTTCGATCCCTTCCTCATGATGGACGATTTCCGCGGCGACCGCCCGGAGGACTATCTCGCCGGCTTTCCCTGGCATCCCCATCGCGGCATCGAGACCATCACCTATGTGCTGGCCGGCTCGGTCGAACACGGCGACAGCCTCGGCAACCGCGGAACCTTGGGCGCCGGCGACGTGCAGTGGATGACGGCCGGCAGCGGCATCTTGCATCAGGAGATGCCGACGGGCGACGCGCCGAAGTAAGCGCTTCGCCGCCTTTACATTCATGGGCGTCCACGGTACTGAGTCATCGTGGTTTTCGTTCCGGCTTCGCCGGACGGAATTAAGAGGGAACACGGTGCGCCGCTTAGGCGGTCATGCCGTGGCTGCCCCCGGAACTGTAAGCGGTGAAGATCGCCGAATGGCATCCACTGGTCCACGAGGACTGGGAAGGATCGGCGAGATTGAGACCCGCGAGCCAGGGACCTGCCACGCCCGTTCGCCCCGGCGAAGGGTTTTTCGGACGCGGGGGCGAGCGTCGTGCAATACCGCGGGCGTCTGCCCGCTTGCGCCGAAGGCCTCTCTCGCGGCTCCTTGGATGATCTGAAGCTGCTCCGCAGCCTTCGAGGAGAGCACGATCTTGGAACTTCGAAAAGTTCTTTTGGCCGCGACCGCGATCGCGTTCGTCTGCGCGATGTCCGCAGCCGCGGTCCCGGGCGCCGCTCTGGCGGCGGATGCGAGTCCGGCTTCTAACGACGGCAAGTCAGACGCCAGCAAGTCAGACGCCGGCAAGTCGACCGCCAACACGTCGTTCGGCGTGCTCAGCGGCGACTGGCAGAACGCCAATTTTCTCGGCGACGTCGGCGGGGCGCGGCCGGCGATCGCCAAATACGGGATCACCCTGTCGCTGACGGTTAACGCCGAGGCCTTCGGCAATGCGAGCGGCGGCGTCCGGCAGGGCTTTGAAGCGAACGGGCTCACCACCGCCACGCTGCAATGGAACACCCAGCCGCTGTTCGGCTTCGCCGGCGGCCTTCTCAACGTCAGCGGCATGCACATCTACGGCGGCCAGCTCAGCGCGGCCAATCTCCTCAACCTGCAGACCGTCACCGGCATCGAGGCCGCGCCCTCCCTTCGCCTTTGGGAGCTGTGGTATCAGCAGAAATTCAACGACGTGTTCGACGTCAAGATCGGCGAGCAGAGCCTCGACCAGGAATTCATGACCAGCCAGAGCGCGAGCGCCTTCCTCAACTCGGCGATGGGCTGGGGGGCGCTGCCCGCCTTAAACCTGCCGGCCGGCGGCCCCGCCTATCCGCTCGCGAGCCTGGGCGTGCGGGGCCGGGCGCATGTCTCCGATCAGGTCACCGTTGTGGGGGGCGTCTTCAGCGGCACGCCGGTTCCGCTCTATTCGACCGACGGCCAACTCAGCAACCCGAACGGCGTTAGCTTCCCGCTCGCCGGCGTTTTGGCAATCGCCGAGCTGCAATACGCGTTCGGGACCGATTCCTCCGGCAAGCCCCTGACTTCGGGCCCCCTGCCGGGCACGTACAAGATCGGCGCCTGGTACGACAATCTCTCCTTTGACAGCCAGCAATACGACACGATTGGCGTCCCGCTGGCGAGCCCAGACAGCAACGGCGTCCCGGCGGGCAGGCAGGGCAATTATTCGATCTATGCGCTGGCCGACCAGACCATCTGGCGCGCCGCCGACCCGAACCGTTTCGTCACCGCTTTCGTCCGTCCGATGTTCACCACACTCCAGGATCGCAACCTCATAAGCTTCAGCATCAACGGCGGCCTGACGCTGCATCAACCGTTCGCCGGCCGGGACAACGACACGTTCGGCCTGGGCTTCGGCGTCGTTCAGGTCAGCGACGGCGCGCGCAATTTCGACCGGCAGACGCAGTTCTATCAGCCGGACAACTACACCCCGGTGCGCGGCGCGGAGACCTTTATCGAAGCGACTTATCAGATGCAGCTTCTGCCTTCGGTGCAGATCCAGCCCGACGTCCAGTACGTCATCAATCCGGGCGCCGGGATCGCCAACCCGAACGAGCCGTATCAGAAGGTCAAGAACGAGTGGGTGCTCGGCCTGCGCACCAACATCACCTTCTGATGCCGACCGGGGTCGCCGATCCGATGGCGGGCCTGCTTTCGATCTCGCCGAACTTCGCGAATCCGCCGCAAAACGCTGCGCCGGCGGCGCGCCCGATCACCGGCTATACGGTGACGAACATGGTGAGCGTCACGGCGCGCGACCTCGCAAAGGTCGGCGCGATTATCGACAAAGCCGTCGAGTCGGGGGCCAACGCCATGTACGGCCTCGCG
>DATJPD010000140.1:0-15933 GCA_035506575.1 Alphaproteobacteria bacterium
TTCTTCGACGGCGGCCTCAAGCCCGTGCTCACCGTGACATCCGGCGACCGGGTGATCGTCGATTCCATCTCGGGTCCGCCCGAGGCGCTGCCGCCGCCCGGCTCGGGGATGACCGTGCTGCCGGAGCATCGCGAGGTGCACGCGAAACTCAGCGGCGTCGGCCACATCATGACGGGGCCCGTGTTCGTCGAGGGAGCCGAGCCCGGGGACGTGCTCGAGGTGCGCATCGTCGACGTCGAGCTGCGGCAGAACTGGGGCTACAACGTGTTCCGGCCGTACATGGGCACCTTGCCAGACGATTTTCCCCACCAGCAGCTGATCCACCTGCCGATCGACCGGCAGCGCAGTGTGGCGACCATGCCGTGGGGCCTCGAGATCCCGCTGCGGCCGTTCTTCGGCCAGCTGGCGGTTGCTCCCAAGAAGGAATACGGCCGGCAGGGCACGCGCGAGCCGCGCGAGTGGGGCGGCAATCTCGACTGCAAGGAGCTGGTGGCCGGCAGCACGATCTACCTGCCGGTGCAGAACAAGGGGGCGCTGTTCTCGACGGGCGACGGCCACGCCGTGCAGGGCGACGGCGAGGTCGACGGGACGGCGATCGAGACGGCGCTTACCGGCACGTTCGACTTGATCGTGCGCAAGGACCTGAAGCACCGGCTGCCGCGCGCCGAGACGCCGACCCACCTGATCACGTTCGGGTTCAACGCCGATCTGGACGACGCCGCGGCCACCGCCTTGCGGGAGATGATCGACCTGCTGGCGGAGCGGTTGGCACTCCCGAAAGGCCACGCCTACGCGCTGTGCAGCCTCGTCTGCGATCTCCACGTGACGCAGACGGTCAACGGCGTCAAAGGCGTGCACGCCATGATCGAGAAGACCTACGCGACGCGCTAGCTGTTCAGGGATGGACGACGACGGCCGGCGGCTTGCACTCGACCACGATGCTGTAGCTGTGCGGGAAGCTTCCGAGGTCCAGGCTTTCCTGGTTGACCTTGAAGCCGCTCGGACAGGCGCTGTCGGCGGTCCACAGCGCCACGTCCTCGGCGATGATCGGCGAGGTGTTGGAAAGCGCCGCCGGTGAGTCGTTGTAGAACGTCACCCGCCGCTGATTGTCGGGAAGCTCGGTGATGGTGGTGTGATAGCAGCCGGCCAGCATCGGCAGGGCGGCTGTGAGCAAGAAAAGCTTGCGCATCGAATCCCTCATGCGGTCGGTTGCGGTCCTCAGCCGGCGGAGCGCAACAATCGGGCGGAGTGTACAGGGCGCGTGCGCGGTATCCTGAGTCAATTTTTGAGCGTGCGCTTAGCGTTTTGGTAATAAATGATGACAGGCCCCATGAAGATCGACATCCACGCCCACCAGGTCGACCGCCGCCACCTCGAAGAGCTGCAAGGGCTGCTGCGGCTGGCGCCCGAGCGGACCAGCGACGGCAAGACCCTGCTGCGCCACCACGGCTACACGCTCGCGTGGTCGCGCCCGGACATGTTCGACGTGAGCCACCGTCTTCGAGAAATGGACCGCAAGGGCATCGATATGCGGGTGCTCTCGCTCAGCACGCCCAACGTCTACCCGTGGTCGGGCGAGGCGCAGATCCGCATCACCCGCCACGTGAACGATGAGCTGGCGCGGCTGTGCCGGGCGCATCCCGACCGCTTCGTCGGTCTCGCGAGTCTGCCGCTGTCGGACGTCGAGGCCTCGCTCGCCGAGATCGACCGCGCCACAGGCGAGCTCGGCATGAAAGGCGTCATCATCGGCTCGAATACCGGCGGCGCGCCGCTCAACCACGCGCAGTTCGAGCCGCTCTGGGCGAAGATCAACGAAAAGAAGCTTCCCGTCTTCGAACACCCGATGTTCCCCAAGGACACATCGGATCTGGGCGAGTTCGAGCTGCCGTTGCGGGTGGGCATGATGTTCGACACGACCCTGGTGGCGGCGCGCCTGATCTACTCGGGCATCTTCGAGCGTTACCCGGATTTCCCCTACATCCTCGCGCACACGGGCGGCGCCTTGATCATGATCATGGAGCGGCTCGACAACGGCTACCGGCTGTTCCCGGACTGCCGGAAGTTCATCTCGAAGCTGCCGAGCGAGTATGCCAAACGCCTCTACTACGACACCTGTGCGTTTGCCGAAGCGCCGCTGATGTTCGCGCACGGCGTCGTGGGCGCCGATCGCCTGCTGTTCGGCACCGACGATCCCTATATCGACGCGGACACGACGCACGTGACCCGCCTGCCGGTCGGCGAGGCGGACAAGGCCAAGATCCTCGGCGGCAACTGCGCGCGGCTTCTGGGGCTCAGCGGATAGCCCGGAACAAGTCCGGGCATGACGGAGCTAGAGTCAGAACTTCTCGAGCCAGGGGCGCAGCTCGATCTCCCAGGTCCAGGCGTTGCGCGGCTGGCGCAGCACGTGGAGGTAGTTCTCGGCGATCGCATCGGGATCGAGCATGGAGTCGGGCTTGTCCGGCGGGCTGACGCGCGTTTCGCTGCGGATGCCGCCGTCGATCACGAAATGCGCGACATGGATGCCCTGCGGCGCCAGCTCGCGCGCCATGCTCTGAGCCAAACCGCGCAGCGCGAACTTGCCCATCGCGAACGGCGCCGACTGCGGATAGCCCTTGACGCTGGCCGAAGCACCGGTGAACAGCACCGCCCCCTTGCCCTTGGGCAGCATGCGCCGCACCGCCTGCTGCGCCACCAGGAAGCCGCCATAGGCGCTCACCAGCAAAGCCTTCTGCACGTCGGCGGGCACGAGGTCGATCAGCGGACCGCGGGCGCGGGCACTCGGGTTGTAGACGACCACGTCCGGGGCGCCGATCTGCGCCTCCACGTCCTTGAACAGCTTCTCGACCTGCGCCTGATCGCTGGCATCGCAGGCGAAGGCGCCCGCCTTGGTTTCCTTGCACAAGGCCGAGAGCTTCTCGGGGCTGCGCGCGGCGATGGCGAGCTTCAGCCCCTCGCGCGCGAACAGGCGCGCCAGCGAGGCGCTGAGCCCGCTGCCGGCGCCCACGATAAGAGCGGTCGAATAGGGAAGGGCCATGTCCGCACCTCCGGGGGTTAGTGTTTCAGGTTCTCGAGCGCGTATCCCGCGATCTGCTTGTAGCGCTCCGACATCGCCCGCAGCTCGTCCTGGGTGATGTAGTCGTCGAGGTTGTCGAAGGGCCGGTCGCCGGTGAGCTCCTCGACCTTGATGTTGATGAAGTCCGGCGGCTGCTCGCGGTTGGTGCGCACGACCTTGGAGGTAGGAACGAGGCGCGCGGATTCATAGGCCTTGAGCGCTGCGAGCGGATCGGCCTCGCGCGCCAGGCAGTCGGCCAGGGTGCGAGTATCGATCATCGCCTGGGCGGCCCCGTTGGAGCCGCGAGGGTACATCGGATGCGCCGCATCGCCGGTGAACGTGACGCGGCCGAAGGTCCAGCGCTCGACGGGGTCCTTGTCGACCATCGGATATTCGAGGATGGTGTCGGCGGTGCGGATCATCTCGGCGACGTCGAGCCAGTCGAACACCCAGTCCTTGTAGATCGGCAGAACGTCCTCCGCCCGGCCGGCCTTGTTCCAGTCGTTCTTCGCGGTCGTTTCCTGCTGGATCTCGGCCATCCAGTTGATGAGCTGGTTCCCCTGGCCGTCCACGTCGTCGATGATCGGATAGATCACCATCTTGCCGGTACGGATCGAGCCCACGCGCATGTAGCTGCGGCCGGTGAGGATCGGCTTGCGGCGGGTTACCCCGCGCCAGGTGTTGATGCCGGAGAAGGCGACCTGCTCATCGGGATAGAACTGCCGGCGCACGGCGGAGTTGATGCCGTCGCAGGCGATCGCGATATGCGCGCGCACATCGGGGAGCCGGGCACCGGTCGTCGTCTCCTTGAACCGCACCGCCACGCCGCGGTCGTCCTGGTCGAGGCCGACGCACTGGCGGTTGGTGACCACGGCCGCAGGCCCCAGGCGCTCGCGCGCGGCGTTGTAGAGGACGAGATGAAGCCGGCCGCGGTGGATCGAGAATTCGGGGAAGGGGTTGCCGCCGAACTTGCCGCGCGGCTCCTTGTAGATAAGCTGGCCGAAGCGGTTGAAGAAGCAGCTCTCGCGCGTCTCGAGCGCGACGGCGCGGATCTGATCCTGGAGGCCGAGCGCCGTCAGCTCGCGCGTGGCATGCGGCAGAAGAGTGATGCCAACGCCGAGCTCCTTGATCTCAGGCGCCACCTCATAGACGCGGCAGGCGATGCCGCGCTGATGGAGGTTGAGTGCGAGGCTCAGTCCGGCAATGCCCCCGCCGATGATCGCGACGTCGAGTTCGTCCATGTTTTGACCTGGTGCTGGGGGCTAGCGCCGCTGGCGCGGATACATGGCGATCATGTCGAGCTCGAGCCGGGCGCCAGGGGTGGAGAGCTGGTTGACGCAGATCGTGGTGCTGGCCGGCTTCCAGTCGCCGAAATACTCGCTCATCACCGCCACCATGCCGTCCTGGTCGCGCATGTCGGTCAGGTACTTCGTGACCTTGACCACGTCGGTCCAGGCGAGGCCCTGGTGGGCGAGGATTCCCTTAATGGTCTCCATCGCGCGCCGCGTCTGATCCTCGATCTTGTTCGGGTGATCGTGCTCGTGGAGCAGATGCGGGTGCTTGTGATAGAGCGGCGAGGGCGTCGCACCCGAGATGAAGAGCATGTCGCCGCAGCGCATGGCCGGTGCGTACGGCATGTCGCGATGGCGCTCGGGCTCGGTCTGGATCTCCTCGATCTCGGGATTGGTGGGCGAGGCGCGGAACGCGGGCTTGCGCTGGGTCATCGCGGGCGGTCCTCATGCAGTCGAGGGGATGCCCCCAACGACTGCACGCCGCCGCGCGCGCTGTCAATCCGCGGCTATTCGGATTTGAGGTTGTTCGGCGCTGCGATATAAGGCGGCTGGTGCGGCGGGCCCGACACGACCGCGCATTCCGCGACCTGACCACGTGTCTGCGTACATTGCAGCTCGCCCGGCTGATAGGCGGTGGCGGCAAAATACTTCTGCCGTGTCACCCACGGCGCCTCGCCGCCCCACAGCCTGTAATGGAGCTCGCAATTGGCCTTCCGGGAGGGGTCCATGGCGAACTCCTCCTCGCACGGCCCGAACACGATCGTGTTGAGCGGCGGGGTGGTCGGGGCAAGGAAGCCCGCGCCGACGGCGACAGGATTATTGCAGCCGCTCAGCAGGAACAGCAGGCCACAGCAGGCGAGCAGGGGTTTGGTCGGCATAGGGTTCCTCATTCGAGAACCCCGGGTCGCGGTCATTTCTTTCGACGCAGTCTATCAGGCAAATCGTGAACGATCTTGAAATAATTCATGGTTAACGCGCCTGCCGGAGAAGCAGGGCCAGGGCGATCGCGACCGACTGCCGGCGGACCGCGGCGCGGCCGCCTTTGAGCACCACGCGGCGGTGGAGGGTGCGCCGGCCTGCGCGCGCGCAGGCGAGGTGGACGAGGCCCACCGGTTTGGCCGCCGACCCGCCGCCCGGCCCGGCGATGCCGGTCACCGACACGGCGATGTCCACCCGGGCCCGTCTCCGCGCGCCTTCGGCCATTCGGATGGCCACGGTTTCGCTGACCGCACCGTGGGTTGCGATCACCTTCTCAGGCACGCCGAGAAGCTCCGTCTTGGCCGCGTTCGAGTACGTGACATAGCCGCGGTCGACCACGTCGGACGAGCCTGCGACCTCGGTCAGCGTGGCGGCGATCAGGCCGCCGGTACAGGACTCCGCCGTGGCCACCGTGAGGCCGCGGCTCCGGCAGACACTCAAGACCTGCTTTGCCTTAGAGACCAAATCTTTGGAGGTCACCGGTCAAGTACTCCGTGAGCAGCCAGGTGGTGATGCCGGCATGGATTGCGGCCACCAGGTCGTCGAGCATCACGCCGAAGCCGCCGTGGACATTGGCATCGCACCAATTGGCCGGGAACGGCTTGATGATGTCCGCCCCGCGGAAGATCAGGAAGGCGATCGCAAACCCCCACCAGGTCAACGGCGTAAAGGCCAATGTTAAGAACATGCCGGCGACTTCGTCGACGACGATGAAGCCGGGGTCCTGAACCTGTCCGCGGCGCACCATGACCTCGGCAGCCCAGGTCCCGGCGACGAACACTGCGCCAAGCGCTGCCAGCAGCCCTGCGTGCCCGGCATAAACCTCGATCACCCAGGCGACGGGCAGGGCCGCGAGCGAGCCCCAGGTGCCCGGCGCGATCGGCGCCAGTCCAACGCCGAACCAGGTGGCCAGCAGTGCCGCGGGATGCCCGAGCGGCAGGCCTTCGGGCAAGCGGCCGGGGCGGAGCTTCAGCTTCATGCTGTGCATCAGAGGCGCGGCAGTTCGATGGTCGCGACCGCCTGGGCGGCAATTCCCTCGCGACGGCCGGTGAAGCCCAGGCCCTCGGTCGTGGTGGCCTTGACCGAGCAGCGCGCGGGCTCGATCTCCAGGATCTCGGCCAGCCGCGCCACCATGGCGGCGCGATGCGGCGACACTTTCGGCTCCTCGGCGATCACCGTCACGTCGACATGGACGATGCGGCCGCCGGCATTCTTCACGAGGCCCGCCGCGTGACGCACGAACATGGCGGAATCCGCGTTGCGCCAGCGCGCATCCGACGGCGGAAAATGCAGGCCGATATCGCCGGCACCGAGCGCGCCCAGCACGGCATCGGTGAGCGCGTGCAGGCCCACGTCCGCATCCGAATGACCGACGAGCCCTTTCGAGTGCGGGACCGACACGCCGCACAGCATGATCTCGTGACCCGGTCCGAATTTATGCGTGTCGAAGCCCTGTCCGGTGCGGATCTCGACCGGGGAGCCCCCGATCATGCGGGCGGCGCGGAGCAAATCTTCCTCCGTGGTGATCTTGAAATTCGTCTCGGTTCCGGCTGCGAGGGCGACGGAAAGCCCGTGACGCTCGGCGACGGCCGCGTCGTCGGGGAGGTCGGCGCCGACCGCTGCACGGTGGGCAGCGAGGATCTTCTCATAGTGGAAGCCCTGGGGCGTCTGCGCGCGCCAAAGCCTCGACCGGTCGACGGTGGCGGCGACAAGCTTGTTGCCGTCATCCGCTTTCTTGATGGTGTCGGTGACCGGAAGGGCGGGGATCGCCCCCGGCGAAGCCGCCAGGGCATGGAGCGTGCGGTCGACCGTCGCGGCATCGATGAACGGGCGGGCGCCGTCATGGATCAGGACCTGAGCGGGCCGCAGCTCGGCAAGGCTCTCGAGACCAAGCCGCACGGACTCCTGGCGCGTGGCACCGCCGGGCGCCGGGGGCAGCAGGTCGAAGCCGGCCACGGCCAGCTCGTAGAGCTCGCGGTCATCGGGATGGATCATGACCCTGATACGATCGATGCGCGGATGGCGGGCGAACACCTGGACCGAATGGCGCAGCACCGGCACTCCGGCGAGGTCGCGATATTGCTTCGGCACGCCCCCGCCGGCGCGCGAGCCGCGCCCCGCCGCCACGATCAGGGCAACGCAGCCGGTCATTGTGTCCTCCGCCGCCGGCAGGCATCCTTGCGCGGATGAGGCGGCAACGGGGGAGGGGCTGGCATGGTCGCGTACATCATCGTCGATTCAGAGATTCTCGATCCGGCGAAATATGAGGAATACAAGAAACTGACGCCGCAGGCGATTGCCAAACATGGCGGGCGGTTCCTGGTGCGCGGCGGTCAGTCGGTCGTGCTCGAGGGCGACTGGCGGCCGAACCGCGTCGTCGTCATCGAATTCCCTTCGCTCGAGGCGGCGCGCAACTTCTACACATCGGTCGAATACACGGCCGCGCGCCGCGCGCGGGCGGGTGCGGCCAGGATGGACATGATCGCGGTGGACGGGGCCTGACTAGTCGAGAGGCGCCGAGATCGCGAGAGGGATAACCCTCCGCGTCCTCGGCGCCATCTCTCCCTCCCCCGAGGTTCGCTTACCCGTAGAGATTCTTGGCCAGGAAATCGGCCGTGCGCTTGTTGGCGACGCGGGCGGAATCCGCGTCGAAATTCTTGCCGCCGTCGCGCGCGAACGCGTGATTGACGTTCGGATATTTGTGCAACGTCACCAGCGGATTCTTGCCCAGCACGGCGGTCATCTTGTCCTGGACGTCGTGCGGGACGAACTGGTCCTCCTCGGCGATGTGCAGCATCAGCGGCTTCTTGATCTTGGACGCCTCGACGAGCGCCTGATCGATCGCCACGCCGTAATAGCCGACCGAGCAGTCCACATTCGTGCGGGTCGACATGAGATAGGCGAGCTTGCCGCCAAGGCAGTAGCCGACCGCACCCACCTTGCCCGAGCAGCCGGGCGTGCGGCGGAGCTCGTCCATCGTCGAGGCGAGATCTTCGGCCCCCTTGTTCTGGTCGAAGCGCTGGAAGAGCGAGAAGGCAAGGTCCCACTCTTTCTGCGTCTTGTCGGTGATGGCGATGCCGGGCTTGATGCGCCAGAACAGGTCCGGGCACAGCACGATATAGCCTTGCTGGGCGAACCCGTCGGCGAGCCGGCGCATGACGTCGTTGACGCCGAAGATTTCCTGGATCAGCACCAGGCCGGGCATGTTCTTGGCGCCGTTCGGAGCGGCCGACGGCCGCGCCCCATAGGCCTTAAAAGTGCCCCCGAATTTTCCCTTAACCGTGACTTCCGGCATTCTTCCGAGACCCCCGAACGAAAGTAAGCGAGTTCCTTGATTCTCAAGGAATTGCACAGCTAGGCCGCATAACACAACGAGTCGCGCCGGTGCAAGCCCAATCAAAAATTATCCACATATCCACAGGCCCTTTTCCCCAGCAAAACTGCGGGTGCAGGCGGAAGAGGCCGGGGCTGCCCCGGGCGGCCGCAGCTCTGCGGCGAAATGTGTGCGTCAGTACCGCGCGGTGGGGCGCCGCACAGGGGCGGCGCGCGCGGACGAAACCTGCGCTAGACTCCCTCCCATGTCGCACACGCTGCTTCTGAGTCTGATTGCGCTGGCAGCCCTGGTACCGGCGGCGCTGGCGCCCGTGGTGCGCGCCGGGCCGGCGGTGTCCACGGCGCGCGACGGCCTTTACTGGGCGTTGATGGGGGTGGCTTTCGCCGGCCCGGCGCTGTGGCTGGCCATCCAGCTCGGCGACGTCTGGCGCACCGGCCTGGCACCCGCGCTGTGGCTTTCGATCGCGGTGAGCCTCGTCTTGTTCGCGGCCGTGGCCGCCGCCTCGCGGGTCGCATGGCGCCTCACACCGCTCCTGCTCGGCTATCTGTTCCTGCTCGGTGTGCTGGCGACCGTGTGGCAGCACGCGCCCGAGCAGCCCATGTCCGCCAACCGCCCGGAGATGTGGCTGCAGGCGCATATCCTCGTGGCGTTGTCGGCTTACGGTCTGCTCACGCTCGCCGCCGTGGCGGGCTGCGGCGTGTTCCTGCAGGAGCGGGCCCTCAAGCTGAAGCGTCCGAGCAGCTTCACGCACCAGCTGCCGTCCATCTCGGAAGGCGAGCGCCTGCAGGTGCGGCTCCTGATGGCAAGCGAGGCGGTCCTCGGCGTCGCCCTCGTCACCGGCATGGCAATCGAGTGGCTCGAGCGGCGTGAGCTGCTGGTGTTCGACCACAAGACCGTGCTGTCGATCGCGACCTTCGTCCTGATCGGGTTCCTGTTATGGCTGCACCATCGGGGTGGCTTGAGCGGCCGCCGCGGCGCGCGTTACGTGCTGTTCGCCTATCTGCTGCTGACGCTCGCCTATCCCGGCGTAAAGTTCGTCAGCGACGTGCTGATCGGGTAAGCCCGAAGACTTGCCCGCCGCAGATGCTCTTCAATTTCTTCCTCGGCAATCACCACGCGAATGCGCTCAACTCGCTCGGCGACCTCCTGCAGCCGATCTACGAGGGGCTGATCGAGGCCGGTCACGACGTCATAGGCTTTGCGACGGGAACGCGGCCGGCGCCGGCGGTGAACGTCCTTGTCGAGTGGTTCGAGAACGATCCGTTCGCCGACGAGCTCCTCCGCGCCAAAGCCGAGCAGGGCCATGCGTTCGTCTTCGGCGTCCTGTGCACCGAAGATCTCGCCGACCAGCTGGTCATGGACCCGGCCAAGTACCCGCGGCGGCTTGCCAATTTGCGGCGCATCCTGCCGGTTGCGGATTTCGTGTGGACCTTGCTGCCGCAGGAGGACCTGCTGCGGCCATTCTGTGCGCCGGGTCACGTGGCGCTGGTCGAGTACGGCTTCACCGAAGCCTGCGTCGAGCGCAACATCGTAAGGACGGCAGCACGGCGCGATGTAGACGCGGTTCTCTACGGAAACGAAAGCCCCTACCGCAAGCGCATCGTCGACGGACTAAAAAGCCGCGGGCTCAACTGCTTCGTCAGCTATCGCGAGGTCTGGCCGAATTTCATGATGGACGACCTCATCCGGCGCGCAAAAGTTCTGATCGACATGCGCCGGGGATCGAATGTCAGGTTCCTGTCGCCGACGCGGATCGTCAAAGGGCTGCACAGCGGCACCGCGGTCGTCTCGGAAAGCTTCGATACCAGCTCCATCTCGAGCCTTTATGCCTACACCGAGGCTTGCCCCTACGAGGCAATGGTCGAGACCTGCGCAAGCCTCATCGCGTCGGGCATCTATGTCGAGCGCGGCCTGGCGGCGCAGGCCCGGTTCCGCGCCGAGACTTCGATGCGGGCCAACATGACGCGCGCGCTGTCGCCGCCGGTATTCGCGCGCCTCTCGGGCAAGTAGCGACGCCGTGCTGTTCAATTTCTTTCTGGCCAACCACATGTCCGGCGGCCTCAAGGGCATGCCCGACCTGGTGCAGCCGATCTTCCACGGGCTGGTCGAGGCCGGACACGAGGTGATCGGCTTCGGGCTTGGTCTGCAGGCCGCACCCGCGATCAACGTCCTGATCGAGTTCTTCCCGGACGACGGCTTCACGGAGAACCTGCTGCGGCTCAAGGCGCAATCGGGCGACAAGTTCATCTTCGGCATCCTGTGCACCGAGGACATCGAAGATGCGCTGGTCATGCAGCAGCCGGAATTTCCGCGGCGGCGCGCCAATCTCGAACGCCTGCTGCCGGCGGCCGATTTCGTGTGGACTTTGCTTCCGCAAGTGGCCGCGTACGAGGCGCTCGCCGGAAAGGGGAAGGTGGCGCTGCTCGAGTACGGCTTCAGCGAGCGCTTCCTCAACCGTCATCTGGTCACCGACCCGGGCCTGCGCGACGTGGATGTCCTGATGTACGGGAATGAAACGCCGTACCGCTCGGCCATCACCGGCGAACTGCGCCGGCGCGGCTTCACGTGCCTGTCGAGCGACCGCCAGATCCTGCCGGAATTCATCACCTCCGATATCCTGCGGCGCTCCAAGGTGGTGCTCGATGTCCGCCGCGGCCCGGGCGTGCGCTTTCCATCGCCGACCCGCATCTGCAAGGCGGTTCACAGTGGCGCGCTCGTCATCGCAGAAGACCTCGGCGACAGTCCGATCGCCAACCTCTATCGCTATACCGTCAAATGTCCGTACGCGGAGATCGCCGAGCGCTGCGCAACGGTGATCCAAGGAGGGCGCTACGCGGAGCAGGGGATCGAGGCCCTCGCGCGGTTCCGCGCCGACACATCGATGCGTAGCAATATCGCCCGGGTCCTGACGCTGCCGGTGTTCGCGCGGTGATCTGCGGATGCGTGGGCCCGCTTCGCGGGTATTAATCTCTCGTAAAGCAAGGCGGTGATACCGTTAATTTTCGGAAAAACCGCCACATTCCGCGATCGGATGACGCCGTGAAGATCAACATTTGCACGTTCGGCAATGTGATGCTGGCGTACCGCAACTCGGTCAAGCTCTACTACCATTCGCTGCAGGACTTGGGGCATACGGTCATCGTTACGGAAGGCCAGGTCCTCACCGGTTATCTCAACCTTCTTCTCTTTCATACGATCTTCGACGCCGCCACGTTGGACGCCCTCCTCAAATCGGGGGCCACGCTCGGCCACATCGGTACCGAGATGTACAACCCGGCCGGTTTCTTTCACCGGCCGTTCCAGGACGCGGGCGAGGCCGCGCGCTACAGGGCCTTCGTCCAATCCTGCGCGGTCGTGATCAGTCACTTCCACGACGAGGCGGAAAGCTATCGCGCGCTCACCGATCGCGTCCGTTATGTCCCGTTCGGCTTCAACGAAAAATGCCTGGAGGTCTCCCGCAGCGACGAGAAGCTGCTCGACGTGTACTTTTTCGGCTCGGTCTCCAACGAGCCATATCGGGCGGAGATATTCAGCCGGCTGCGCGGGGCAGGGCTGTCGATCGCGTATCACGAGAACGGCGGCGGCGATCTGGCCCGGAATTCATTCGTCGGCGTGGCGCGCACGACGCTCAATCTCATCCACCGGCGGGACACCCGGCACGTGAGCTATCGCGTGCCGTGGCTCGCCAACAACCGGATCTGCGCGTTGTCCAACCGCGCGCTCGACCGCGAAAACTATCTCCAGTTCTGCAAGTCCTACGCCGACGACGAACTGGTCGACGGATGCCGCGCCTATATCGCGCGCAAGCGGTATCACGCGGAAGGCGACGAGATGTACGAGTGCTTCAAGAAATTTCCGATGAGCGCGTATCTCGAGGAAGCCTTCGACCGGACGCTAGGCGTGGCGTCGCACGCCGCCTGAGGCGTCGATCCGGTCTCTGCGCCGCATCACATCGGTGCCACCATCAGCCGGTTGACGAACCTGTGCCGGACCGTCTCGGGGATGCGCCCCTGTAACGCGTCGGCCGGCAGCGGCAGCAGGGCGTCCCGCTGATTGGCGAGGTTCTTGTAGAGGCCGTAGCGGATCCACACCAGGAGGCGGCGGGATTTGGGGATGTCGCCTTTGTGCAGCCCGTACGTGTCCTCGATCACCGCGTTGCCGGCCGGTGCGGCCACCGTCTGCACCCGATCCGCAAACAGCCGCGCGCATGCGTCGTTGAGATCCGCGTTCTCGGCGAACATGGCGTCGAGCGTGAACGGGAGCGATCCAGCGCCGCCTTTCTCGGCGTAAGCCTTCTCGACGATGTCAACCCGATGCGTGCCGGGAATGTAGTAATGCGCGCCGTTCTCCGCCGTGAGCGGCGTGAGAAAGATGAACATCGTGCAGAAGCGCCAATCGTCGAAGTCCCGGTGGAACGTCTGGATGCCGGGCCACGGCTGGGTCTGCCCGGGGAAGCTCCAGAACGCGTTGACCGAATATAACGTGGGCGGACAGCCGAGATAGCTTTCGACGAGGCTCAGGATGTCCTCGCGGTTGGCGATCTCGATGAGGTGCGGCGCCCTCAGCACGTCCTCAAGCCGGTACGAGCCGTAATGGCCCAGCGTGGCACAGCCCTCGATCGTTCGCCCCACGCCGTCGCTCTTGCCGGCCACGTGCGCCGCATAGCAGGGGCGGGTGTCGAAATAGCTCAGCACCACTTCGGTCTGCCCGCCATCGAGGACCGGACCGAGCTCGACCAGGCCGCGCGCCCGCAGCTGCGCAAGGCGGCTGTCCGTCTGTGGCAGGCGCGGCACTCTCACCGCATCGGGCAACACGCGGTTGGTTGCATCGGCCAGGCTCTGGGCCACGGCCGGCCGCACGCGATAGTGGATGTTCTGCTGCAGGCCGGCCAGCACCTGGCTCAGCCGGAGTGTATCGAGGTCGCCGAACATGTGCGGGCCCCCTGCGGACGACTCGCCGCTCGACCAAAATTATACGCCGGGGGAGCGCGGCTTGACCCGGCAGGGCCTCGCCGACAAGCTCGCCACGCGTCATTCCTGCGGGAGTAGGGCAGGCCCGATGCATGTTGCATCGCAATATGGAACCCGCTACTATCCGCCGACGCCTAATTCTTAGTCAGTTTGAGCATCTGCACAATTCATGGGCATAAAAATCGGGCCGATTGAGCTGGCGAGCGACGTGATCCTGGCACCGATGTCCGGGGTGACGGATATGCCCTTCCGCCGCCTAGTAAAACAGGCCGGGGCGGGGTTGGTCGTCTCGGAGATGATCGCCAGCCAGGCGATGATCCGTGAGAACCGGCAGACCCTCCTGATGGCGAAAAACTCGCCCGAAGAATTCCCGATGTCGGTGCAACTTGCCGGCTGCGAGCCTGAGGTCATGGCCGAAGCGGCGAGGCTCAACGAGGACCGCGGGGCGGCGATCATCGACATCAATTTCGGCTGTCCGGTCAAAAAGGTGGTGAACGGACATGCCGGGTCGGCGTTGATGCGCGACGAGACGCAGGCGGCACGCATCCTCGAGGCCACGGTCAAGGCGGTGAAGCTGCCGGTCACCTTGAAGATGCGGCTCGGCTGGAACGATGCGAACCGCAACGCGCCGCGCCTGGCCAGGATCGCGCAGGACGTGGGCATCCAGATGATCTCGGTCCATGGGCGCACGCGCTGCCAGTTCTACGACGGCAAGGCGGACTGGGCCTTCATCCGCAACGTGAAGGAGGCGGTGTCGCTGCCGGTGGTTTGCAACGGCGACATCACCACCCTCGACGAGGTGCGCACGGCACTCGACCAGTCCGGGGCCGACGGCGTGATGATCGGCCGCGGCGCCTATGGCCGGCCGTGGTTCCTGGCGCAGGTCATCGAATTCCTCAAGAGCGGCCGGCGGCTGCCCGATCCGCCGCCGGCGCAACGCCTCGCCACCGTGCTTGCGCATTTCGACGCGATGCTCACCCATTACGGCACGCATGCCGGCGTGCGCATGGCGCGCAAGCATCTCGGCTGGTACGCCAAGGGGTTCCCGGGTGCGGCGGAATTCCGGGCGCGGGTCATGACCTTGACCGAGCCCGAGGCGGTACGGGCGGCGCTTCGCGCCGCCTGGGAGCCGGTTCTTGCGGATCGCGCGCGGGTCGCGGCCTGATGGCGAAGTCCTCCGCGCGCCGGTTCTGGCGTCCCGCCCGCGCCCCGTCCTTCGACCCGACGGTAGCCCTGGCGGCCCTTCCGGATGCGGTGCTGGTGGTCGGCCCGGGCGAGGAGATCGTGTACGTGAACCCCGCGGCCGAGATCTTCTTCGATCTCAGCGCACCGGTGCTGTGCGGGACCAAGGCCGAGGAACTGGTGCCGGCGGACTCTCCGCTGCTTGCCCTTCTTGCGCAGGCGCGAAAGACCGGCGCCAGCGTGTCGGAGGAGGGGGTGACGATCGAGACCCCGCGCATCGGCGCGCATTTCGTCACGCTGCAGGCTTCGCCGCTGCCGGCCTCTCCCTCGCCGGACGGGGAGGATCTGCTCGTGCTGATGATCCACGAGCGCTCGATTGCGCGGAAAATCGACCGCCAGCTCGTGCACCGGGGCGCCGCGCGCTCGGTCTCGGCGATGGCCGCCATGCTGGCGCATGAGGTGAAGAACCCGTTGTCCGGAATCAGGGGAGCGGCGCAGCTTCTCGAGCAGTCGGCCACCAACCCCAAGGACCGCGAGCTCACGCGGCTCATCTGCGATGAGACCGACCGCATCCGCAAGCTCGTCGACCGCATGGAGGTGTTCTCCGACGCGCGCCCGATCGAGCGCGGGCCGGTCAATATCCACCAGGTCCTGGAGCACGCGCGCAAGGTGGCGCAGACCGGCTTCGGGCGCAGCGTCCGCTTCGTCGAGACCTACGACCCCTCCCTGCCGCCGGTCCTCGGAAACCGGGACCAGCTGGTCCAGGTATTCCTAAATCTCATCAAAAATGCAGCCGAAGCCGTGCCCGAAAGCGCAGGCGAGATCGTCCTTTCGACGGCCTATCAGCACGGCTTCCGGATGGCCATGCCGGGGAGCGACGCCCGCCTCAAATTGCCCCTGGTGGTCGGGGTCCAGGACAACGGGCAGGGGATCCCCGACGACATCAGACCCCACCTATTCGATCCCTTCGTCACCACCAAGGTCAACGGGACCGGCCTGGGTCTTGCATTGGTTGCCAAGATTATAGGCGACCACGGCGGGATCATCGAATTCGACAGCCAGCCGCGGCGCACGATCTTCAGGGTGATGCTCCCCATTTACCAAGGGGCGCCGGGACGAGTTGAG
>DATJPD010000141.1:0-25379 GCA_035506575.1 Alphaproteobacteria bacterium
GAGCAGGCTCGCCAGGCGCGTGGTGAGGGCTGCTGGCGTGAACTCGGCGTTGGGGATGAGCCACCCGGCGCCGGCGGCGACCAGTGCTGCGGCGTTGGCGCGCTGATGATCGTCGGTCGCGTACGGGTACGGGACGAGCACCGCCGGCCGGCCGATCACGGTCAGTTCCGCCACCGTCGAGGCCCCGGCGCGGCAGATCACGAGCGAGGCGTGCGCAAGGCGGGCCGGAAGGTCCTCGAAGAACGTGGCGAGCTCCGCGGCGATGCCGGCCGCGCGGTACGCGCTGCGGGCGGCCTCGATGTCCTCCGGGCGGCATTGCTGCACGATGGTCAGCCGCGCGCGCTGCTCGGCCGGCAAGGCCGCGACCGCGGCCGGCATGACCTCGCTGAAGACTCTGGCACCCTGGCTGCCGCCGGTGACGAGAACGCGCACACGGCCATCCGACGGGGAGCTTTCGTATCCTTGATTGCGCAGCCCGATCACCGCCAGCCGCACCGGGTTTCCGGTCATGGTCACCCGGCCGGCGACGGCTTCGGGCAGGAAGCGGACCTGCGGGAACGACGTTGCGATGGCGCTGACGCGCCGCACCAGAAGGCGGTTGGCGCGCCCGAGCACGGCGTTCTGCTCGTGCAGGGCCGTGGGAATGCCGAGCTGGACCGCCGCGAACATCGCCGGCAGGGATGGATACCCGCCGAAGCCCACCACCGCGGCCGGCCTCAGCCGCCGCAAGAGGCTGCGCGCCCGCATCGTGCTCCACGCGAGATCGAGCCCGCCGCGCAGGCGCTGGACCATCGAGCCGGCGAGGGTCGTCACGGGCAGGCGATGCGTCTCGATCTGCGCCAGCGCGCCCTGATAGCTGCTGCCGCGCCGGTCGGTGACCAGGGCCAGGCGATAGCTGCGCGCGGACAGCGCCCGCGCCAGTGCTTCCGCCGGGAACACGTGGCCACCGGTGCCGCCGGCCGTCAGAACGATGAGCGGGGCGGCACTCATTCCAGCTCTCCCGGGCCGAAGCGCTTGCGCGTCAGCGCCAGCACGAAGCCGACGCCGATCGCGAGCGATAGCAGCGAAGACCCGCCGTAACTGATGAACGGCAACGTCATGCCCTTGGTCGGGATCAGGTTCAGGGTCGATCCCATGTTGATCAGCGCCTGCAGGCCGAACTGGGTCATCAGGCCGGCGACCGCGAGCAGGATGAAGAGGTTGGATTCCTGCAGCGCGCGGGCGAAGCCGCGCAGGACGATGAAGCCGAACAGCGCCACCACGATCAGGCAGGCGATCAGGCCGAATTCCTCGCCGGCGACCGCGAAGATGAAGTCGGTATGCGCATCGGGCAGGACCGACTTCACCGTGCCCTCGCCGGGGCCCACGCCGAACAGCCCGCCGTTGAGGAAGGCCTCGAGCGCCGTGTTGATCTGGTAGGTGTCGCCCGCCTGCGGATCGAGGAAGCGGTCAACGCGGCTCGCCACGTGCGGGAACACGAAATAGGCGGCGACCAGGCTCGCGACGCCGCTGCCGCCCAGCAGCAGCACCCACAGCATGCGCAAGCCCGCCAGGAAGAACTGGCTGAACCACACCGAGGTGATGACGATCGTCATGCCGACGTCCGGCTGCAGCAGCAGCAGCGAGACGACGAGGAAAAAGAGGCCGATCGCGATGAGATCGCCCGGGAACCGCTCGTGCTTGCGCTGGGTGGCGAACAGCCAGGCGGCGACCACGGCGAAGGTCGGCTTGACGAACTCCGACGGTTGGATCGACAGGCCGGGCAGGTGGATCCAGCGCCTGGCCCCCTTGATCTCGACGCCGACGACGAACGTGGCGGCGAGCAGGGACACCGCAATCACGAATCCGACGAGGGCCAGGATCCGCACGGCGCGCGGGCTCAGCATCGAGATCGCGACCATGATCGCGATCGCCGGAATGAAGAGGCCGATCTGCCGCCGCACGAAGAAGAAGGGGTCGAGCCCGATGCGCGTGGCGACGGCCGGTGTCGCCGCCATGGCGAGCACGACGCCGAAGCCGATCAGGCAGCTGAGCGCCGCCAGGGTCCAGTGGTCCACGGTCCACCACCAGCGGGCGAGCAGGGAGGTGTCGGCGCGCGCGATGTTCATGCGTGGCCTCCGTCCGGCTGCGGCGGGCGTGCGCCCGGCAGCGCCAGGGCGAGCTTGCGGAAGGCATCGCCGCGCGCCTCGAAGCTCGTGAACTGGTCGAAGGACGCGCAGGCGGGCGACAGCAGCGCCACGGCCCCTCGCGCCTTGCCACCGGCCGTATCGCGATGCGCCGCGGCCACCGCCGCGTCCAAGGTTCCGGTGATCTCGTGCGGCACCGAGCCGAGCGTGCGCGCGAACGCGGGGGCCGCCTCACCGATCAGATAGGCGCGGCGGATGCGCGGGAACAACGGCACGAGGGCGTCGATGCCGCCCTCCTTCGGCTTGCCGCCCGCGATCCAGTAGATCTGGTCGTAGCAGACGAACGCCTTGGCGACCGCGTCGGCGTTGGTTGCCTTGCTGTCGTTGATGAAGGGCACGCCATCGACCACCGCCACCAGCTCCTGGCGGTGCGGCAGCCCCGGATACGAGGCGAGAGCGGCCGCGATCGCGGCGGCACTGACGCCCACCGCACGGCAGGCCGCGTAGGCGGCCGCGGCGTTCTGCCAGTTGTGCGTGCCGGGCAGGGTCGGGATCGGATTGAGATCGGCCACTTTGGCCGGCGTGCCTCCGATCGCGTCGTAAAGGATGCCCGCCTCGACATAGACGCCGCGGTCCAGCCGGCGCGCGGCCGAGATCGGGATCACGGTCGCGGCACCCTGCTTGATGAGATCGGCATGGATGCCGCGGCAGATATCGTCGTCGACGCCGATGACGGCGGTCTGCGGCGTCTTCTGGCCGCGGTAGATCAGCCGCTTGGCCGCGACATAGCCGTCCATGCCGCCGTGGCGGTCGAGATGATCGGGAGTCACGTTGATCAGCACGGCCACGTCGAAGACGAGCGAGGGCGTCAGCTCGAGCTGATACGACGACATCTCGAGCACGTAGAGCCCGTCGCCCACAGGATCGAGCGCCAGCACCGGCGTGCCGATATTGCCGCCGACCGCCACACGCCGGCCGGCCTTGGCCAGGATGTGGCCGACGAGAGCGGTCGTCGTCGACTTGCCGTTGGTCCCCGTAATGCCGATGTAGCTCGCCCGCCGCTCGCTGCGCGCGAGCAGCTCGATGTCGCCGATGATCTCGACCCCGTTCTTCCGGGCAAGGGCCGCGACCGGGTTCGGCTTGGGATAGGTGTGCGGGATGCCGGGGCTGAGGACGAGGCTCGTCACCTCGTCCCAGTCGCACTGCGCGAGATCGACTGGCTCGAAGCCGCGTCCCTTCGCGGTGGCGCGGCCCTTCTCGCTGTCGTCCCACGCCCATACCTCGGCGCCGCCGGCGCGCAGCGCCGCGGCGGTCGCGAGCCCGGACTTGCCGAGGCCCATGACCGCGATCTTGCGGCCTGCGAGGAAGGCGAGGTTGATCACGGGCGGCTCACCTCAGCTTCAGGGTGGAGAGGCCGGCCATGGCCAGGATCAAGGCGATGATCCAGAAGCGGATGACGATCGTCGGCTCCTTCCAGCCCTTCTTCTCGAAGTGGTGGTGGAGCGGCGCCATCATGAACACGCGCTTGCCGGTCAGCTTGAACGAGGCGACCTGCACGATCACCGACACGGTCTCGAGCACGAACAGCCCGCCGATGATCGCGAGCACGATCTCCTGCTTGATCGCGACGCTGACCGCACCCAGCGCTCCGCCCATCGACAAGGAGCCGGTGTCGCCCATGAAGATCGAGGCGGGCGGGGCGTTGAACCACAGGAAGCCGAGGGCCGCCCCGACCAGGGCCGAGCACAGCACCGCGAGCTCGCCGGTCCCGGGCACGTGATTGATCAGGAGGTAGTTGGAGAAGATCGCGTTGCCGACGAAGTAGGAGAACACGGCGAAGCTTGCGGCCGCGATCATCACCGGGACGATCGCCAGCCCGTCGAGCCCGTCGGTGAGGTTCACCGCGTTCGACGCGCCGATCATCACGAACATCGCGAACGGGAAGAAGAACCAGCCGATGTTGAACACGGCCGACTTGAACATCGGCATGACCACGGCGGTGGCGATCGGGTCGCGCGTGATCGAGGTGATCCAGAGGGTCGCCGCGAAGGAGAAAGCCGCCTGCACGATGAGCTTGTTCTTGCCCGGCAGCCCCTTGGTGTTGCGCTTGGTGACCTTGAGGAAGTCGTCGACCCAGCCCACCAGGCCGAAGCCGAGTGTCACCATCAGCACCGACCACACATAGCCGTTGCGCAGATCGGCCCACAGCAGCGTGGAGATGGTCACGGCAAGGAGGATCATCACGCCGCCCATGGTCGGCGTGCCCTTCTTGGTCAGGAGATGGCTCTCCGGTCCGTCGAGGCGGATCGGCTGGCCTTCCCGCTGCTTGCGCCGCAGCCAGTCGATGATCGGCTGGCCGAAGACGAAGCAGATGACCAGCGCGGTCAGGGTGGCACCGCCGGACCGGAACGTCAGATAGCGGAAGAGATTGAGCGGACCGAATTGGTCGGAGAGCGGTGCGAGCAAGTTGAAGAGCATTCTTCCTCCCGTTCAGCCTTTCTGGCCTTCTTGCGCGAGCAGCGCGTCGACGATCCGGCCCATGCGGCTGCCGAACGAGCCTTTGACCACCACGACATCGCCCGGGCGCAACGCCGCGCGCACGAGCGGCAGCAGGGCATCCGAGGCCGGCGCATGCGCGCCGCGACGTGCTGCCGGCAGCGCCTCGTGCAGGCGGTGCATGTTGGCGCCGCAGGTGAACACGAGATCGACGCCGGCCGCGGCCAGAGGTGCTGCAAGACCGGCGTGCAGCTCGGGCGCGGTCGGCCCCAGCTCGAGCATGTCGCCGAGCACGGCGACGCGCCGGCCGCCCGGGCCGGGCTCGGCCGCCTTCAGCACGTCGAACGACGCGTGCATCGACACGGGGCTTGCGTTGTAGCTGTCGTCGATCAGCTCGTACGTGCCGCCCGGGAGCGGCACGCGATGGCGTTGCCCGCGGCCTTTCTGGGCGGCGAACTGCGCGAACGCCGCCGACGCCGCTTCGATGTCGACGCCGAGGGCATCGCAAGCCGCGAGCACGGCCAGGGTATTGAAGGCCCAGTGGCGGCCCGGAGCGCCGATCCGGTAGGTCAGGCGCCGGCCTTCGGCCTCGGCGGTCACGGTGGAGGCGGTGGGCTCGGGCTTGAACTCTGCGAGGCGGTACTCGGCGCGCGCATCGGCGCCGAATCCCACGACGCGCGCAGCGCCGCGCGCCCGGGCGCGCCCGGCCAGGAACTCGAAGAAGCGGTTGTCGCGATTGAGCACTGCCACGCCGCCGCCGCGGTCGAAGCCCTCGAAGATCTCCGCCTTGGCGGCCGCCACCCCGTCGATGCCGTCGGCGAAGTTCTCGGTGTGCACGCCCTCGACCGTGGTGATGATCGCGGCGTGGGGGCGCACGAGCCGGGCGAGCGGGGTGATCTCGCCGGCATGGTTCATGCCGATCTCGAACACCGCGAACTCGGCGTCATCCGGCAGGCGCGCCAGGGTCAGCGGCACGCCGATGTGGTTGTTGAAGCTGGCTGCACTGGCGTGCGTCGGGCGCTTCGGGCGGCCGCCGGCATCGAGCGCCAGGCGCAGCGCATCCTTGGTACTCGTCTTGCCGACGCTGCCGGTCACGGCCGCGACGCGGGCGCGGCTGCGCGCGCGCGCGGCGCGGCCCAATCCTTCGAGGCCGCGCAAGGTGTCTGCCACGACGAGCAGCGGCGCCGCTGCGGGCACATCGGCCGGGATGTGCGCCACCATGGCCGCCGCAGCACCTGCGGCCAGCGCCGCGGCGACGTGGTCGTGCCCGTCGTGGTTCGGCCCCTTGAGCGCCACGAACAAATCGCCCTTCTGCACGGTGCGGCTGTCGATCGACACGCCAGTCGCGGCAAATGCCGCCGTTGTCCGGCCGCCGGTCGCGGCCGCTGTGTCTTGCGCGGTCCAGAGCGCGGCATTCATGCCGCACCTCCGTTTGGAGTGCTGGCATCGATGGCCGCGACCGCCTCGCGCGCGACCTCGAGGTCGTCGAAGGGATGGACGGTGCCGGCCACGATCTGGCCGCGCTCGTGCCCCTTGCCGGCAATGACGAGCAGGTCGCCGCCTGCGAGCTCCTCGACCGCCACCTGGATCGCCGTCCGCCGGTCGCCGATCTCGCGCGCACTGGGGCAGGCGGCCAGGATCTGCCGGCGGATGAGGGCTGCATCCTCGTTGCGCGGATTGTCATCGGTCACGATCACGCGGTCGGCGAGGCGCTCGGCGATCGCCCCCATCTGCGGCCGCTTGCCGGCGTCGCGGTTGCCGCCACAGCCGAACACCACGACGAGCCGCCGGGTGGCGTGCGGCCGCAAGGCCACGAGGATGGTTTCGAGGGCATCCGGCGTGTGGGCGTAATCCACGTAGACGGCCGCCCCGTTGCGCCGCACCGCCGCACGCTGCAGGCGGCCCGGCACGCCTTCGAGCGTTGCCAGGAGTAGCGTCGCGGCCTCGGCCGCAGCCCCATCGGCCAGGACAAGGCCGAGTGCGGCGAGCGCATTCATCGCCTGGAATTCGGCGACCAGCGGCATGTCGATCTCGGCGGGCTTGCCGAATACCGAGAGGCGGAGATGCTGCCCGTGCGGGTTCCGGACCACCTGCTCGAGCCGCAGCTCGGCCCCATGATGGCCGTAGCCGATGACGCGATGGCCCGCGGCGCGGCACAGGGCGAGAAGCTCATTGAAGTGTGGTTCGTCGGCGTTCAACACGGCAACCCCACCCGGCGCCATCACGTCGGTGAAGAGGCGCTTCTTGGCCGCGAAGTAGCCCTCCATCGTGCCGTGGTAGTCGAGATGGTCGCGTGTCAAATTGGTGAACGCAGCCGCGGTGACGTGCACCCCGTCGAGGCGGTGCTGCGATAGGCCGTGGCTCGACGCCTCCATGGCCAGATGGTCGACGCCGGCGGCCGCGAGGGCTGCGAGATCCTCGTGCAGAGCGACCGGATCGGGCGTGGTGAGCGAGCCGGGCCGGGTGGCGTGCGGAGCCACGAGACCCAGGGTGCCGAGGCTCGCCGCCTTGAAGCCGAGCTTCGTCCACATCTGGCGCGTGAACGTGACGACGGAGGTCTTGCCGTTGGTGCCGGTCACGGCGGCGATCGTGCGCGGCTGGCCGGCGTGGAAGCGCGCGGCCATCAGCGCGAAGTCGCGCCGCGGGTTGGCCGAGGGAACGAGCGGCACGCCGTTCGGCACGGCAAGTCCCGGCCGGCCGAGCACCGCCGCCGCCCCGCGGCCGACGGCGTCGGCGACGAAACTGCCTCCGTCGGCCGCCGTGCCCGGCAGGGCCGCGAACAGCCAGCCCGGCTGCACGCGGCGCGAATCCGCCGTGATCCCGACGATGTCGGGATCCGCGCCGGCCGCGCGGGCCGTGCCAGTCTCTACCAGTGAACTCAAGCGCACGTCCTCAACTCTCGCAACACAAGCTCAACCCCCGCCCCTCCGATCAGCGGACAGCCACGTTGATCAATCCCGGCTCGCGGAACTCGACGCTGGCCGGGTCGACCGGCGGAATTCCGTAAAGCGACGCGATCTGGTTCACGAGGCGGCCGGCCGCGGGCACGGCGGTCCAGCCGGCGGTCGCGAAGCCATGCGTGAGCTTGTTGCCGTGCGCCTCGTCCAGCATCACGTACAGGACGAACTTCGGCGCATTGATCGGGAACGCGCCGACGAAGGCCTGGATGTTGGCGTGGCGCAGATAATGGCCGTTGACGTTCTTCTCAGCCGTGCCGGTCTTGCCGCCGACGAAATAGCCGGGAACGTTGGCGAACCTCGCCGTCCCGCCTTCCACGACGAGGCGCATCAGTCCGCGCAGCTGGTCGGAGGTCTGGGTCGAGATCACGCGCTGGCCGAGCGGAACGTCGCCGGGCGCGCGCTTCAGGATGGTCGCGGGGCGCAGGAGGCCGCCATTGACCAGGGCCGTCACGCCGACGACGAGTTGCAGCGGCGTCACTGCGATGCCATGCCCGAATGCGACGGTCATCACGTTGATGTCGCGCCACGGGTTCGGAACCTGGGGATTCGCGACCTCCGGCAGCTCGATGCTGGCCGGCTTCAGGAGGCCGAGCCGGCCGAGGAAGTCGCGCTGACGGTCACGCCCGATATCGAGCGCCATCTTCGCCGAGCCGATGTTCGACGAATACATGATGATCTCGGGTACCGAGAGCCAGCGGTTCTTGGGCTCGTCATCCGAGATGGTGAAGCGCGCGACATGGATCGGCTTCGATGCGTCATAGCCATCGCGGAGCGTGACGACGCGGTCGTCGAGGGCGGCCGCGACGTTGAACAGCTTGAAGGTCGAACCCGGCTCGTAGGTGCCCAGCGTCAGCCGGTTGAAACGCGTCTCGGGCGGCGATGCGCCCGGGTTGTTGGGGTCGAAATCGGGCAGCGAGACCATGGAGAGGACCTCGCTGGTCTTGACGTCGACCACCAGGGCGGCTCCGCCGATCGCATGGAACTCTTCGATCACGGCCCGCAGCTCCTGATGGACCTCGTGCTGCAGCCGCACGTCGATCGAGAGCTCCAGCGGGTCGCCGGACTGCTTCAGGCGGTCGTCGAAGAACTCCTCGGCGCCGGCCAGGCCGTGGTTGTCCACATCGGTGAAGCCGATCACGTGCGCGGTGAGCGGCCCGAAGGGATAGACGCGGCGCTCCTCGCGCTGGAAGAACAGGCCCGGGATGCCAAGGCGGTTGACCGCGAATTCCTCGCGCGGCGTGAGTCCCCGCTTGATCCAGATGAAGCCGCGGCCCGAGGCAAGGCGCCGCTGCACGTCGCCTGGGTCCAGCCCAGGCAGCACCTGCGCCAGCTTCGACGCCGCATCGGCTGCGTCGAGGATCAGCTTCGGGTTGGCGTAGAGCGACGCCGTGGCCAGCGAGGTCGCGAGCAAGGTGCCGTTGCGGTCGACGATGTCGGCGCGGTCGTGCTCGATCGCCGGCAGGCGGCGGCCCTGGCTGATGCGCGGCTCGTGCCCTTCCTTGAGCAGTGTCACGTCGGCAAGGCGCAGGCCCACCACGGAAAAACCGACGGCAAAGAGGATGCCGCCGATCACCAGACGGTGGCGGGCGATCTCGAGCGACTGCTTGGCCGTGCCTTCGAGGCGAAGGCGCGCCGGCAGCGACCGCAGGACGTCGGTGAGACGCGTCGCCATCAGTTGATTCCCCGGGTGCCGCGCGCCGGCAACGCGGCGGCCGCAACGCGCGGCACGGCGGGACGATGTTGACCAGACGGGGCAGGCTGTGACGAAGCGGGTGCCGCGGCCAGCGCCGGCGGGGCCGACGAATCGTGCGGCAACGGCAGCGTCGCGATCGTGCCGAGCTGGGCGGGCTTGGTCGGCGCGAGGTCGAGATGGCGCGAGGCCAGCGCCTGCAGCCGCGCCGGCTGGTTCAGATAGCTCCACTCGGCACGCAGCACGTGGATCGCCTCTTGCTCGGCGAGGATCGTGCGGTTGACGCGAAACAGCTCGTCTTCCTGCGCCTGGACCTCGTTCTTGAGATGGTAGAGGCCGTAGCCCACGCAACCCGCGAGCACGATCCAGAACAATGTGGCGGGCCGGATCACGCGAGCGGCCCCTTCATGTCATCGAATGCCGTGCCGTCGCTGGGTACCGCGGGCCAGGCCGGCGCTTGCGTGCGCTGCGCTGCGCGCAGCCGCGCCGAGCGGGCGCGGGGATTGGCGCGGCATTCGGTCTCGCTCGGGCGGACCGCGCGGCGCGTGGCAAGGCGGAAGCTGGGCGCGCGCCGGACCGCGGCGTCCGGCCGATGCCGCGAGCCGCGCCCGGCGCCGTCGCTGCGGTCGCGCAGGAAAGCCTTCACCTCGCGATCCTCCAGCGAATGAAAAGACACCACCGCGAGCCAGCCGCCGGGTGCCAGGAGCTGCTCTGCCGCCACGAGGCCGCGCCGCAGTTCGTCGATCTCGTCGTTCACGCGGATGCGCAGGGCCTGGAAGGTGCGCGTCGCCGGGTCGATGCCGTCGGGGGAGCGGCGCACCACCTGCCGTACGACGGCGGCGAGCTCGAGCGTGCGGGCGATCGGTGCCGCCGCGCGCGCGCGGACGATGGCGCGGGCGATCCGCCGCGCCTGCCGCTCCTCGCCATAGCGCCAGATGATGTCGGCGAGCTCGGCTTCGGGGAGCTGGTTGACGAGATCGGCGGCACTCGGCCCCTCGGCGCTCATGCGCATGTCGAGCGGCCCGTCGCCGCGGAAAGAAAATCCGCGCGCGGCATCATCGATCTGGGGGGAGGAGAGTCCCAGGTCGAAGACGACGCCATGGACCACGGCAACGCCGCGCGCGGTGAGGAGCCGTGCCAGATCGCCGAAACGGCCCTCGATGAGTTCCAGTCGTCCGGGATGACGGGCCGCGATCTCGCGGCCGTGCCGGATCGCATCGGGATCGCGATCGACGGCATAGACGCGGCAGTCGGCGGCCTGGAGCAGGGCGGCGCTGTAGCCGCCGCGCCCGAACGTGCCGTCGACGTAGAGGCCGCCGTCGCGCGGCGCGAGTGCTGCCACGACCTCGTCCACGAGCACGGGGACATGTGCCGCGGCGGCCGGCATCTCAGCTGCTCCCGCCGGGTGTCCGCAACGAGCGGCGCGCGGCTTGGTGCGCCTTGAACGCCTGCGGATTCCAGATCTCGAAATAATTCACCTGGCCGACGATCGTGGCGCTGTCGGAAATGCCGGCATGCTCGGCCAGGTCGCGCGGCAGCACGACGCGGCCTTCGCCGTCGAACGGCAGGTGGACCATGTCGGCGGCGGAGATCAGCGCGCTGTCGACCGGCGTGGTTTCGAACACCGAGGTCGGGCTGCGGTTGGCGGCGATCTGCTCCATCAGCTCCGGCCCGCAGGCGCGGATCGCCCGGTAATCGAACCACGGAAATGCGAGGATTCCGGCCTCCGCCCCGTTCGCCTGCGCCGACAGGAGGACGCGATATTCGGCCGGGACAGAGATCCGCCCTTTCTTGTCCACCTTGAAGGTGAAGCTGCCGGTAAACGCCTTCATGTCCGTCCCGCCGGCCGCGCTTGGGATCAAAGCTCAAGGCTTTGAATTATTTGGGGAAAACAATCCCCCAATGTCCCTCGGGGGGGCACGCGGCCTGACGAGCCTGCACGTGGGACATGATGGGATATCATGGGAATTAATGGGCGTCAACAATGAACGCCAATAAATCGCTGATTTGGAACGGAATTACTCAAAAACGGCCGCAGAACGGTGGGGGGTGCAAAGCATCGGAACAGTCGTCGGCGATTACGGCGAACGTTTGTTCTTTTTATGTTCTTGGGCGGCGACGTTGTGGTAGATGGCTCATACGCAGCCGCAAATAACTGAAATTATTTGTTTTTCAGCTATTTAGCCGCTGACCCAGCGGAAAATTGCCAGACGGCCTGTAAGCCGGGTTCTGTCCCGCCCGAAGACGGGGATGACCATTCCTCTGGGACGCCTGTCGCCAGGCGCCTCGCGCGACCGACCCGGGCGGCGGTCCGGAAATCGACTGCCGGTCTTGCGACCGGCGTGCCGCCCCTATTTGGTCTTGCTCCGGGTGGGGTTTGCCATGCCGCCCCCGTTACCGGGGGCGCGGTGCGCTCTTACCGCACCGTTTCACCCTTGCCGGAGGACCGAAATCCGCCGGCGGTCTGCTCTCTGTTGCACTTTCCCTGGGGTCGCCCCCGCCGGGCGTTACCCGGCACCCTTACTTCCGTGGAGCCCGGACTTTCCTCGGCGCGCAGGATGAACCTGCGCACCGCGGTCATCCGGCCGTCTGACAGGCCTTAGGTAGGCCGCCGCCGGGCGCCTGTCAATCGAACCGGATCAACGAAACTGCCCGATGAGGGCGGCCAGTCGCGACGCGGTGTCGCCGTCGAGCCGCCCGTCGATGTTGTCCGGGCGGAAGTGCCGCTGGAAGGCGACCAGTACGCGCGTCGTGTGCGGATCGAGCACGCCCTTGGTCGGCACGTCGTAGCCCCAGGTCGCGAGCATCTGCTGGATGTCGGCGATCTTCTTGTGGCGGTCGTTCGGCCCGAAATTGAAGGTTTCGACGGCGCGGCGGCGGAAGAACCAGCCGCCGCCGAGCTTCGGCCATGCGCCGATACCGGCGCCGGCGAGCCGCTCCCAGTCGAAGAGCTCGCCCGGATCGTCCTTGCGCTCGGGTGCCACGTCGGAATGGCCGATGACGTTGCGCGGCGGAATCGGGTGGCGCGCCACGATCGCGCGCGCGAGCGATTCGAGAGCCGCCATCTGCGCGCGCGGGAATTCGCGGTAGCCGAACTCGTGGCCGGGATTGACCAGCTCGATGCCGATCGACCGGCCGTTGATGTCGCGATGGCCGCGCCAGCACGCCACGCCCGCATGCCAGGCGCGGCGCTGCTCCTGGACAAGATGAAAGATCCGGCCGTCTTCCTCGATGACGTAATGCGCGCTCACCTTGCTGCTGGCATCGCGCAGCCGCGTGAGCGCCGCCTCGCCGGTCGGCATGCCCGTGTAATGCAGCACCAGCATGTCGATCGGCATCCCTGGCGGCCGCGCGTCGTGGTTGGGCGAGCGAAGCTCGGTGATCTTGGCCATGGACGAGTTTTAGAGCATTCGCGCATCGCTCTGGAAGCTCCTGCGCGCTCACCGTCCGGGGAATTTGCTCGTCAGGCCGCCTGGACCGGTTGATAGGGCAGGCGCACGGTCACGACCGTGCCGACGCCCCGCTGGCTGTGGATCTCGAGTGAGCCGCCCATCAGTTCCGTCAGCCGCTTCGTGATCGGCAGCCCGAGCCCGATGCCGATGTCGTTGCTGGGCAGCTTCGCGACCGAGCGGAGGCGGCGGACCTGTCCGAACGGCTTCATGGCGATGGGCAGGTCCTCCTGCGCCATGCCGATGCCGGTGTCGGCAATGACGAGG
Source organism: Alphaproteobacteria bacterium (assembly GCA_035506575.1). Lineage (GTDB taxonomy): Bacteria > Pseudomonadota > Alphaproteobacteria > CACIAM-22H2 > CACIAM-22H2 > DATJPD01. The sequence continues at coordinate 12,989 of DATJPD010000141.1, forward strand.
ATCAGCAGGCCCTGCTCGCTGTCGCGCCGCACCTTCACGGTGACCTGCCCCCCGGCCGGCGTGAACTTGATCGCGTTCGTCGTGAGGTTGAGCACGATCTGCTTCAGCCGGTGCTCGTCGGTGCGGATCAGCGGCAGGCCCAGCTCGACGTCCACGACGAGCTTCACGCCCGCGCGGCTGGCCTGGTCCTCGATCATGATGAGGCTCGTGCGCACCGCAGCCGCAGGGTCGACCGCGCGCATCTCCAACCGGAATTCGGGAGATTCCACCCGCGCCATGTCGAGGACGTCGTTGATCAGCCGCTGCAGGTAAATCGCCGAACCGTGGATGTCGGCCGCGTATTCGCCGTATTTCGCATCGCCCAGCGGGCCGAAGGTCTGGTTTTTCAGGATTTCGGAAAATCCGACGATGGCGTTGAGCGGCGTACGCAGCTCGTGATTGATGCTCGCGAAGAACTCCATCTTCTCGTCACCGCTCGCGCGCGCCTGCCGCAGATCCTCGGCAAGGCAGGTCTCGGCGTCGCGGAGCACGCCGATCGCATCCTCGAGCTTCGCCGTGCGCTCCGCCACCGCCTGCGTGAGCCGCTCGTTCTGCCGCGCCAAGGCCCGCTCGGACGCGATGATCCGCGCCTGATTGCGCACGCGCAGGCGCAGTTCCGTCTCGTCGATCGGCTTGCTGACGAAATCGGCGGCACCGCGGCGGTAGGCTTCGGTGCGGATCTCGCGGCCTTCGATTCCGGACAGGAAGATCGCGGCGAAGCGGCGGTCCGCACACGCGCTCAGCCGGTCGAGGACCGCGAACCCGTCGAGCACCGGCATCGAGATGTCGAGCACGACGATGTCGGGGCGCATCTGCCGGAACAGGCGCTCTGCGTCCTGCGGCTCGGTCGTGCCATGAATCGCGGCGTAGCCGTCCTTCGCCAACAGCGCCTTGACGGCGCGCACGGTGAAGGCCTGATCGTCGATCAGCAGGAGGCGCGCGTCTTCCGGCCGGGCATCGACCGGCAGACGCGAAGGATCAGATGCACCCGCAGATGAAATCGCACGGTTCATCGTTCATGGCTCGAAGTTCACTGACGCATCGAGTCTCGACGCAAAATAAAATTACGCGCGAGAGGTGAAGGTCGCGTTAAGCGGCCGGACCTCCCAGCCTTGTGACCGGCCATGTACCCGAAGCGGCGTTTTTGCTAGCTTTTACGTCCGTTGAGTCGACGGCAAATCTTTTAAATACGCGCTAATTTGATGCTATCTCGCGTCGCGCGCGACAGGGGTTTCAGGGATGCGCCTCGTCTGGATGGCCGTGACCGGCCTCCTCCTGGTCTCGGACGCGATGTCCGCGGCAGCTGCGCACGCAGCCGCTGCGGAGTCATCCGGCGCCGGCGGGCCTCTGCTGGTGATCCTGCCGCTCACGGTCGCCGTCGTCATTCTGTCGGCAGCCCTGTTCCGCCTGCGGCATCAGCGGCGGGCCGAGCTCGAGCGCATGCGCGATTTCGCGTCGACCGCCTCGGACTGGTCCTGGGAGACCGACGCCGACCACCGCTTCACCTTCACCTCGCGCCTGCACGAGCTCCCTGATTCGGTGATCGGCAAGACGCGCCGCGAGATCGCCGCCGATGCCGGCAGCGACCCGCAGAAATGGGAGGCGCACCACCTGGCGCTCGGACGGCACGCGCCGTTCCGCGACTTCGTGTACTGCATCGTCGGCGATGATCAGACGAAGCGCTACCTCTCGGTGAGCGGCCGGCCGTTCTACGACCGCCAAGGGCGCTTCCTCGGCTATCGCGGCACCGGCACCGACGTGACGGAACGCCACGCCGTGCAGGAGGAGCTGCGCGTCAGCCACGAGCGCTACGACATCGCGGTGCGCCAGGCGGGCATCTGGGACTGGGACCTGACGACGAACCGCGTCTACTACTCGCCGCGGTTCCGCGAGCTGTTGGGCTACGATGAGGGCGAGTTCGACCAGCTCACGTCGGGGTCGATCCGCTGGCTGGTGGATCCGGCGGACTGGAACCGCTGCGTCGACCTGCTGCGCGAGCATCTGCGCGGCCCGGAGAAGCCTTACAGCGCCGAACACCGGCTTCTGACCAAGGACCGCGGCTACCGGTGGTTTCATCTTCGCGGGCAATCGGTCATGGGTGCCGACGGCAAGCCGGCGCGCATGGCCGGCATCCTCACCGACATCGACGATCGCAAGCGTGCCGAGATGCGGCTTGCCGACGCGATCGGCAACATCCCCGACGGTCTCGTGCTGTGGGACGCCGACGATCGCCTCGTGCTGCGCAACGAGGCGATCGTGCGGATGGATCCGGAAATCGGCGAATTGATGAGGCCGGGGGTCAGCTTCGCGGAATTCATCGACACCCGCGTGAAGCGCGGTCGGATCGTCTCCGCGGTCGGGCGCGAGAGCGAATATCTGCGCGAGCGCGTCGAGCGGCACCGGAATGCGACGGGCGAGCCGCTCGTGCAGAAGCTCGCCAACGGCCGCTGGGTACGCCTGCGCGAGCAGCGCACCAGCGAGGGCGGGGTGGTCAGCACGCGCACCGACATCACGACGCTCAAGCAGCGCGAGGCGGAATTGATCCAGGCCAAGTCCGAGGCCGAGACGGCGAACCGCGCCAAGAGCGAGTTCCTCGCCAGCATGAGCCACGAGCTGCGCACGCCGCTCAATGCTATCATCGGCTTCTCCGACCTGCTCCGCTCGTGCCTCTACGGCGCGCTGAACGAGAAGCAGACGGAATACCTGAACAACATCCACCATTCGGGTCATCACCTCCTCGATCTCATCAACGACATCCTGGATGTGTCGAAGGTCGAGGCCGGCCGTTACGAGCTGTTCGAGGAGACCATCAATCCCGCCGAGATCATCGAATCGTGCGTCACGTTCCTCGACGTGCGGGCGCGCGAGAAAGGCATCACGATGATCTGCGCGTACGACAACGGCCTGCCGCGCCTGCACGTGGATCAGCGCGCGGTGAAGCAGGTCGTGCTCAATCTCCTGACGAACGCGGTCAAGTTCAATGTCCCGGGTGGGCGCGTCACGGTCACGACCCGCCTCGAGCCCGATGGCGCGTACGCGATCGCCGTCGCCGATACGGGGATCGGCATCAGTGCTGCCGACCAGGAGCGCATCTTCATGCCGTTCCAGCAGGCCGACCCGACGGTGAGCCGGCGGGTCGAGGGCACGGGTCTCGGTCTGTGGATCAGCAAGGCCCTGATCGAGCTCCACGACGGATCGATCGCGATCGAGAGCGTCGTCGGCGCCGGCACCACCGTGACCGCGCGGCTGCCGGCGAACCGCGTGCTCGGCCGCGGCCGGGTCACCGACGCTGCGGATTAGTTCTCCGCGGCCCCGGCGTTGCGCTTTCGCCGGGTGTTCGCCATAGTCGCCCTCTCAAAACCGATCTCTAAAACCCACCTGGGGGAGCCCAATGAAATTGTTGCGTTACGGACCGCCCGGCAAGGAGAAGCCGGGCCTGGTCGATGCCAATGGCCGGATCCGCAGCCTCGCGAAGAAAATCAAGGACATCACGCCCGACACCCTGGCGCCCGCAGGGCTCGCCAAGCTGAAGAAGATCAAGCCGGAATCTCTGCCGCTGGTCTCCGGCAAGCCGCGTCTGGGCATCCCGTTCACCGGCATCTCGAAGATCATCGCCGTCGGCCTCAACTACGCCGACCACGCCGCCGAGGCGGGGCTCGCGATCCCCAAGGAGCCGGTGCTGTTCACCAAGGCGATCACCAGCCTCAACGGCCCGAACGACAAGGTGAAGCTGCCGCGCGGGTCCGTGAAGGGCGATTGGGAGGTCGAGCTCGGGATCGTCATCGGCCGCAAGGCGCAGTATGTGAGCGAAGACGACGCGTTGCGCTACGTCGCGGGCTACTGCCTCGTGAACGACGTCTCGGAGCGCGAGTATCAGATCGAGCGCGGCGGGCAGTGGACGAAAGGCAAGAGCTGCGACACGTTCTGCCCGACCGGGCCGTGGCTGGTCACGACCGATGAGATCAAGGACCCGCAGAATCTCAAGATGTGGCTCAAGGTCAACGGCGAGACCAAGCAGAACAGCTCGACCAAGCAGATGATCTTCGGCGTGAAGAAGCTGGTGAGCTACATCAGCCAGTTCATCACGCTCATGCCGGGCGACCTGATCCCGACCGGCACGCCGCCGGGTGTCGGCCTCGGCCACAAGCCGACGCCGGTGTTCCTTAAGGCCGGCGACGTCATGGAGCTCGGCATGGACGGCCTCGGCACCCAGCGCCAGCAGGTCGTGGGATCGTAACTCCGGTCGAGCCCGCGCAAGTGCGGACGGGCCGGCTCATGCCGGCCCGTTTTGCTTTTACGTCCCCGCCACCCGCCGCAGCATCGCCTGATACGCCGCGAACAGCTTCGGCATGTGCACGTGCTTGTACGGGAACATGTCGGCCGGATCCATCATGTGGACGATCATCGCGACGTCGATCTCGAACACCAGGAGCCGGCCGTCGCGGGTTTCGCCGCAGTCGAGCGCGAAATATTCGAGGCCGAGCCGCTGCCACACGTCGCGCAAGGCCGCCTCGTGCCGGCGGCGGAAGCTGGTCTCGAACTCGTCCATCCACCGTGCCTCCTCGGCGCGCTTCTCGGCGCTGCGCGTCATGCCGGCGTTGAGGTAGTGGATCATCCAATGGTCGGAGATCCCCATGTGCGACGGATAGGGCACGCCGTCGATCATGGCGATCCGGTACTTGCGGAATAGGCCGTCGGCGCTGCGATAGTCGACGAATGTCGAGATGAAATAGCCGGGCCGGATGTGGAACTTGAGATAGCGCTCGAGCGCCTCGGGCGCGAGCACCAGTTCCAGGTCCTGCCCGGCGTGCGATTCGAGCGGCCGGATCAGGATGGGAAACGGCGGCTGGCCGGGCTTGTGCTGGCGCAGCTCGGCCGCCAGCCCTTGTGCATTCTCGCGCGTGAGCTTCACGGTCGGCGGCACGACCACGCCGGGCAGGCCGTCGAAGACCGGCGCCATGGTGTCGCGCCCGGTCCGGATGATGCCCGCGGCCTTGTTCACCACCGGGCGCGGCCACGTTGCGAAGCGCCGGTCCAGCTCTTCGAGGAGGCGGTGCGTGCTCTCGGAATAGCCGACCGCGATGACCGCGACGTCGTGCGGCGGAATGCCCGCCGGCAGATCCTCGCCCGCGTCGACATACACCCGGTGCAGCGCGATGTTGGAGCCTTCGAGCATGAACTCCATCGGCGTGTTCGCCATGAAGTCGCCGCGCGCGCAGATGGCGACGGCGGTGAAGTCGGGTGTCGCGGAATTGGTGGGATCGGCGTAGACGCGGCGGACGGCGAGCGCCTGATCCCGCAGCGCGACCGAGGACGCGCGCTCGCCCAGCATCAGCTCGATCTGGCTGAGCTCCATCAGCGCATCGGCGTCGTCGGGGTTCTCGGCGATCGCCGCCCGCAGCGCCTCGCTGAGCGGCCCGAAATCGATGTGGTCGAAGGACATCTGCGAGAGCTGCGCCAGGTTGCGGCGCGGGCCGAAGCTGTCCAACACTGACATCGCGGGTGATCCTGGGCCTTTGTCCCTGCGGCGTGTCTATCAAGTAAAACGCCGCAACAGAAGGAAAATCGGGGTTAGCGCTTGGGGCGTGTCGCGCGCCCGCCTCCTGGCGCCCGGCGCGCGACCTCGGCCGCGATCGCGGCGACCGCCTCGGCGGCCGGGCTGTCGACATTCGCCGGCCAGCTGGCGACGAAGTTGAGATCGGGGATCTTTTCGGCAACCTGCACCACCCGCAGCGTCTTCGCCGCCAGCTCGGCGCGTACGATCGCCGGCGGGATCACGGCGACGCCGAGCCCGTCGAGAGCCAGGCGCACCACGGTCGACAGCGAGGCGCTCGCGTGCAGCCTCACCGGCGGCAGGTCGGGGCGGTTGAACACCTCGCGAACTTCGATATAGGGCTGGGTGTTCTTGGAGAACGTGATGATCGGCCATGCGGCGAGGTCGGCCAGCGTCACCGTGCGGCGCGGCCATTTGAGGGCGGCGCTGGCGACGAAGCCGACCCCGTAGCGGCAGAGCGGAAGGTTGCGTATCGCAGGCGCCGCGAGCGGCCCCAGCATGAAGGCGAGGTCGATCTGCCGAGCCAAGAGGCGATCGCCCAGATTGGGCGAGGTGTCGACCTCGATCTCGAGGCCCAGATGTGGATAGCTCGAATCGAGGCGCTCGATGAAGCGCGGCAGCCAAGTATGGACGATGGTCTCGGAGACGCCGAGACGCAGCACGCCGCGCAACGCGGCCTTCTCCGACAGCGCGTGCAGCATCTCGCCGCGCAGGCGCAGCAGCTTCTCGGCGTACGCCAGAAGCTCGCGGCCGGTGGCCGTCAACGTCGCCGCGCGCTTCTTCCGCTCGAACAGGCGCGTGCCGAGCTCCGTTTCGAGCTGGCCGATGCGCTGCGACACCGCCGGCTGGGTCATGTGCAGGCGCCGTGCCGCGCCGCGGAAGCTGCCGAGATCGGCGACGCAGGCAAAGGTGTGCAGGGCTTTGAATTCGACCATTCGATCCGATAAATTTAATTTATCAGTATATATCAAATTAATCGATTAGACCGAATTCATCCGGGAGGTTAGAAAAGCTCATGTCCACCCTCGCTCCGTCTCCGTCCTCGAACCACCCCCTCGACACCGGCCTCGCCGCGCGCCTCGCCTATCGCGGCGGCTTTGCCCCGGCGAACACCGCCGGTGTCGCCAAAGGATATGTTCAGGGCAACCTCGCCATCCTGCCCAAGGCGCTGGCGGACGAGTTCCTGCGCTTCTGCCAGCGCAATCCGAAGCCGTGTCCGGTCATCGGCATGTCCGAGCCGGGCGATCCTGCCATCCCGTCGCTCGCCGCCGATCTCGACATCCGCACCGATTTGCCGCGCTATCGGGTGTGGAAATCGGGCGAGCTGGTCGACGAGCCGACGGACATAAGCCGCTGGTGGCAGGACGACTTGGTCGCCTTCGTGCTCGGCTGCTCGTTCTCGTTCGAGGAGGCGCTGCTCGATGCGGGCGTGCCGCTGCGCCACATCGACACCGGCGCCACCGTCCCCATGTACCGGACGAACGTCGCTTGTGCCGCGGCCGGCCGGTTCTCGGGGCCGATGGTCGTGTCCATGCGGCCTCTCAAGCCGGCCGACGTCATCCGCGCGGTCCAGATCACCTCGCGCTTTCCCTCGGTGCACGGTGCTCCGGTGCATGTCGGGCTGCCGCATCTGATCGGCATCCGCGACATCAAAAAGCCCGACTGGGGCGATGCCGTCGAGGTCCGCGAGGACGAGATGCCGGTGTTCTGGGCCTGCGGTGTCACGCCGCAGGCCGTGATCGCCGCGGTGAAGCCAGAGTTCGCGATCACGCATGCGCCGGGAGCCATGCTGGTCACCGACCTTATCAACGCCCGGCTGGCGGCGACCTAACCTTCAACGACGGGGGACAGATGTTCGACTGGATGCGCGGGTTCGCACCCGAGGAACGGCGCACGTTCGTGGCGGCGTTCGGTGGCTGGACGATGGACGCCATGGACTACATGGTTTTCAGCTTCGTCATCCCGAGCCTCTTGACCCTGTGGAAGATCAGCAGCGGCGAGGCCGGCCTGCTCGCCACGGTGACGTTGCTGATCTCGGCCTTCGGCGGCTGGATCGCCGGCGCGCTCGCCGACCGGTTCGGTCGCGTGCGGGTCCTCCAGTTCACCATCCTGTGGTTCGCGATATTCACCTGTCTGAACGGCTTTGCCACCGGCTTCGGCACGCTGTTCACGACCCGGGCGCTGCAGGGCTTCGGGTTCGGCGGCGAATGGGCCGTGGGATCGGTGCTGGTGGGTGAGATCATCCATGCAGATCACCGCGGTAAGGCGGTCGGCACCCTGCAGAGCGGCTGGGCCGTGGGCTGGGGGATGGCCGCGGTCTTGTACGCACTGTTCTATTCGATCTTGCCGGAGGAGATCGCCTGGCGCGCGCTGTTCTGGGTCGGCTTGGCGCCGGCGCTGCTCGTCTTCTACGTCCGCCGCTACGTGCCCGAGCCGGAGATCTTCAACCAGACGCGCCGCCGCATCGCGACCGGCGGGCGCAGCACCTTCCTCGACATCTTTTCGCCGCAACTCCTGGCCACCACGGCCTTCGCCTGCCTGCTCGCCACGGGTGCGCAGGGCGGCTACTACGCGATCACGACCTGGCTGCCGACCTTTCTGCGCACCGTGCGCAAGCTCACCGTGCTGAATTCGAGCGGCTATCTGGCCGTGATTATCATCGGCTCGTTCGCGGGCTATTTGACCAGCGCCTGGCTCAACGACCGCATCGGCCGGCGCGCGAGCTTCGCCCTGTTCGCGGTCTGCTCCGCCGTGACGGTGGTCGCCTACATGGTCCTGCCGGTCAATGACGCGATGATGCTGGTGCTGGGCTTCCCGCTCGGCTTCTTCGCCTCGGGTATCTTCAGCGGCATGGGGCCTTTCATGACCGAGCTCTTCCCCTCCCGTGTGCGCGGCTCGGGCCAGGGCTTTTGCTACAATTTCGGGCGCGGCATCGGTGCCCTGTTTCCGACCCTGGTCGGGTATCTCAGCGCGTCGATGGGGCTGGGTGCCGCGATCGGCCTGTTCGCGGTCATCGCCTATGGCCTCGTGCTCGTCGCTGTGGCCATGCTCCCCGAGACGCGCGGCAAGCAGCTGCTTGCCTATGAGTGACTTGCGGATGAGTGATCGGGGCGGCATGGTCTGACGCACATGGCGGATACAGGCTCGATCACCTCCGGCTGGCAGTTCTGGATCGACCGCGGCGGCACCTTCACCGACGTGGTCGCGCGCCGGCCCGACGGTGCGGTGCTCACCCACAAGCTGCTCTCGGAGAATCCCGGCCGCTACCCGGACGCGGCCCTGCAGGGCATCCGCGACCTCTTGTCGCTGTCGTCAGACGCATCCCTGGCCGGCGGGCCGATCGAGGCCGTGAAGATGGGCACCACGGTTGCCACCAACGCGCTCCTGGAGCGCAAGGGCGAGCGCGTGGTGCTGGCGATCACGCGCGGCTTCGCCGACCAGCTCCGCATCGCCTACCAGAACCGGCCGAAGCTGTTCACGCGGCGCATCGTGCTGCCCGAGCTTCTGTACGAGCGGGTGATCGAGATCGACGAGCGGCTGAGCGCCGAGGGTGAGGTCCTGCGGCCGCTCGATGAAGCGGCCGCGCGGCGCGGCCTTGAAGACGCGTTCAAGGCGGGCTTCCGCGCGATCGCGATCGTGCTGATGCACGGCTACCGCTATCCCGACCACGAGCAGACGCTGGGCGCGCTCGCGCGCGAGGTAGGATTCACGCAGGTCTCGATCTCCCACGAGGTGAGCCCGCTGATGAAGATCGTCGGCCGCGGCGATACCGCCGTCGTCGACGCCTATGTGTCGCCGATCTTGCGGCGCTACGTCGACCGTGTGGCCGGCGAGCTGGGCGGCACGCGGCTGATGTTCATGCAGTCGAACGGCGGCCTCGTCGATGCACGCTTCTTCCAGGGCAAGGATTCGATCCTCTCCGGCCCGGCCGGGGGCATCGTGGGGGCCGTGCGCACCTCGACCATGGCCGGGTTCGACAAGATCATCAGCTTCGACATGGGCGGCACCTCGACCGACGTGGCCCTCTACAACGGCGAATACGAGCGCGCGTTCGAGACCCTGGTCGCGGGCGTGCGCATGCGGGCGCCGATGATGCGGATCCACACCGTGGCCGCAGGTGGCGGGTCGATCCTGTTCTTCGACGGGGCGCGGTTCCGCGTCGGGCCGGAGAGTGCCGGCGCCAATCCGGGCCCCGCGTGCTATCGGCGCGGTGGACCCTTGTGCGTCACCGACGCCAACATCCTGGTCGGCAAGATCCAGCCCGCGTTCTTTCCCAAGGTGTTCGGCCCGAACGGCGACCAGGCGCTGGATGCGGACATCGTACGCCAGAAGTTCGGCGAGCTCGCCGGCCGCATCGAGGCCGCGACCGGCGAGCGGCGCAGCCTCGAGGAGATCGCCGACGGGTTCCTGCGCATCGCCGTCGAGAACATGGCCAACGCCATCAAGCAGATCTCGGTGCAGCGCGGCTACGACGTGACCGGCTACGCGCTGAGCTGCTTCGGCGGCGCCGGCGGCCAGCATGCCTGCCGCGTCGCCGACGCGCTCGGCATGACGACCGTCTTCATCCATCCGCTCGCGGGCGTGCTGTCGGCCTATGGCATGGGTCTCGCTGACCTGCGGGTCATGAGAGAAAAGGCGGTCGAGGCGCGGCTTACGGATGCGCTGATGCCGGAGCTTGAGCGCACGCTCGAAGCACTCGCCCAGGACGGCCACGCCGAAATGCGTCGGCAGGGAATCCCCGCCGACAAGATCGAGGTGCAGCGCAAGCTGCACCTGAAATACGAAGGCACCGATTCGGCGATGGTGGTCGATTTCGCCGCGCGCGCCGAGGCGGTCGCCGCCTTTACGACGGCGCATCGCCAGCGCTACGGATTCATGATGGCCGACAAGGCGGTGATCGTCGAAGCCGCGGCGGTCGAAGTCATCGGCCACACCGAGACCGCCGACGACCCGGTCAAGGGTGCCGCGGGCGAGCGCCCAGCACCCCCGCCTCTCGCCCGCGCGCTGATGTATGCCGGCGGTGCGACCCACGACACCCCGCTTTACGGCCGCGATACGCTCGAGCCGGGCATGCGCCTCGCCGGCCCGGCCATCATCGCCGAGAAGAACGCGACAACGATCGTCGAGCCGGGCTGGACCGCCGAGGTCACCGCGCGCGACCACCTGGTGCTGCGGCGGACGACGCCGCTCAAGCGCGAATCCGCGGTCGGCACGCAGGTCGACCCGGTGATGCTCGAGGTGTTCAACAACCTCTTCATGTCGATCGCCGAGCAGATGGGGGTGGCGCTGCAGAACACGGCCTACTCGGTCAACATCAAGGAGCGGCTGGACTTCTCCTGCGCGCTGTTCGATCGCGAGGGCGAGCTCATCGCCAACGCGCCGCACATGCCGGTGCATCTCGGCTCGATGGGCGAGAGTGTCGCCGCGGTCAAGCGCGCGCGCGGCAACTCGATGCGTCCGGGCGACGTGTTCATGCTGAACGCGCCCTACAATGGCGGCACGCATCTGCCCGACGTCACGGTCATCACGCCCGTGTTCGACGAGGCGGGCGCGGAGCTCCTGTTTTTCGTCGCCTCGCGCGGCCACCAGGCCGATATCGGCGGCCTGACGCCGGGCTCCATGCCGCCGGATTCGACAACGGTCGAGGAAGAGGGAGTCCTGATCGACAATTTCGTGCTGGTCGAGCAGGGCCGGTTCCGTGAGAAGGAAACGGTCGAGCTGCTGTCCTCGGGCAAGTACCCGGCACGCAACCCGGCGCAGAACATCGCCGACCTCAAGGCGCAGATCGCGGCGTGCGAGAAGGGCGTGCAGGAGCTGCGCAAGATGGTGGCGCAGTTCGGTCTCGACGTGGTCCAGGCCTACATGCAGCACGTGCAGGACAACGCCGAGGAGCAGGTGCGCCGCGTGGTCAGCGTGCTCAAGGACGGTTCATTTTCTTACGAGATGGACGACGGCAGCGTGATCCGCGTGAAGGTGTCGTTCGACAAGGCGAACCGCACCGGCGTCATCGATTTCACCGGCACCTCGCCGCAGCGCCCGACCAACTTCAACGCGCCGTCCGCGGTGTGCAAGGCCGCCGTACTTTATGTCTTCCGCACCCTGATCGACGACGAGATCCCGATGAACGCGGGCGTGCTCAAGCCGCTCAAGATCGTCATCCCCGAAGGCAGCATGCTCGCCCCCCGCTATCCGGCGGCGGTGGTGGCGGGCAACGTCGAGACCTCGCAATGCGTCACCGACGCGATCTACGGAGCCCTCGGCGTGCTCGCGGCAGCACAAAGCACGATGAACAATCTGACCTTCGGAAACGAGCGCCACCAGTATTACGAGACCGTGGCCGGCGGCTCGGGGGCGGGGCCCGATTTCGATGGCTGCGACGCCGTGCACACCCACATGACGAACTCGCGCATGACCGATCCGGAGGTGCTGGAATGGCGCTATCCGGTGCTCGTGGAATGGTACGCGATCCGGCGCGGCAGCGGCGGGCGCGGCACGCATCGCGGCGGCGACGGCGTGGTGCGCCGCCTCCGCTTCCGCGAGAAGATGACTTGCGCGATTCTGGCCAATAGGCGGCGCATTCCACCGTTCGGTCTGGCCGGCGGCGAGCCGGGCCAGCTCGGCCGCAACTGGGTCGAGCGCACCGATGGCACGCGGGAAGAGAAGGGGGCGACGGCGCGCTGGGAGGTCAACCCGGGCGACGTCTTCGTCATTGAGACGCCCGGGGGCGGCGGCTACGGGCCGCCTGCGCTCACCCCCAAGGCAAAAGCGTAGCGCCGCCGCCGGCGATCCCGGCAGCGG
>DATJPD010000142.1:0-11235 GCA_035506575.1 Alphaproteobacteria bacterium
TCCCTACCCCAATCGACGCTGGATCTCGTCCGCGATCTGCTCGACCGGGCGGCCGGCGTCGACCGCCACCCAATTCGGCGGCTTCTCGATGCGCTGAAGCTGCGCGCGCAGCACTTCGACAGTGGCATCCGAAGCATCCCCGCGCCGGCCGCCGATGCGCCGCTCCAGCACCTCCGCGGGTGCGGTGAGCCAGACTCCGTCGAACCGCACGCCGGCCTTTCGCGCGACCTCTTCCAAAGCGGTACGGTGCCGCTCTTCGCCGTAGACCGCGTCGAGGACCACGCCGTGCCGGGCGGCCAGCACTTCCTCCGCCGTCTCGGCCAGGGCGGCGAACACCTTGTCGTTCATCTCTGGCGTGTAGCCGGACGGCGGCAGCTTTGTGGTCTCGCCCACGCCGGCCAGGCGCTTCCGCGTCACGTCGCTGCGTAGGATCACCGCACCTGGAGACGGACCGATCGCCGGTGCCACCGCGCGCGCGACCGTGGTCTTGCCGGTGCCCGACACCCCGCCGATCGCCAGTGCCCGCGCCGGCGGCGGCTCCAGATACGTGACCGCCCGGTCCAGCAGACCGCGCGCCTCGTCGAGCGGTGCTTGCGCCGACGAGTGCATCGCCTCGGCCCGGCTCACCGTCACATGCGCGCGGATGGCCGCCCGGCAGGAGAGGAACAGCGGCAGGGCCGCGAGACCGTCATAGTCCAGACTGCACTCGAGATATCGGTTGAGCAGCGTGTTGGCCAAAGCCCGCAGGCCATGGCGGTCGAGGTCCATGACCAGGAACGCAAGGTCGTAGAAGACGTCGATGCTGGCGAAGTCCTCGCTGAACTCGATCGCGTCGAACAATGTGGGCCGGCCGCCGATGAGGCAGATGTTGTTGAGGTGGAGGTCGCCGTGGCAGCGGCGCACCAGGCCGGCATCGCGTCGCCGGTCGAGCAGCGGCGTCAGGCGCTCGAGCTCGGCCCATGACAGCCGCGCCAGCGCATCCACCTTCGCCCGCTCGAACACGCGCCTGGCCATCGATTCGAGCACGGTCATGTTCTCGTCGACGATGGTCGCCATGCCCTCCGCCCCGCCGAAATCCGGGCGCTTCTCGGCCGCCGCGTGGAAGCCCGCGATCGTCTCGGCCAGGCTCCGCATCAGCTCCGACGTAAGCTTGCCGGCGCGGCGCTGCTGCTCCAGGAGATCGCTCTCCTCGAAGCGCCGCATCACCAGCACCCAGTCGATCGCACCGGCCGGCTGGTCCTCGGCGAGGCGTAACACTTCGCCGTCGCGCACCACCGCTTTCACGGCGAGATAAAGCTGCGGTGCCGCCCGCCGGTTGACCTCGAGCTCGGCGAGGCACGCCTTTCGGCGCAGCTCCGGCGTCGAGTAGTCGAGATAGGGATATTTCACCGCGCGCTTGAGCTTGTAGGCGCGATCACCGGCCAGGAAGACGACCGCTCCATGCGTCTCGCTGCGCTCGACGGTCTCGTCATCCGCAAGGCCGTACATCGCGGGCCTCGACAGCGCCTCGATCGTCTGCTGCTGGTCGGGGCTCACCGGATGTCAGGCCGTCGCGGTCAATGCCCAGGCGCCGTAGCCCACGACCTGATCGCGCGGGCCCGCGGTGTCGCCGGAGTTGCGCAGGTCGAGACGGCGGCAGGCGAGCCCGCGCCGCTTCGCCACCTCCAGCAGCCCGCGGATCGGCACGCGGCCGCAGGCGGAGTCCTCATCGAGGGCCGCCCCGTCGAGCCGCTCGATAGCGCCGGCCGTGTGCCCGTCGAGCGAACGCGCCGTCGCGTAGTCGTGATAGTGGCTGAGGTCCGACGAGATCACGATCAGGGTCTCAGGCCCACCCCACACCGCCTCCAGCAGCTTCGCCACGTCCTCCCCGCTCGCCACGCCGACGACGACCGGCAGCAGCGCAAAACTTCCAAGCGTCCGCTGCAGGAACGGCAGGTGCACCTCGAGGCAGTGCTCGCCCGCGTGCGCCTCATCGAGGATCTTGACCTCAGGCAGGCCGCGCAACCGGTCGATCGCCGGCCGGTCGATCGGAATGTCGCCGAGCGGCGTCCGGAACGCCTTTACCGAGGGCAAAGCGAATCCGCGGAACGGCAGGCGATGCGCGGGCCCCAGCAGCACGACGCGCCGGATGCGGTCGCGAATGGGTCGCAACAGCGCATAGGCCGCCGCGGCAATAGGCCCCGAATAGATGTAGCCCGCGTGCGGGACGATGATCGCCTTGGGCGGTTCGCCGCGGGCGGCCGCCTCATCCAGCATTCCGTCGATGTCGGCGCCAAGCTCGTCCGCCGATGCGGGATAGAACATACCCGCCACGGCGGGCGGGCGGACCGCGGCTTCCGAGAGGGAAGGCATTGTCACCTCGCAGCAAAAATTGCCCGGGCGGCGCTGGACCTGACGGTGGCCATTCCCCATCTCTTGGACAACAATGTCAAGCATCCCCGCCGGAGAACCCGTGACCACGGCTGTCGTTCCCGATCCTTCTGTCGTCCCCGCCCGCTACTGGCATGGGCTGCCGGACGGCCGCCTGCAGTGCGACGTCTGCCCGCGGTTCTGCCGCCTCCACGACGGCCAGCGCGGCCTGTGCTTCGTGCGCGCGCGGCAAGGGGACGAGCTGGTGCTGACCACTTATGGCCGCTCGTCCGGCTTCTGCATCGATCCGATCGAGAAGAAGCCGCTCGCCCATTTCCTGCCCGGGACATCGGTCCTGTCCTTCGGCACCGCAGGGTGCAACCTCACCTGCAAGTTCTGCCAGAACTGGGATATCTCGAAATCACGGGAGACGGACACGCTGGCCGCAGCCGCCTCGCCCGAGACGCTCGCCCGCGCCGCCAAGGCGCTCGGCTGCCGTTCGGTGGCCTTCACCTACAACGACCCCACCGTGTTCCTCGAATACGCCGTCGACACCGCCGCCGCGTGCCGCGCCCACGGGATCAAGTCGGTGATGGTGTCGGCCGGCTATATCACGCCCGATGCCCGCCATGAGCTCTACCGCCATGCGGATGCGGCCAATATCGACCTGAAATCCTTCGACGAGGACTTCTACCACCGGGTCTGCGGCGGCCATCTGCAGGACGTGCTCGACACGCTCGAATATCTCGTGCGCGAGCGGCGTTGCTGGACCGAGATCACGACCTTGCTGATCCCCGGCGAGAACGATTCACCCGGCGAGATCGAGGCGCTGTCGCGCTGGGTGGCCGACCGGCTCGGCCCCGACGTCCCGCTGCACTTCTCTGCCTTCCATCCCGACTACAAGATGCTGGAGAACCCGCCGACCCCGCCCGCGACCCTGCTGCGGGCGCGCGAGATCGCGGTGAAGCACGGTTTGCGCTACGTCTATGTCGGCAACGTGCATCACGAGAAGGCCGACAGCACCTACTGCCACGCCTGCGGGGCCTGCGTGATCGGCCGCGACTGGTACGAGATCACGTCCTGGGCGCTGACCGACGACGGCCATTGCCGCAACTGTGGTGCACGCTGCGCCGGCGTCTTCGACGGCCCTCCGGGAACCTGGGGCCGCAAGCGCCAGCCGGTCGATCTCAGGCGGTGGGCGCGCGCCTGACCAGCCCCTCCGCGAAAGGATAGGGCGTCATGTCGGCTTGTGCGGTTGGCGCGCCTGACCGATAGTTGGCCCATGGCTGACCTCGCCGATTTGTCCGCAACCGAGCTGCTGTCGGGCTATCGCGCACGCCGGTTCTCGCCGCGCGAGGCGGTCGACGCGGTGCTCGCGCGGATCGATGCACAGAATCCGCGTCTCAACGCCTTCATCCTCGTCGACGCCGAAGGCGCGCGGGCCGCCGCCGCCGCCTCGGAAGCCCGCTGGATGAGCGGTGCGCCGTGCGGACCGCTCGATGGCGTGCCCGCCTCGATCAAGGACCTCGTGCTGACCAAAGGCTGGCCGACCTTGCGCGGCTCGAAGACTATCCGTCGCGACCAGCCATGGACGGAGGACGCGCCGGTCACGGCACGATTGCGCGAGGCCGGCGCCGTGCTGCTCGGCAAGACGACGACCCCGGAATTCGGCTGGAAGGCGTTGGGCGATTCCCCGCTCACCGGCGTCACGCGCAATCCCTGGAATCTCGACCACACGCCGGGCGGCAGCAGTGCGGGTGCCGCGGCCGGAATCGCCTCGGGCATGGGGCCGCTCGCCATCGGCACCGACGGCGGCGGGTCGATCCGCATCCCCTCGTCGTTCAGCGGCATCTTCGGCATCAAGCCGACCTTCGGCCGGGTCCCGGCCTATCCGCTGAGCGCATTCGGCACGGTTGCGCATGTGGGCCCCATGACCCGCACGGTTTCGGACGCGGCGCTGATGCTCAGCGTGCTGGCCGGCTTCGACGATCGCGACCCGTGGGCGGTGCCGCGTCATCACCGCGATTTCAGCGCCGGGCTTGATCTGGGCGTGGCGGGCCTGCGCATCGGTTACAGCCCGATGCTCGGGTATGCACGCAACGTCGATGCCGAGGTGCGCGCCGCCCTCGACGAGGCTGCCAAGCGGCTTGCGGCACTTGGCGCGATCGTCGAAGCGGCGGATCCCGGCTTTGCCGACCCCCGCGATGCGTTCATGACCTTGTGGACCTCCGGGGCCGCCAAGGTAGTCGCGGACATCCCCGAGGCCGCGCGGGCGAACATGGACCCGGGCCTTCTCGCGTCGGCCCAATACGGCGCCACGAAGAGCGCGGTCGACTATCTCGCGGCCGACGCGGTGCGCACCGAGGTCGGCCAGGCGATGATCCGCTTCCACCGCCGCTATGACTTGCTGCTCACACCGACGGTCGCAGTACCCGCCCGGCGCATCGGCGAGGACAGCGCCGATCCGACCTGGATCGACTGGACCCCGTTCAGCTTCCCGTTCAACATGACCCGCCAGCCCGCCGCGAGCGTGCCGTGCGGCCTCAGCGCGTCCGGCCTGCCGATCGGCCTGCAGCTCGTCGGCCGCCATCACCAGGACCATCTCGTCTTGCGGGCCGCGCGCGCCTACGAGGCGGCGCATCCGTTCCCGCGACCCATACTGGGCCCGTGAGTCCGCTCGCGCGGCGACTGCTTGCCGCAGCCCTGATGCTCGCCCCGGCTCCGAGGCAGCCAACCGCGGCGGCGGAGTTTCCCACAAAAGCAATCCAGGTCATCGTGCCGTTCAGCTCCGGCAACCTGATCGACGTCTTGGCGCATGGATTTTCGGAAGCTCTCGGCCGCGCGATCAACGGCCCCATTCTCGTGGTCAACCGCGAAGGGGCGGCCGGCATCATCGCCATGACGGCCGTCGCAACCGCGCGCCCGGACGGCTACATCCTCGGCTTCGCACCCCAGGGCCAGATCACGATCCAGCCGCACATCAAACCGGATTTGCCCTACCGCGCCGACTCGTTCACGCCCATCTGCCAGACCTTCGAGAACCAGTTCGCGCTCGTCGTCGGGCCGAACTCGCCGGCCAGGGACTTCAAGGCGTTCTTGGCGCTGGCCAGGGCGGCACCGGGCAGGCTCACGTGGGGTGACTCCGGTGCGGCCACGGTTCCGAACCTGCAGATGTACAGTCTTCTGCGGAGTGCCGGCATCGAGATGGCCTACACGCCCTATCGCATCTATGGCGACCTCCTGCGCGACGTGACGTCGGGGCGCCTGGACGCGGCGGCGCCGTCGATCGGCTCGTTCACCACCGACACGGTGCGCGCGCTGGCGATTCTCGCCGACCAGCGCCATCCGCAGTTCGCCGAGGTACCGACCGTGGCCGAGTTCGGCTACGCGGTGTCCATGCCCGGCTTCGGCGGCCTCTACGCGCCCGCGGGCGTGCCGGCCCCTGTGCTCGCGATCCTGGAGAAAGGCTGTGCGGCCGCAGCGGCCGACGGCGCCTATAAGGCGGTGGCCGCCCACACCGGCGCCCTGGCTCGCTACCTCGCCCACGACGCGTTCGTGCGCCGGCTCCAAGACGACAGCCGTGCCAAGGCGGCGCTCATCCGTTCGCTCAATCTCAAGCTCGACTAGCACGCTTGTTGGTCATTTGATCATCAGTTGACAGCCGCGCGCCGCCCTTATATCGACGCCTTGGAATGGCACCGCGGTCGCGGCGCGAAGGCAAGCGAGGGAGCATAGGATGTACAAGGGTGTTTTGTTGGTGGCCGGGATCGCAGCGTTCAGCGTCATGTCGGCGGGCATCGCGCACGCCGCGGGCGACGCGGCGGAAGGCAAGAAGGTGTTCACCCGCGTCTGCGGCGCCTGCCACACCGATCAAGCCAATGGGCCGCGCAAGCTCGGCCCAACCTTGTTTGGCGTGGTCGGCCGCAAAGCGGGGTCGATCGAGGGCTTCCGGTACTCGGAGGCGAACAAGAAATCGGGCATCACCTGGACGCCCGAGGTGCTCGATGAATACCTCAAGGATCCCAGGGCCAAGGTCCCCGGCACGATCATGGCGTTCGCCGGGTTGAAGAACGACACCGAGCGCCAGAACGTCATCGCCTATCTCGAGACCCTGAAGTAGCGCTTGCGGAGGCCCGGCCGGTCGGCGCTCAAATTGCGCCGCAGCCGGGCTGACGCTAGGGTCTCCCCGAACAGGGGCGAATCCGCGAGGGGCAGCGCATGGATCTAAAGTCGTTCATCCGGGACGTGCCGGACTTTCCAAAGCCCGGCATCCTGTTCCGCGACATTTCGCCGCTGCTCGCCGACAAGAACGCCTGGCGGTCCACGGTCAAGGAGATGGCGAAGCTCATCTCCCGGCATCAGCCCGACATCCTGGCCGGTATCGAATCGCGCGGCTTTCTGGTCACGGCCCCGCTGGCGCTCGAGCTCGGCTGCGGGTTCATGATGGTCCGCAAGCACGGCAAGCTGCCGGGCGGGACCATCCCGCACACCTATGCGCTGGAGTATGGAACGGACACGATCGAGATCCAGGCCGACGCCGTCCATAAGGGCCAGCGCGTGGTCGTTCTGGACGACCTCCTGGCGACCGGCGGCACGCTGGCGGCCGCGATCAACCTCCTGCGCAAAGCCGGCGCCGACGTCCGCGCAGCGGTGTGCATCATCGAGCTGGCGGCGCTCGAAGGACGCAAGCGCCTCGACGTGCCGTTCGAGGCGCTGCTCAAATACTGACCACCGCGGCGGGACAGGGGCCGTCCCCCCGTTAATGAATTCTTTGCCCTTTTTGCCGTTTATACCGACTTGAGTCGGCACCTCGCGCGCAGTTTGCGAGGCCAGCCGGGCACTTAGGCGACGACTCAGGGTCGATGACGGCCCGCGGGACGCGATCGGCGGCAGGGGGAATGATCGTCACGCAACCAACTGCTGTTCTCGGCGCAGCCCTGGGCTCGGGGTTGCTGGCACTGGCACTCCTGTATCTACGGAGCGTGGATGGAAATCGGGCGCTGGGCTGGTGGGCGGCTGCGGTCTTCGCCAACATGGGACAAGAGGTCATCCAGCTCACGGGCGCGATCATGCCGCCCGGCCTGCCCTTCTATCTGGCCGAGCTGGGGGTCACCCTGAAAGCAGCTCTGTTTCTGGCGGGAGCGCTCCGGTTCCTCGAACGCCCGCGCTTTGATCGGGTCATCCTGCTCCTGTTCCTGGCGGCGGTCGCGTGGGCGAGCTTCGCGGCCGTGCAGGAGTTGCCGTTCTTCCTGCGAACCGCGCCGACCCACTGGCTCGCCGGTGCTGCCATGCTCGCCACGGGGCTTGCGTTCGTGCGCGCCGAGAGCGGCGAGTTGACGCGCGGCTATCAGCTGGTCGGGCTGGGCTTCATCGCGTGGGGCGTGCACATCTGCGACTATCCGCTGTTGCGCCCGGTTACCTGGTTCGCACCCTGGGGGTACGTCCTCGCCGAATGCTTCTCACTGGGGATCGCGGCGAGCCTCATCGTCATCGTGCACAGCCGGCAGGCCAAGGCGCTCGGACGGGCGACGCGGCTCGCGCAGGCCTCGGCACAGGGACAAGTGGACAGCGAGCAGCGGTTTCGCGACTTCGCCGAAATTTCGTCCGACTGGCTGTGGGAGATGGATGCCGATCTGCGGTTCACGTATCTGTCCGACAATTTGCGCCGCTCGCTCGGCGTGAACCCGCAGAACGGCCTTGGCAAGCGGCGCGAGGAGATTCACGACCTGTCGCGCGATCCCGAAAAGTGGCAGGCGCATCTCGGCGATCTGGCGGCGCGGCGCCCATTCCGCGATTTTCGCTACGCCTATCGCCTGCCGACGGGCGACGACTCCTACATCTCCATCAGCGGCAAGCCGCTGTTCGATGCGGCCGGCAATTTCACCGGCTATCGAGGCACCGGGCGCGACATCACGCGCGAGGTCGATGCCGACCGGCGCGCCGGCGAAGCGCAGGTGCGGCTTGCCGCGGCCTTCGAGAGTCTTGCCAACGGCATTGCCCTGTTCGACCGCGACGACCGTCTCATCGTCTCCAACCCCGCCTATCGGCGTTTCACTGGATTGGGCGACGAGATGCTCACGCCGGGCATTCCGCTGGAGCAGATCTTGCGCGCCCGCGTCGCCCGGAAGCTCGTGACGCTCCAGCCGGGCGAGGACATCGAGAGCTTCATCGCCAGGCGCGCCGCCCGCGACCGCAGCGTGCACCCGCCATTCGAGCGCCAGCAGGCCGACGGGTCGTGGATCCTCATTTACGAGCAGCCCTTCGAAGGCGGCCGCGTGGTCACCAGCTACGACATCACAGCACTGAAGGCCCGTGAGAGAGAGCTGGCTGAAAAGACGAGGCTCCTCCAAAGCACGCTCGAGTACATGGGCGAGGGCATCAGCGTCTACGATGCCGACCTGAGGATGATCGCCTGGAACGAGCGGCTGATCGAAATGGTCGGCCTGCCGCGCGAGATGTACAAGATAGGAACGCCTTTCGAGGATATCGTCCGCTATTCCGCCGAACGCGGCGAGTACGGCTCCGGCAGCATCGAGGGCTACGTACGCGACCGCATCAACCAGTCGAAGCTGCCGGTGCCACATCGGAACGCGCGCTGGCGCTTCAACGGCCGCTATGTGGAGCTGCGGCGCAACCCGATGCCCGGCGGGGGATTCGTCACGGTCTACTCGGACCTGACGGAACGCAAACGCGCCGAAGACGCGCTGCGCGAGGCAAAGGAGGCCGCGGAGGCGGCCAACAAGACCAAGTCCGAGATCCTCGCCAATATGAGCCACGAGCTGCGCACGCCGCTCAATGCGATCATCGGGTTCTCCGACATCATCCAGCGCGAGGCGTTCGGCTCGGTCGGCGAGCGCCGCTATCTCGACTATGCGCGCGACATCCACGACAGCGGCGCCCACCTCCTGGCGCTGATCAATGACATCCTCGATGTCTCGAAGGCCGAGGCGGGCCGCATCGAGCTCCTCGAAGGGCTCGTCGACGTGACGGAGCTGTTCGATTCCTGCGTGCGCCTGGTGCGCGCGCGTGCCGACGAGGCGCATGTCGCGATCGAGGCATTGCCGACTGACCGGTTGCCGAAGCTGAATGCCGACGGCCTGCGTCTCAAGCAGGTGCTGCTGAACCTGCTGTCGAACGGCATCAAGTTCACGCCGGCCGGCGGCCGGGTCACCCTGGCCGCCCAGATGGGGGACCACGAGAGATTCATCATTCGGGTCTCTGATACGGGCATCGGCATGGCGCCGGAAGACATCCCCAAGGCATTGTCGCCCTTCGGCCAGCTCGAATCGACCCGCGCGCGCCGCTATCCGGGGACAGGCCTGGGCCTGCCGCTCTCGAAGGCCCTGATCGAGCTGCACGGCGGCGAGCTCCGGATCGAGAGCGAGGCCGGCAAAGGGACAAGCGTCATCGTCACTCTGCCGGCCGCACGCGTCCTGGCCGCCTGAGCGGTCAGCGCGACTTCAGGACGTCGAAAGACAGCCGCGACAGATCGGACGCCAGCGCCACGAGCGCGCGCGCCGCCTGATCGACCAGCACCGCACCCGTCTCCGCGGTCGCCGAGCGCGCATCGCCGACCGCTCCCGCCGGGTTGAGATCCTGACTTTGCCAGGCGAATTTAAAGCGGCCGCCTCCCGCCAGCTCGGGATGATCGCGCTCGTGGTCGCGCGCGGCGGACGGAAAGTCGGCGATGCGATCGCGGCGGACCAGGCCCGGGTGCAGGTGCAGGATCAGCGAGGTTTCGATCGCACCGGCGTGAATGCCCGCCTCGCGCTCGGCCGGCGAGAAGAATTCCGCGGGCCGCATCATGCGCCAAGAATTCGCGACGACCGCGACCATGGCATGCCGCGACCGCAGCTCTTGCGCTGCGATATCGAGCACGGCCGGCTGCCCGCCATGACTGTTGAACAGGATCAACTTGCGCAAGCCCGCGCGGGCGACGCTTTCGGCGATTTCGACGATCGTCCGCAAGAGAGTCTCGGCGGCCACGCTGAGCGTGCCCGGAAAGTCGCGATGCTCCGGCGACAGGCCGACAGGCAGCATCGGCAGGATCAGGAGAGGCGTCTCCATCGGCACGAGCTCGACCGCGCGCGCGATGATGCCGGCGTTGATGGCCGCATCGGTGGCGAGCGGCAGGTGGGGCCCGTGCTGCTCGGTCGCGGCGACCGGCAACAGGGTGACCTGGCGCTGCGGATCGAGGGCCGCGAAATCCTCCGTCGTCAGGTCTTTCCAAAATCGCGCCGTCACGCTGCGTCTCCGAGACTGGACCGGCGGGCAGTTTACACACGCCGGCCTTGCTGTGAGGCGGTCTTTCTAAATTATTGTTTCATAAACTATCTTTTTTCGGATCGTTAAGATTTGCGGCGTAGCCTTCACCCTGGCTGCCCCGTTCCGAAGAAACCCGGGCGGCAGCCAGGAGGCGCCATGCTTTCGTTGCCACGCCGACGTCCGCCCCATCCGCTGAACACGGCTGCCGAGCTGCCGGCCGACCCGGCAGGTCCGGCCGCATCTGCACTCGGCGTCCACGAGCAACAGGCGCTTTTGCGCCGCGCCTTCGAAGCCAGGGCTGCCGACCTTCCGTTCGCCGCGCGTTTTGCCGTGCTGAATCTCATCGGGCTTGCCTTGGTCGCCGCGGCCTGGGCGGCCGGCCTCGCGGCCAAGCCGTACACGGCCGATGGGTCGGGCATGTGCTGGCTCATCACCGTCCTGTTCCTCGCCGGCCTCGTCGCTGTGTTCCGCAAGGACTGGCAGACGGTCCGTTGGGCTGGCAACGCTCTCGTCTATCTCGGCATGGTGGGCACGGTGCTCGGACTGATCATGACCGTGAGCAGCCTGTCGGTCGACAAGGCGCAGGATTTCGAGAGCTTCAAGGAGATCGTTTCGGCGATC
>DATJPD010000143.1:0-5782 GCA_035506575.1 Alphaproteobacteria bacterium
TTGCGCGCCGCGTAACCGGCGTGCAGCGGCTTGGTCATGGTGCCGAAATTGGCGCGCAGGCCCGAGGAGGCCGACGCGCCGATGCCGATGGCGCAGGACAATTGCGCCGGCGTCAGCCGCAGCAGCCGCGCGGCCGCGACGGCGGCTGCGATGCTGCCGAACGTCGAGGTGGCGTGCCAGCCGGCGCGGTAATGCGCCGTGTTGAGGGCGCGGCCGAGCTTGCCGAACACCTCGATGCCGACCACATAGGCGCTGACGATGTCCTGGCCCGTGGCTCCGGCCTCGCCGGCCAGCGCGAACAGCGCCGGGACCAGCACGGCGGAAGGGTGGCTGTACGCCGGGTGTGTGACGTCGTCGTAGTTGAGCGCGTGGATCAACGTGCCGTTATAGAGGGCGGCATCGGCCGCGGCCGCCGTGTGCTCCGAGCCCAGGAGCAAGGCGCCGCCGGGCTCGTTGCGCGAGCCGATGCCGAGTGCCCGCAGCATCGGCCCCGCGATCTCGGAGGCGCTGCCGGCGAGGCCGCAGGCGATCGCATCGGTGATCGCATCGACCGCCTTGCGCCGGCCGTCCCTGGGAATATCGTCGTGGGCTAAGCCGAGCGCGAAGCTCGCGAGGTCGGGCCATTTCGTTGCCATGCTCGCGCCTCCGTTCCGGCTCAATCGCCGCCTTTTTGATACGCCACGGGGAAGAACGTGTCCTTCCAGTCCTTCGGCGCCTGCTTCAGCATGCCGATCTTGAACATGAAATCGGCGAACTGCTTGAGCCCGTGCGGCCGGATGTCGAAGGTGGTCGAGCCGTCGGTCAGCATCGTTTCGACGTCTTGCTTCGGCAGCTTGGATTTTTCCGACGCGATGTAGATGCCGGCCGCCTCCGCGGTATGGGCGTGGATGAAGGCCATCGCGTCCTCGAGGCCGAGATAGACGGCCTGCGTCAGCTTCGGGTTGTCGTCGGCGAACTTCTTGTTGCCGCCGAGGATCACGCCGGTCGCATCCTGACCGCCCGTGAACTCGCGCGAGCGCGCCACCTCGTGGATCCGCTTGTCGCGCAGCACCATCTGCTGGAACGGCGGGGTCGACACGTAGCCGTCGATCTGGCCCGAGAGCAGGGCGTTGGCCGCGTCGGGGTGCGGCAGCGCCACCATCATCGTGTCGAAATGGCTGTACTTGTCGGGGCCGTAGAGCTTGGCCGCCGCCATCTTGAGGATGATCGCCTGCGGCGAGTTGGTGGCGGGGAGGGCGATCCGGTTCTGGTCGGTGAAGTCCTTGAGCGACTTGATACCGGGCTTGTTGGTGACGACCACGAAGGCGGTGATGCCGATGGCACCCAGCCCGCGCACGTCCTGGTGGCCTTGCGTCTTGTCCCAGGCGATCAGCAGGCCGGGCAGGCCGTAGGCGCCGAGCTGGATATTGCCCGACATGACGGCATCGATCACCGCGGTCGAGCCGCTGAAACGGTCGAGCGTGACCTTGAGCCCGTCGATGCCCAGCGCCTTGGCGCGTTTTTCGATCAGGCCCTGTTCGGCCGCGAGGGTGACCGGCAGGTAGATGAGGCCGAACTGTACGCCGAGGTGCAGTTCGCCGGTCTCGGCGCGCGCGGCGGGACCTCCCAGGAGCAATGCCGCGGCGACCGCGGCTCTCATCAGCTGTTTCATCGAATCCTCCCTTGGCTTTTTTATCGGCGCGATGGCCGCTGGTCGAAGCGGCGGTCGAAGATGTGCTCGGCGATGCGGTTCTTCATCATCTCGATCGACCCGCCGGCGATCATCCACCCGCGCGTGCGCCGGAGGCAATACTCGGCCAGGGACTCGCGGCTGTAACCGTAGGCGCCCATGACCTGCACGGCCTCGTTGGCCACCTCGAACCCCGTCTGGTTGCACATGGCCTTGGCGACCGCCGTCTCATACGCGTCGGGCAGGCCGCGGTCGTCGGCGTTGATCGCCGCGCGATAGAGAAGGAGCTGGGCCGCGTCGAGCTTCATCGCCATGTCGGCGAATTTCCATTGCAGGCCCTGGAACTCGGCGAGCGGGCGGCCGAACTGGCGGCGCTGGCCGGCGTGGTCGCGCGCGAGGTTGAACGCATGCCGCCCCAGCGCCAGCGCGCGGGCCGCGTTGCCGATGCGCTCGACATTGAAGCCGGCGATCTGCTTCTTGAAGCCGCCGGCGCCCAGCAGGACGTTCGCCTCGGGGATGCGGCAGTCCTCGAAATAGAGCTGGCACCATTCCTCATCGCTCATGAACGCCGAGGGCTTGCCGATGGTGAAGCCGGGCGTGCCGCGCTCGACCAGAACCGAGCCGATGCCGTCGACCCCCGCGCCGAAGCGGACGTAGACGAGGAACAATGAGGCATCGGCGCTGTGGGTCGAGAACACCTTGCTGCCGTTGAGCGCGTAGCCGCCGGGCACAGGCTTGGCACTGGTCGTGAGCTCGGTCACCGCGGATCCGGCGTCGGGCTCGCTCATGCCGAGGCTGATCACCGCCTCGCCGGACAAGAGGGCGGGGAGGAATTTCGCCTTCTGCGCCGGGTTCGCGTATTCGGCCAGGGTGCGGATCGGCCCGAAATTGCCGGCCTGGATCACGTCGGCGCTGCGCGGGCAGACGAGGGCGGTCTGCTCGATCGCGATCACCGCATCGAGGAGCGTGCCGCCCTGGCCGCCGTCGCTTTCGGGCAACGTGATCCCGAGCAGCCCCTGCGCCGCGGCCAGGCTGGCCACGTCGAAGGGAAAGCGGGGATCATGGGCGCGTTCGAGCGCGCGCTCGGCCAGCCGGGTTTGCGCGAACCGGCGCACCGTGTCGGCCAAGAGCCGCTGCGCTTCGGGCAGGGCGAAGTCCATGCGTTCACGATATATAGAGGGCGAACGCATGTCACGGCGCGGGACCGATCCAAGACTTGGAGGTCTGGGAAAAGCGGCCGCTCGGGGAACCTAGGCGGCGGTGCCGGCTCCCGGATGCCGTCCCGCGCGTTGCGGCAGGACGATCAGGCAGACGATGATGAACGCGGCGATGAGGACCGAGGCGAGGGGGCGGCTCAGCGCCAATCCGCCGTGATCGAGCGGCTTGTCGAGAAAATCGCCGACCGTGGCGCCGAGCGGCCGCGTGAGGATGAAGGCCGCCCAGAACAGCGCCACCCGCGAGACGTTCGTCCAGAAATAGAGCCCCGCCACGACCACGAGTGCCGCGGCGAAGACGAGCGCGCCACCCTCGTAGCCGAGGTCGCCGGTATCGGCCAGCCAGTCGCCGAGGGCTGTCCCGAGGGTCTGCGAGAACGTGATGGCCGCCCAGTAAAACGCCTCGACCTTGGGGGTCGTGACGGTATTGACCGCGATGCTTCCTTGCGACCAGTACCAAAGCCCAAGCACGGTCATCAGGCAGACGAACAGCAGGCTCGATCCGCCGGTGTAGCCGATGCCGAGCGACCGGTCGGCGAAATCGGCCATGGTCGTGCCGAAGGTGGTCGACGCGACGATCGTCGCCCAGTAGAGGACCGGGTGGAATTTCTTCGCGTGGATCTGGGCGGCCACGAGCACGACGAGTGCCGCCAGGAAGATGGCCGTGCCGATAAGATAACCGCCGCTATGTGCGTTCGTGTCGGCGTGCAGGAGCGTCATGGTCACGGTGTCGCCGCCGGTCTCGCCCAAGGTGGTGGCGGCGATCTTGATGATCCAGAAGACGATGGTGACCTCGGGGACCTTGCTCCACGTCGTGTCAGTCGGCCGTCCGTGCATGGGCACTCCGTAGGTTGGATGACGGCTCGTCTAAGAGCAAAATATGGCGATACCGTGTCGCCCCTTGCCAACGCAAAGGACCTGAAGAGGGTTCCTTGACGCCTTCGGAGTCCGCCCGGACGCCGCCGCGCGGGCGGCGGCCAGGGTCTTTCCGCTACAACGGCGCCGGGCTGGCGGGTTCCAGGCTGATCGGCACTCGTCTTACTGTTACAGTGGTGTGGAGAAGCGATGTTCGGAGCGCCATGGGGGTGAGGGCAGCACGGCATCTGACGCGTCGGGGCCTGCTCGCGAGCATGGCCGCCCTGCCGGCGCTCGCGCCCGGCCGCTTGTTGGCCGCCCTCGCGCCGGGCAGCAGCGGGTATTCGTTCGAGATCGCCGGGCGGAACTTCGACCTGTTCTTCCACCGGCCGCCACGTTACGTGGATGGGCCCCTCCTCATCGTCATGCACGGCAGCGACCGGAATGCGTGGGCCTATCGCGACCACGCGCGGCCGCTCGGCGACAGGCTCGGGATGCTGGTCGTCGCCCCCGAATTCGAAGAGAAGCGCTTTCCGACCCGGCTTTACCAGCACGGGGGAATTGTCCGGCATCTTGCCGACAGGCCGGGGAGCCAGCCGTCCGGACAACAACCGGCAAAGGCGTGGACGGTCAGCCTGGTCCCGATGATCGCGGCCGCCGTGGGACGCGAACTGGGTGTGCCGTCTCCGCCCTATTACGTGATCGGTCATTCGGCCGGCGGCCAGTTCGCCCAGAAGGTGGCGGCGTTCGCGCCGATGGCCGCGCGGCGGATCGTCGCCGCCAACCCGGGCGTGCACCTGTTCCCCACGCTGGAGGCGCCATACCCCTACGGGTTCGGCGGGTTGAAGCCCCCCGTGGGCGGCGAGGCCGGATTGAAGCGCTTTCTCGCGGCACCGCTCACCTTTTACCAGGGCACGGGCGACACGACCGATGACAGGCATTTTCCGCAGGGCTTCTACGCCGACCAGCAAGGCAGTACGCGCAACGAGCGCGGACATCGTTGCTTTGCCGCGGGCGAACAGCTGGCCCGCGCGAAGGGGTGGACATTCAACTGGCGGCTGGTCGAGGCGCGGGGCGTCACCCACGAATCCGCCGACATGTTCCTGCACCCGAACGCGACGGTCGCGCTCGGGCTCGGCAGCTGAGCCGCACACCAGGAGGCGAACCTTGCTCCGGACCGTGGTTGCGACGATCGTGTGGCTGTCAGCCGTCGTGCTGCCCGCTTGGGCGGCCGACAAGACGCCGGCCGACCTGGTGCTCGTCCGGCCGGGGACGCTGCCGATCATCCTCACAGCCCCGCATGGCGGGCGTGAAGCCATCCCGGGGATCGAGCCGCGCAATCGCAACGACAAGAACAAGCTTGCGGCGTCTCAAGCGTGGGGAGGGTTCGTCGCGGGTGGCGGGGATCTCAATACGGACATCCTGGCCCAGGGGATGGCGGCTGAAATCCAACGGAAGACCGGACACGCGCCCTACCTGGTGATGGCCAGATTCGTCCGCAACTATATCGACGCGAACCGGCCGGCGAACCTGGCCTACGACGATGCCAAGGCCGGTCCCTATTACGACTACTATCACGCGGCCATTCGCCGGTTCATCGACGAGGTGCGGGGCAAATATCCCGCCGGCCTGCTGATCGACGTCCACGGCCAAAGCAGGCAACCGGGTGTCGTCATGCGCGGCACGCAGAATGGCCGCGCGGTCGGGCACCTTCTGGCGCGCTCCGGACTCCCGGCGGTGATCGGGCCCAACGGCATTTTCGGGCAGCTCGAAGCCCACGGGTTTGCCGTGTTCCCCGCCAACGACGTACCGCCCAGCGGGACCGGCGAAAACGCAGGTCTGAACGGCGGCTTCACGCTGATCGTGTACGGCGCCCAGACCGCGGGAGGAATCGACGCCGTGCAACTCGAATTCGGCAGCGACTACCGGCAGAAGGCGGTGCTGGACAAATCCGCCGTGGAGGCCGGCAGGGCCGTCGCGGCGTTTTACGACGCCTACCTGAAAGATCTCCGAAATTGAAAGACAGGCGTGCGCGGGCGCGATG
>DATJPD010000144.1:0-5359 GCA_035506575.1 Alphaproteobacteria bacterium
ATGCGCGCCGCCATCTCTTCGTCGCCGGCGGCCGCGGTCGCGACATAAAGGGCGGTTCGCTCGCCGATCAGCGTTTCGGCATAGCGGCTCTTGCCCGAGCGGGCGCCGCCCAGGACGAGCGTCACGCGCGGCAGTGCCGCATCCGCCGATGCGCCGTGACTGGCTGATGCCGTGGACAGACCCGTGACCAACGCGACGCCTCCCTCCGAGGACGCTTGTGACTGCAAACCGCGATCGCCGTCGATCGCGGGCTCTCGGGAGGTCTCCTGGCTCGGGGTCGTCGACCGCGGCCGCCTTCCCGGGCCTCGTGAGAGGCACAGTGGCGTAGGGCCGCAGGTCTCGCCGCTTACAGTTGCGGGGGCAGCGCCGGCCTGGCGGGTCTCCCCGCGTCACCGGTCTTCCCTGTCCGAAAGCGGTGCGAGGTTAGCACGGTCAGTTGGCGCCGGATAGCCACGGCACGAGTGCCGCGGCGAGCAGCATCAGGAGGAAGGGCACGACACCCAGGAGCCACGCCGCGCGGTAGGTCTGTCGCTCCAGATCGGGCCGGCCGAGCCAGGCACAGCCCATGGAGACGCGGATCGGCGACAGCATCGTGGCCGCACTGGCCGCGGTGTTCTGCACCGCCGCCAGCCAGCCGAGGTCGGGAAGGCCGGCGGCCGACCCGAGGGCCACCTGCGAGGTCATGAACAGGCCGTTGGCGCCGGTGGTGCTGCCGGTCAGGAGCCCGCCGATCGCGGCGAACACCGGGGCCGCGGTGATAGCCGCGGCCGGACCGACCGCGGCCAGCAGCGCATCGGCAAGGCCCCGTGCCACCCCGCTCGCCGCGATGAGCTGCGCCATGGCGAGGAAGAGGACGGTCGCGGCGATGGCGCGCCTCCCGCGCTGCCACGTCGACCGCAGGCCGGGGACGATCGCGTGCGCCCGGCCGATGAGGATCGCGTGCGCGACCGGGATCAGCAGCAGCCAGACGAACGGGTGCCGCAGCACCAGCCAAGGTGCGGCACCCGCAAGCGGCGGGCGCACGACCGCGTGGCTCGCCAGGAAATCGCGCAGCGACGGCACGGCCCGGCCGGCGATCAGCACGATCGCCAGGGCCGCATAGGGGCCCGCGGCCCGTATGGCGCTGCGCCACGCGGCCCTGGAACGGCCCGTGTCGCGCCAGAAGCGCAGCGCGATCAGCGGTCCGAGGGCGCCGACGGCCGCCACTTCCGCGTCCAGGACGCGATTGGCGGCGATCAGCAGCACGGCCGCCGCCGCCGTCCACAGCGCGTCGTCGACGGCCTGGGCTACCGTGGTGCGCAGGCCCGCCGCGGCGGCGAAGGCCCAGAAGAGCACCAGCCAGGCGGCGAGGAGCGGCACGGTGAGGATGGCGCTGCGCACGCCGAGCTCAGCCGTGGGCAGACCCGAGAGGTGCGAGCCGACGACGGTGCCGACCGCCAGCGCCCCCCACGGCACCAGCATCTGGCTGAACAGGCCGAAGATCAGGAGACGCAGTGGCGGCAGGTCGCGCATCTGGCTGATCAGGGCGAGGGCGATGACGTAGCCGACTCCGAAGCCGGTCGCCGATTCGGTGAACGGCCCGATGAGAAAGCACGCCGCGAACAGCCGGCGGCGCCGCAGTCCTGTGTCCGGCGCGGGCGGCTCGTTGGCCGTCCCGGCGTCTGTCTTTTCACTGCGCAGCACCTGCTGGAAGAACAGGCCGCCGAAAATCACCGACGCGGCGAGGCCCCCGAGCCAAGTGCCCTTGGCGAGCTCGCGCAGCGCCTCCAGCGGCGAAAGCGCCGCCGGGGCGGCGGCGCTGACCGCCACGGCGAGTGCCAGGACAGCGCCGATGGCGCTTGCGGTCATCGTATCGCTGCGGCCGGTGGCAAGGAGAAGGACGACGACGAGCAGCGGGCTCGCCCAGATCAGCGTCGCCATGAGCTACGGGGAATTGACAGGAACGTTACGGCGTGACGTGGTTGACGGCGCTGATGCGCCAGCCGTGGCCGGCACCCGGGCCCTCGATGTGATCGATGCGGGTCAGCGACAGCGGCTCGATCGACACGGCCAGTGCCGCCTCCGGTTCGAGGCCGAGCGCCAGGGCCAGGGCGGCGCGGATCGATCCGCCATGCGCCACCACCACGACATCGCGCCCGGCATGCGCGCGCGTCAGCCGCGCGACGGCGCCCGAGACGCGCTGCATCACCGACACGAAGTTCTCCCCGCCCGGCGGCACCTCGTGCGCCGGGGCCAGCCAGAAGCGATGACCGCTCGCCCCGTTCGACGTGCCGAAGGCGCCGATCTCGGCGTAGGTGCGGCCCTGCCACTCGCCGAAATGCTGCTCGACCAGGTCCGGCTCGATGGCAACCGCAGGGCTCGGGCGCACCGGTTGCCATGCGGCGTGGATGGCGGCCGCGGTCTTCTGCGTGCGCTGCAAATTCGTGGTGACCCACACCGCGTTGTCGGGCAGGCGCGAGGCGAGCGCGCGGAACGCCTCGACGTTGGAGGTGTCGCACGCCATGTCGCGCTGCCCGTAGCAGCGCTGCTCGGGGTTGGGCACCGGGGCATGCCGGATCCACCACCAGCGCGTCACGACGGTGGGCTGCTGCGTAGTCATGGCTGCGTCGCCACGGCCGTAAGGAGGATCGCCACCTCTCCCGCCTGCTGGATGGTCCCCAGCACATCACCGGTCTGGCCGCCGATGCGCTTGAGCGCGAGGTTCGCGATCGTCCATGCGATGAGCCCGGTTATCAGGAGCGCCAGCAGCCCGCCGAACGGCCCGAGTCCGATCAGGACCAGCGCCGCCCCCACGGCCGCGCAGTCGATCAGCATGCGCCGGCCGGGCCGGCCCGCGTCATGGCCGAGGCCGTCGCCGCGCGCGGGCGGCAGGTAGTGCAGCACGATCGGCAGGACCGCGCGCGAGCCGGATGCGGCGGCGATCAACGCCAGTGCCGCCGTGAAACTGCCATGCAGCTCGGCCACGCACAGGATACGCAGGCCGATGACCAGCATCAGCGCCAGCACGCCGTACGCGCCGATGCGGCTGTCGTGCATGATGGCGAGGATGTCCTCGCGCCCATGGCCGGCGCCGAAGCCGTCGGCCATGTCGGCGAGCCCGTCCTCGTGCAGGGCACCCGTCGCCAGCACCATCGCACCGACGGCAAGCACGGCGGCCACTGCCCCGGGCAGGTCGAGCGACGTCGCAACACCGTAGACGAGGGCCGCTCCGGCGCCGATGGCGGCCCCGACCGTCGGGAAGCCGCGCGCGGCTTCCCCGATGGCGGTCGGACCGGCCGCGTCCAGGCCGAGCGGCAGCCGTGTCAGAAACACCGCCGCCACCTTGGTCTCGCGCCACCATTCGGCGAGCAGGTTCTCCTCGGCAGTGTCGGTCGGGTCGGCGTCGAATTCGCTCATCGGCGTTTTGCGGGCGGGGATTTCGCTGGCACTTCGATGACGGTTATAGGACAGTCCGCGGTCTCCGCCAATTCGCCGTCGAGCGCCATGTCCGAGATCGCCCAAGCCGCTGCGAGCTTTGCCGAAATCCGCGCCCTCGTGCCCGAGCTGCCGGGCCCGGATCTGGCCGCCGGCACCGCCGCCGCGGAGCGCGAATCGAAGCTCACCAAGCCGGCCGGCGCCTTGGGACGGCTCGAGGAGCTGACCGGCTGGCTCGCGACCTGGCAGGGACGCTATCCGCCGCGCCTCGACCATCCGCGCACCTGCGTGTTCGCGGGCAATCATGGCGTGGCCGCGCGCGGCGTGTCGGCCTATCCGGCCGAGGTGACGGCGCAGATGGTGCAGAATTTCATCGCCGGCGGGGCGGCGGTGAATCAGCTGTGCAAGGCGGTCGACGCCGATCTGCGCGTCTATGAAATGGCGCTCGAGCGGCCGACGGCCGACTTCACGCAAGCGGCCGCGATGACCGAGGCGGAGTGCGCGCGCGCCATCGCGTACGGGATGATGGCGGTCGAGCCGGGTCTCGACGTGCTGTGCCTGGGCGAGATGGGGATCGCCAACACGACCTCGGCGGCCGCCCTCTGCCTCGCGCTCTACGGCGGCGAGGCCGCGGACTGGACCGGTCCCGGCACTGGTGTCGCGGGGACTGCACTTGCCAGCAAGATCAACGTGGTGGCCGAGGGTGTGGCGCGCCACAAGGCGGTCCTCGGCGATCCGCTCGAGGTTCTGCGTCATCTCGGCGGCCACGAGCTGGCGGCGATCGTGGGCGCCATCCTCGCGGCACGACTGGCGCGCACGCCCGTCATTCTCGACGGCTTCGCCTGCACCGCCGCGGCGGCGATCGTGGCGGCCCTCGACCGTACGGCGCTCGACCACTGCATCGTGGCCCATGTGTCCGCCGAGCCGGGCCACCGGCGGCTGTTGGCCAAGCTCGGCAAGACGGCCCTCGTCGATTTCGGCATGCGGCTGGGCGAGGCGTCGGGCGCCACCTTGGCGGTTGCGATCCTGAAGGCGGGTCTGGCCTGCCACACCGGCATGGCGACGTTCGGCGAGGCCGGGGTCAGCGGCAAGAGCGATTAGCGGTTTCGTCCTCCTCCAGGAGGAGTGCATGCGCGTCTTCATCACGGGGGCTGGGGGCTATATCGGCGGCACGGTCGCCGCGCGGCTGATGGCCCGCGGACATCGCGTGACCGGCCTGGCCCGCTCGTCGGAGAAGGCGGAGCAGTTGCGCAACGCCGGGATCGAGCCCGTGATCGGCAGCCT
The DNA here is from genome assembly GCA_035506575.1 of Alphaproteobacteria bacterium. GTDB lineage: Bacteria > Pseudomonadota > Alphaproteobacteria > CACIAM-22H2 > CACIAM-22H2 > DATJPD01. The sequence continues at coordinate 4,699 of DATJPD010000144.1, forward strand.
CGACGACGCGCGCGTGCTGGCAGACGTGGCGCGGCGTACCGACGCGGTCATCAATGCGGCCGATTCGGATCATCGGGCGGCGGTGGAGGCGTTGATCGAGGCGCTGGCCGGGTCCGGCAAGCCGCTGCTGCACACGAGCGGCATCAGCATCCTCGGCGACAACGCCGGCGGCGAGCCGGGCGGCCGCATCTTCACCGAGGACACACCGCTCGACCCGGCGCCGGAGAAGCTGCCGCGGGTGGCGATCGACCGGCTGGTCCGCGACGCGGCCGCCCGCAACGTCCGCTCGGTCGTGCTCTGCAACCCGCTGATCTACGGGCGCGGCCTCGGTCTGCATCCCGACAGCGTGCAGATTCCCGCCCTCGCCCAGCAGGCGCGCCGGAGCGGTGCCGCCAGCTACATCGGCCGTGGCCTCAACGTCTGGTCGCACGCCCATGTCGAGGACGTGGCCGATCTCTATCTGCTGGCGCTCGAGCGCGCGGAGGCGGGATCGTTCTATTTCGTCGAGAACGGCGAGGCGTCGTTCCGCGAGATCGTGGAGGCGCTGGCATCCGCGCTCCGCCTGGGCCCGGCGCGGAGCTGCACGGTGGATGAGGCCATCGCTGCCTGGGGCTATCAGCGCGCGGTGTTCTCGCTGGGCTCGAACTGCCGCGTGCGCGCC
>DATJPD010000145.1:0-27908 GCA_035506575.1 Alphaproteobacteria bacterium
ATCCTCGTGCACAACCATCCCTCGGGCGACCCCTCGCCCTCCAAGGCCGACATCGAGATGACGCGCGAGATCGTGCGCGCCGCCGGAGCGCTCGGCATCGCCGTACACGATCACATCATCGTGGGCCGCCACGGCCACACCAGCCTCAAATCCCTGGGGATGATCTGACGGGCGGCGTGATCCACTCACGTTTGCCAGGCTGAGCACCGGCGTCTAGACTCGTTCGACATTCAAAACGCCTGGGGCTCGGGGGAGGAACACATGAGGACGTCGTTGGCAGGCCTGGTGGCCGCGGCCCTGATGGTCGGTGGTTCGGCGCTTGCCGCCGATATCCCGGACGCCTGCAACAGCTACAAGCCGGGCGTAACCGGCGGGCCGCTGCCGCCGGCGGCGTCCGACACGGTTGTCGTCCGCTGGCTCGCCAACGCCAATTTCGAATTCGCCTACAAGGGCAAGGTCCACCTGTTCGACGCCTATTTCGACCGCACGCCGCGCAGCCATCCGCTTGGCTTCAAGGCGGCCGACGTGTCGACGGCCGAAGCGATCTTCGTCTCGCACGCGCATTTCGACCACATCTCGGACATCGGGCCGGTCGCCAGACAGACGGGAGCCCCCGTCGTCGGCGCTCCGATCACGATCGAAACCGCCAAGAAGCTCGGAGCTCCCGAGAAGCAGCTGGTCGTCGCCAAGGGCGGCGAAACCATGAAATTCGGCGATGCGACCGTCGAAATCGCACTTGCCCAGCACTCGACCATCCAACCCGGCCTCACCGATATCTACTCCAGCCTCTACAACAACGATTCGCCGCCCTTCTCGGACGAAGAGAAGAAGGAGCTCGCCCGCGTGCGGGCGCTTGGCACGTTCGACCCCAAGGTCATCACCGAAGGCACGCTCGCCTACGGGCTCGTCTTCCCCGGCGGCTTCAAGGCGGTTCTCATCGGCAGTGCAGGGCCGATCACGCCGGGTGTGAAGGCGCTCGCCGAGAAGCTCGCTCCGGTCGATCTTCTCGTCGTCGCCTATCAGGTGCACGCGGTGGCCGACACGCAAATCGGCTATACGTGGCCCTTCATCGAGCTGTTCAAGCCCCGGCTCTTCCTGCCGGCGCACCATGATTCGGCGCCGCCGGCCTGGGTCGATCTCGGGCTCGAGCCCCTCTTCTACAAGATCCGCGCGGAGATGCCGGATACGGCCTTCCTGGCGCCGGTCTATCGCTCGCCGATCTGCATCTCCGGTGCGGGTCCCGACAAGGGCAAGGTCGTCTCGTTCAAGTATTAGATCGCAGCAGCTGCGGCTGCCGTCCCGCGCGATACCGAAGCGCGAAGCGGACCATCCAGCCGATGAAGTAGCCGGCGCTCAGGCCGGACACCGCGATGTCCCACGGCGACAACGCGCCCTGGAGCGCCGGCGCGACCGCCATCGTCGCGGCCAGGACATACTTGGCGAGGAAGATCGACAGGTTGCGCACGAGCGGGACAGCGCTCCCGGGCACACGAACCCGGTTCCCGGCATGGTCGATGTGGAACGCCTGAGGGTTCGTCGTCCACCACCCGATCGCGGCACCGATGGCGGCGGTGACCAGCCAGTCGGCGACCAAAAGCGGCGAGGCGCCGGCCTTCTGCATCAGGCTCAGCACGCCCCACGCGGTGAACGCGAGGGGCACCAGCAGGAGGCGCCAGACTGGCACCTCGCGCGGGCGCAGCGCCTGCACGCCCAGAACGACGAGCAGCGCCAGGAGAGCCGCAACCCACAGCGGCGTGTGCTGGATGATGGCGAGCATCGGGATCTCCTTTAACGATATCAGAAATAACGGGCGAGCTTGAGCAACACGCTCGTGGATTGCGGCAGGCTGCCGAAATCCGAGCGCTTGCCGCCGACATCGGCGATCATCAGGCCGCCGACGGTCCAGGCGTTCGACAGGTAATAGTCGGCCGTCACCTGGACGAGGCTCGAGCCGTCGTAGAGGTCCATATTGATGAAGCCGGTAAGCTCGAGCCGGGGGATGAACGCGTCCACCCAGTCCGCGCGCAGGAACAGCGAGTGCTCGGTCAGCGGGTCCTGCTGCTCGGCGGCATAGGAGCGGACGTACCAGAGCTGGGCCGGGACGGACGACGCAGCACCGGGTGCGCCGCCGATGCGAAACCAGTTGTCCCAGTCGCGCCGCGAAAAGCCCGCCTGGTTGAAATGATATTCGAGGTTGAACGTGATCTTGGATTCGGTCGTGTAGGAGGCGCCGACCGAGAGCTGGTTCTGAAAGTGGACGCTCGAGTCCTCGGGCAAGGCGCTGGGCGCGTTGGCCGGCAACGTGCCGGTGCGCCGGCCATAGCGCAGCGCGTCGTCGATCAGGCTCGCCCGGTTGCCGCCCGCCCATTCGACATAGGCCACGGTCTTCTGGCCGATGCTCTCGGTAAGATTGGCGCCCACCGACGTGCGGTTGACCTCGTGATAGACCAGCAGCTCGGGCGCAAAATCCGGCGCCACGTCGGCGCTCGTTTTCACGAGAAACCGGTCATGCGCGTTGGTGCGGTCGAACGACGGATCGAAGCTGCGCAGACCGGTGTTGCGGTAGACCGGCGTCGGATTGTCGACCTTGGGCGCCGCCGCGACCGTGAGCGTGCCCCCCTGCCAGATGCGCTCGCCGAGGCCCATCAGGGTGCCGAGCCGGTCCTCGCGCAGCACGGTGGGGTCGACCGACAACGGATCGACCACGGCGCGGGTCCTGAAGAAATCGGTCGGATTGAAGCCGACCGCAACGCCGCTCTTGAGGTTGATGCGGCCGGCATCGAGATAGGTGCGGTCCAGCGCCTCCCAGCTCACATAGCCTTCGCGGAAATCGTTGATCGTGTTCTCGTGGCCGGGAAAATCGATGTTGTCCTGGGCGCGCAGGTTGAAGCGGTCGCTGAACGTGACATTCGCGCGGTCGCCGAGCGCCCACTGCTTGCGCGCATCGAGGAACAGGCGCTCCTGCCAGGTCGAGGGCTTGGGCGGCGGGAACGGCACCGGAAGATCGCCGCGGCGTGCGGTCCCGGTGAACGCATTTTCGAGATAGATGCGCTGGTTGGGTGCCGCCGCGGCCGATGCGTCGGCGGCGGGCGGCTGCGGCTGCGTGGCCGCGTCGGGGATGAGGTCGAGGTCGCTGTTCTCGTCGGCGAGGGCCGCCGCATCTCCCAGCACCAGCACGAGCAGCACCATGCCGCCGACGCGGGCCATCATTCCGGCTGCAACCGCGGCAGGTAGTCGCGCTGGAACCAGGCGTCGGGGATGTCCTGGGCGTGGAAGTCCCCGAACTTGAAGGTCGTGACCAGCGAGGTGTCGACCGCGTCGATGATCACGGCCTCGGTCGGACGGATGCGGCCGAGCTGCTCCTCGAAACCGCGATAATAGAGGATCTTCAGGAGCCGGCCGCTGTCCGAATAGAACTTGGCCTTGACCGGGTAACTGGTCCCGTGCTCGACCCAGTATTCGACGCGGTTGTAGACCGCCTGGTCGTTGGCCGCCTTCATGTCGAGGTGCCAGCACTGCCGGTCCTTGCGGCTGGCATCCTGGATCGTCTCGTCGCCGAGCAAGGTGCCCGCGTAGTCGACCGCGAGGTTGACCGTCAGCACGTCGCCGATGGCGGCCTGCCCGATCAGACGCTGCTGCGGGGAGATGCGCACGCTCGCCTTGGAGTTCGGGTCGTAGAACCACAGCACGCGGCCGTCGAGCAGCACCATCTTCCCCTGGTCGCGCGCCGGCGCCACGTAGCGGACCAGGTTGCGGAACTGGTGCGTCGCCGGGTCTTCCTTCGAGAACACGACAAGCACGTTCTGATCGCGCGGCTTGCCGGCGATGAACTCGGTCAGGGTGTTCGTGGAACGGAACGGCTCGCCCGGGTTACGCACCTTGTCCGAGGCGGCGATGATCTCCTGCGCGGTCTGGGCGCACGCCGGCGCCGTCGCGGCGACAAGAGCCAGGAGCACGAGAGCGGCAGTTCGCATCGCGGGCCTCTCAGACATGGCGCAGCGCGTCGACGACCGGGAGGCGCGCGGCACGGTTGGCGGGAATGAGGGCGGCCAGGGTGGCGACCAGGACCAGCCCGACCCAGGTGCGGATCACGAGCCCGGGCCTGCCGAGAACGTCCAGATGCAGCGGCACCGGGTTGGAGTTGCCGGGCGGCACCCACTCGAGCCCGACGCCGTTCACGGCCGCCGCGACCGCGACGGCGAGGCCGGCGCCGATCGCGGCACCCGCGGCACCGATCAAGGCGCCTTCGGCGATGAATTGCCACCGGATGCCGCGCCGGCGCACACCCATGGCGCGGATCGTGCCGATCTCGTTGGTGCGTTCCATGACGTTCATCGTCATCGTGTTCACAACCGCAAAAAGCACGATCACCCCCATCACCAGGGCGATGAACAGGAAGATGCCGCCGAACAGCCGCACGACCTGGCCGTAGAACGGCGTCAGCTCGCCGAAGTCGCGGACATCGAGGTCCAGGTGATGCTCCTGGAACAGCGAGACCAGCCGCGCCCGCGCGGCCGCCATGTCCTGGCTGCGGTGAAGCTGCAGCACGATCCCGGTGACCTTGTGCTCGCCGCGGCCGTACACGAGCTGCTGTGCAAGCCCCAGATTCATCGCGATGTAGTTGTCGTCGAGCTCCTTGGCGGGCTGCGCCTCGGCGCCGCTGACCGCAAGGCTCACCACGTTGGGAGCGCCGCCGGCCGTGGCGGCCAGAAGCTGGATCTGCGGCGGGCCGGATGCGGCACCCGGGTCCACGTCGCGCTGCGCCAGGCCGATGATGTCCGGATCGACCGCGGCGACGACCTTATCCGCCGGCCGTTCCGCCGCCGGCAGCGGCGGACAATTGGCGAGACCCAGGCGGGCGCACAGGCCGAGGATGCGGGCGAGGCCGAAGCCCATCAGGCCGCGCGTGTCGTCTGCGTCGGACAGGCGGGGATCGGCCGGGCGTGCGGCGCCGATCTTGAACTGATCCCATTGGCGCATCCGGTCGCGGTCCGAGGGAATGAGGCCCACGCCGAAAAACGTCTTTGAGGCGTCGACCTCGGCGGTGAAATTTCCGGCGATGCCGACCAGCGACTGGGTGGGCGTGAGCACGTTGATCATCGGCTTCAGAACCGGATCGCTCCCGATCAGGCCGATGACGTCGCGGTAATGATCGATGCCGTAGGCGGCGGGATTGCCCGCCCCGAACAGGAAATATCCGGCGCGGAAGACGGTCAGATGGCCGATCCGCTGCACGTTGTTGGTCTCGAGGCCGGCAAAGATGTAGCTCGTGAAGCCGCCGAAAAGCAGCATGGCCAGGGCGCCCGCGGCGACCGCCGATCCGGTCATGAGCGAGCGCCGCTTGTTGCGGAAGATGTTGCGCGCCGCGATCTTGAGAAGCTGGATCATGAGACGGCTCCCGTGCGGTGGTCGACCAGCCGGCCGTCGCGGATCGCGAAGGTCTCGTCCGCGTGCAACATCAGATGCGGATCGTGGGTCGAAAAGACGAAGGTCGTGTGGAACCGGGTCTGCACCCGGTGCATCAGGTCGATGATCGCGGCACCGGTCTCGGTGTCGAGATTGGCCGTGGGTTCGTCGGCGAGCACCAGGGTGGGCTCCTTGACCAGGGCGCGCGCGATCGCGACGCGCTGCTTCTGGCCGCCGGAGAGCTCGTTCGGGCGTTGCCGGCTCTGGTCCTTGAGCCCCACCGCCTCGAGCATGGCAAGCGTGCGCTCCCGGCGCTGCGCCGCCGGCACGCCGATCAGGAGCAGCGGGTACTCGACGTTCTCGTAAGCGGACAGGACCGGCACCAGGCTGAAGCCCTGAAACACGAAGCCGACGTGCCGGGCGCGGAAATCGGTCAGCGCATTGTCCTTGAGCTCGCCGATGCGCTCGCCGCAGACCTCGACCGTGCCGCTGGTCGGGGAATCGATGCAGCCCACGAGGTTGAGCAAGGTCGTCTTGCCGCTGCCCGAAGGCCCGACGACCATCGAGAAGCTGTGCGGCGGAATATCGAAGCTGATGCCGCGTAGAGCCGCCACCTCGACGGCGCCGGCGCGGTACGTCTTGGTGACCTCGGTCAGCCTTACGGCGGGCGCGCGATCCTGGGTTGCCATACTATGATCTCCTCATCGCCGCGCCGGCCCTCACGGAGAGCCAGCGCCCATTCCCTGAAGCAGACGGAGCGGATTGAGCGGAGCGAGGGGCACCAGTTCGAAGCTCATGAGGTGCGCCTGACCGAGCGGGAGTTTCTCGAGCATGTCGTGCGCGGCAGCAGCATCGGTCACGTTCAGGATAAACGCGACGCCGCGGCGGCCTTGCAGCGAGAACCACTGGTCGATCTTTCCGTCGAGATAGAGCTTCACTGTTTCACGGATTTCGGCCGGCAGAATGGACCGTACCGTTGCCGGATCAGCGCCCGCGTCCACGGTTCCGATCGCGAGAATGCGCGTTGTAGGCGTCGGCGGGTTCGCCGGCTGAGCCAGGCTCGGAGTTGCAAGGCACAGGAAGCTAACGAGGGCCGCGAAGCCCGATCTGATGGTGAATCTCCTCTTCGTCCTCCTCGACGCCTGCCAGATCTGGGCGCGGCTCACGCCAATGTCGGCCAGCAGGCGATCGTCGAGCGCAGTCAGCGGGGCGGCGGTTGCGAGGTCCTGGCCCGTCATGATGATTCCTCCGGCCGGTGGCGTCTGGTACTATCTGGTACCTAAGCCCACTTTATGGTACTGTTTGGTACCAATGCAAGAGAAATTTTGACGACGCATGGCCCGCAAGCCCACCGCTCCCGCTTCAGCCCCGGAACCCTCGGTGCGCGACCGCATCCTCAATGCCGCCTTCGAGTCGTTCATCGAGAACGGTTATGCGGGAACCAGCACTCTCCAGATCGCCACCCGCGCCAAGGTCTCGAAGCGAGATCTCTATGCGAATTTCGCCGATAAGCAGGCGATGCTCGTGGCCTGCATCGCCCGCCGGTCCGCGCGCATGGGCCTGGCACCCGACCTGCCGGCGCCGCGCGACGCGAAGATGCTTGCTGCGGTCCTGGTCGGCTTCGGATCCACTCTGGTGCGTGAGGTCAGCCACCCCACGGTCCTGGCGACCTTCCGCCTCGCGGCCGGCGAGGCGGAACGGTCGCCCGAGGTCGCCCGCACGCTGCACGAGGGCGCCCGCGAGCCCAGCGTGAAGGCACTCGCGGATTTCCTGGCGCGGGCGCAGACGGCCAGGCTGCTCGGCGCTGGCGAGCCGATGGAGATGGCCACGCAGTTCATCGCCCTGCTCTGGGACGGACTTCTGGTGAACCTGCTGCTGGGCGTCGCCGCCCCGCCCCGGCCGGAGGAGATCGAGCCGCGCGCCAAACGCGCCACGGCCGCGTTCCTGCAGCTCCATGCTCCGCGAGCCGCCTGATCTGTGGCGTCGGCGCACGCCGCCAAAAAAAATTAAACCGCCCCGGATCGCCCGCGAATATCTGTCACATTCCGCCGTTATCTAGGCCCAACAGGCGGTTTGGCCATGGCGATTCTGCGGCAAATCCTGAGCGACATGCGCTGGCGGCTGCAGCTCTGGCAGCAGGAGCGGCTGTTCGACGCCTGGCGCAACGAGTGGCGCGAGCGCCGCGGATACTAGGCGAGCCGCGGCTCAGGCGCCCCGCCCTGCTTCAACCGCCTCTCGGCCCGCGGCGGATCGGCGACGGCGAGAATTTCGGCGCAAATTTCGGCTTGGCCGCGTGGTGCTGGTGCGCCTCGTGTTCACGCTGGCGCTTCTGTTCCAGCACCCGCTGGAGATTTTCCTGGTGCCGCTGCTTGGCCGCCGCCTGCTCGCGCTTTTCCGCCGCCTGCTTGTCGTCTTCGGGGGTGTCGGTCATGAGTCCGGTCCTCCGCGGATAGCCTAGGGCCCCCCTTGCTTGTTGTGAAGCCCCCGCGCTTGTGAAGAGCGCTGCGGCGGCGCTACTTTCCTCCTATGAGCCAATCCCCCCGCGCCCAGCACGATTTGGGCGGCGTCGAGCCGTTCGCCTCCCAGCCCATCGACCGGGCCGAGCACGAACTGACGCAGTTCGACAAGTCGGTCGATGCCATCATGTACCTCCTCTCGCACCCCTCGCGCCGGCTGTTGCGGGTGGATGAGCTGCGCCGGGCGATCGAGTCGCTGACCCCGGCGCAATATCGCGACCTCGCCTATTACGAAAAATGGCTGCAAGGCATCCACGACCTCCTGCTCGAAAAGGACGTCCTGCACGACGAGGAAGTGATGCTGACATGCGCGGCCATCCGCGAAGAGCTCATGGCCAAGGACAAGGGCGGCCGATGAGCCGGTTTTCCCCCGGCGATGCGGTGCGGGTGCGCAACGACTGGCCCGAAACGTCGGGCCGCCGGGTGCATATCCGCACGCCGCATTTCGTGCGCGGGCGCGAGGGCGTCGTCGAACGGGTGCTCGGCACCTATCCCAATCCCGAAAGCCTGGCGTTCGGCCAGCCGGGCCTGCCGCCGCAGACGCTCTACCAGGTGCGGTTTGCGCAGGCAGCGCTGTTCCCCGACGGCACCGGGAACGCCCGCGACACCCTGACCGCCGACCTTTACGAGCACTGGCTCGAGGCGCATCCATGACCGACCGCCATCATCATCACGACCACGTCCACGCCGGAGACCCGCACGCGCCGATCTCCGATCACGGGCGCGAGCCGTCCTTCGATTACCTGGTGCTGGAGCGCGCGGTCCGCGAGCTCCTGATCGGCAAGGGCGTGTTCACCGCCGACGAATGGCGGCGGCAGATCGAGCTCATGGACTCGCGCAACCCCGCGGTGGGCGCCCGGCTGGTCGCGCGCGCCTGGGTCGACCCCGCCTTCAAGCAGCGCCTCCTGGCCGACCCGAAGGGAGCCGCGGCGGAGCTCGGCATCGACACGACCAACACGCCCGAGGTGGCGGTGGTCGAGAACACGCCGGACCGGCACCACCTCATCACCTGCACTTTGTGCTCGTGCTATCCCAAGGCGATCCTCGGCATTCCGCCGGCCTGGTACAAAAGCGACACCTACCGGGCGCGCACGGTGAAGGATCCGCGCGGGGTGCTGCGCGAGTTCGGCACCGAGCTCGCACCCGATGTCGAGATCCGGGTCATGGACTCGACCGCGGACCTGCGTTATCTCGTGCTGCCCATGCGCCCCCCCGGTACCGAGTCCCTGAGCGAAGCCGAGCTCGCGCGGCTGGTCACGCGCGACAGCATGATCGGCGTCGCCGTCGCACGGGCCCCCGAGCCCGTCCGCTGAAGAAAGCCAGCCCGTGATCCCCCGCTACAGCCGGCCCGAGATGACCGCCATCTGGGCCCCCGAGAACCGCTTTCGCATCTGGTTCGAGATCGAGGCGCATGCCTGCGACGCTCAGGCGAAGCTCGGGGTGATCCCGAAATCCGCCGCCACCGAGGTGTGGAAGAAAGGCAAGTTCGAGGTCGAGCGCATCGACGAGATCGAGCGCGAGACCAGGCACGACGTCATCGCCTTCCTGACCAACCTCGCCGAGCATGTCGGTCCGTCCGCACGCTTTGTCCACCAGGGCATGACGTCGTCGGACGTGCTCGACACCTGCCTCGCCGTCCAGCTGGCTCAGGCCTCCGATCTTCTGATCGCCGACGTCGACCGCCTGCTGAAGGCGCTCAAGACGCGCGCGTTCGAGTTCAAGCGCACGCCAACGGTCGGCCGCAGCCACGGCATCCACGCCGAGCCCACGACCTTCGGCCTGAAGCTCGCCACCCACTACGCGGAGTTCGCGCGCTGCCGCGAGCGCCTGCTGGCCGCCCGGCGCGAGATCGCCACCTGCGCCATTTCGGGGGCGGTCGGCACGTTCGCCAATATCGACCCGTTCGTCGAAGAGTACGTGGCCGGGAAGATGGGGCTCGCGGTCGAGCCGGTCTCCACCCAGGTGATCCCGCGCGACCGCCACGCGGCGTTCTTCGCCGCCTTGGCCGTGGTCGCGTCCTCGGTCGAGCGGCTGGCCACCGAGATCCGCCACCTGCAGCGCACCGAGCTGCGCGAGGCCGAGGAGTATTTCAGCCCGGGCCAGAAGGGCTCCTCGGCCATGCCGCACAAGCGCAACCCGGTGCTCTCCGAGAACCTGACCGGCCTTGCGCGCATCGTGCGCGCCGCGGTGATTCCGGCGCTCGAAAACGTGGCCCTGTGGCATGAGCGGGATATCTCGCATTCCTCGGTCGAGCGCGTGATCGCGCCCGACGCGACGATCGGCCTCGATTTCGCGCTGAGCCGGCTGGCCGGCGTGGTCGAGAAGCTGGTCGTCTATCCCGAGAACATGCAGGCCAATCTCGACAAGCTGGGCGGGCTCGTCCATTCGCAGCGGGTGCTGCTGGCGCTGACCCAGGCCGGCGTGGCGCGCGAGGACGCCTACCGCCTCGTCCAGAAACACGCGATGGAGGCCTGGCGCAAAGGCGACAGTTTCCTCGCGCGCCTGCAGGCCGACCCCGAGGTGACTCGGCACCTGAAGCCCAAGGCCCTCGCCGACCTGTTCGACCTCGAGTACCACTTCAAGCACGTCGACACGATCTTCAAGCGGGTGTTCGGGTCCGACGGGTCGTCCCGGCGCGGCCACTGAGCAGGTCCGAAAGCCCTGCAACCGGCGCGGCACCGTCATGCCCCGCCGACATGGCCTGTCAGGGCCCCGCTTTCAGGACCTGCTCTTTGGCGATCTCCAGCAGCCGCTCCTGCTCGCGCTGCACCTCCGCCTCGCTGGCCGCCAGGCCCTTCCCGCTCAAGTCTTTCAGCACTTTTTCGCGGGCCCCCGTGCCGGCGCGGCCCAAATCGGCCTCGACCACCGCCATCGCATAGGCCTCGGCATCGCTCGCGTGGAGCCCCATCCGGGCCGCCGCCCAAAGACCAAGGAGCTTGTTCCGGCGCGCATTGGCCTTGAAGCGGAGTTCCTGGTCGTGCTTGAACTTCTTCTCGAAATTCTGCTCGCGCTCGTCGAACGTGGTCATGAACAGCCTCGCCTCCGCTCACCGTTCCCGTCCCCGCCTCCTGGCGATAGCCCGGTGCCCCCGCCCGGTCAACGCTCGCCCGTGAGGCATCGCCGTCGATGTGCACTCTCATCATACTCCGGCGCCCCGACAACCCCTGGCCCCTGATCATCGCCGCCAACCGCGACGAGATGCTCGACCGGCCGTGGACGGCCCCGGGGCGGCATTGGCCCGACCGCCCGGAGGTCGTGGCCGGCCGCGACGATCTCGCCGGCGGCTCCTGGCTCGGCGTCAACGCGACCGGCGTCGTGGCAGCGGTGCTCAACCGCCACGGCACCCTGGGCCCGGCGCCGGGGGCCCGCTCGCGCGGCGAGCTCGTGCTCGAGGCGCTCGATCATCCTGACGCGGCCGCGGCGGCCAAGGCCTTCGCCGATCTCGATCCCAAGGCCTACCGCTCGTTCAACCTGGTGATCGCCGATAACCGCGACGCCTTCCTGGTGCGCTCGCTGGGCAGCGCTGGCCACAAGGTCTGTCCCATCCCCGCCGGGCTCTCGATGCTGACCGCGCACGAGCTCAACGATGAAAGCTCGGCGCGCATCCGCTTCTATCGACCCCGGTTTGCCGAGGCAGCACCACCCGACCCCGAGCACGGCGATCTGTCGGGCTGGGAGAGGCTGATGGGCAGCCGCGAGCAGGAATCCGATGCCGGGCCGCACGGCGCGCTCACCATCGTCACGAACGAGGAGAACGGTCGCCGGACCGGCTACGGCACCTCGTCGAGCTCGGTGATCGCGCTGGCCTCTCCCGAGCGCCGCCCGCCGCCCGGTGCGATCTGGCGGTTTGCCGCCGGTCCGCCGGACATCACGCCCTTCGCCGACGTAAAGCTCTGAACGACCACGCGATTTCGCCTCATTGCCCGGGGAGGGTCGAGAGAGTATATAAGGCAGGTGCGCCTGCCGGTCGCGCCGGATGCCGCCCCTCCTCGAAACGACTCTCCCCTAAAAAATGACCCGTCGGCGGCAAGTTTACGAAGGCAAGGCCAAGATCCTCTTCGAGGGCCCGGAGCCGGGAACGCTCGTCCAGTATTTCAAGGACGACGCGACAGCCTTCAACGCCAAGAAGCGCGGCGTCATCACTGGCAAGGGCGTCCTCAACAACCGCATCTCGGAATACCTCATGATGCGGCTGGAGGAGATCGGCGTTCCCACGCATTTCATCCGCCGCCTCAACATGCGCGAGCAGCTCGTGCGCGAGGTGGAGATCATCCCGATCGAGGTGATCGTCCGCAACGTGGCGGCGGGCTCGTTCTCCGAGCGCTTCGGCGTGCCCGAGGGCCAGGCGCTGCCGCGCTCGATCGTCGAGTACTATTACAAGAACGACCAGCTTGGCGATCCGATGGTCTCCGAGGAGCACATCACCGCGTTCGGGTGGGCGACCACCCAGGACCTCGACGACATCATGGCGCTCGCGCTGCGCATCAACGACTTCCTCTACGGCCTGTTCCTCGGCGTCGGCATCAAGCTCGTCGACTTCAAATGCGAGTTCGGCCGGCTGTGGAACGAGGACGAGATGCGCATCGTGCTCGCCGACGAGATCAGCCCCGACTGCGCGCGCCTGTGGGACGTGAAGACCAACGAAAAGATGGACAAGGACCGCTTCCGCCGCGACCTGGGCCAGGTCGAGGAGGCGTATCAGGAAGTTGCCCGCCGTTTGGGCATTTTCCCCGAGGGCGGCCCCCGCGACCTCAAGGGTCCCAGCACCATGCAGTGAGGGCCCGCTGCTGTGGACAACTCCACGAGCGCGCGCCCCTTCCGGATGCTGCAAGAGGCCGAATCCTGCTAAGACTCCGCCGATGAAGGCCCCCATCTCATGAAGGCCAAGGTTCACGTCACGCTCAAGACCGGCGTCCTCGACCCGCAAGGCAAGGCCATCGGCCACGCGCTCTCCGGCCTCGGGTTCACGGGCGTCAACGAGGTCCGGCAGGGCAAATACATCGAGCTCGACATCGCCGAGACCGACCGCGCCAAGGCCGAGGCCGCGGTCCGGCAGATGTGCGAGAAGCTGCTCGCCAACACCGTGATCGAGAACTACGCGATCGAGCTGGTGGGATGACCCTGACGCTTCTCTTTCGTGCGGGCGTGGCCCTCTGCGTGCTGGCGCTGGCCGCGCCCGCATACGCCGGCTCCGCAGACGGCGTCGCCACCCGGGTGGCGCCCAGCCTGACGGTCAAGGGCCCGGCGAAGGTCGCCAGCAGGCTGGCCGCCGACAGGCCATATCGGCCTTGGTTCCTCTGCGCGCGCCAGGGATTCGGACAGACGTTCCGGATGCCCATCTCGACGATCGAGAACCAGAACGCCCGGACGTCGACGCTGTTCATCCAATTTCCCAACGGCCAGTTGATCGTCACGGTGGAGGCCCGTTCCGCCGCCCGGGCTGAAGCGACCGTGTTCACAACGTTGGACAATCCAGACAACCCGGCACGTGTCGAGACGGCGATGGCGGAGTTGGGGAAGTGTTCGTCACTATGATTTGCGGGCGGCCCGTGCATCAATGAAATCCGCCGTCATCGTCTTCCCGGGGTCCAATCGCGAGAACGACGTCGCCGATGCCATCGAGCGCTCGTCCGGCAAGCGGCCGGTGTTGGTGTGGCACCGTGATTCGGATCTTCCGAATGTCGACCTCATCGTGCTGCCGGGCGGCTTCTCCTACGGCGATTATCTGCGCACCGGCGCCATCGCCGCCCGTGCACCGGTCATGCAGGAAGTGATCCGCCGCGCCGACAAGGGCACGGCGGTGCTCGGCATCTGCAACGGCTTTCAGATCCTGTGCGAGTCCGGGCTCCTGCCCGGCATCCTGCTGCGCAACGCGAGCCTGAAATTCGTCTGCCGCTACGTCGGTCTCAAGGTCGAGACCAGCCAGAGCCTGTTCACCCACCGCTATCAGGCGGGCGAGGTGTTGAGCGTTCCCGTGGCGCATGGCGACGGCAACTACTTCGCCGATCCGGCGACGCTCGACCGGCTCGAAGGCGAGGGCCGGGTGGCATTCCGCTATTGCTCTATGGACGGCGATCTCACGCCAGAGGCCAATCCCAACGGCTCGGCGCGCAACATCGCCGGCATTTTCAATCCGACCAAGAACGTGCTCGGGCTGATGCCGCATCCCGAGAACGCGACCGACAAGCTGCTCGGGTCCACCTCGGGCAAAGCTCTGTTCGACGGCCTGGTCGACTCGCTCGCATAAATGGTCGCACCCGAACCCGCCGCTCGCCCCAACGACCTGATGGGTCTGTCCGAGGAGGAATACGGGCGCGTGCTCGCCATCCTCGGCCGCTCTCCCTCGCTCACCGAGCTCGGCGTGTTCTCGGTGATGTGGAGCGAGCACTGCTCCTATAAGTCCTCGAAGAAATGGCTGAAGACGTTGCCGACCACGGGTCCGCGCGTGATCTGCGGCCCCGGCGAGAACGCGGGCGTGGTCGATATCGGCGGCGGCCAGGCGGTGATCTTCAAGATCGAGAGCCACAATCACCCGTCGTTCATCGAGCCCTATCAGGGCGCGGCGACCGGCGTCGGCGGCATCCTGCGCGACGTGTTCACCATGGGCGCGCGGCCGATCGCCAACTTGAATGCGCTTCGCTTCGGCGACCCCAGCCACCCCAAGACGCGGCATCTGGTCGCGGGCGTCGTGGCCGGCATCGGCGGCTACGGCAATTGCGTGGGCGTGCCGACCGTCGGCGGGGAGACCAACTTCCACGCCTCCTATAACGGCAACTGCCTCGTGAACGCGATGACCGTCGGCCTCGCCCCGGCGGACCGCATCTTCTATTCGAAGGCGGCGGGTCCCGGGAACCCGGTCGTCTATCTGGGTGCGAAGACCGGCCGGGACGGCATCCACGGCGCCACCATGGCGTCTGCCGAGTTCGATCAGAACTCCGAGGAGAAGCGCCCGACGGTCCAGGTCGGCGACCCGTTCACCGAGAAGCTGCTCATCGAGGCGTGCCTCGAGCTGATGGCGACCGACGCCATCGTGTCGATCCAGGACATGGGTGCAGCCGGCCTCACGTCGTCGTCCGTCGAGATGGCGGGCAAAGGCGGCCTCGGGATCGAGCTCGACCTCGACAAGGTGCCGATGCGCGAGCCGGGCATGACCGCGTACGAGATCATGCTGTCCGAAAGCCAGGAGCGCATGCTCATGGTGCTGAAGCCGGACCGCGAGGACGTGGCGCGCAGGATCTTCGACAAATACGAGCTCGACTGCGTCACCATCGGCCATTTGACGACGACCGGGAATCTCGTGGTCAAGCGCGGCGGCAAGATCGAAGCCGACATGCCGATCCAGCCGATCTCGGCGCAGGCGCCCGAGTACGACCGCCCGTGGACCGCGGCACCCCGCAAACAACCCCTCGCCCCGGCCTCAGTGCCGACGCACGATCCGGCTGCGGCGCTCAAGACCCTCATGGCATGCCCCGATCTCGCGAGCCGGCGCTGGATCTGGGACCAGTACGACTACCTCGTGCGCGGCCACACCGTGCAGCGGCCCGGCGGCGACGCGGCAGTGGTGCGCCTTCCAGGCTCCTCCAAGGGCTTGGCCCTGGTCGTCGACTGCACACCGCGCTACTGCGCCGCCGACCCCGAGACAGGCGGCGCACAGGCTGTCGCGGAGACGTGGCGCAACCTCACCGCGGTCGGGGCCACCCCGCTCGCGATCACCGACAACATGAACTTCGGCAACCCGGAACGGCCCGAGATCATGGGCCAGTTCGTCGGCTGCATCGCCGGCATGCGCGCGGCCTGTACCGCTCTCGACTACCCGGTCGTGTCCGGCAACGTCTCGCTCTACAACGAGACGCAGGGCCAGGCGATCCTGCCCGCACCGGTGATCGGCGGCGTTGGCCTGCTTGACGATGTGTCGCGCACGATCGACCTCGCCCTCAAGACTCCCGACGAAGCGATCATCCTCATCGGCGACACGGCGGGCTGGCTCGGCCAGTCCCTGTACGTCCGCGAGGTCTGCCGGCGCGACGACAACTCAGCGCCGCCGCCGGTCGACCTCGCCGCCGAGAAGCGCAACGGCGACTTCGTCCGCACCGCCGTTGTCCAAGGCAAGGTCACGGCATGCCACGACCTCTCCGACGGCGGCCTTCTGGTGGCGCTGGCCGAGATGGCGTTGGCCGGCGGGCGCGGCTTCGAGCTGAAACCCGACGCCGGACGCGTGCCGCTCCACGCGTGGCTATTCGGCGAAGACCAGGCCCGTTATGTGGTTACTACCGCCGACTCGGCGGCGCTGCTCAAGGCCGCCAGCGCCGCGGGCGTGCCGGCGCAGGTCATTGGCCGGACATCGGCTGGCCGTGATTTGACACTCGACGGACGCCTCCTTATATCCCTCCATGACCTTCGGGTCGCCCATGAGGGGTGGCTGCCGACGTATATGGCCCAGGAATTGTAAGGTTTTTTTGAATGGCGATGCCCGCTGCGGAAATCGAGCGCCTGATCCGGGAAGCGCTCCCGGACGCGAAAGTGACGATTGACGATTTGCGCGGCGACGGCGACCATTACGCGGCCCACGTGGTGTCCGCGTCGTTCAAGGGCAAGACACGCGTGCAGCAGCATCAGATGGTGTATCAAGCGTTGAAAGGCCGGATGGGGAACGAGCTGCACGCGATGGCTTTGCAGACGTCCGCACCCGAATAGGAGATCGACATGGACGCAACTGTTTCTGATCGCATCAAGTCGGATCTGTCCGCGAACGACGTGGTGCTCTTCATGAAAGGCTCGCCCGTGTTCCCGCAGTGCGGATTCTCGGCTGCGGTCGTGCAGGTGCTCACGCATCTCGGCGTGAAGTTCAAGGGCATCGACATCCTGCAGGACCCATCGCTGCGCCAGGGCATCAAGGAATTCTCGAACTGGCCGACAATCCCGCAGCTCTACGTCAAGGGCGAGTTCGTGGGCGGCTGCGACATCGTGCGCGAGATGTTCGAAAGCGGCGAGCTGCAGACGCTGCTCCAGGACAAGGGCATCAGCGTCAAGGCCGCGGCGGGCTGACCGCCGGACCATTCTGCGACGAGAAAAAGGCAGGCTCCGCGCCTGCCTTTTTGTTTCAGGGCTTCAGAGGCGCATCGAAGATCGCGCGACCGCCCTGCCGCTCGAGATAACGGCCGAAGCGGAACTTGACCTCCGGGCCGTCGAGCGGCGGCGACGGCAGGTGATGCCCGAGCGGCTCGACATCGAGGACGGCGAAGGCGTGGCCGGGCCGCATGATCTCGCCCAGGCCCGCGGCCAGCGCCTCGATCGTCTTGAACGCGTACACCCGCTCGAGCCCGGCGGCGCGCGCCATGCCCGCATAGTCCGTCGCGTCGCCGAACGGCATCGACAGGTCGTTGGTCGAGCCATAGACCCGGTTCGAGATCACGAAATGCTTGAGGTTGGGAAGCGCCAGCTGCCGCTCCACCAGCAGCATGCCGGGGTTCATGCAGAAAGCGCCGTCACCGTTGAGCGCCACGAACGTCTTCTGCGGCATGCCGAGCGCGATCCCGGCGGCGAACAGGGAGGCGAGGCTCATCGAGGCCTCGAGATAGAACACCCGCTCGGTCTCGCCGGTGACATGCCACCACAACTCCGACGCATTGCCCGCCGAGGTGACGATGATCTCCTCGCGCAGGCGTTCGGCAAGGAGGCGGAAGCAGGCTTCGAAGTTCATGGACATCTCAGGCCTCCCCGCGCAGGACTTCGCGCGTGAAGCCGACGACCACCGGCCGGGTCAAGGTGCGGCTGTGGCGGTACGCAACGCCGAGCCGCGGGATATCGGCCGCGCGCTCGATCACCATGTAGGGGATGTCGATCGCCTTCATCACCGGCTCGAGATACAGCGCGTTCGACTGATGGAACTTCGCCTGGTCGCCGAAGCGGCCGCGCATCGTGATGCCGATCAGGAGCGGCACCTGATACGTGTAGTTGATCTTGGTCAGCGCGTAGATGCAGGTGAGGAAGCCCGAGGCACCCATCAGCGCGAACGCCCCGAGGCCGCCGAAGAACGCCCCCGAGCACAGGCCGATCGCCGACTCCTCGCGGTTCACCGCCACGTGGCGGAAGCGCGAATCCGAGGCGAAGCCCTCGATGAGATGGGTGATCCAGCCGTCGGGCAGGCTCGCCACCAGCGAGATCCCGCATTCGGCGGCGGCATCCGTGATGCTCCTGGCCGCGCGCTCGCGCGCGGATCTGTCCGGCGGCGATCCTTGCAAGCTGCCCATGCCCGACACCATAGCCGAGCCCGCAGGCTGCTTGCGAATGTTTCGATCGGGTGCCGCGAGGCGCCGGCCGGGAGCCGCTACTGCGCCGACGGCGTCGCGGCGGACTCGGCCGAGGCAGCCGCCTCGCCGCCAAAGTGAAGGCGGAACACGTCCCGCAGCTCGTTCAGCGGCAGGTCGGAATCCGAGCTCTCGGTGGCACCGGACAGGTTGGTGCCGACGCGGGCCGCGTCCGCGTCCGCGACGCCATGGCCGAGCCGCGGCGGCGTCTCGGGCAGGAACACATGCGCCACGATGGCCGCAAGCAGGGCGAGCGCCACGATCCAGGCTGCTGCGACATCGGAATAGTTGCCGTTCATAGTCTTACTCATGGTCAAAGCGCGCGGCATCATCGGGCGAATCCAAGTCGGGCGGCGTTTCGACATTTCACGATAAATACCACCGAACCCTGCGGCCGGCTGTGACGTCTATCACTGGGTTGTGAGCAGCTTACGTGTGACAACCGTCACTCGAACGCAAATGCAGCCATGCTGAGGCTGCCATGCGTAAAGCTGCGGTGCAGGCAGCGGCCCTTGGCCCCCGGCCCGCCGGCCCCGAACGCCACGAACACGGGCAACAGATGCTCATCCCGCGGATGCGCCTCGCGGGCATAGGGCGCCTGGCGGCGATAGTTAACCAAGGCTTCCTCGTCGCCGGCCTCGAGGGAGGCGGCCAGCCAGTCATCGAACGCAACCGCCCATGGCGGCGGCGCGTCATGGGCGCCCCGCTCCATCGTATAGAGATTATGCGTAGCACCGCCGGTTGCCAGGACCAGCACGTCCTCCTCGCGCAGCGGCGCAAGCGCGCGGCCGACCGCCACGTGGTGCGCGGGGCCGAGCGGCGTCTGGATCGAAAGCTGCGCGACCGGCACATCGGCCTTCGGATACATCAGGGATAGCGGCACCCACGCCCCGTGGTCGAGGCCGCGGCCCGGATCGGTGACCGCCGCGATGCCCGCCTTGCTCAAGAGATCGACCGCGCGGCGGGCGGCGTCCGGCGCTCCAGGAGCCGGGTACTGGACCTGATAAAGCTCGTCGGGAAAGCCGCCGAAATCATGGATCGTCGGCGGCCGCCCCGCGATGCTGGCGCGCGGCGCCGCCGTCTCCCAGTGCGCCGAGACGGCGACGATCGCCTTCGGCCGGCCGAGGCCGGCTCCGAGCCCCGACAGGAAGTCACGCGCCCGCACCGGCTCGAACATCAGCATCGGCGAGCCGTGCGAGACGAAGATGGCCGGGCGCGCCGCCATCAGGCGGCCTCCGCCACCGGCACGAGGCGGCCGGCGAACGCTGCCACGCGCTGCCCGAGATATTCGGCGGTCTTGCGGTCGCTCTCGATCGGCGCCTGTTCGGGCCCGGCATCGACGTTCGACTGCGCCATGGCGCCCAGGAAGCTGCCGAGGCGGTTGAGATCGTCAACGCTGCCCTTGCTGTTGTTGTTGCCCGGCAGCAGGTCGAGGCCGATCCAGATCATCCCGTGCTGCATGGCGAAGACTGCGAGCTGCATGAGCGTGTTCAGCTTGTCCCCGCTCTGCGAGCCCGAATTGGTGAAGCCGGCCGCGAGCTTGTTCTTCCACGCGCGGCTGAACCAGGCCTTGGAGCTCCAGTCCATGAAGCTTTTGAACGGGGCTGACACGCTGCCCATGTAGGTCGGCGCTCCAAACACGACCGCGTCCGCGGCCTCGATCTCGGCCGCACGCGCTTCGGCGTCGGCCACGGGGATCAGGGAGACGAGCGTGCCCGGCACGGACTCCGCCCCGCGGGCCACGGCCTCGGCCAGGACCTTCGTATGGCCGTAGCCCGAATGATAGACCACGGCAACCCGGGTGGAATTGTGCGGGGCGAGAGAGTTGGTGGGGGACATGATGAGCCCTTACCTTTCTTGATCCTTGTAACTTCGCGACCAACTGGTTACGTTTAGTGACGGTCAGAGAGGTAAGCTACGAAGTTGGGACTGTAAAGTAGGTACCTTAAAGTAACTAAAGAAAAGCCCCCGAAGAGAGAGCCCAAGGACGCCCGGAGATTCCGCCATGCCCATTCCCAAAAGCCCGATCGGATGCCCGATGGACTCGCTGCTGCGGGTCCTGATGGGGCCGTGGACGACGTATATCCTTTACGTGCTGCGCACCAACGGTCCGACGCGGTTTGGTGAACTCAAACGGCGCGTGTCTGGCATTTCGGCCAAGGTGCTGACGGAGCGCCTGCGCATGCTGGTGAGCGCCGATATCATCCAGCGCCACTACGAACCGACGATTCCGCCGCAGGTGACGTATGCGCTGGCGCCGCGCGGACGCGAGCTCGCGGACATCATCGACCGGCTGGATCAGGTCGCCAAGAAATGGCAGGCCGAAGATCTCGGCTCCGAGGAGAAGGTCCCGGCCCGCGCGCCGGTGGCCGCAGTCGGCGAATAAGAAAGCCGTCCCCTCACGCGGGGACGGCTCGCAGAAACCAGCGCGATCGTCAGCGCGAATAGAACTCGACGACCAGATTCGGCTCCATCTGCACCGGATACGGCACGTCGGACAATTTGGGCCCGCGGATGAACGTTCCCTTCATCGCCTTATGATCGACCTGCAGATAGTCCGGAACCTGGCGCTCGGCCGAGGCGACCGCCTCGAGGACGAGGCCCATCTCGCGGCTCTTCGGCTTGAGCTCGACCGCGTCGTTGTCCTTCACGCTGTAGGACGCGATGTTGACCTTCTTGCCGTTCACCCGCACGTGGCCGTGATTGACCAGCTGGCGCGCGGCAAACGGGGTCGGGGCGAATTTCATCCGGTAGACGACCGTGTCGAGGCGCCGCTCAAGCAGCTCGATCAACCGCTCGCCGGTGTCGCCGCGGCGCCGGTTGGCCTCCGTGTAGATGCGGCGGAACTGCCGCTCCGTGATGTTGCCGTAATACCCTTTGAGCTTCTGCTTGGCCTGCAGCTGGATGCCGTATTCCGTGGGCTTGCGGCGGCGCTGGCCGTGCTGGCCGGGGCCGTACTCGCGCTTGTTGATCGGGCTCTTGGCCCGGCCCCACAGGTTCACGCCGAGGCGGCGGTTGATCTTGTACTTGGACTGCTCGCGCTTACTCATTGTCGGTCCGGACACTCGCTCGAAGGGAGGATAAAACACAACCGGCGGCCGCAGGGCTCCGACACTGGGCATAGCCCGCGTCTCCTGCCCCGCACCGCCGAAAACGGGCGGTACTATACTTGTGGGTCAGCGCCTGTCAAACCGTTTCGGCCGCTGCGAAAGAAGCCAGGGTTTAACGGTCTTTTCAAGCCCTTAGTGGGCCGGCCGGAGCGGCTTTGCGCGGCCTCGATCACGCCCCGGTGTACGCCCGGCCGGCTGATTTCGCAGCTGCCACATCCTATGTAAGCGGGCATTCCATGGCCGCCGCTCCATCCCCCGCACCGACAGGCGCGCCCCCGGCCGCACAGCGGCCCTCGCCGCGCTATTCGATCGCGACCGTGCTCGCGATCACCTTGTCGGTGTTCGTGGTCATCGTGACCGCCGCCGTTGTCCTGCCGCTCCTCTACCTCGGCCGCGAGACCACGGTTTCCCTGCTGCGCGAAAAAGGCGACCTGCAGCTCAACATGATCGAGCTCAGGGTCCGCGGACAGTTGGACCCGGCGGCCAGTCAGCTCTCCTTCATCGCGGGCGTCCTCGACAGCTCGAGCGTCGCCAGGGGCGACCGCAGCCGCGTGGCCGACATCCTGACAGGGGCCTTGTCCGCCACGCCGCAGATCTCGTCCCTGAGCTATGTCGATGCCGATTACGTGTCGATCACGGCGGTGCGCAACGAGAAGGGCGTGACGATCCGCACGGCGAGCCTGCCCTATGACAGCGTGATGGCGTCCGCGGAGGCGGAGTCTGACCGGGCGGGTGTGTGGTCGGGCATCGTCCATGAGCCGGACGGCGATATCTTCATCGTTCGCCGGCAGGCGGTGTTCCGCCACGGGGACTTCATCGGCATGCTGTTCGCGCGCATCTCCGTGCGCCAATTGTCGAGCTTCCTCGCGGCACAGCCGGGCCTCGCCCGCAGCGGCTTCATTCTGTACGACCATGACTACGTGCTCGCCCATCCGCGGCTGACGCAGCCGTTTCCCTATCTCGGCGCGGGCCAGCTTCTGCCGCGGGTCGGCCAGGTGGACGACCCGATCCTCGCCGCGATCTGGAACAAGCCGGTGGTGTTGCCCCTCCTGGGGCGGACCGACGCCAGCGTGCACGCGGTGCGGGTCGGGAATTACAGCTGGCTTTACATCTTGCGGACGATTCACGAGTACGGCGACCCGCCCTGGATCATCGGCACCTATGTGCGGGCGGTCGACGCGCTGGCCGATTTTCGGCAGCTGATGATGGCCGGAATCGGCGCCGGCATCGCCCTGGTGCTGGCAATCGTGGCGGCGATCCTGCTGGGCCGGCGTATCGCCCAGCCGGTCGAACGGCTGGCGGCCGTGGCCCGCCACGTCCAGGGCCTTCGCTTCTCCGATATGCCCGAGCTTCCGCGGTCGATCTTCCGCGAGCTCGACGACCAGGCCCGCGCGTTCGCCGAAATGATCGCAGCACTCCGCTGGTTCGAAGCCTACGTGCCGCGCAAGCTCGTCCGCCGCCTGGCCCTGCGCCGCGACCGCGGCCCCCTGCCATCGGTGCAGCGCCAGGTCACCGTGATGTTCACGGACATCGTGGGCTTCACGCCGTTGTCCGAGCGCATGGGCCCCGTCGAGACGGCCGAGCTCCTCAACAGCCACTTCGACATCGTCACCAAGTGCATCGAGCAGGAGGAAGGCACGGTCGACAAGTTCATCGGCGACAGCGTCATGGCGGTCTGGGGCGCGTTCGGCCACAAGCGCGACCACCCGGAGCGTGCCGTGCAGGCCGCGATCGCCATCGCGCGCGCGGTGGCGGATGAGAACCGGACGCGCCGCGCCGCGGGCCTCGTGCCGATCCGGATCCGCATCGGCATCCATACCGGGCCGGTCGTCATCGGCAATATCGGCTCCGAAGGCCGCATCAACTACACGATCGTCGGCGACACGGTGAATGCGGCACAGCGCATCGAGCAGCTCGGCCGGCAATTCCTGAAAGACGACGTCGAGGCGGTGGCGCTGTTCAGTGCCGCCACCGAAGAGATGCTCGGGCCCGATGTCGCCCGGATCCCCGTGGGGACGTTCACCCTTCGCGGCCGCGCCGAGCCCGTTCCCGTTTTCCGGCTCGTGCTGCCGGGCGAGACGCAGGAGCTGCCGCGTGCGGCCGCTGCGTCAGTCCGGTGACGATGCCGTGCAGGGTTCGCACCTCGTGCGACATGAGGCCGGCGCGATAGAAGATGCTGCGGATGTTGCGGACCATGGTCGGGCGCATCTCGGTGTTGCGCAGGAATCCGCAATCGTCGAGCTCGGCCTCCAGACGCGCGAAGAAATCGAGCACCTCCACTTTGGTCGCCGCCTCCGCCTTCCCCGTGGCGAGCGCGCGCCCGGGTGTGGCATCGCCGCTCATCCGCCATTCATAGGCCGCCACCAGGACCGCCTGGGCGAGGTTGAGCGATGAGAAGTCCGGGTTGAGCGGCACGGTCAGGAGCGCATCGGCCAGCGCCACGTCGTCGTTCTCGAGACCGGTGCGCTCGGGGCCGAACAGGTAGCCCGAGCGCTCGTGACGGCCGAGGCGCTCGCGCACCTCCGCGGCCGCCGCGCGCGCCGTCACCACCGCCTTGACGCCCTCGCGCGGCCGTGCCGTCGTGGCATAGACGTAATGCAGGTCGGCGATCGCCTCCTTCGCGGTGGCGAACACGCGGCACTTGTCGAGCACGGCGTCGGCACCGGCCGCGGCGGCCACCGCGCGCGGGTGCGGCCAGGCGGGCCGAGGCCGCACGAGCCGGAGATCGGTGAGCCCGCAATTGAGCATGGCGCGCGCGGTCGAGCCGATGTTCTCGGCGAGCTGCGGCGCCACCAGGATGATTGCGGGGGCGAGCCGCTCAGACACGCTCACGTGCGCCCGCCGCCCGCCGCCGCACTCTGGGCGGGTGCCGCACTCCCCTCGTGGAAGAGGAACCACGTGATGCTGTCGTGCAGCGCGTTGTACGAGGCGTCGATCACGTTGGCCGACACCCCGACCGTGCTCCAGCGCCGGCCGTCGCCGTCGGCGCTCTCGATCATCACCCGGGTCACGGCCTTGGTTCCGGCCTCGGGTGTGAGGATGCGCACCTTGTAGTCGACCAGGCGCACATCCTTGAGGCGCGGATACACGGGCAGGAGCGCTTCGCGCAGGGCGCCGTCGAGCGCATCGACCGGGCCGATCCCCTCGCCCACCGTCAACAGCCGGTGATGGGCCACGTCGACCTTCACGGTGGCCTCGGATTGCGTAACCAGCTCGCCCTTGGCGTTGAAGCGCCGTTCAGTGATCACGCGGAACGAGACCAAATTGAAATATTCGGGAACCGATTCGAGCAGGCGGCGCGCCAGGAGCTCGAAACTGGCGTCCGCCCCGTCATACGCGAACCCATCGTGTTCGCGCGTCTTCACCTCGTCGATGAGCCGCCCGAGCTTCGGGTGGTCGGCCGCGATATCGAGGCCGATGTCGCGGAAGCGCGCCAGGATGTTGGAGCGTCCCGCCTGGTCGGAAACGACGATGTGCCGGCGGTTGCCGACCTTCTCGGGCGGGATGTGCTCGTAGGTGCGCGGATCTTTCTCGATCGCCGAGACGTGCAAGCCGCCCTTATGGGCGAAGGCGCTCTCCCCGACATAGGCCGCACCGCGCGCCGAGGTCCGGTTCAGGCGCTCATCGAGCAGACGCGACACGTGCGTGAGCTGTTCGAGCTGCGCATCCGAAACGCCGGTCTTGAGCCCCATCTTGAGCACCAGGCTCGGGATGATCGACACGAGGTTGGCGTTGCCGCAACGCTCGCCGAGGCCGTTCAACGTGCCCTGGATCTGCCGCGCGCCGGCGCGCACCGCGGCCAGCGAGTTGGCGACCGCGTTTTCGGTGTCGTTGTGGCAGTGGATGCCAAGATGCGTGCCGGGAATCCTGCCCGCCACCTCGCCCACGATGCGCTCGATCTCATCAGGCAAGGTGCCGCCATTGGTGTCGCACAGCACGATCCAGCGGGCACCGGCCTTGTGCGCCGCGGTCACGCAATCGAGCGCATAGACCGGGTTCGCCTTGTAGCCGTCGAAGAAATGCTCGGCATCGAACATCACCTCGTCCTTTCGCCTGGCCGCCTCGGCCAGGCTGTCGGAGATCATGTCGATGTTCTCGGACGGCGTGGCGCCGAGCGCCGTCTCGACGTGGAAGTCCCACGTCTTCCCGACCAGGCAGACGACGCGCACAGGTGCGGCCAGCACGGCGGCGAGGCCCGGGTCGTTGGCAGCGCTGCGCCCGGACCGCCGGGTCATGCCGAAGGCGGTGACCCGGGCATGCGCCAGCCGCGGCAGGGCCGCGAAAAAGGCGTCGTCCGTGGGGTTGGCGCCCGGCCAGCCGCCCTCGATGTAGTCGAGCCCCAACCGGTCCAGCGCGGCCGCAATCGCCGTCTTGTCGGCCGCGCCGAAGTCGACGCCCTGCGTCTGCGCGCCGTCGCGCAGGGTCGAATCGTAGAGGTAGATGCGGTCGGCGGACATGTCTGGCGGGTCTCGCGGGGCTGGTTGGGCGCCGTTTTAGCCCACCTCGCCCCTCCTCCCAAGCCCGGAATGGCTCCCAGGCCCGGGATTTGGCCGGTTTCCTAGGCCATCTTGATCTTGAGCACGGCCGCGATCTTGGCCGTGAGCTGGGCCGGCGCGAACGGCTTGGCGATATAGCCGTTCACCCCGTTGTCCCGCGCCGCCAGCACGAAGTCGCCGGTCGCCTTGCCGGTCAGCATGACGAACGGCATATCCGGCCAGGTCTCGCGCACCTTCTTCAGGAGGTTCAGCCCCGTCATCTCCGGCATGTTCCAGTCGGAGATGACCAGGTCGAACTTCTGGTGCGGCT
This sequence comes from Alphaproteobacteria bacterium, assembly GCA_035506575.1. Classification (GTDB taxonomy): domain Bacteria; phylum Pseudomonadota; class Alphaproteobacteria; order CACIAM-22H2; family CACIAM-22H2; genus DATJPD01. The sequence goes on from DATJPD010000145.1 coordinate 26,146, forward strand.
CACCGAGGACCTTCAGGGCCTCCTGCCCGCTCTTCGCGACCACGACGTTCTTGACGCCGATCTGTCGCAGAACCGTGGTGGCCAGCTTCTGCGCAAACGGCTCGTCGTCCACGAGGAGGATCGAAATCTGCGCAAACGGGCTGTTCGGGTCACCGGTCTCGCTCATCGCTTACCCCGCCTGTTGTCGTTCAGAGGTCGCCGCCGGATAGCGAAGCCGCAACAGCCGCCATCCCTCGGCGAGGTCGCCGGACAATCCGGCACTTGCCGCCGCCGCGCGCGCCGCATCGCCGGCGCGGCAGGCCTCTTCGGTCGCGAGTGCTGCGCGGTAGACCCGGCTCAGGCCGAGGCTGCCGGCAGCACTCTTGAGGCTGTGCGCGGCATCGCCCCAGCCCGTCACGTCTCCCGCCTCGCGGGCAGCGGCGAGCTGGTCGATCAACGCTTTCGACGCGGCGACGAAGTCGCCGACCAGCTCGGCCACCATCTCCTTGCCGAGCTGGCTTTCGAGGGTGCCGATCACCGCTTCATCGAGCGCCGCATCACTGTCGGCAAGCTTCGCCGCGACGCCGCCGTCCGCGTCGCCCGCGATCGGCGTGCCGTCACCGAACAGCCGGAAGAGCGCCGCCGCGAGCGCCTCGGGTTCGATCGGCTTGGCGACGTGGCCGTTCATTCCCGCGTCCAGCCCCTCCTGGAGGCTCGCGACATCGACGGTCGCGGTCAGGGCCAGGATCGGGATCCGCCCGCGCGTGCCGGCGAGTGCCCGGATGCGGCGCGTGGCCTCCACGCCACCCATTCCCGGCATGTGCATGTCCATGAGCACAACGTCGAACTCGTTCGCCTCCACCGCGGCCACCGCATCGCGGCCGTTGGGCACGATTTCGACCGTATGGCCGAGCGGCCGCAGCAGGCCGAGCGCCACCTTCTGGTTCACCGGGTTGTCCTCGGCGACCAGGATCCGCAGCGGGCGGACCGTATAGCGCTGCCCCTCCTCCGCATCCGCATGCGGCTCTGCTCCCTCAGGCAGGGTCACGTCGAACCAGAACGTGCTGCCCTTGCCGGGCTCGCTGTCGACGCCGATCGTGCCATTCATCAAAGTGATGATGCGCTTCGAAATGGCGAGACCGAGCCCCGTGCCGCCGAAGCGCCGGGTGATGGACGAATCGGCCTGGTTGAAGCTCCCGAACAGCTTGGCCTTGGCGTCCGCGGAGATGCCGATGCCCGTGTCGACCACGGCGACGTGCAGATCAACCACACCGTCGTGGGCACCGCGCTGGTCGATGCGGATCAGAACCCCGCCCTTTTCGGTGAACTTGATGGCATTGCCGACCAGGTTCAACAGGACCTGGCGGAGCCGCGTCGGATCCCCTTTGAGCCAGCGCGGAATGTCGTCGGAGGCCTGCGCGTCGAGATATATGCCCTTTTCGCCGGCCTTCGAACCAAGCAATGCGACCACGGCCTCGAGCAGATGGTGCAGGTCGAAGTCGACCGACTCGATCTCCAGCCGGCCAGCTTCGAGCTTCGAGTAGTCGAGGATGTCGTTGAGGATCGTGAGGAGCGACTGGCCGGAGTCCAGCACGATCTGCGCGTGCTCGCGCTGAACCGGGTCGAGCTTGGTCCCGAGCAGGAGCCGCGTCATCCCGAGCACGCCGTTCATCGGCGTGCGGATCTCGTGGCTCATCATGGCCAGGAACTCGGACTTCGCCTTGGTCGCGGCCTCCGCCACCTCCTTGGCCTCCCGCACCTCGAGCATGACGTTCTTGAACACG
>DATJPD010000146.1:0-7110 GCA_035506575.1 Alphaproteobacteria bacterium
GGTCGTGCGCGTGTCGGTGCCGAGGCCGAACGCGATCGTGGGGGCGATGCCAAACCGGCTGTTCTCGGCGTGGTCGCGGTCGGTGACCTCGCTGTTGTGCGCCATCAGGTTGATGCGGAACGCGGCCCCCGGCCCGAACCCGTCGAGCGGCGTATTGACGTCGGCGGTGACGCGCTTGGTCATATCGGTGCCGAGGCTCAGGGTGCCGGCCTTATAGGAGTCGAGGAACGGCGTCTTGCTCGACTGATTGACCACGCCGCCAGTCGAGCCGCGGCCGAACAGCACGGACGACGGCCCGGTCAGTACCTCGATCTGCTCGAGGTTGAACGGGTCGCGGTAGTAGCTGCCGAAATCATTCATGCCGTCGAGATAGATGTCGTTGCTGGCCGTGAAGCCGCGGATCGTCAGGCTATCGCCCTGGCGGCTCGCCTCGCCGGCATTCAGACTGATGCCGGTGACGTTGCGCAGCGCATCGCGCAAGGTCGTGACACCCTGATCCTGCATGATCTGCTTGGGAATCACCGTGATCGTCTGTGGAGTATCACGGAGCGGTTCCGTGAGCTTATGCAGCGACGACTGGTCGGCGTTGTAGTCGGTGGCGCCCGAGGGTTGCCCCTCGACCGACACGGTCGGCAGTTGCACGGGCGCGCTCTCCGCCGTCTGTGCCGCCACGGTGCGCGAAGTCGCACAGATCATGACCAACCCGATCGCCGTTGTTCCAAGCCAGACGAGACGAAACCCTGACACGCCGTGAACTCCTGGAAGCCAAAACAGAACGCCGTCATCCTGGCTGGCTGCCGCAGGGGTGACCGGCGGATGGCTTGCTGGGATTCGTCGAGATCAGTTAATATTAATTCGCAATCGCACTGACAGAAGGCTGTTCGTAAAGGAAATAGACGTTCTCCGCAAGTGCGACTTATTCGCAAATTTGTGCCTCCCCGCGGTTTTACGGGGATCTCGCGCCGCCTATATTCGGGTCAGTTCGCAGAACGTTTGGGTGAACCTCGAGGCGATCATCCTGGACGCGAAGATCCTGCAAGGACCGGTGGACGTGACGTCGATGTTCACGAACGCCTACCTGTCGGCGCCCTGAGGCGCCGCCGCCGCCCTGCACTTGAGTCAGCGGATGCCCTGAGCCGGCCCGCGGTGACGCGGTCATCTGCTTACGCGTTGGTACGCCGCAGATATGCGAACCGGAGGCAGTGCTACCTGCGCTTTGTAAACCGGACAGAACCAGAGGCCACTGCATTCACGGCTGTACCCGAGAGCGAGCCATCCGGCCTCGCAACGAGATCAAATCTTGCCCCGTTTTTCGTGACGAAGGCGATGTTTGCGCGCTCGGGGGAAATCAGTTTCGCTTCGTAGGATTGAACGGGAGTCCAGTCGGGACGATTGCGGTCGTTTCGGGTCTGGATGTCGAGGGTGAGCCGGCCATCGGCCTCAACGGTTCCGCTTCCGATTTGAGCAAAGAAGTTCATCACGCCGCTGGGCAGGTTGAGCCTCGCTACGTACTCGCCGGCGAGCCATGGGGGTGCTTCCCCGGCCATGGCGATGTTCATTTGCGGGTAAAGAAACGAGCAGAGTGCGATCACAGCCGCGAAGATGATGCGCATGGCGATGCTCCCTGTGGCTGGCATTCGAATGGTCTTTGAGTCGCCTCCAAATTGTAACGGTCAAGAAATGGGCCCGGGGACCATGCCGGATCTCGCGGCGTTGCGGGCTCCTCCCTTGTCCAGGGACCGGCAGCTCCGATTTTTCGCCGACCGTAGGCGGATTCGGCCGGTCATACAGTGACGAGCGTCACCATGTTTGAGACCGTCCCGCGCCGAACGGCCAGCAGGCGCGCGGTGAAGCGCGGACGTTGCGCGACGTCTGCCCCGCCGTCGACGAGGTTCGCTGTGGCCTGGACTAGCTGGCGATTTTTATGGGCGTCGCCACCGGCGCCTGGGAACGCTCGAGTTCGCAAACGGTCGCGAACAGTGTGTCCCAGATCTGGCACAATCCCGTCTCGCCGGCAGCGCGGAGCTCGGACGCGCGGTTAGCCGCGCGCTCCGCCGCTTCTTCGCCGTAGCGCTTCAGCATATAGGTACCAGCGCGCAGAAAATCCTTGGCTGTCAGCATGCCGATTTAACCCGTAGCGGTGCAACCAAGAGAGCTTACGCCCGCCGGACTAAATTTTCGTAATCGGCCGCGGCGTATTTCGCCAAAATTTAGGGACCTTTTAGCCTGCATGTGCGCGGCAATTCGCGCGGAAACGGGGCTACGATCTTTCGTCGAGGAATCCGGTGACTTCCGACGAGAGCGACCTACACCCGGAACGGCTTGTGCTTCTTCTCTTCCTCCATGTCGCGCTTGCCGAGGGAGATGTCGAACCGGTTTCCCTCCACGTCATACGCAGCATCCTCGACGAACGGACGGTCGAGATCGGGATTGTCGGCGCGCGGGTTGAACGGCGCGAGCCCGCGCTTCTTCATTTTTTCGTAGACGGCCGGCTTCTCGCCGGCGTCGATGGTGAAGCCGAAATGGTTGATGCCGACAGGCTTCTTGATGTTGTTTTCGTGGATCAGGGCCACGTCCATGTAGCCGTCGGTCACCCAGACGTCGCCCTGGCTGCGCCCGGTGATCTGCATGCCGTACACGTCGGCATAGAACTCGGCGAGCGTCTCGGGGTCTTTTGCGACGATCGCGATGTGACGGATTTTCGCCATGGCGGCGCCTCCTTCGGACCGGCGTTTCCGGGCCCTTTCGTTTTGGCTTAGCACGGAGTAACGATCACCGGTATTACTTCGTGGGAGCACATGAGCCAGAAAATTCTTATCGCCGGAGCGGGGATCGGCGGCCTCACCGCCGCCTGCTGTCTGCTGAAGGCGGGCCACGACGTCCAGGTGTTCGAGCAGGCGCCGGCGTTGGGCGAGATCGGCGCCGGCATTCAGATGAGCGCCAACGCTATGCACGTGTTGAACGACCTGGGGCTGGGACCTGCGATATCGAAGCTCGCGGTCCGGCCGGGCGCTTACGTCTTCCGCCTGCACGACACCGGCGAGGTCATCAGCCAGTTCTCGCTCGCCGCGGAGCACGAGCGGCTGCACCGCGCCCCCTACAACCAGCTGCACCGCGCCGATCTGCACGAGGTGCTGGCCGCCAAGGCGCGCGAGCTCAAGCGCGACGTGGTGCGCCTCAACAGCCGCGTGGCCGGCTTCGAGGAGAGCGGCTCCGGGGATGGGGAGGGGGGCGTGCGCGTGACGCTGGCGACCGGCGAGACGTTCGAGGGCGACCTCCTGGTCGGTGCGGACGGCGTCAAATCCGCCGTGCGTGCCCAGATCGCCGGGCCCGACCACGCCGTCTATACCGGCGATGCCGCCTGGCGCCTGACCCTGCCGGCCGAGCAGCTGCCGCCCGACTTCATGGGGCAGGTGATGTCGGTGTGGATGGGCCCAGGTGCCCACGTCGTCTGCTACTACCTGCGCGCGGGCGCACTCCTGAACTTCGTGGGCCTGGTCGAGACCGACGAGGTCTCCGAGGAATCCTGGACCGCGAAATTCTCGTGGGAGAAGCTCAAGGCCGACTTCCGCGGCTGGCACCCGGACATCCAGCTCATCATCGACAAGGCGGATCGCACCCAGTGCTTCCGCTGGTCGCTGTTCTACCGGCCCCCGATCGACAACTGGAGCACGCGCCGCGCCACCATGCTCGGCGATGCGGTCCACGCCACCCTGCCGTATTTGGCGCAGGGTGCCGCGATGGCGATCGAGGACGGGGCGGTGCTCACGCGGGCGCTGGCGATGGCCGGCAATGTCCCCGAGGCGCTGCAGATCTACCAGCGCAACCGCATCGAGCGCACGTCGAAGATCGTGAAAGGGTCGTCCGCCAACCGCGACCTGTTCCACATGCGCGACCAGCAGGCGCTGCGCCGCGCGTTCGCAGGCCGCGACGAGGGCGCTGCGCGCAATGCCTGGCTGTACTCGTACAATCCGCTGACTGTTCCGTTCGTCTGAGCGGAGGGCAGGCCCCTTTCCAAGGCTTGCGCGGGTGCAATAGATTGAAGCTGGAAACAGCACCCGGAGCCAATCGCCCATGGCGGAGATCGTCTGCGCCGCCGCCGTTCCCCATGCGCCCGCCCTGGTCGGTCTCTACGACCGGGCGCCGCAGGAGGCGCGCGACATCATCACGCGCAGCTACCGCGCCGTGCAGCAGCAGATCCGGCAGGCGCGGCCGGACGTCCTGATCGTCTTCGCCAACGATCACCTGACCAACAGCCGCATCCGCGCCTATCCCGACTTCCTCATCGCCGGTGCGGCCGAGCATCGCGGCCCGCACGAGTGGTTCAAGCCGTGGATCGGCTGCCGCGACTGGCGCGTGCCGGGCCAGCCCGAGGTGGCGAAGGCGCTCTTTCGCGGCATGACGCGGCGGAAGATCCGCATGACGCATGCCGAGACACCGCTCCATTTCGACGACAACCTTTCGGTTCCAACCGTGATGATGCAGCTCGACGAGATGAGCCTGCCGGTCGTGCCGGTGCTGCAGAACTGCACGGTGCCGCCCTATCCCGACGGGCCGCATTGCTACGCGGTCGGCCGGGCGCTGGCCGAGATCATCCGCGACGACCTGCCGCCCGGGATGCGCGTCGGCCTGCTCGGGTCGGGCGGCCTCAGCCACGAGCCGGGCGGGGAGCGCTACTACAAGATCGACCCGGAGTTCGACCGCGCGTTCCTCGACCTGTGCTGCCAGGGCGACCACGGCCGGCTGCTCGAGGAGATGACCGCCGAGCGCATGGAGGCGGCCGGCATCGGCGGCACGCCGGAGCTGCTGGCGTGGTTCCCGGTCATGGCGGCGATCGGCGAGTGCCGTGGCGAGACTTTTGGATACACGGGCTGGACGAATTTCCGCTGCGGCTTCGGCGCCGTGCTATGGGACCTCGCCACCCGCAAGAAGGCGGCGGCCTAGCCATGGCGTGGGAGACGTTCGACCCGACGCTCGCGGTGCACGACCTCGTGCAGGACCTCAAGTGGAACGCGCAGCTGCGCCAGCTGTTCGCGCAGAACGAGGCGGCCGTGCTCGACCGGTACAGGCTGCGTCCCGAGGAGCGCAAGGCGATCGAGGCGCGCGACTTCCGCGCGCTCTACGACATGGGGATGCACCCCTATCTCGGCGGCCAGCTCTCGCGGTTCATCTGGGGCAACGACGCCGGCAAGGGTGCGATCGAAGCGACCAACAAGCTGGTCGAATCGCTGCAGGGCCACGCGCGCGATATTCCGGACGCCCCGTAGGACGGTGTTTCGGGCGTCATTGCGAGCGAAGCGAAGCAATCCAGAGTCGATATCGCGGTCCTGGATCGCTTCGTCGGCTTTCGCCTCCTCGCGATGACGTCCGGGAGGGGTTCAAAACCTTATTGGCGCCGAGGAGGGAGCCGCGCCGCCGCCGCGCCTGGCCTTGGTGGCGATCGCGTCGGCGATCAATCGCGTCTGTTCGTCCAGCATTTCCTCGCCCAGTTGCGGATCGGAGGCGGCGGGGTCGCCGAGGTATCCGTCGGGCGTCACGTTGAGGGCGAAGCGCTGTCCCTTGCGCCATTCGGCGAGGCCCTCGGGGCCGAGCTCGGTGGGCTTCAGGCCCGCGATCACGTCCTGGCGGACGATGTCGGGGAAGTAGCGCCGCATGCTCGAGGTCTCGAAACGCCCGGCGTGGACGTCGACGAACCGGCTCTTGCGCTCGACCTCGCGCGCCGTGGCAATGGTGTGCGGATCGGCCGCATCGAAGCCGAGACGCTTGAAGAAGTCGGGCGAGCCGACGAAATAGGCTTCCATCTTCGCTTCCGCGGCGCCGCGTTTGAGGCCGTCGAGCAAGGTCTTATTGTGCAGGGCGTCGCCGTGTCCGGAGACGCAGAACACCTGGCCGAAGCCGTCCTTTTTCAGGCTTTTCACCAGATCGATCATGAGCTCGACCATCACCGAAGGCCGCACCTCGAACGAGCCCGGGAAGAGTCCCGTCACGCCGTTGATGCCCCAGTAGAACGGCGGCATGATGATGCTGGCGATGCCCGTCTTAGCGAGGACTCCCTTCACGCGGCGCAACAGAAGCTGCGGCAGGTAGACGTCCGTGGCCAGCGGCAGATGCGGCCCGTGCTGCTCGATGACTCCGAACCCCCACAGCACGACGGCGCCCCGCCGCGCGGCGTCCCGGACCTCGGGATACGTCATGTCCGCGATCGTCCCTTCGAAGATCGAATACCCGCTGCCGGACCGGTCCTGGGTCATGCGTCGTGCTCCCTCGTATTGACAATATCACCCACCGCCCGTTCCATGCAGAGGGACTATTGTTCAGTCAGGGGAGGGATCGATGAGGCTTCTGCGGACGCTCGTTGTTGCCGGCGCAGTTTCCATCGGAATGACCGGGGGTGCCGGCGCGCAGACCGTGAAGGTCGGCTTCATCACCTCCTACACCGGGCAGAACGCCACGGTCGGCGTGCTGATGGACAAGGCGCTCGATCTCTACCTGAAGGAGCACGGCAAGGATCTCCCCGCGGGCGTAAAGGTCGAGGTGCTGCGCCGCGATGACACGGGACCGAACCCGGAGGTCGCCAAGCGCCTGGCGACCGAGCTGGTCACGCGCGACCATGTCGACGTCCTCACCGGTGTCATCTGGACCCCGAACGCGATGGCGATCGGCCAGGTGGCCGATCAGGGCAAGACGCCCTTCCTCATCATGAACGCGGGCACGTCGTCGATCACGACCGTGTCGCCTTACGTCGCGCGCGTGTCGTTCACCTTGTGGCAGTCCTCGCTGCCGCTGGGGCAATGGGCGGCCAAGAACAACTTGAAGCGGGTCTACGTGCTCACCTCCGATTACGGGCCGGGCAACGACGCCCGGGACGCCTTCACCAAGGGCTTCACCGACGGCGGCGGGACGGTGGTGGAGGCGGTGAAGATGCCGATCTCGACCCAGGACTTCGCACCCTACATGCAGAAGGTGAAGGACACGAAGCCCGATGCGGTGTTCGTGTTCGTCCCCGCCGGCATCCAGGCCACCGGCGTGATCAAGGCCTATTCGAGCCTCGGCCTGCCGCAGGCCGGCATCAAGCTGATCGGGCCGGGCGACATCACGCCCGACGAGGAA
>DATJPD010000147.1:0-8745 GCA_035506575.1 Alphaproteobacteria bacterium
GGGTCCGGGCACGCTCATGGTGACCCTGGTCGGCTGGCATGTCGCCGGCTGGATGGGCGCCCTCGTCGCCTCGCTCGCCTTCTACGTGCCGACGAGCATCATGGTGGGCGCCGGCGCGATCGTCTGGCGGCGCTATCGCAATACGGCGTGGCGCGAGAAGATCGAGCGCGGCCTGTCGCCGATCGCCACCGGCCTGATCTTCGCCGGCGTCTACGCGGTGCTGAACGCGGTGGGCGGCACGATCGCGGCGTTTGCCACCGCCGGCGTCTCCGCGGCCATCCTCCTGTGGCGGCCTCTGAACCCGTTCCTGCTGCTGTGCGGCGGTGCGGCCGTCTACCTGCTCGTGTTTCTCTTCAGTTGAGCTTGCGCAGCCAGTCGACGGCGGCATCCCGCCCCGCCGCCGGCCCGCCCATGTGGTCGGAGATCACCTCGATGCGGGTCCCGGGTGTCGAAGCCGGAAGCTTCGGCCACATCGCCCGGTCGAGGCCCGCGGTGAGCGGATCGAAGCGCGGGGCCAGCCATAGGACCGGCGCCGTACCAAGGCGCTGGATGTTGACCGACATCGCAGCCGGGCCGTCCGGCGCATTATAGGAAAGATAGACGGCGGCCTTGAAGCGGATCGACCGCGACCGGTTGTCCGAATTGGGGTCGGCGAATTGCGCGGGGTCGTCGCCATGTCCGGCGGCGACCATCGCCCGGGCCTTGGCAACGTCCTCCGCGACGAGGGTGCGATAGCGGCCCGCTTCGGGAAGCGGCGCCGGTGCTATGAGCACCAGCGCGTCGACCGGCCGGCCGAGTGCGGCGTACCGTAAGGCGGCAGAGCCCCCCTGGCTGTGACCTGCGATGACGATTTTTTGCGCCCCGCCTGCGCGCAGCCGGGCCACAGCCGCATCGATCTCGTCCATCGCCTGGTCGAACGTGCGGTCGTAAAGACGCGCCCCGGACCACGGCATCTCGGGCTGGTCGACCACGAAGCCGGCCGTCTTCAGGGACGCTGCCAGGGCTCCGACGGTGTTGGGATCGCCGGGGCGGCCCCATTTCCCGTGGATCAGGACCACCCCTGTCGCGTGCGGATCGAACGCCCAAGCCGGCAACGCGACCGTCAGCACGATCGCGATCAACACCGCAGAGACGGCCCGCATCACAGCGCCTGCAGCTTGGGCATGACCTCGCGCCCGAACAGCCCGAGCGAGCGCAGCGCATCCTTGAGCGCCATCGAGCCGAAAAAGAAGCTGAACATCATGTAGTTGAGGCCGAGCTCCCGCGCCTGCCGCTCGATCCCGGCCCGGACCATGTCGGGCGTGCCGATGAAGGCCGAGCCCTTCTCGATCGCCTCGTCGACGCTGTTCTGCATGCTGCGGCTCACCCGGGGCGCCCCCATGTTGATGCGCTCGAGCTTGGTCAGGCTTTGGAACCAATACTCGTAGGCCGGCAGCGCGATCCGCTGCGCCTCCTCGACACTGTCCGCGATGACCGCGTGCCGCATGATGCCGACGGCGCAGCCGCCGGAAAAGTCGGGATTGGGGACCGCCGGACCACCCGGGCGCTTGGCGAGCGTCTCGCGGAACACCCGGATATCGTCTCTCGCGCGCTCCACCGCGCCCAGCGTGCAGAAATTCGTCCCGCGCTCGCCGGCCCAGCGCGAGCCGACCTCGTTCGAGGAGGCGTACCAGATCGGCGGATACGGCTTCTGCAGCGGCCGCAGCTCCATCGGCACGTTCGTGTACGAGAAATGCTTGCCCGCATATGAAAGACGATCATGCGTCAGGCCGTGCATGATCGCGTCGAACGCGTCGATGAACACCTCGCGCGAGGTCTCAGGATCGACCTTCGCGTAGTTCAGCTCGAACGGGGATACGCCGCGCCCGACGCCCACGTCCAGCCGGCCGCCCGACAGGTGGTCGAGCATGCAGATCTCTTCGATCAGCCGGAACGGCGTGTAGAGCGGCAACAGGTAGACGAGCGGCCCGAAGCGCAGGCGCCTGGTCGCACGCGCCACCGCGGCCAGGAAGACGCTGGGCGAAGGCACCATGTTGAGCGGCGTCGCGTGATGCTCGGCGACGTGATAGCAGTAGAAGCCGGCCGCATCCGCCGCCGCCACATATTCGAGCCGCTCGTCGAATTGCCGCGCCAGGGACCGGTCCTCGGACCGGTCCACGTGATCGAAAAGTCCGAACTTCACGGGCGTCTCCTCCTCAAATGAGACCGCGCAGGCGGGCGTGCGCGAACGTACCGATCGTGAACGAATCCGTGATCTCGCTCGCCAGGACCATGCGCTCGAATTCGGCTACCGTCACCTGCTCCACGCTCGTGATCGCTTCGCTGATCTGCGGCGCACCGACGCCGTTCAGGCGCGCGAAGAACAGGTGCGCGCCGTTGGCGTAGAGATTCGTGGAGCCGTTCATGAAACCGAGCTCGATCAGCTCGCCCACGTTGCCGCCAATCTCCTCTTCGACTTCGGCCGCCGCCGCCTGCGCCGGGGTCTCGCCTTCCTCGAGCGCGCCGCGGGGCACCTCCAGCGACCAGCGGCGAACCGCATGCCGGAACTGGCGCGTCAGGACGATTCTGCCGTCCAGCACCGGCAAGGCCGCCGCACCGTTTCCCTGGCGGTTGATGGCCCGCGTGTGCGGGCGGCGATCGCCGTCCGGAAATTCGACCGCGTCACGCAGGAACCACAGGTAGGGGTCATGCGTCACGATGCCGATCTCAGCCCCGCTCTCCGGCAGCCCGCGACGGCGGAGCTTCGCGGCCGTGTCTTCCTCGACCCGGCGGATGTCCGCCGGGTCGAGCAGGATCTTCACGGCCGCATCGGCAGGTCCGAACAGCTCCGGGCGCCGGCGGGCGAACTCCAGATATTCGGCAATACGGGCTTCAGCGGACCGATCCGGCATCCGACCTCACATGTGCATCAGCGAAACACGGCAATGGCGACGATCCCCGCCATAACGGACACGGCGGCAGCATAGCGCATCCAGGTCGCCGCCTCTTTCAGGAAGGCAGTGCCGAGGATGGCCGCAAACAGGACGCTTGTTTCGCGCAGGGCCGTGACGCCGCCGACGGGCGCCCGCCCGAGCGCCCACAGGAACACCCCGAACGACACGATTCCGAAGAGGCCGCTCACGATCACCCGGCCCCATCGCTCGTGCCACGCGGACACGACCGGACGAATGCCTTGCGCCGCGAACGTATACGCAAGGAACGTGGCGCAGTCGCACAGCACCAGCCACACGGTAAAGCCGAACCAGTCGCCGCTGACCCGGATGCCGTAGGCGTCGAGAACCGAATAGGCGGCCACGCAAAGCCCGGTCACCGCCGCCACGGCCAGCATGCGCGCGGTGACCCGGCGCGCCACATTCTCGCGCGTGAGAGCGAGGAGGCCTGCGGATACGAGCGCCACGCCCACCAGCACGGACGGCCGCGGCAGCTCGCCCAGGGTCAGGAACCCGAGGAGCGTCGCCATCACGGGCGTCAATCCGCGCGCCATCGGATAGGCCTGGCCGAGATCGGCGCGGACGTACAACGCCGCGAGGCCCACCTTGTAGCCGACATGCAGCACGACCGAGGCGGCGATGACCAGGAATACGAACCCGGACGGCACGCGGACGAAGGGGATGAGGCCGAGGGCGACGACGCCCGCGACCAGGTTCATGCCCGCAAGCGCCGTCAGGCGGTCGGCGGTGGACTTGACCAGCGCGTGCCAGGACGCGTGCAGGAGAGAGGCCGCGAGAACCGCGCCGATGACGAGGGGATCCATCGGAACGGCAGCCTTACATCGGCCGTCCGAGGCGGTAGGTGGTGAGCCCGGTGGGGATCGAACCCACGACCCTTTGATTAAAAGTCAAATGCTCTACCGCTGAGCTACGGGCTCGCCAGGAAGTCAGGTCTTCTCCCGGCGCTCTTCTAAAGGGGCGCGCCCCCCCTGTCCACCCATCGGGTATCAGATGGGTGTGCGGGCGGTCGGGTTCGGCACGGTCGTGCCCACGCCGTCGTCCTGCGGTTTGGCGGCGGGGCCGCCCTGCGCGATCGCCGCCTTGATACGGGTCACGACGCGGGGGCTGACGAACGGGGAGATATCGCCGCCAAGGCGCGCGATCTCCTTCACGAATCGGGAGGAGATGAATTGCTGCGATTCCGACGCCATCAGGAACACCGTGTCGACGTTCTGATTGAGGCGGCGGTTCATGCCGGCCATCTGGAACTCGTATTCGAAGTCCGACACGGCGCGCAGGCCGCGGACGATCAGCCTGGCCCCCACCGATTGCGCGAAGTGCATCAGCAGCGTCTGGAACGGCTGCACCTCGATGCGCGCCGCCACGTCGGGGCCGAAATGCTGCATCTCCTCGCGCACCATGGCGACGCGCTCGGCGAGCGTGAACAGCGGTCCCTTGCCGGCATTGACGGCGACGCCGACGACCAGCTTGTCGACCATCCCGGCGGCCCGGAGGATGATGTCGAGATGGCCGTTGGTGACCGGGTCGAACGTGCCCGGGTAGACGCCGACGCGTCCGTCAGGCATCGGGCTCACCCTCCGCTTCCGGCGGCGCGCCGTTGTCCGCACCGCCCGCATCGGGTGCGGCCCCGTGGCCGTTCCCGCTCCCGTTACCGTCGGCCGCATCGTCCTCGCTCAGACGCGTGACGGACATCACGCGCTCGCCGTCGGCGACCTTGAACACCGTGACTCCCTGCGTCTTGCGGCCGGCGATGCGGATGTCGTTGACCCGCGTGCGAATGAGCTGGCCGCCGTTGGTGACCAGCATGATCTGGTCGGTGTCACGCACCGGGAACGACGCCACGACCTCGCCGTTCTTCTTGGTGACTTCGATATTGGCGATGCCCTTGCCGCCGCGGCCGGCGACCCGATACTCGTAGGCGGAGCTGCGCTTGCCGAAGCCGTTGGCCGTCACGGTCAGGATGAAGTCCTCGCGCGCCGCCATTTCGGCGAAGCGCTCCTCGGACAGCGTGATGGCCGGCACCGCGGCCTCCTCGCCTTCCTCGGGGGTCGTCGCCTCGGCGGGGGCCTCGGCGTCGTCGCCTCCGCGCCTGGCCTTGGCCATGCGCAGATAAGCCGCCCGCTCGGCCGGGTCGTACTCGGTGTGGCGCAGCATCGTCATCGAGATCACGTCGTCGTTCTCGAGCTTGATGCCGCGGACGCCGGTCGAGGTGCGGCCGGCGAAGACGCGCACGTCGCCGATATGGAAGCGGATGCACTTCCCACTGCGCGCCGACAGCAACACGTCCTGGTCCTCGCCGCAGGTGGCGACGCCGATCAGCCGCTCGCCCTCCTCGAGCTTCATCGCGATCTTGCCGTTGGCCTTGATGTTGAGGAAGTCCGAGAGCGCGTTGCGGCGGACGTTGCCGGTCGAGGTCGCGAACATCACGTGCATGCTCGCCCATTTGCTCTCATCGGCCGGCAGCGGCATGAGGGTCGAGATCGTCTCGCCCTCCGCCAGCGGCAGGATGTTGATCATCGCCTTGCCACGCGCCTGCGGGGTGCCGAGCGGCAGGCGGAACACCTTGAGCTGGTAGACCATGCCGCGCGAAGAGAAGAAGAGCATCGGCGTGTGCGTGTTGGCGACGAACACCTGCGAGAGGAAATCCTCGTCGCGCGTCGCCATGCCCGCCCGCCCGCGGCCGCCGCGCCGCTGCGCGCGGTACGTCGACAGCGGCACGCGCTTGATGTAGCCGCCGTGCGTCACGGTGACGACCATGTCCTCGGGCTGGATGAGGTCCTCGATGTCGGTCTCGACCTCGCCCTCGGCGAGCTCGGTCTTCCGCTTGTCCGGGAACTCCTCTTTGATCTTCGTGAGCTCGCCGCGCATGATCGAATAGAGGCGCTTCCTGGAGGCCAGGATGTCGAGGTAATCCTCGATCTCCTTCACCAGCGCCTTCAGGTCGTCGGCGATCTTGTCGCGCTCGAGCCCGGTCAGGCGGTGCAGCCGGAGGTCGAGGATCGCCTTGGCCTGTTCTTCGGAGAGGCGGTACTTCCCGTCGACGATCCCGCGGCCGGGCTCGTTCACGAGTTCGATCAGCGGCTGCAGGTCCTTCACCGGCCACTCGGTCTCGATCAGTTTCTGCCGTGCCACGCCCGGATCCGGCGCTTCGCGGATCAGCTTGATGACCGGGTCGAGATTGACCACCGCGATCGCAAGGCCGATCAAGATGTGCGCCCGCTCGCGTGCCTTGCGCAGCTCGAAGCGGGTGCGCTTGGTGATGACCTCCTCGCGGAACGCGATGAAGGCCTGGATGACCTCGCGCAGGCCCAGGAGCTCCGGCCGGCCGCCGTTGAGCGCCAGCATGTTGATGCCGAAGCTCGTCTGCAGCGGGGTGTGGCGGTAGAGCTGGTTGAGCACCACCTCGGGATTCACGGTACGGCTGAGCTCGATCACGATGCGCACGCCGTCGCGGTCGCTCTCGTCGCGCAGGTCGCTGATGCCCTCGACCAGCTTCTGTTGCGACACCTCGGCGATGCGCTCGACCAGGCGCGCCTTGTTCACCTGGTACGGAATCTCGGAGACCACGATCGCCTGGCGATCCTTCCGGATCTCCTCGATCGCGCAGCGGCTGCGCACGACGATCGAGCCGCGGCCGGTGCGGTAGGCCTCGAGGATCCCCTGCTTGCCGAGCACGATGCCGCCGGTCGGGAAGTCGGGTCCGGGCACGTGCGCCATCAGGTCTTCGAGCGTGACCTCGGGGTTGTCGATATAGGCGCAGCAGGCGTCGATGACCTCGCCCAGATTGTGCGTCGGGATATTGGTCGCCATGCCCACCGCGATGCCCGCACCGCCGTTGACCAGCAGGTTCGGGAACTGCGCGGGCAGGACGCTCGGCTCGACCGTCGTGTCGTCGTAGTTGGGGCCGAACTCGACCGTCTCCTTGTCGATGTCGGCGAGCAGGGCCGCCGCGGCCTTGTGCAGCCGCGCCTCGGTGTAGCGCATCGCCGCCGGCGGATCGCCGTCCATCGAGCCGAAATTGCCCTGGCCGTCGATGAGCTCGAGGCGCATCGAGAACTCCTGCGCCATGCGGACCATCGAATCGTAGATCGCAGCGTCGCCGTGCGGATGGTACTTACCCATCACATCGCCGACGATGCGGGCCGATTTGCGGTAGGCGCGGTTCCAGTCGTAGCCGGCCTCGTTCATGCCGTAGAGGATGCGGCGGTGCACGGGCTTCAAGCCGTCGCGCACATCCGGCAGGGCCCGCGACACGATCACGCTCATCGCGTAATCGAGGTACGAGCTCTTCATCTCCTCTTCGATCGTGATCGGGGTCACGTCGAAGGGCTTGGGCGGCAACGCGGCAGGCGAGGTCGGCTGGCTCACAGGGATGTTTTTCTCTCGGAAGGACGCGGCAGAAAGGGCGCGGCCTGAGCGCGGCGCCAGTCGAGTCCGTTGCGGTTCAAAATCTAGCGATTATCGCACGTGCGAGCAACGCCCAAAGCGCGATCAGCAAGCGAAATACGCTTTCCAATCCAAGAGGATAGCTGATCGATTCGAGCGCCCCGCCAGGGCAAAACCTAGCCTGCGAAACCGCGCCGAAACGCCCGTCTCAGAACGGGATATCGTCGTCGAGAACGTCCGATTTCCGCCCGCCGCCGCGCGCCCCGCCGCTGCCCCCGCCGCTCGGCGGCGCCGAACCGCCCATATCGTCGTCCGGACCGCCGCCGCCGCCCCCGCCGCCACGCCCATCGAGCATGGTGAGCTCGCCTCGGAACTGCCGCAGCACGACCTCGGTCGTGTATTTCTCCTGGCCGCTCTGGTCCGTCCACTTCCGCGTCTCGAGCTGGCCCTCGATATAGACCTTGGCGCCCTTCTTCAGATACTTCTCCACGACCTCGACCAGGCGGTCGTTGAAGATGGCGACCCGGTGCCACTCGGTCCTCTCCTTGCGCTCGCCGGTGGCCTTGTCGCGCCAGTTCTCGGAGGTGGCGATCGACAGATTGGCCACACGGCCGCCGTTCTGGAAGCTCCGGATTTCGGGATCGCGCCCGAGATTGCCCACCAGAATGACCTTATTGACGCTGCCGGCCATGATCCGTCCCCTGCTTCGATGTCAGAAAAAGATGCGCGGACTCTAGCCCGTCGCCTGTGCCGCGCCAATGGCGGCGCGCCAGTTTTCCTCAGCTTTCCTGATGCCCGGGGCCCGACGCGAGCTTACGGCCGTAGCCGCATTTGACGGCCAGGATGTAGGCGATCTGCACGAAGGTCAGCCCGTTGGCCCAGGCGATCGCCGGAGCTCCGGCGAGGCTGCCATAGGCGACCCACACCACCATCGAGACCAGCGCCAGAACCAGCCAACCAGCTGAAATATCGTCCGCATGCCGCGTCCGCCAGGTCTTCAGGACCTGCGGTATCAGCGACACGACCGAGAGCGTGGTCCCGGCCGCGCCCAGAAGCGTGACAGCCATCTCGTTCATGCATGCGACTCCGGGCCCCAGATTAGCACGGATGTTGCAAAATCAGCCGGTTGGGCGGTGCTGCGGAGAATCGCTTTCCGCGCCGCAGCATCCTATATTCAGGACGGTCAAACTCGAGCCTTCATGCAGTCCAAAATCAGCGTTCGCGGCGCTCGCGAGCACAATCTCAAGAACGTCGATGTCGACATGCCGCGGGACAGCCTGGTGGTGATCACCGGCCTGTCCGGCTCCGGCAAGTCCTCGCTCGCCTTCGACACGGTCTATGCGGAGGGCCAACGCCGCTACGTCGAGAGCCTGTCGGCCTATGCGCGCCAGTTCCTGGAGCTCATGGA
>DATJPD010000148.1:0-2626 GCA_035506575.1 Alphaproteobacteria bacterium
ACCACGCTGGTGTACTTCTTCGGCTACCTGATTGTCGCGCGCAACCCGACCAGGCACGCCGGCATCGTGATTGTCGGCGGGATCGGCAAGGTCGGTTTCGCAATGAAGCTGCTGCAGCTGTACCTGGCCGGCATCGCAAACCCGATCGTCTTTGTCGTCATCATCGGCGATTTCATCTTCTCGCTCCTGTTCCTGTACTACTTCTACAGGATGTTCAAGGCCCGCATCCCGATCCTGTAGGAGCCGATCGGGGACAGTGGACCCCGCTGCACAAGGACGGAACCCCGTACCAGGATCCAGGCCTCGCCGACGGCGCCTGGACCTGTCCCAAAACGACACACATCGATGCGGCTATCGCGACGGTTGATTCTTTCTTGTGCATGTCGGTGCTTAAATAGGATCGACCACAGGGCCGATCACGCCCGACAACAACGAGTCCGCAAGTTCAGCGGAGGAGGCTTCGATGAACACCGACACCACGACTTCGACCCCCATCTGGTGGGAGGCGAGCCGCACGCCCGGGATGGACGCGTTCGGCGCGCCCGTGAAATTCACCATCGACGGCAAGGAGGCGGAGGCCCCCGCCGGCGCGTCGCTGCTCAATGCGCTGATCGCGAATGGCGTCTATGTGCCCCACCTGTGCTCGCATCCGGAACTGCCGCCGGCCTGCCGGCGCGGCGACGGCGGCGGCTGCAACCTGTGCGCCGTGGAAACCTCCGAGCGGCCGAACAAGGTCGCGCACTCGTGCAAGCTGGAGGTGTCAGCCGGCCTGGCGGTGCGCACGACGCTGCCGCTGATCCGCATCGCGCGCCAGTCGGCGCTCTCCAAGATCCTCGCCAACCACCCGCACGTCTGCCTCACCTGCCCGAAGCGGCTGGAGTGCGACCGCACGCAATGCGAATTCGGCCACGCGCCGGAACTGCGCTGCTGCGAGAAGTTCGACTACTGCGAGCTGCGCCGCATCGCCGACTACATCGGCATCCGCGACAACACGCCGGCTTACCAGTACTCGGCCCTGCCGATGGTCAAGGGCGACCCGTTCTTCGAGCGCGACTACAACCTCTGCATCGACTGCCGGCGCTGCCTGATCGCCTGCAACGACGTGCGCGGCGTTGGCTGCATGGAGATCAAGACGCTGGAGACGCCCGACGGGCCGCGCACCTACGTGGGCCTCAAGGCCGACAACGGCATGGACGCCGGCTGCAAGTACTGCCAGACCTGCGCCGCCGTATGCCCGACGGGCGCCATTTTCGACCGCACGCTGGACCTCGCCCGCCGCGACGAGACGATGGTGCCCTGCCACGCCGCCTGCCCCGCGGGCATCGACGTGCCGCGCTACGTGCAACTGGCCGGCGAAGGCAAGTTCGCCGAGGCCGTCGCCGTCGTGCGCGAGAAGCTGCCCTTCCCCGCCATCCTCGGCCGCGCCTGCTTCGCGCCCTGCGAGTCCGCCTGCCGGCGCGGCAAGCTGGACGACCCGCTTTCGATCAGGAGCCTCAAGCGCATCTCCGACGATCATGACACCGGCATCTGGCGCGAGCACTCGAAGCAGCTGCCGCCGTCGGGCAAGCGCGCGGCGATCATCGGCTCCGGTCCGGCAGGCCTCACCGCCGCCTGGTATCTCGCCAAGAAGGGTCACGCGGTCACGATCTTCGACGCGCTGCCCGCCGCGGGCGGCATGGTCCGCTATGGCATTCCTTCGTATCGCGTGCCGGTCGAGGTGCTCGACCGCGAACTCGGCGAGGTGGAGAAGCTCGGCGTGAAGTTCGAGTTCGGCCGCAAGATCGAGGATCTCGACCCGCTGTTCGCGCAGGGCTTCGACGCCGTGTTCATCGGCATCGGCTGCCAGGGCGGCGACCGCCTGGGCATTCCCGGCGACGACCTGCCCGGCGTGATCGACAGCCCGACCTTCCTGCGCGCGGTGAGCATGGGCCTCGTGAACAAGCCCGGCGGCCCGATCAGCACGGGCGCCAAGGTGACGGTGATCGACGAGGACAAGGTGGCCGTCATCGGCGGCGGCAACGTCGCGGCCGACAATGCGCGCACTTCGCGCCGCTTCGGCGCCGCGGTGGACATGGTCTACCGGCGCACCGAGGCCGAGATGCCGATCCACCACGAGGAGCTTGCCGGCTGCGTCGAGGAAGGCGTGAACGTGCGCTACCTGCTCTCGCCCAAGCGCGTCGAACTCGGCGACGGCAGGAGCAAGCTCTCCATCACCTACGCGAAGATGCAGCTCGGCCAGCCCGACGCCTCCGGGCGCCGCCGGCCGATCGACACCGGCGAGGAAATCACCGAGGGCGTCGACCTCGTGATCGCCGCGGTCGGCCAGCACGTGCAGAAGTTCGCCGGCTACGGCATCCAGGTGGACAACAGGGGCCGCATCGTCGTGAACGCGGAAACGCTGGCGACGAGTCGCAGCGGCGTCTATGCGGGCGGCGACTGCGTGCTGGGCCCGTCGACCTTGATCGAGGCCGTGGCCCACGGACGCCGCGCCGCGGCGGCCATGGACCGCCAGCTGGGCGGCGACGGCGACATCGAGGAGAAGCTCCTGCCCGACGGCTGGCACACCTCGCCCTTCCTCGGCTGCGACACCGGATTCAATCACCTGCACCGCCTGCACCCGCTCAAG
>DATJPD010000149.1:0-17135 GCA_035506575.1 Alphaproteobacteria bacterium
TCAGATATGGATCGCGCGGCCGTCGACCGCGAGGGCGGCTTCCTTCACGGCCTCGGAGAGCGTGGGATGCGCGTGGCAGGTGCGCGCGATGTCCTCGGCCGAGGCGCCGAACTCCATCGCCAGCACCACCTCGGCGATGAGGTGCCCCGCGTCGGGCCCCACAATATGGACGCCCAGCACCTTGTCGGTCGCGGCATCCGAGAGGATCTTCACGAAGCCGTCGGTCGAATTCATCGCCCGCGCGCGGCCGTTGGCGGTGAACGGGAATTTGCCCGCCTTGTATTTGACGCCGCCGTCCTTGAGCTGCTCCTCGGTCTTGCCGACCGTGGCGGCCTCGGGCCACGTATAGACCACGCCGGGGATCGCGTCGTAATTCACGTGCCCGGCCTGGCCGGCGATCAGCTCGGCGACCGCGACACCCTCGTCCTCGGCCTTGTGCGCCAGCATCGGCCCTGCGATCACGTCGCCGATGGCGTAGATGCCCGCGACGTTGGTCTGGAAATGCGAATTCGTCACCACGCGGCCGCGCTCATCGACCGCGACCCCCGACTCCTTGAGGCCGAGACCGTTGGTGTAGGCGCGCCGGCCGATCGACAGCAGCACCACGTCCGCCTCGAGCGTCTCCCCCGCCCCGCCCTTCGCCGGCTCCAGCGACAAGGACACACCCTTGTTGGTGGGCTTGGCCGCGGTGACCTTGGTGCCGAGCTTGAACACCATGCCCTGCTTGCCGAGGATGCGCTGCATCTGCTGGGACACCTCGCCGTCCATGCCGGGCAGGATGCGGTCGAGGAATTCGACGACGGTGACCTGCGAGCCCAGGCGCTGCCACACCGAGCCCATCTCGAGCCCGATATAGCCGCCGCCGATCACCACCAGGCGCTTCGGCACCTCGGGCAGCGCCAAGGCGCCGGTGGACGAGACGATGCGCTGCTCGTCGACCTCCACACCTTTGAGCGGCATCGAATCCGAGCCGGTGGCGATGACGATCGACTTGGTCTTGTAGGTGGTCTCCTTGCCGTCCCTGGCCTTGACGACCACGGTCCCGGCGCCCGCGATGCGCCCCTCGCCCTCGAGGCGATCGACCTTGTTCTTCTTGAACAGGAACTCGACGCCCTTGGTGTTGGCGGTGACGACCTTGTCCTTGTGGCCCATCATGCCCTTGAGGTCGAGCTCCACGCCTTTGACGGCGATGCCGAACGCGGCAAGGCCATGCTTGGCCTCCTCGAGCTTCTCGGACGCCTGCAACAGCGCCTTGGACGGGATGCAGCCGATGTTGAGGCAGGTGCCGCCGAGGGTCGGGCTCTTCTCGACGCAGGCGGTCTTGAGGCCGAGCTGTGCCGCGCGGATCGCGCACACATAGCCGCCCGGCCCGCTGCCGATGACGATCAGGTCGTAGGACGTGTCAGCCATTTTTTCTTTTCCTCAGACGGTGCCCCTCACCCGCTCGCTGCCGCTCGCGACCTCTCCCGCAAGGGGAGAGGTGACCTAAGCGCGCCGCCCTCTTCTCCCTCTCCCCTTGCGGGAGAGGGCCGGGGTGAGGGGTCACAAAGTCACATATCCAGGATCAGGCGCTGCGGATCCTCGATGCACTCCTTGACCCGCACCAGGAAGGTCACGGCCTCGCGGCCGTCGACGATGCGGTGGTCGTAGGAGAGCGCCAGGTACATCATCGGCCTCACCTCGATCCTGTCGCCGACCGCCATCGGGCGCGGCTGGATCTTGTGCATGCCGAGGATGCCGGACTGCGGCGGGTTGAGGATCGGCGTCGACATCAAGGAGCCGAAGATGCCGCCGTTGGTGATGGTGAAGGTGCCGCCGGCCATCTCCTCGATGGCAAGCTTCCCGTCGCGGGCGCGCTTGCCGAGGTCGGCGATCTTCTTCTCGATGTCGGCGAGGCTCATCTGGTCGGCGTCGCGCACCACCGGCACCACCAGGCCGTTGGGCGTCGAGACCGCGACCGAGATGTCGTAGTGGTTCTTGTAGATGATGTCCTCGCCGTTGATCTCGGCGTTGACCGCGGGCAATTCCTTGAGGGCCGCGATGCACGCCTTCACGAACAGCGACATGAAGCCGAGCTTGACGCCGTGCTTCTTCTCGAAACCCTCGTTGTACTGCTTGCGCAGCGCCATGACCGCCGTCATGTCGGCTTCGTTGAAGGTCGTGAGCATGGCCGCGGTGTTCTGCGCCTGCTTGAGGCGCTCGGCGATGCGCTGGCGCAGGCGCGTCATCTTCACCCGCTCTTCGCGCGGGCCCAAATCTCGGGGCGCGGCCGGTGGTGCCTGGGGTGTGGCGGGCCTCGCCATCGCGGGCTGGGCGAGCGCGGCGAGCACGTCGCCCTTGGTCGGCCGGCCGTCCTTGCCGGTGGCCGGCACGGCTCCGAGGTTGACGCCGGTCTCGGCGGCGAGCTTGCGCACGGCCGGGCCCGGATCCTTGGCCGTGACCGCGGCGGCCGGGGCGACCGCGGCCGGCTTGGGTGGTGCGGCTGGCGACGGGGCGGGCTTGGCGGCAGGCGTGGCGGCGACGGCACTCTTGGCGGCTTTCGCAGGGGCCGCCCCCTCGTTCAACGTGCCGAGAATGGCGCCGACCGCGACCGTCGCACCCTGCTGCACGCTGATCTTGCCGATCGTACCCGACGCAGGGGCCGGCACCTCGACCGTGACCTTGTCTGTCTCGAGCTCGACCAGCGGCTCGTCCGCCGCGACCGCTTCGCCCTCGGTCTTGAACCACTTGGCGACCGTGGCCTCGGTCACGGACTCGCCGAGTGTGGGCACCTTGATGTCGACGGACATATCTTCCCCCGCTCTCAGGCCGGCTTCAGGTTAATCTTCGAGTGCTGCGGCGACGAGCTTCGCCTGCTCCGCGTTGTGGCGCTTGTAGCTGCCGGTGGCGGGCGACGCCGAGTCCGGCCGGCCGACATAGCGCGGGCGCTTGACCGCGAGCTTGGCCCCGGCCAGCACCTCCTCGATGCGCGGCTCGACGAAGGTCCAATAGCCGAAGTTCTTCGGCTCTTCCTGGCACCACACCACGGTCCTGGCGTTCTTGTAGCGCACCAGCTCCTTGGTCAGCGCGTTGAACGGGAACGGATAGAGCTGCTCGACGCGCAGGATAACCGTGTCCTTGTCGCCGCGCTTCTCGCGTTCCTCGAACAGGTCGTAATAGACCTTGCCGGTGCACAGCACGATACGCCTGATCTTGTCGTCCGCCGCCGGCTGCTTGTCGTCCCACAGCACGCGGTGGAAGGTCGTCTTCGGCCCCATCTCGGCGAGCTTCGAGACCGCGAGCTTGTGGCGCAGCAGCGACTTGGGCGAGAAGACGATCAGCGGCTTCCTGAACGGCCGGCGCATCTGCCGGCGCAGCGCGTGGAAGTAGTTGGACGGCGTGGTGATGTTGCACACCTGCATGTTGTCCTCGGCGCACAAGGACAGATAGCGCTCGGGGTGCGCCGAGGAGTGCTCGGGGCCCTGGCCCTCGTAGCCGTGCGGCAGCAGCATCACCAGGCCTGACATGCGCAGCCACTTGGACTCGCCGGAGCTGATGAACTGGTCGATGATCGTCTGCGCGCCGTTGGCGAAGTCGCCGAACTGGCCTTCCCACAGCACGAGCGTCTTGGGGTCGGCGAGCGAGAAGCCGTAGTCGAAGCCGAGCACGCCGAACTCGGACAAGGGGCTGTCGATGACCTCGAACGTCGCCTGGCCGTCCTTGATGTGGGAGAGCGGGACGTACTTGGTCTCGTTCTCCTGGTCGGTCAGCACCGCGTGGCGCTGCGAGAACGTGCCGCGGCCCGAATCCTGGCCGGACAGGCGCACCATGACGCCTTCGGTCAGGAGCGTGCCGAAGGCGAGCGCCTCGGCGGTCGCCCAGTCGATGCCCTCGCCGGCCTCCAGCGCCTTCTTCTTGTTGTCGAGGATGCGGCGCAGGGTGCGGTGCAGGTTGAAATCGCCGGGCACGCGGGTGAGTGCCGAGCCGACCTCGCGCAGGCGCTCCATCGGCACGTCGGTGACGCCGCGGCGGTCGTCGCCCGAGGCGATCTCGAGCCCGCTCCAGCTGCCCTCGAGCCAATCGGCCTTGTTCGGCTTGTAGCCGCCCTTGGCCGCCTCGTACTGGCTTTCGAGATGGGCGTTGAAGTCGGCGACCATCTTCTCGGGCTCGCCGGGCGGGATCACGCCCTCGTCGACCAGCTTCTTGCCGTAGATCTCGCGCGTGGTGGGGTGGCCGGCGATCGCCTTGTACATGAGGGGCTGGGTGAACGCCGGCTCGTCGGATTCGTTGTGGCCGTGCCGGCGGTAGCAGAACATGTCGATGATCACGTCCTTGAGGAACCGCTGGCGGAACTCGGTCGCGATGCGCGCCACGTGCACCACCGCCTCGGGGTCGTCGCCGTTGACGTGGAAGATCGGCGCCATGATCGACTTGCCGACGTCGGTCGGATAGGGCGAGGAGCGCGAATATTGCGGCGAGGTGGTGAAGCCGATCTGGTTGTTGACGATGAAGTGGATCGTCCCGCCGGTGCGGTAGCCGCGCAGCTCGGACAGCATCATCGTCTCATAGACGATGCCCTGCCCCGCGAACGCCGCATCGCCGTGCATGAGGAGGCCCATGACCTGCGCCATCTGCTCCTCGCGCGAGACGTCCTTGCGCTGCATCTGCTTGGCGCGGACCTTGCCGAGCGCCACGGGGTTCACGCATTCCAGATGCGAGGGGTTGGCGGTCAGGGACAGGTGGACCTTGTTGCCGTCGAAGTCGCGGTCCGAGGACGTGCCGAGGTGGTACTTGACGTCGCCCGAGCCCTGCACGTCGTCGGGCTGGGCCGAGTTGCCCTGGAACTCGGAGAAGATGGCGACGAAGGGCTTGCCCATGAAATTGGCCAGCACGTTGAGCCGGCCGCGATGCGGCATGCCGATCACGACCTCGCGGATGCCGAGCTGGCCGCCGCGCTTCAGGATCTGCTCCAGCGCCGGCACGGCGGACTCACCGCCGTCGAGCCCGAAGCGCTTGGTGCCGGTGTATTTCCTGTCGAGGAACTTCTCGAACATCTCGGCCGCGGTCAGCCGCTCGAGAATCGCCCGCCGCCCCTTCTCGGTGAACTCCGTCCGGTTGTGAATCGCCTCGATGCGCTGCTGAATCCACGATTTTTGCGTCGGGTCGCTCATGTGCATGAACTCGACGCCGATCGTGCCGCAGTAGGTCGCGCGGAGGATCGTCATGATCTCGCGCAAGGTCGCGGTCTCGCGGCCGAGCACGCCGTCGATGAAGATCGGGCGGTCCCAGTCGCTCGCGGTGAAGCCGTAGCGCTCGGGCTCGAGCTCGGGATGGGGCTCGCGCTTCTCGAGGCCGAGCGGATCGAGGCTGGCCGCCAGGTGCCCGCGGATGCGGTAGGCGCGGATCAGCATCAGGGCGCGGATCGAATCGATGGTGGCCGAGCGCAGCTGCTCGGCCGAGACCGCGGCGGCGTGGCCGTTGGCGCCGTTGGCCGGCCGCGGGCGGGGCGTCCACGAGGCGCCGCGCATCTCGGCATCGACCACCGCGCGGTCGTCGCGCAGCTCGGCGAACAGGCTCTGCCAGCTGGAATCGACCGAGGCCGGATCGTCGAGGTAGCGCTGATAGAGGTCGGCGATGAAGCCGGCGTTGGAGCCGTTCAGCAGTGATGCGATATCTACTTGATTTGCCATAAGAATAAAGGGTGCCCCGCCCCGGTTTGAGGACCCGTTAATATATATAGGCCCGGATGGCTAACCTTTCATTACTTTCAGCATCGTGCTGCCCAAAGATGCCGGCGAATCAGCCACCTGGAACCCGGCCGACTTCATCGCCTCGATCTTGCTTTTGGCATCGCCCTTGCCGCCCGAGATGATGGCGCCGGCATGCCCCATGCGCCGGCCGGGGGGTGCGGTGGCGCCGGCGATGAAGCCCACGATCGGCTTCTTGGACCTGGAGCGGCGGTAGAACTCGGCCGCGTCCTCCTCGGCGCTGCCGCCGATCTCGCCGATCATGATGATGCCCTCGGTCTCGGGGTCGGCGAAGAACATCTCGAGGCACTCGATGAAGTTGGTGCCGTTGACCGGGTCGCCGCCGATGCCGATGCAGGTGGTCTGGCCGAGCTTGGCGGCCGTGGTCTGCGCCACCGCCTCGTAGGTGAGGGTGCCCGATTTCGACACCACGCCGATCTTGCCGCGGGCGTGGATGTGCCCGGGCATAATGCCGATCTTGCACTCGCCGGGCGTGATCACGCCGGGGCAGTTGGGGCCGATGAGCCGGGTCTTGCTGCCCGAGAGCGCCCGCTTCACGCGCACCATGTCGAGCACCGGGATGCCCTCGGTGATGCACACGACGAGCGGCAGCTCCGCGTCGATCGCCTCCAGGATCGCGTCGGCCGCGAACGGCGGCGGCACGTAGATCACCGAGGCGTTGGCGCCGGTCTTGGCCACCGCCTCGGCCACGGTGTCGAACACCGGCAGGTCGAGGTGCTTGGTGCCGCCCTTCCCGGGGGTGACGCCGCCCACCATCCTGGTCCCGTAGGCGATCGCCTGCTCGGAATGAAAAGTCCCCTGCGCGCCGGTGAAGCCCTGGCAGATGACCTTGGTCTCTTTGCCGACCAGAACCGACATCAGGCGGCCTCCTTCACGGCTTTGACGATCTTCTGCGCCGCATCGGCGAGGTTGTCGCCCGAGGTGATCTTCAGCCCCGACTGTTTCAGGATCTTCTTGCCGAGGTCGACGTTGGTTCCTTCGAGGCGGACCACCAGCGGCACCTTGAGGCCGATCTCGCGCGCCGCCGCCACCACGCCCTCGGCGATGACGTCGCAGCGCATGATGCCGCCGAAGATGTTGACCAGGATGCCCTCGACCTTGGGGTCCGAGAGGATGAGCTTGAAGGCGATGGTCACGCGCTCCTTGGTCGCCCCGCCGCCCACGTCGAGGAAGTTCGCGGGCTCGCCGCCGTAGAGCTTGATGATGTCCATCGTCGCCATGGCGAGCCCGGCGCCGTTGACCATGCAGCCGATGCTGCCGTCGAGCTTCACGTAGTTGAGCTCGTGCTTGGCGGCCTCGCGCTCGGTCGGATCCTCTTCGTCGGCGTCGCGCATGTCCTCCACGTCCTTGTGGCGGAACAGCGCGTTGTCGTCGAAATTGATCTTGGCATCGAGCGCCATGACGTCGCCCGCACCGGTCACGACCAGCGGGTTGATCTCGACGATCGACGCATCCAGCTTCGTGAAGGCTTCGTACATCGCCATCAGGAACTTCACCGCGGCGTTGATCTGCTTGCCCTCGAGGGCGAGGCCGAAGGCGATGCGGCGCGCGTGGAACGGCTGCAGGCCGGTGACCGGATCGAGGGCCACTTTCAGGATCTTCTCCGGATGCTTGGCGGCCACCTCTTCGATCTCCATGCCGCCCTCGGTCGAGGCCATGACGGTGACCCGGCCGGTGGCGCGGTCGATCAGCATGCCGAGGTAGAGCTCGCGCTTGATGTCGCAGCCCTGCTCGATATAGACGCGCTTCACTTCCTTGCCCTTGGCGCCGGTCTGCTTGGTGACCAGCACCTTGCCGAGCATCGCGGCGGCGTTCGCCTTCGCCTCGGCCGGCGACTTGGCGAGCCGCACCCCGCCCTTGCCGCCGGGATCGTCCTTGAACTTGCCCGCCCCGCGGCCGCCGGCGTGGATCTGCGCCTTCACGACCACGACCGCGGTCCCGAGCCCCGCCGCGATCTTCTCGGCCTCGTCGGGGGTGAACGCAACGCCGCCCTTGGGCACCGCCACGCCGTATTTCCCGAGCAGCGCCTTCGCCTGGTATTCGTGGATGTTCATCTCTGGGGTCCTCCCGCGGGCTTACTTGAGCTTGCCTTCTTTCTTGAGGAGTCCTTCGGCGACGTCGCAGAGCGTCTTCACCGCCCCCACCGACTTGTCGAACATCGCCTTCTCTTCGGCGTTGAGCTTGATCTCGACGATCTTCTCCACGCCCTTGCTGCCGATGACCACGGGCACGCCGACATAGACGTTGTTGATGCCGTACTGCCCGGTCAGCCACGCCGCGCACGGCAGCACGCGCTTCTTGTCGAGCAGGTAGCTCTCGGCCATCGAGATGGCGGAGGCTGCGGGCGCGTAGAACGCCGAGCCGGTCTTGAGCAGGTTGACGATCTCGGCCCCGCCGTCGCGGGTGCGCTGGACGATGGCGTCGATCTTCTCCTTGCTGCTCCAGCCCATCTGGATGAGGTCGGGCACGGGAATGCCGGCCACCGTCGAATAGCGGATGAGCGGCACCATGGAATCGCCGTGGCCGCCGAGCACGAACGCCGTGACATCCTCGACCGACACGCCGAACTCGCGGGCGAG
The DNA here is from genome assembly GCA_035506575.1 of Alphaproteobacteria bacterium. Classification (GTDB taxonomy): domain Bacteria; phylum Pseudomonadota; class Alphaproteobacteria; order CACIAM-22H2; family CACIAM-22H2; genus DATJPD01. The sequence continues at coordinate 8,327 of DATJPD010000149.1, forward strand.
GAAGGTGCGGAAGCGCGAGGAGTCGAGCACGCCCGCCATGCCGACGACCTTGGTGTGCGGCAGGCCCGACAGCTCGCGCATCACCCACACCATGACGTCGAGCGGGTTGGTGACGCAGATGACGAACGCGTTCGGGCAATGCGCCTTGATGTTCTCGGCGACGTTGGCGATCACCTTGGCGTTGATGCCGATCAGATCATCGCGTGACATGCCGGGCTTGCGCGGCACGCCCGCGGTGACGATCACCACGTCGGCCCCCTTCATGGCCGAGAAGTCGCTCGAGCCCGTGAAGGCCGCGTCATAGCCCTCGACCGGGCCGGCCTGGGAGATATCCAGCGCCTTGCCCTGCGGCACCCCGTCGACGATGTCGATGAGCACCACGTCGCCTAGGTTCTTGAGACCAGCCAGGAGTGCGAGTGTGCCACCGATCTGGCCGGCGCCGACCAGCGCGATCTTGTTGCGAGACATGAGCGACCTCGAGGAGCGAAGCGGGTTTCAGGGGTGCCCGGGGAGCGCGATACTTCGGCCCCGCGGACCGGCCGGCGCATCTTTCTGCGCCGCACAAAGTCCCGGAAAACTAACGCCAATCCGCTGGTGAGAGCAAGGGGTGGGGTTAAGGCTGTGCGTTAACCCGTACCGCGCCGAATGCCACCCCTTGGCCTCCACGCCGAAACCGGTGAGGACGGCGATCGCAACGGCAACGATCGTGCAGACGATGGCCAGCGCCAGGCCGTAATCGCCGCCGTAATGCGCGGCGATGCCGGCCTGCAGGGTGGCGTTGACCGAGGCCAGGAGATTGCCCAGCTGGTAGACGAAGCCCGGGAACGTGCCGCGCGCCTCGTCGGGCGAGAGCTCGTTGAGATGGACCGGGATCACGCCCCAGGCGCCCTGCACCATCACCTGCATCAGGAACGCGCCCAGCGCCAGCAGCACCGGCGTGGTGCCGAACGCCCACAGAGGGACGACCGGCAGCGCGAGGAGAGCCGCGATCACGATGATGCGGCGGCGGCCGAAGCGTTCGGACAGCATGCCGGCCAGGATGCCGCCAACGATGGCGCCGATGTTGTAGACGACCGCGATCGCGCCGACCGCGTGCGGCGACAGGTGGTGCTGCACCTGCAGAAAGGTCGGATAGAGGTCCTGCGTGCCGTGGCTGAGGAAGTTGAACGCGGTCATCAGCACGACCGCGTAGAGGCCGAGGCGCCAATGCGACTTGAGCACGACCAAGGTGCCGCCGCTGTGCGCGGTCGCCGGCTTCCAGGTCGGCGATTCGGGGACCTTGCGGCGGATATAAAGGACGAGAAGCGCCGGCAGGACGCCGATCATGAACATGCCGCGCCAGCCGATCGACGAGAACAGGAGCCCGTAGACGATCGACGCCAGGAAATAGCCTGCCGGATAGCCGGACTGCAGGAGCCCGGAGACGAAGCCGCGCGCCTGCACCGGGATCGTCTCCATGGTCAGCGAGGCGCCGACACCCCACTCCCCGCCCATGGCGACGCCGTAGAGCGCGCGCAGGATCAGGAGCACCGTAAGGTTGGGCGAGAACGCCGTCGCGAACTCGATCGCCGAGTAGCACAGCACGTCGACCATCAGGGTCGGGCGCCGGCCGAAGCGGTCGGCGGCGCGGCCAAACAGGAACGCGCCGATCGGCCGCATGGCCAGGGTCAAGAGGATCGCGATCGTGACGTCGGCGATCTGGGCCCCGAATTCGCCCGCGATGTCCTTGAGCACGAAGACCAGGAGGAAGAAGTCGAACGCATCCAGGGTCCAGCCGAGGAAGCTCGCGACAACGACGTTCCTCTGCTCACGGGTCCAGCCTTCGAGGGCAGCGATGCGCATGAGGGCCTCCGCTCTGGTCCCGATTTAGGCATACCTTAGCGGAAAGCCAGGAGAGCGGCGCTTGATCCGAGCTCAAGCGTCCTCCCGGTGGTCCGTCAGGGCAAAAATGTGTCCTGCACCGCCGCTTCCAACTCATTGTTCGGGTCAAGCTTCAACTGAAGAGATGGAGCAGCAGGGTTGCGGCATGGACGAGTCCGGCGGCACAGATGGCGCAGCCAAGCGCCATGCGGAGGAGCGACCTGTCCTGCAACGTTGCGAGAGCTCTTGCGTCTGGCGGCCGCGGCATCAGTGAGGCCGATCACGCGACCGATTTCTCGGCAGGCCGAGCCGGCGGCGCCATGAAGTCGGGGCCGACCGGATCCAGGATCGTCGCCGCGAGGATGCGGTCGATCTCTTTCCGCGCCGCCGAATCCAGCGACCAGCCCAACACCTCGTCGATCGGATCGAGCTGGTCCGGCCGGCGGGCGCCCCACAGCGCAATCGTCGGCCCCTGGTCGAGGATCCAGCGCACGGCCAGAGCCAATACGCTCTTGCCATAGCGCTCGCTTGCAAAGGTAGCGAGTGCCTCGACGGCCGCCAGATATTGCCCGAGCCGCGGTGGGCGGAATTTCGGGTCCACGTTGCGCAGATCGTCGCCGCCGAAGCGGCTCGCCGCGGTGATCTTGCCGCTAAGCAGGCCGCGGCACAGCGCGCCATAGGCCAGGACCGCGATGTCGTTGCGCTTGGCATAAGGCAACACGTCGCTTTCGATCGCCCGCTCGAAGAGGTTGTAGGGCGGCTGGACCGCGTGCAATGCCGCCACCTTGCGGAAGGTGCGCATCTGGACCGGGCTGAAATTGCTGACGCCGAGTGCCCGGATCTTGCCCTCGCGCCGGAAGCATTCGAGCACCGCCGCGGTCTCCTCGACCAGCACCAGCGGGTCCGGCCAGTGGATCTGGTAGAGATCGATGTAGTCCGTCCTCAGTCGCTTGAGCGAAGCCTCGAGCTCGCGCCGCAGGCGCGACGGCGACGAGTTGCGAAACACCTTGCCGTCGCGCCATTCGAGCCCCGCCTTGGTGGCGATGAACGCCCGCTCGCGCCGGCCGTCTTGCGCCAGCGCCTTGCCGACGATCTCCTCGGCGCGGCCGAAGCCGTAGACCGGCGCCGTATCGATCAGGGTGATGCCGCGGTCGAGGGCGGCGTGGATCGTGCGGACAGCCTCGGACTCGTCGCTGCCGCCCCACATCCAGCCGCCGATCGCCCAGGTGCCGAGGGCGATCCGCGACGGCGTCAGATCGGTTCCGGTGAGCTGGATCGTATCCATGACTTGTACTCCTTAGCTAACAATCACTGGAGATAGTGAGCCGCCGCCTCGAACGCCGGCGCTGCGACGATGACGAGAAGCAGCATCACGGCGATGGCCCAGAAGCTCGCGATCGTGGAGAGTTCGAGCCGTTGGTCGGCCGGCGGGTTGTCCCGTTCGACCTCTTCCCACTCATCGGGCGAGAGATCGATTTCGAGCGGCAGGCGCGCGGCACGGTCGGAAAACGCGTCGTGCAGCGATGAAGATCGAATGAAATTCATAGCCGTGCTCCTTGGCGCAGAAGCCGGCGGTTCCATGCGATGCCGGAACCGCCGGTATCGCGGGCTATTGCTGGATCCAGTGGCTCGGATAGCTGCCGTCCTGGTTCGTCACCGGGGTGGCCGGTGCTGTCGGCGAGCTGCCCCCCGAGATCCGGTAGCCGTCGCCGGGGATCGACGGATCGGCCGCCTCGGCCGATGTCATCGAACGAGTAGCGGTGTGCACTTCGGGGATCTGGTAGCCCGACCCCGGAACGGCCGGATCCGGCATCGCGGTCTGGGCGGCTGCGATTGCGGGCGCGAGCGGCACGATCAAGGCCGCCGTCAGCAGAATGCGCTTCATCATGTTGGGTCTCCTAAAAGTCCGTTGGCGCGGATCAGGTCCGCACGCCAAACCTGGGGCCGGCGCCCCATGCTTGAAATGCATTCTCGTCACGCGTACATGTGACGAATGAATTGGGGTGCGTTCGACCTCAACCTGCTCGTCGTCTTCGACGCCGTGATGCAGGAGCGCAGCGTCACCCGCGCCGGCAGCCGCGTCGGCCTGAGCCAGCCGGCGATGAGCCATGCACTCAACCGCCTCAGGCACATGCTCAAAGACGAGCTGTTTGTGCGCACGCCAGACGGCATGGTGCCGACGCCTCGTGCCGAGCAGCTGGCGCAGCCGTTGCGCGAAGCGCTGCGCGACATGCAGCTCGCGCTCGAGCCCGACGCCTTCACGCCGGCGAGCGCCACGCGGCGCTTCGTCCTGGCGGTGAACAACTACGCTGCGGTCGTGATCGTCCCTGACTTGGTCCTCGCCGCCGCCAAGGCCGCGCCGTCCGCCCGGCTCGTCGTCCGCCCCAGCGGCACCCTGAACGTGCCGGATATGCTGGACCGCGGCGAGCTCGACCTCGCGATCGGGAATTTTGCATCGCTCGGCGACCGGTTCATGTCATCGAGGCTGCTCGAAGATCCGTTCGTGCTGGCCATGCGCGCCGGCCATCCGGCGAGCAAAAAGAAATTGACCCCGCAATCGCTGGCAGCCCTCAGCTATTTCGAGATTTCCTCCAGCGGCGAGGACACGAGTTTCATCGACGCCTTTCTCGTCAGCCACGGCCTCGAGCGCAGGGTCGCCTGCCGCGCGCCCCACCTCTCCGCGGCCTGCGTGCTCTTTCATTCTGACATGGTGGCGATCCTGAGCCGGCGTACGGCCGAGGCATTCACCCGCGACGAGGGCCTGACCTTGCGCGACCTTCCCTGTCCGACGCCGCAGACCCCCACCGCGATGCTGTGGCACCGGCGTCTCCACAAACAGCCGGCGCATCGCTGGCTGCGCGAGCTGGTCGTCTCGGTCGCGCGATCCTGAGGCCCGTCCGGGCTTCATTCATTCTATGCATGGCGCAGTGACATCAATGCATTTTCTGCATTGATGTCACGAGCCTAAATTCCCTCGCGAGACGACACCGAGGCCGCCCACGCCCGGGCGGCCGTCGCGAGGCGGAGGTGCCCCATGTTTGACGGAACCTTGCTCAACCCGGCCATGCTCGCGGCCGCCATCGCCTGGATCGAAGCCGGTCTGCTCCTGTTGGCAACCTCGCGGCCGGTGGCCGGCACGCTTGCGGCCGCCGAGCTGGCGCTCGCCCGTCGCCGGCGGAGTTGAGAGGTCGCCATGCTCAACATCGTCAGAGTGGCACTGAAGAAGCCTTACACCTTCGTGGTGATGGCGCTGTTGATCCTGATCTTCGGCGTCACCTCGGCCGTGCGCACGCCGACCGACATCTTTCCGAACATCAACATCCCGGTGATCGCGGTCGTCTTCAGCTTCACCGGCCTGCCGCCGGACGACATGGCGGGCCGCATCGTGACCTATTACGAGCGCGCGGTCAGCACCAGCGTCAACGACATCCAGCACATCGAATCGCAGTCGATCCGCAACTACGGGATCATCAAGATCTTCTTCCAGCCGACCGTGAACATCAACGCGGCCCAGGCCCAGGTCGCGGCCATGTCCCAGACGGTGCTCAAGCAGATGCCGCCCGGGATCACGCCGCCGACCATCCTCAGCTTCAACGCCGCCAGCGTGCCGATCCTGCAGCTGGCACTGTCGAGCGACAAGCTCTCCGAGGCCAAGCTGTACGACCAGGCGACGAGCTTCATCCGCCCGCAGCTGGTCTCCGTGGCCGGGGCTTCGATCCCGCTGCCCTATGGCGGCCAGGTCCGCCAGGTCGAAGCCGACCTCAACCAGCAGGCGCTTCACACCTACGGACTCTCGGCGAACGACGTGATCAACGCGCTGTCGCTGCAGAACCTGATCACGCCCGTGGGCACGGAAAAGATCGGCAAGTTCGAGTACACGATCAACTTGAACGACTCACCTGATGTCATCGCGGCGTTCAACGACCTGCCGGTGAAGACGGTCAACGGCACCGTCATCACCATGCGCGACGTCGCCTACGTGCATGACGGCAGCCAACCGCAGACGAACGTCGTGCATGTCGACGGCAAGAGCGCGGTCCTGCTCTCGATCATCAAATCGGGTGCGGTCTCGACCTTGCGCATCATCTCCGGCATCAAGGCGCTGCTTCCCCAGGTGGCGCAGACCCTGCCCGCCGGCGTGCATATGACCGCGGTCGGCGACCAGTCCATCTATGTGGCGAGTGCGGTGGCCGAGGTCCTGCGCGAGGCGCTGATCGCAGCCGCCCTCACCGCGACGATGATCCTTCTCTTCATCGGCAGCTGGCGCTCGACCCTGATCATCGCGGTCTCGATCCCGCTCTCCATCCTGGCCTCGATCACGGCCCTCTCGGTCCTCGGTGAGACGATCAACATCATGACCTTGGGCGGGCTGGCGCTTGCCGTCGGCATCCTCGTCGACGACGCGACGGTCACCATCGAGAACGTCAACCGGCATCTCGATCTCGGCCAGGACATCGAGCCCGCCATCCTCAACGGCGCGCGCGAGATCATGGTGCCGGCGACCGTGTCGCTCCTGTGCATCTGCCTCACCTTCGTGCCGATGTTCGGTCTCGGCGGCGTGGCAGGCTACCTGTTCCGGCCGCTCGCCGAAGCGGTCATCTTCGCGTTGGTCGCCTCGTACGCCCTGACGTACACGCTCGTGCCGACCCTGGCGAAATATCTGCTCCAGCGGCGGCCGGAGGGCGGTGCCTCCGACGGTCCCAGCCGCAACCCCTTCGTCCGCTTCCAGAGAAGCTTCGAGCACCGGTTCGAGCAGGTACGGCTCGCTTACACCGGGCTGCTCCATCTGTGCCTGCGAAACCCGAACAAGGTCATCGCCGGGTTTCTCGCGGCATCACTCCTCTCCTTCGGCCTGGTCCCGTCCCTGGGCCGCGATTTCTTCCCGAGCGTCGACGGCGGCCAGATCGACATCCATATGCGGGCGCCGACCGGCACGCGGGTCGAGGAGACGACCAAGGAGGCGGACCGGGTGGGCGATGCGATCCGCCGGATCATCCCGCCCGGCCAGATCGCTGGCATCGTCGACAATGTCGGCCTGAACGCCAGCGGCATCAATCTCGCCTACAACAACACGGGCACGATCGGGGTTGGCGACGCCGATATCCTGGTCAGCCTGACGCCGAACCACGCGCCCACGGCCGGCTACGTGAAAACGATGCGCGAGCAGCTGCCGCGCCTCTTTCCAGGCACCAGCTTCGCGTTCCTGCCCGCCGACATGGTGAGCCAGATCCTGAACTTCGGCGCCCCGTCGCCGATCGATCTGCAGGTGGTCGGCACCAACGTGGCCGCGGATCGGGCATACGCCGAATCACTGCTCGCGCGAATCAAGCGCATCCCGGGGGTCGCGGACGCGCGGATCCGGCAGGCATTCGAGCAGCCGACCCTGTCCGTCAAGGTCGACCGCTCGCTCGCCGGCTTGACGGGCCTCACCGAGAAAGACGCGGCGACGGCCATGCTGACGACCCTGTCGGGCAGCCTGCAGACCAATCAGACCTACTGGCTCAATCCCAAGACCGGCGTCAGCTACCCGGTGAGCGTCCAGACCCCGCAGCGCGACATCGGCACCTTGTCCGGGCTGAAAAGCATTCCGGTCAGTGCCGGCAGCGGTCCCGCCGAGCAGCTGCTGGGCGCGCTCGCCACGGTCGAGCGCACGCCGAGCGATGCCGTCGTGTCGCACTACGACATCCGGCGCGTGGTCGACATCTATGCGACCCCGCAAGGGCGCGATCTCGGCGGAATCGCGGCCGACATCCAGAACGCCATCCGCGACACGGCGCATCAGGTACCGCGCGGATCGAGCGTGGTGCTGCGCGGCCAGGTGACGACCATGACGAGCGCCTACCACCAGCTGTTCATCGGCCTCGCCTTCGCGGTCGTGCTGATCTACCTGCTCATCGTCGTCAAGTTCCAGTCCTGGCTCGATCCCTTCGTCATCATCATGGCGCTGCCCACGGCACTCGCCGGGATCGTGTGGATGCTGTTCGCGACCGGGACGACGCTCTCCGTACCCGCACTGACCGGCGCCATCATGTGCATGGGGGTCGCGACCGCCAACAGCATCCTGGTGATCGCGTTTGCGCGCGAGCGGCTCGAGGCGGGGGCGGACGCGCTGCAGGCGGCGCTCGAGGCCGGCGCCACCCGGTTCCGGCCGGTGCTGATGACGGCCCTCGCCATGGTCATCGGCATGGTCCCGATGGCCATCGAGCCCGGGCAGAACACCCCGCTCGGCCGGGCGGTGATCGGCGGCTTGATGTTCGCCACCTGCGCCACCCTGGTCCTCGTGCCAACCATCTTCAGCCTGGTCCATCGCCGCGATAGGAGGATCTGATGTCAACCCCGACGAACCACACGAGCTCGGACGAGATTGTGGTCCCGCCTGCCCCCGGCCGGCGGCGTCTCCTCCTGGCCGCCGCGGCGGCAGTGGTCGCGGCCGGAGCACTCCTTGGCCACGGCATGATGAGCCGGGCCCGCGCGCGGCAGGAGCTGACGCACTGGACGGACGAACAGGCCGTGCCAACGGTGGCCCTCGCCAAGCTCGCGCCCGGCCGCGCCGATCAGCGCCTGGTCCTGCCCGGCAACATCCAGCCTTATCAGAGGGCAGCGATCTACGCGCGGGTCAGCGGCTATCTCAAATCGTGGCAAGCCGACATCGGCGCTCACGTGAAGGCAGGGCAGACGCTCGCCCTGATCGACACGCCCGATCTCGACCAACAGCTCGCCCAGGCGCAGGCCAACCTCGCCACGGCCGCGACCAACGCGCGGCTCGCCGCCGTGACCGCCCGCCGCTACAACGCGCTGGCGAAGCCGGAATACGTGTCGCGTCAGACCCTGGACCAGCAGAACAGCGCGGCTACGACCGCGAAGACGGCCGCCGACGCCGCGCAAGCGACCGTTCGCCAGCTGGAGGCCATGGAATCGTTCAAGACGCTGACGGCGCCGTTCGACGGCG
>DATJPD010000150.1:0-40430 GCA_035506575.1 Alphaproteobacteria bacterium
CGGCATTGAGGCCGTAGGTTTCGAGCCGCCGCGCCGCCTCCCGCTCGTCCAGTCCGGCGGCCTCGCTATGGAGATCGGCGAGGACCTGTTCCGCCGAACGCTGGGCGGTCGCGCGATAGCGCGCCGCGACGTCGTCCTGGAGGCCGCGTGCTGTCGCGCCCGGGCGGGCCGGACGCCCGTAATTCAAGAGGAATGAGCGGAATCCGGCCACGCGTGCCATCATACGCTCGTGGCTCGGATGGCCAGGCAGGGGCAAGCCGTTCTTCATCGGACCACAGGGAACACTCGCTTGCCGCTTCGCATGCTTTGACATCGTCGCGAGCGGCGGCCACCGCGGCGCGACACAAGAGTTGTCGCCGAACGACGCCCGTCATCTCATTGATCTGCGTCAACGATGGTGTTGGGATCGCCAATCCGGGCAACGATGACGACCAGGCCAGGCCCAGCGCTCCCGGCTGTGGCGTCACACCTCCGAGTACACGACCTCCATGCAGGGGTCGCTGCGCATGTAGCCCTCGTGCGGCGCGTTGAAGCGTGTTTTCAGGATCTTCAGCTCCGCGATGTCCTCGACCCTGAACAGCTTCCAGCCGCGCTTGCGCGAACGGCTGAATCCCGACAGCTGATAAGCGCGTAAAAGCTCGTGCGCCTCGCAGGTGCCGTAGACATAAGGCTCGATGACCCGCTTGCCGCCGTCGTAGGAAATCTGCAGCTGCCGACGGTCCTGGATCGCTTTGCAAATGTCCTGTCGCACGACGTGCCTCCTGCTGTGCTGATGCGCGGCGATGAGACCTCGGTCGGCGGCGTGCAGCATTGATCCCCATCAAGATCGCACCGAAATGAACGGCGGCCGGGTCACAACGCCGTCATATGGGCGCAGTATCATGGTTCTCTGCGCCGGGGCGGCGCTCGCGACAGTTTCATGAAATTTCACGCGACTGGCCGCACCTTGACTCAGATCAAGGCCGGCCCACCGATCCTGCCGGCATCGTGCGCTCGATTTGCGAACGGCGATCGTTGGCTGTTGCCGCTGCGGAGACGCTAATGCCGTCAAAGACCCTCATGGTCGATGAATTGGGCGAGCAGAGCTTGTTGCTGCCGCAGCTCCTGGAACAAGCGTTGTCCGCGAACGACCAAGTGAAGTTCTGCTTCACCTTGTTGCAGGCCGCGGAAGGACATGCGCTCCATCCCGACGCGCCGGTGCCGGACCTCGCCCTCGAGCGTCGCGCCGCTGGCGTCGCCGATGCCGACCTCGAGCGCGCGATCGCCGATAGCCGGCGCGCACCCGACGGCGGGGTGATCGCTCCAGGCGCCGAGCGGATACGCCGCATGATTCTCGACGACATCGCGGCCATGCGAGCGCCGCTGGCGGCCACGGGCACTGCGACGGCGGTCGGGTTCGAAGAACGGGAGCGCTCGTTGGTCGCGGCGCTGCCCGACTTCGCGGGCGACTTGGTGCCGCCCGGTGCCGTGGCCGCGATCACGTCGGTCGATCGCGGCGGCGGCGATTCGTTGCATCTGCTCGTGATGGACATGCACAAGGCCTTGAACGGGCTGCAGGGGGAGATCGCCGAGGAAACCCTCGACGGGGCCCGCGTCTGGCGGATCGAGCAGGCCGACCGCCCGCTGGTCGCCGCTTTCATGGCGGGGCTGAACCGGACGGCGCCGCTGAAGTTCGATCATCCCGGCCTCGGCACGACCGCGACGCACTCCCGCGGCAGGCTGGTGATCCAGAACGACATCGGCACCACGGACGCGCATGTTCTCGTCGTGCATGTGGAAGGGCTCGCCACGACGCTCACCTATACGGACGTGCACACCCAACGCGCCGCGTTCTTCCGCGGCCTGTTCAAGCCGTTCGACGTCCGCTGGGAAGACACCCGAGCCCGCCACGGCGATGCCCGAAAATTCGCAAGCGACGCGGAATACTACCTGTGCGTCGGCCGCTTCGAGGCCAAAGACCAGGCGGCGCTCGAGCGCTATCTCGACTATCTCGGCTCGCGCATCGTCTTCCTGATCGACTGGAACCGGGCGCGCAAGCGCTTGCGCGATTTTCTTCTGAAAGGCGATCCGGCGCGCCTCCTCAAATGGGCGGCCGACGAAAACATCGGGCATCGCGGGTTCCTGGCGCTTGGCGGCGAACGGCTGATTTACGAGGCGATCGAGTTCGCCCAGCAACCCCCCTTGCGCTATGGCGAGCGTCTGTACGAGGTCCTTGGCCGCGACGGCGCAGTCGACTTTCTCAAGTTCGTGCTGCGGACGGCGAGCGAAGGCCTCCGCCGCGGCCAGTCGGAGCGGTTGATCCGAGACGAGATCCGCGTCGAATTGACCCGCCGCTTTCACGGCGCGCAGGAAGGGCTTCTGGCACTGGCCGGCGCGCACGCAACCTTGATCTTCGACCTCGCAACCGCGGTCGACGACGTGCTGGCGCGGTACGGCGGGCCGGCGGGCGACCAGTTGGTCCGCAGGACTGCCGAGCGCGCGCGCAAATGGGAGCAGGAGGCCGATGCGCTGGTCAGCCGCGTGCGCTCGCTGATCCGGCGCATGCCGCAGCGCCAGGCCTTTCCAGCGATCCTGGAGGAGGCGGACGATGCCGCGGACGGGCTCGAAGAGGCCGCTTTTCTCGCGACACTCTTGCCGCAGCTGAAGCCGCCCGAGGCCACACTGGGGCCGGTCCGGCAGCTCGCGTCGCTTCTGGTCGGCGGCGCGCAGGAGATAATCAAGATGATCGAGGCGGCGAGCCATGTTCACCGGGATGGTGCGCGGGAGGACCTTCAGGACGTGCTCGAAGCGATCGACCGGATCGTCGCCGTCGAGCACGAAACCGACGCCGTCGAGCGCTCGGTCACCCGCGCCTTGGTCCCCGATGCCCTGGATTTCCGCGTGCTGCATCTGGTGACCGCCCTGGCGCGGACGCTGGAAGAGACGGCCGATGCCATGTCGCGCTGCGGGCTGAAGCTCCGCGACCATCTGCTCGACGACGTGATGGTGGGGTGACGACCATGCCGATTCAGGGCCCGCCTTTCTTTTTCATCGGGGCAGGGGAGCCGGTGCCCGCTGGCTCATCCGTCGATACGTTGGGCGGCAAGGCCTATGGCCTCTTGCGCCTGGCGCGGCTCGGGCTCCCGGTGCCGCCCTCGCTGACGCTCGGCACTTCGATCTGCCGCGAGTATTTCGCGGCCGGCGGAAAACTCCCTCCGCGATTGCGCGAGGACCTGGCCCAGGGTGTGTCGCGGCTGGAGGCCGCGACGGGCTGCCGGTTCGGTGCCGTGCGGCGGCCGCTTCTGGTTTCGGTGCGCTCGGGGGCGCCCGTGTCGATGCCGGGCATGATGGATACGATACTCAATGTCGGCCTGTGCGAGACGGGTCTGCGCGGCCTCTTGCGCGCCACCGGAAACCCGCGCCAGGCACGCGACTGCTATCGCCGCCTCATCCGCGACTTCTGTGCGGTCGTGCACGGTGCGCCGACGGACGGCTTCGAGCAACTGACGGCGCAGCATTGCACCGAGCAAGGTGTCTCGGACGCGCGCGAGCTGGACACGGCCGCCCTCGACGACATCGCGCGCGAGTCGCTCGAGGTGGCGCTGGCACTCACGGGACGGCCGTTCCCGCAGGATCCCATGGATCAGCTGGTCGCGGCCGTGGAGGCGGTGTTTCGCTCCTGGCACAGCGACCGCGCACGGGCGTATCGGAAGCTCCACGCCATCGACGACGGTCTCGGCACCGCGGTGACCATCCAGGCGATGGTGTTCGGCAACGCCGGAGCCACGTCCGGTGCCGGCGTCGGGTTCACGCGCGATCCTGCGACCGGCGAGGACAAGCTCTATCTCGATTTCCTGTTCAACGCCCAGGGCGAGGATGTCGTCTCCGGCCGCCGCTCGATTCGCAACGACACCGAGCGGCTTGCGGAGCGGCTGCCCACGGTCGCGTCCGAGCTTGCGCGCGTCAAGCGGGTGCTCGAAGACGAGTTTCGCGACATGCAGGACTTCGAATTCACGGTCGAGAACGGAAGGCTGCATCTGCTGCAGGTGCGGACCGGCAAGCGCACCGCCTGGGCCGCGCTGAAGATCGCCACCGACATGGTCCGCGAGCGACGGATCACGCCCGCCGAGGCGCTGGAGAGACTGGACGGCCTGCCGCTCGAGCGGCTCGAGCGGCGCCGGTTGGCGCTTCCGGCGAACGGACCGCCTCTGGCGCGGGCGGTGCCCGCGGGCGGCGGCGTGGTCACCGGCGCCGTTGCGTTCGAAGCGGCGCGGGTCGCGGCCCTCGTGTCGCAAGGCCGCACCGCCATCCTGGTGCGCCCGGATATCTCCGCCGCGGACGTCGAGGGTATTGCCAAGGCCGAGGGCGTGTTGACCGCGGTTGGCAGTCGCACGGCGCATGCTGCGGTTGTGGCCCGCAACCTCGATAAGGTCTGTCTGGTGGGATGCGCAGCCCTCACCGTCGAGCCGGAGGCGCGGCGAGGCCGCATCGGTGGGCAGCCGCTCGCCGAGGGCGATGAGCTGACTCTCGACGGCGAGGCCGGGTGCGTCTATCGCGGCCGGCTGCCCGTCATCACCGAACGGCCGGACGCGGAGTTGGCCGAGCTCGCTCGCTGGCGGGCCTTAGGACACGCCCCGATCCTGACGGCCGTGTAGGGCCATCGTCAGGTGTGCGCCTCGGCTGGGGCATTGAGGGCGATGCGCTGGCGCGGGAAGATCATCGCCGCCGTGGTGCCGGCGCCGACCGTGCTTTCGAGGGCAAAACGCCCGCCATGCAGCTCCGTCAGCGCCTTCACGAGCGGCAGGCCCAGCCCCGTGCCTTCGGCCGGCCTGCGCGTGGTGGGCGAGCCGACCTGGCCGAAGACCGCAAGCGCGGTCGGGATATCCTCGGGCGCGATGCCGACGCCGGTGTCGGTCACGCGGACCGCGATCTCCTCCCCGTTGAAGCTGGCCGCCACCTTCACCGATCCGCCGGGGAGGGTGAACTTGATCGCGTTGGACAGCAGATTGATCAGCATCTGCTTGAGGCGCAGCTCGTCGGCGATGAGAGGCGGCAGGTCGCCGGGGATGTCGGTCGAGAGCGACAACATGGCGGTCTGCGCGCGCTCGGCGACCAGCCGGATGGCGGCTCCGACGACGTCCCCGAGCTCGACCGGCTGCTCGTGCAACTCGAGCCGTCCGGCCTGCACCTTGGACAGGTCGAGGATGTCCGAAATCAGCGACAGGAGATGCGTGCCAGCACCGTGGATGTCGCGCGCGTATTCGACATAGCGGGGGCGGCCGAGCGGGCCGAACTGCTCGCGCTGCAGGACGTCCGAAAATCCGATAATGGCGTTGAGCGGCGTGCGCAGTTCGTGGCTCATCATGGCGAGGAAATTCGACATCGCTTGGCGCGCCGCTGCCGCTTCGACGAGGGCCGCTTTCAGTTCCAGCGTGCGCCGCGCGTCCTGTTCCACTTTGCAGCGGATGAGCGACTGGCCGGTGCCGATGCCGCGATAGCGTCCGCCTGCGGTGACGATGAAGCCGTGCACCAGGGCTGTGGGATTCTCGACGGCCACTTGCCGCCCAAGCTCGTTGATGGGAGTCGTTTCATCGACGATGAGGGGCCGCTCGTCCATCATGAGAGCGATCGGCTTGCGGCCGAACAGCTCGGGACCGTAGCGCGCGGCGAAGCGGGCGAGCACCGTGTGCCGGCTGACGAGGCCGACCGGCCGCTGGTCGCTGTCGACGACGACGATGGCCGGCTCCGGACCGCCGACGAAGCGGTCGTAGACCGGGGCGCAGGCCATATCGGGAGGAATTGGTGGGACGGCCGTGGCAAGGGCGCCCGCCGTTGCTGGAATATCGAAAGGCGCCTCGGGGATGAGCGACAGCGGCGCCGGGTGCATCGCAAGCATTTTGCCGTGAACAATGCCCATGCGGGCTCCAGGGATGAATTCTCCCCCTCGCTTGGCAACCCGCGATACCGCAAATGTGCACCCGCTTGATGACCATTTTATTGCAACGGCTTTGCCGAAAAGAGGCGCGGACGCCAGCGTGATGGACCCGTTTCTCCTTCAGAACGCGACCTGGCTGCGCAGCGCCAGCGCGTCGATCTTCACGCCGCCCTGCGTCGTGCCGTTGGTGGCGAGCTTGTCCACCTTGGCGTGCAGGTAATCGAGCATGAACCGCACGTTGTTGTTGACGTACCAGTTGGCACCCGCCGACCAGGTGTGCTGGTTGCCGCCGAAGACGCCGCCAGTCGTCGTCTGCGAGGTCCCGGCCGTGACATGGTCGTTGAGGTTGACGTAGCTGTAGCGGGCGGCCACTTCGAGGGCACCCCAGCCGCCGCTGAACCCGTCGAGCGACATGGCCAATGGGTGATCGGGAATCACGCCGGAATAGGCCCCGGTCGCGGGCAGGTATTTGCGCCGCCCGCCGAACGAATAGCTCGCCTCCGCGTAGCCGCCGTCGAAATTGAGTCTCGGCGTCGACACCGTGCTCCCCGGGGTTGCGTACTGGTCGACCCCGTAGTGGAAATACTCGCCTTGGAAGAACGCGTTCTCGTACGCGCCCGCGACCTCGCCGCCGACCACATAGCCGCTATTGGCGACCATGGCGCCCGTGTTGAGAAAGTTCGTCGGGTCGACGCGCAACTCCGGCCGGTCGCTGAGCGTGAAGGTTTGCGAGTTCGTGCCGTTGGAGGGCGGATGGAACATATCCAACCCGTTTACCCCCACATGCAGGGAATAATCCGGATCTTGCAGGACCTGGTAGGCAACGCGGCCCAGGAACGCGAACTGCTCGTGGGCCGAGCTCGCATGCGTGGCGCCGGCGGTCGGCCCAGTGCCGTATACTCCGGCCCAATAGCGGCTGTCGTTCGACCGGAAGCCGAAGGCGGAGCGCGCGTCGCCGCCGCCGAACTCGGTCGCGACCGTTTGGGACGACGCGCGCTCGAGGAACATGATGTCGTTCGAGCTTGTCGCCTCGTCGAGCGTCCAGGGCACGTCGATGTAGCCGAGGTCGATCGCGACCGGATAGTCGCCATGGTTGAAGCCGTTATAGGTGATAAAGGCGTTGTTGATGATCGATGACGGGGCGCCGGTCGTGGGCGGCAGGGAATCCGAAGAGCCGCCACCATCGAAGATCAGGCCGTATCTCCAGTCTTCCATGAACTTGCCGAGCACGCCGATGCGCGCGCGCCTGGCGTTCACGCCGCTGTCGAGCCCGTTGGTGAGCCCCGCCGTGTCGGGCCGCTTGGTGTTCAGGTAGTCGGCCATATCGAACTGCAGCCGCGAGGTCAGTTCGATCGAATTGCGCCCGTCGGCCGAGACGAAGCCCGGCCGTCCGCTCGCCGAGAACGTGGCCTTCGGCATGGCCGCCTGGTCGTCGGCGACCTTCTTCGTCGCTTGTTGTGATTGCTGAGCCTGCGTCTGGGCCTGCTGCGCCTGGTCCTGGGCCTGCTTGACTTGGGTCTGCAGCGACTGGAGCTGCTGCTGGAGCTGCTGGATCTGCTGCTGCAGCGAGTTCATCTGCGCGCTGATGCCGGATGGCGTCTGCGCGTGCGCGGACGCGCTCAGCAACGCGGCGGTCCCGACGGCGCAGCCGCACAATAGCGCTCGCTTGAACATTGTTTGTCCCCGTGTGGTGGTGTCGCCTGAAGGGCATGGCTAGCTCTTTTTGCGCGTAGACCGTAGGTGCGCTGGGTTGCCGTCCGGCGATGCAACGGTGAAGTTTCGGGAACAGTTCGGTGACGGAAACTGCCCGCGCTGCCGTTAAAGCAGGTGGACGCTCAAATCGCGCACGACGCGTTTCACATCACGAGCGTTTTCACCCAAAACGTCCGGTGACGAAGGCCGTCGTGTGTGCGTCCTGCGGTGCCGTGAAGATCTGGTGCGTCGGCGCGAACTCGACGAGCTTGCCGAGATACATGAAGCCGGTGAAGTCGGAGACGCGTCCGGCCTGTCCGAGGTTGTGGGTGACGATCGCAATGCAGTAGTCGTGCCGCAGCTCGTCGATCAGCGCCTCGATCTTCGAGGTCGACCCTGGATCGAGCGACGAGCACGGCTCGTCGAGCAGCAGAATCTCCGGACGTGGCGCGATCGCGCGCGCGATGCACAGCCGCTGCTGCTGTCCGCCCGAGAGGTTCAGGGCATTGTGGTGGAGGATATCCTTCACCTCGTTCCAGAGGGCCGCCCGCCGCAGCGCGGTCTCGACTTCGTCGTGAAGCTGGGCTTTGGTGAACCCGACATAGCGCGGGATCCCGAACGCGACGTTGTCGTAGATCGACATCGGAAACGGCGT
Organism: Alphaproteobacteria bacterium; assembly: GCA_035506575.1. Classification (GTDB taxonomy): domain Bacteria; phylum Pseudomonadota; class Alphaproteobacteria; order CACIAM-22H2; family CACIAM-22H2; genus DATJPD01. The sequence continues at coordinate 8,262 of DATJPD010000150.1, forward strand.
CGGCTTCTGGAACACCATGCCGACGCGGGCCCGCAAAAAGGCCACGTCGATCGCGGGATCCAGAATGTTCTTGCCGTCGATCAGGACCTCTCCGGCCGCACGCTGACCCGGATACAACTCGTAGATGCGGTTCATCACCCGCAGTAATGTCGACTTGCCGCAGCCCGACGGGCCGATCAGCGCGGTCGCGGCCTTGTCGTGGAGGACGAGATCGATTCCATGGAGCGCCTTGGTCTGGCCATAAAAGAAATCGAGCTTGCGCACACTCACCTTTGCCGCGCCCACCGCCAGCGGTGCACGGTCGGCCTGTACCTCGGTCCGCTTCTTGAGCAGAATGGGGATGTCCGCGGCTGGCGGGCGTTCGACGGCGAGCGGTCGAGCGATCATTCAAATCTCCGGGGCCGTGTCGACCACGCTACGTATATGCTGCACCGCACGCAAACGAGCTTTGATGCGTGTCAAAAGATTCGCGCGACAGATCGGCCATGCAGCGGCACGATGCCATAACGCGTTGATAACGGCGGTCGACGGCTGCTCGCCGTGCTTCGATGAATTATTTGTGTCGATGACGGAAGCGCCTTCGAGTGCGCGCGCCTTTGATCCCGATCAAGGCGCGATACGTGCCCGTCGTCTAGAAGGTGGCTCTCAATCGATGGAGCCCGTGATGATCGAGCGCCCGATGAGCACGCACGTGATCAAGTCATTCGACGAAGACCTCCAGCGTCTCAAGACCCTGGTCGAGACGATGGGCGATCTGACCTGCCGGCAGCTCGACGCCATCGTCGAGGCGATGGAGCGCACGGATGCCGGACTTGCCGCACGAGTCATCGAGCGCGAGCCGGAGGCCGACCATCAGGAGCACGAGATCGATCATCTCGTCGTGCAGCTCCTTGCCTTGCGGCATCCGCTGGCGACCGATCTCCGGCACGTGCTTTCCGCCCTGCGCATCGCCAATGAGCTTGAGCGCATCTGCGATCACGCGGAGAACATGGCGCGCCGGCTCATCAGCAGCCTTCACAACGGAGAGACGGAGCGGGTCCGCGCCCTGGTCCAGATCGCCGAGTTCGCGGCCACCATGGCGAAAGACGCCATGCGCGCCTACGCCGGGGCGGACAGCGCGGGCGCGGACGACGTGTGGACCCGCGACAAGCGTCTCGACGAAATGTACACCGGCCTGTTTCGCGGGCTGCTGACATATATGATGGAAGACCCGCGACATATTTCAGCGACGGTGCAGATCCTGTTCATAGCCCGCGATATCGAGCGTGTGGGTGATCGCGCGACCAACATCGCCGAGATGGTCAGTTATTTCGTCGAGGGCACGCCAGTTCCGGAAGAGCGGCCGAAGGCCGATGCGACGCCTTCGATCGTCGCCGAGGCGCTCGCTGTGAAATCGGCATCCGGCCCTGCTGCGGCCCCGGCGGAGTGACGCGGACTACCTATCGCAGCCTCGGGGGCGGCGTTGAGCATGAATCAGTGCCGTCCTGCATGATCGAGAAATCGGTAGATGCTGCCGTAAAAGAAGAAGAAATCGAGCTTTTCTGGCATCGCGCCCTCCCCCGGGTCCGGCGTTTACGGCCTCTCAACCGTTTTGCACTAGGCTCTTTGCCCTTCGGAGCGACCGGCTCCGATTCCGCGAGGGCTCAAATGACGGTTCATTCCGATGTGGTGCCGGACAAGTTGCCGGAGACCATCCTGGCCGATTACGAGGCCAAGCTCAAAGCCGCTGGCTATTACGTGTTCGAACACGACGGCGACTGGTACTACAACGAAATCGATGCCGGCGATGAGTTCAGCGACGGTCCGTATGACACGCGTGCCGAGGTCCTTCACTCGGCCGTCCATAACCTCCGCCTGGTCGATAAGCCGCAGCGCTAGAAGCTGATCTGGCGCGCGCCGTTCGTTGAGCCTGAAATTCCCGCGCAAGCCGCGGGGTGTGGCGCCGTGCGCCGACGCCTAAGTTTTCGGTCATGGCAACCCACAAGAGGGATCCATGAACGATATGGCTCTCGCGGACCGGTCCGAAACCCGCCCTCAGGCCGATGAAATCCGCTACGCGGTCGACGAGTGTGCCTTGGGTCGCGTGCTCGTCGCGGCATCCGCGCAGGGGCTATGTGCCGTGTTTCTCGGCGATCACGGGGTGCAGCTGTGCGAGGATCTCAAGCGCACGTTCCCCGACGCGCATCTCGTGCACGCAGGGCCAGGCTTTCACGATGCCTGGGTTGCACCCGTTGTGCGGTTGATCGATGCCCCCATGCGCGGCGAGCGGCTCGGCCTGCCGATTGCCGTGCACGGCACGCCCTTGCAGCGCCGGGTCTGGGAGGCGTTGTGCGATATCCCGCCCGGCGAGACGCGCAGCTACGGGGACGTCGCCGCGCAGCTTGGTCTTGCCCGCCGCGAGGCGCCCCGCGAGGTCGCGGCGGCATGCGCCGCCAATCGGCTCGCGGTCGTGATCCCGTGCCATCGTGTCGTCGCGGCCGACGGCCGGCTGTCCGGCTATCGCTGGGGGATCGCGCGCAAGGCACGCCTTCTCGCCCGCGAGGGGGCACGCCTGGCCGGCTGAGCAGACGCCGAGCCTAGTCGGTCTTGAATTTTTCGAGCTTCGCCTTGCGCTGCTCGGCGAGCATGCGCCAGGTGGCCGCCATATCGGTGATCATCTTGCGCTGCTCGTCCGAGTTGGCCTTGGCCGCCAGCGCATCGCATTCCGCCGCGTGGCGCAGGTATTCCCGGACCGTTTTCATGGCTAGGCCGGCCTCTTATGTGTGTCGTCGCGCAGTTCCGCCTCGACGGCCACCGCAAGCTTCTCGAATTCGTCGGCGACCGTCAGATGCATCTTACGGGTCGCGGGATCGCTTGCCTGCGATGCTTTGTCGCGGTGGTGCTGAGCCTGTTTGCGGAGTTCCGCCGGGCTCGGCAGTTGATCTGCCATAGCTTGTTCCCCCTTTTTTGTCCCAATGGCGCTCGCCGGAGACATTTTAAGGGCAAAGCCGTTTGCGTGGCCAGGGGGACGGCCGCTATGTATTTGAGGTTACGCAGAGAACGAGCACAATTACGATCTTTTATGCGGCCTTTATGCCGGCCCTTGGGCCGGCCGCCGGAACAAAAAGCAGGGGCCCGCGTTCACGAACTGCCCTGATTTAACGGTCATTTTGCGGCAGTTGCGTCATGACTCAGACACAGTTTCGTCCGACGTGCACGGCTCCCATACATCGGCCCGCGTCGGGCGCACTGAGCCCATCCGAGTTTTACCGGGCCGAGGCAGCGCGGCTGCGCGACATGGCCGCGTCCTCGGACTACCACGGCGTGCGCGAAGGCCTGCGGTGCATTGCGCGCGAATACGATCTCCTGGCCGATCAGCGCGACGGCTTGCTGCATCACCGCTTCGGTGAGCCGTTGCGGCGGCCAGTCATAAGCGACGGCTATCCTTCGATGGACGATCGCCAGGACAACACGGCCAACCAGCAGCGCACGGGATGATTTGTGCGTCCGATCTGGGGGCCGGGCGAAGCACCTTTGCGCCTGCGCCGTCGCCGCCTTCAGTAGTTTCCAGTACTGCAATAAGTAATCTTCCCAATTCCTTCCGCTTTCCTCCTGCCGCATATGGACCACCGACTTTGGAATGGAGTCGCGTCGGTCTTTGGTAACGCATGAGCCCTCCCGGTTTTGAACCTGTCCGCGGGGCCCTCAAGGGCCGCCGCATCCTGGTGGCCGAATACGATCGCGCCACGGCCTCTCGCTTGTACGGCATGCTGGAAAGCTCCGGCTGCAACGTAGTTGGCCCGGCCGCCACCTCAGGCGCTTCGGTCGAGCTTCTGCGCGACGAAGAGGTCGATGGCGCCATCGTCGGCTTCGACCCGCGCGACCGCGCGGCGCACACGGTCATGGACGAGCTGTCCGTCCGCCGTATCCCGTTTCTCCTCACCGGCGCGTTTCCGGCCCCGCCGCTGCCCACGAAGTGGCGACCTTATCTCATGCTGGAACCTCCGCTGATGCTGGCTCAGGTGCAGACGGCACTTGCGCGGATGCTGGCCTAGGGGAGGGCGATGTTCGACGAGCGGTCCCGGCATTACCGAGCGGTCTCCGCGCGATTGCGCGACATGGCCGAGCGCACGCGCTTTGCGGATTTGCGCGCGGGGTATCTCGAGCTCGCGGCCCGGTTCGAGCGGCTCGCGGATCGCGCCGAGCACCCACGTTCCTTCGACATGCCGGGTGCCGTGCGCATCGATGCGCGCTACCAGGCCAAGCCGGAATCGTAATGGCAAAGCTGCTGCTCGTTGAAGACGATGACGCGGTTCGCGCCACGCTGTGCGAGGCGCTGGAGCTCGAGGGCTACGCGGCCGACTGCGTGGCAAACTGCACCGAGGCCGAGGCGGCCCTGGCGCGTGAGGCCTATGCCCTTCTCATCAGCGATGTCCGGCTGCCGGACGGCTCGGGGCGCGACCTGGCGCACAAGGCGATCGCCGCGGGCGCGAACGTGATCCTGTTGAGCGGGCACCCGGATGAGGTCCGCGGCATGGCCCCCGGCCGCATTGCGGGGGTCGCGAAGCCGTTCCGGCTCGACGACCTGATGCAGGCGGTCGCCCGCCAGATGCCGGGGTAAGCGGATGTAAGCGGCGGGGCGCTCCTACCGCCGGAACCGGCCCCATACGCGGCCGTTGTTGATCGAGGAAACGCGAAAGCGGTCACGGCGCTCGGGCTGGGCGATCTCGTGTCCCGGGCCCGCGTGGCCGGAAGAGCGTCCCGATGCGTGCGATGATGGGGGTGCGGCTGGTCCTGCTCGACCGAGACGGCACGATCACCCAGGAGATCGGGCGCGACATCGTCAAGCCTGACGACGTGCGGCTCATACCCGGCGCAGACGTCGCGATCGCCCATCTCAATCGCTCCTCGATCAAGGTCGCGGTTTGCTCGAACCAGGAGGCGGTCGGCCGCGGCGAGGTTGACCTCAAGACGCTGGCGGACATCAACGAGCGGCTGGGCCAGTTACTTGCGGCAAGCGGAGCGCATCTCGACGCGATCTACGACTGCAACGACGATCCGGCGCATCCGACTTACCGTCACAAGCCGTCGCCCGGCCTGCTGCAGGAGGCGATGCGCGACTTCGACGCCGATCCGGCGCTCACGCCCATGATCGGCGACGACATCGTCGACCTGCAGGCGGCCGCAACCCTGGGCTGCCCGCGCCATCTCGTGCGCACCGGCAAGGGTGCCCAGACCGAGCGCAGGTTGCCGGATGCGATCCTGCCGGTGCGCGTGCACGACGATCTCCTCGAAGCGGTGACTTCGATGCTCGATGTCCGGCGCACCATTCTGGGCCGCCGGTGAGCGGTCGCCGCGATCTCTGCTAGACTTGCGTCCATGGGCCGTCTCGGGAGAGGAGCTCTGTTCGGGTGGGCCGTGCTCCTGGCGCTGACCGCGGCGCCGGCGCGCGCCGACGACGCCCGCCCTGATGATTTCCGAAGGGGGCTCACCGCCTATAACCGCGCCGAATACGGCGAATCGGTCCGGCTCTGGCGGCCGCTTGCCGAGCACGGCAATCCGGACGCGCAGGCCGGGCTCGCCTATCTCTACTATCACGGCCTGGGCGTCCGGCAGGACTACGGCGCCGCCGCGGACTGGTTCCAGCAGGCGGCCGAGCAGGGTCAGCCCGACGCGCAGTTGTTCCTCGGCACGCTGTTCTACAATGGAATAGGGGTGGGGCAGAGTTACGTGCAGGCGTTCAAATGGTGCGACCTTGCGCAGTCGAACGGCGCCTCGCAAGCCGGGCCTTGCCGCGAGGCGGCGCAACAGCGCATGAGCGACCCCGAGCTCGAAGAATCGACCCGTCTCGTCGTCGAGTGGTTCCGGCGCCACCCGCGCTGAGACCGCCGGCGCATTGAGGGGGCGCGTGGGATGGGCCCGGGCCTCATCGCGCTTGTGGTAAGGCCGGCCGTGTGCAAAACTTTAACCAATAAGGCCTCCCGGGAGTCCCGCGGACCCCGGGGCACAACCGATGGTCGCCAGAGGAGGGATGCTCATGCTCGATCGCGACTCTCATCCTGTTTGCGAGGCAGGTTCCGGCGGCCCACCGGCCGACGTGGCTGAGCCCGCCTCACTGCCGGATCAGGTCATTCCCGGCATCGGCCGCACCCCAACCACGCGCCGCGCCTTCATCAAGGGCGTGATCGCCTCGGGGGCTGCGGTCTCTTCCGCCGGCTATCTTTTCCGCGGCGGCATCGTCGGTTCCGCCCACGCCCAGGCGATGGGCGCGGTCGAGCGCATGATCACCCTCAACGTCAACGGCAAGGACCGGCGCGTTGACGTGATGCCGCAAGAAACGCTCGCCCACACGATCCGCTACAAGCTCGGCCTCACCGGCACCAAGCTCGGCTGCGATCACGGCGAGTGCGGCGCCTGCACGGTGCTCGTCGACGACGTGAACGTCTACTCCTGCACGACATTCACCCACCGCGTGCGCGGCAAGAAGATCACCACGATCGAGGGCGTCGAAGGCCCGAACGGCGAGCTGCACAAGGTGCAGAAGGCGTTCATCGAGGAGCTCGGCCCGCAATGCGGCTTCTGCACGCCCGGCCAGGTGATGTCCGCGGTGGCGCTGCTCAAGGCCAATCCGAAGCCGACCGTCGACGAGGCGCGCCTTGCGATGTCGGGCAACCTGTGTCGGTGCGGTGCGTATGACCACTATCTCAAGGGTGTCATGCGCGCGGCGAAGGAGGCGTGACCATGGCGTACAATCTGATCGGCAAGAACTTCACCCCGCCGGACGTCCACGCCAAGGTCACCGGCCGGGCGAAATACTCGGAAGACATCCGCGCCGACGGCATGCTGTTCATCAAGCTGCTCACCAGCCCGATGCCGCACGCCCAGGTGAAGAAGATTGACGCGGCCGAGGCGCTCAAGATGCCTGGCGTGGTCGCGGTCCTGACCCCGGACGACGTGCCGCAGTTCCCGCCGCCGGCCGACCCGATCCTCTACAGCGAGCCGCTGTTCGTCGGCGCCCCCATCCTCGCGGTGGCGGCGGTCGACGAGCTGACCGCGGCGAATGCGATCGAGAAGATCAAGGTCGATCTCCAGCCGCTGCCGTTCACGCTCGACCCGCTCGACAGCCTCTATCCGGCGGGGCCGAACGCGCGGACCAGCGGCAACGTCGCCAACGTCAAGCTCAAGCTGCAGACCGTGAAATGGGAGGCCGCGGACTTCGCGCGTGCCGGCGATTCCAAGCTGCCGCAGGGCAAGCCGGCCGAGGAATGGTCCTACGGCGATCTCGAGGCGGGCTTCAAGGCCGCCAAGGTGGTGATCGAAGAGAGCTTCGTCACCGCGGGCTACTCGCACCATTCGATGGAGCCGCGCTCGGCGATGGCGATGTGGCAGAACGGCAAGTGCATCCTGCACGGATCGTCGCAGAGCCAGACCTTCATCGTTCCGGAGATGGCGCGGTATATCGGCATCAAGCCCGAGGACCTGATCTACGTCGCGGAATATTGCGGCGGCGGCTTCGGTTCCAAAGGTACCGCGTATCCGCTCATGTCGATCCCGGCCCACATGTCCAAGAAGACCGGACGGCCGGTGATGATGCGTGTCACCCGCGCCGAGGAATATGCCCTCGGCTCGGCGCGCCCCGGCTTCCAGGGCTACATCAAGATGGGCTTCCGCGCCGATGGCCGGATGACCGCGTGCGACGTCTATGTCGTACACGACAACGGCCCCAATATGGGCTTCTGGGACTTCCGCAACGCCGGCGAGACGATGTCGGTCGTCTACCAGCCGCTCGCCATGCGCTGGCGCGGCATCTCGGTGCTGACCAACAGTCCGCCGCGCGGCCCGCAACGCGGTCCCGGCGAGAACCAGACCGCGGCCGCGATCGAGCCCTTGATCGACAAGGCGGCGCGCCAGCTCGGCATCGACCGAGTGGCCATCAGGAACATCAACGCGCCTGATGCCAACGGCAAGATCGGCGAGGAGCAGGATCCGCTCACCAGCTCCTACCTGAAGGAGGCGCTGGAGATCGGCAAGCAGAAGTTCAACTGGGATGAGCGCATCAAGAAGAGCGGCCAGCGCAAGGGCAGCAAGGTGACGGGCGTCGGCGTGGGCCAGGCGTTCCACACCGCGGGCGCCGCCGGCTTCGACGGCATCACGCGCATCACGCCCGACGGCAAGGTCCACATCCACAGCGGCGTCGGCAACCTCGGCACGTACTCCTACGCCAGCACGGCGCGCATCGCTGCCGAGGCGATCGGCGCCAACTGGGACGACGTGGTGATCGAGCGCGGCGACATGCGGCGTGCTCTGCCGTGGGCGCTGGGCCAGTTCGGCAGCAACACCAACTACACCATGGCGCGGTCGAACTACGTCGGCGCCATGGACGCGCGGGCGAAGCTGCTCGAGATCGCGGCCAAGGATTTGGGCGGCACGCCAGAGGACTACGACGTGGCGAACATGTCGGTCGTGCACAAGACGGACAAGTCGAAGTCGATGACCTTCGCCAAGGCCGCCCAGCGCGCGATCGAGCTCGGCGGCAAGTACAGCGGCAAGGAAGTGCCGGAAAATCTGAACCCGATCACCAAGGGGGCGGTCGCGATGATCGCCGGAACGGGGCTGATCGGCGCCGCCAAGGACACCCTGCCCAAGAAGGGACAGGTGCCGACCTTCACGGCGACGTTCGTCGAGGTCGAGCTCGACACCGAGACCGGCCATGTCGACGTGGTCGACTGCCTCGGGGTCACGGACTGCGGCACGGTCATCCATCCGCAGAACCTCGACGGCCAGATCAAGGGCGGCAACACGATGGGCATCGGCATGGCGCGCATGGAGCGCCACGTCTACGACCCGAAGCTCGGCCTGCCGGCCAATGTCGGGCTCTACCAGACGAAGCCGCCGTCCTATCTCGACGTGCCCGCCGAGATGAAGGCGGCCGCCGTGGACAAGCCGGACGGCCAGAGCCCCATGGGGACGAAGGGCATGGGCGAGCCGCCGCTCGGTTCGGCGGCCGCGGCCGTGATCTGTGCGATCTCGGACGCCCTCGGCGGCACGGTGTTCAACCGTACGCCGGTGTCACCCGACATGATCCTGAGCTCGTTGAACAACATGCCGCAGGCGCATAAGCCCCTGCAGGTCAATACGGTCTGAGGGAGGCGCCATCATGATCATCAAGGACGCCATTCCGAACTTCGATCTCTACCAGCCCACCAAGCTGGCCGACGCGCTGGCCTTGCTCGGCAAGCACGGCAAGGACGCATGGAAGCTGGCCGGCGGCAATGACAGCCTCACCTGGTTCAAGGAGCGCATCAAGCGGCCCAAGGTCGTGGTCGACCTCTCGGGGATCCAGGAGCTGTACGGCATCAAGGAAACGGCGGACGGGGTCGAGATCGGAGCGCTCACCACGCTCACCGAGATCGAGCGCAACCCGATCATCAAGTCCAAGTACCGGCTGCTGGCCGATGCGGCGCGGCGGGTGGCGAGCCCGCAGATCCGGAACACCGGCACGCTCGGCGGCAACATCTCGCAGGATGCTCGCTGCTGGTACTACCGCTCGGGCCTCCCGTGCTACCGCGCCGGCGGCAATACGTGCTTTGCCGACACGCCGGAAGGGGTGAATCGCGACCACGCGCTGTTCGACACCGACCGCTGCGTGACGGTCAATCCGTCCGATACGGCGCCGGCATTGATCGCACTCGATGCCAAGATGGTGGTCAAGAGCTCGAAGGGCGAGCGGGTCGTGAGCACCGATGAGTTCTTCATCGGTCCCAAGACCGACATCACGCACTTGACGTCGGTCAAGCCCGACGAGCTGGTGGTGGCGATCCGCATCCCGAAGGACTGGGCGGGCGCGCGCTTCTACTTCGAGAAGGTGGCCGACCGCATGACCTGGGATTTCGCCCATGTCAACGTGGCGGCGGCGATCGTCGTCAACGGCGACAAGATCGAGCGCTCGCGCATCGCCGTCGGCTCGGTCAGCGCCAAGCCGCTGCGCCTGGTTGCCGTGGAGGAGATCATCAAAGGCCAGCCGGCGAATGCGGACGTCGCCAAGCTCGCGGGCCAGTCCTCGACCCGCGGCGCGCGGCCCTTGAATTACAACAAGTTCAAGATCCCGCTGATGGCGAACCTGGTCACCCGGGCGGTCAGGGACGCCACCGCGTAACTCTTGACCCGTTCGCGGGCAGCTGTCAGCAATCAGCGAACAGCCGTCAGCCGGAAAGGCTGACGGCTGAAAGCTGACAGCCGACCGCTGAGAGCACACATGGACTTCGACTTTCTGTTCCGCACCGCCACCAGCGTCTACGGCCAGAGCGAGCTCGTCGGCGCGTCCTGGGACCTGCTCCCGTGGTTCGTCGGCGCCGCCGTCGTGTTCGTCGCCCTCGACATCCTGCGCATGGGCCTGTTCGCGCGCCGCGCCTCGGCGCTCGAGGGGAAGACAGCGGGGGCACCGGCCGGCGGCACTGTCGTGCGCCACAAAGGTGCCGACCGGCTCTACCACTGGCTGATGGCCGCCGCGGTGCTGACCCTGATGTTCACCGCTTTCGCCCCTATCCTCGGCTGGAAGTTCGAGTGGGATACGCCGCACTGGATATCGGGCGTGGTGCTGACGATCCTTGTCGTCATCCACATCGTGCGCGCCACGATCTGGCAGGATTTCTGGGCGATGGTGATCGTGCCGGCCGATCTCAGCGAAGGCGCCCAAGGGCTCGCGAGCCTCTTCGGCGGCGCGGAGGGGCCGCTCAAGCCCGGCAAGTACGACCTGGCGCAGAAGCTCTATCATTGGGCGATCGCCGCCCTCGTTCTGGCGCTGGTGGTTACCGGGCTCCTGATGCTGGCCAAGATCGACACGCCCTTCTGGCAGCGCAATCCGTACTTCCTGGCAGACACCACCTGGGGCGTCATCTACGCGATCCATGGCCTGTGCGCCATGGCCGCGATCGCGCTTGTGATCGTCCATATCTATTTCGGCGTGCGCCCCGACAAATTGTGGCTCACGCGCTCGATGCTCACGGGCGACATCGCGCGCAAGGACTATGCCGCCCATTTCGACACTCAGCGCTGGAAGGTATGAGCCGTGGCCAAGGATGACCCCAAACCCGGATCGTTCGCGGCACGGGTCGATGCGATCGAATCCGCCTATGAGTTCATGCTGGCCTATGCCGCTCAGGGCCGCACCGACGAACCTGCCGGTCCCGGCCACATCCGCGACATGCTGACCCGCGCGGCGGTGGCCCTCGACGGGATCGCGGCCGCAGCCAAAGCGGCATGCCCGGCCGCGATCGCCGCCGCTGCGGCGCCACTGGTCGAGGTCCTGGCGGACGATACGAGCAAGGCGCTGGCCGCGTTGCGCTTCACCCTGGCACAGCGCGCGATCACCTCGCAGATGGTCGACAATCTCAACGCCAGCATTCATCTGCGGGCGCTGCTTACCGACCTGTTCATCATCGATGAGTCGCTGAAGGGCTAGCTTGGCCGAACCTAACCTCACGCTGGGCTTGGTCGGCCTCGGCGCGTTTGGCGAGGCGATCGGCCGGCGCCTGGTGCGCGCGGGCTTCCCGCTCATGGTGTTCGACATCGCGAGCGGCCCCTTGCGTTATTTCGTCATGAAGAACGAGGGCGAGGTTGCCCTGTCGCCGCTCGTGATGGCGGAGATGTGCAACGTCGTGATCACCGTCCTGCCGTCGGTCGACGCGGCTCGTGCAACGGTGTTTGGCCCGGACGGGCTCGCCGGCGGCCTGCGCCCGGGCAGTATCCTGATCGAGATGGGGCACTCCGCAGCACCGGCTGCGAAGGAACAGATGGCCGAGCTTGTCGCGCGCGGCGTGACGGTTCTCGAGGCGCCCGCCCGCGGCACGCCAGTCGACGCCAAGAAGGGCAAGCTGGTGATCCCGGTCGCCGGCGACACGGCCGCGGTCGAGCGGGTGATGCCGGTTCTGACCGCACTGGGCGAGAAGATCACCGCGACCGGTCCGGCCGGCTCGGCCGAGACCATGGCGGTCCTGGCTGGTGCGGTTCAGGCCGCGGCAGTCCTGGCGGCGGCCGAAATCCTCCAGATCGCGGAGCGGCGCGGCATCGCACCCGCGACATTCCTCGAGTTCTGCGCCGGCCAGGGTGCCCTCGGGGCGGCTGTCGTCGAGGCGCTGCGGCCACGCGAGACGCCGCGCAGCCTGGCCGCGTCGCACAGCATCGGTGCCGTCCTCAATGACGTCGAGGCGACGCTCGCGATTGCCGGTGCCGAGGGACTGGCGCTGCGGCAGGCCGAGCTCTGCCGCGAGCTGTGGGGGGCCTTGAGTCGCGACCGCGGCCCGGACGACGATCACGCCGCCATCGTACGGTGGCTCGCCACCCGGTCGAAGCCTGAGGCGCCCGACGCGGCCGGCGGAACCTGAGGCGGAACCAAACGGGCGCCTCCGGACCTATCCTTTCGCGACCGGGAGGCGCCTGACATGCCGACGCGAAGTGCCGCCTTTGCAACAGTCGTCGCGGCGGTCCTGTGGACGATGCCCGCCGTCGGCGCATCGCCCCAGTCTCCGCCACCCAGGTATGCAGTCACTCATCCAAGCCGGCCGATGCCGCACAAATCCGTCATCGATCGCGGCATGTCGCTGGAGAACGAGTGCCTGAATGCCCTCCGTGCGACCCGTGCGGCCACGCCTCCGCCGGCGATGCCCCCCAGCGATACTGTCAATCGCGACACGGCGGCTCTTCACCTCGACCGCGCCGAAAGTGCCGCGCGGGCGGGTCGGGGGCAGCTCTGCCAGGACGAACTCGCGTTGGCGACCGATAGCCTTCGTTAATACCATGGCTTTTTGTGTCGGATTGGCACTGTTGCCCCGTTGACTACTTAACGATTATGACAGCCTAATCGGTACCGCCTTTTGAGGGGGGCGAGTGACCGAGCGGCTGCCAAATTTGACCGAGCTGCGCGCGCAGGCTCGCCGCCACCGCGAAGCGGCCGCGCGCGAAGCGGACCCGCACAAGCGCAAGGCGCGCCTGGATCTGGCGGCCGAGTACGAGAAACTCGTCAAAGAGGTCGAAGACCAGAAGGAACTCGAAGACTAGAAGCGATGTCCGCCGCAGGCGCCGAGCGGAATTGGCGCGCAAGCAGCGGAGTGTGAGCAAGCTCTCGCGATCGTAGCGTTCGGGTCTATCCCGGACCCAGGAGATCGCGATGCATGTGACGAGCGAACCCGGCATTCTTTACTTCGGCACCCCGGTTGTGCTGATCAGCAGCACGAACGAGGACGGCTCGGCCAATCTGGCTCCGATGTCATCGGCGTTCTGGCTCGGCTGGCGCGGCATCCTCGGGCTCAGCGCCGCCTCTAAGACGACCCAGAATCTCCGCCGCACCGGCGAGTGCGTGCTGAACCTGCCGTCGGTCAATGAGGTGGCTGCCGTGAACCGTCTCGCACGCACCACCGGCTCCGACCCGGTCCCCGAAGTCAAGCTCCGCCGCGGCTATCGATTCGAACCGCACAAATTCGTCGTGTCGGGCCTCACACCGATCGCCTCGGAGACCATTTCGCCGCCGCGCGTACGGGAATGCCCGGTGCAGCTCGAGGCGAAGGTCGAGGCGATGCACGGACTTGCCGAGGGCGACCCCACCTTGCGCGGGCGCACCGCCGTGATCGAGGTGCGGATCGTGCGGGTGCACGTGGAGCAGAACATCCTCACGGACGGTGATCCGGACCGAATCGACCCGGACAAATGGCGCCCGCTGATCATGAGCTTTCAGGAATTCTACGGCCTGGCGCCGCACAAGCTGCAGCCCTCGATCCTCGGCCAGATTCCCGAGCGCCTCTACCGCAGCCCGGACGTGGAGCGTGCCCGCGGCGAACGGGCCGCGTGACGCCCTACTTCGCCTGGAGACTCGCGAAGCCCTTGCCGTCGCCGGCCAAGCGGACCAGGAGCGGGGAGGGCGCCCAGCGGCTGCCGAAGCGCTGCTCGAAGCGCCGCACCGTGGCGAGAATCTTCTGCAGGCCGAGCTGGTCGGCATAATGCATCGGGCCGCCGCGCCAGGCCGGAAAGCCGAAACCGTTGACGTAGACGACGTCGATGTCGCTCGGCCGCAGCGCGATGCCCTCATCGAGGATGCGCGCCCCCTCGTCGATCAGCGCGAAGAGGAAACGGTCGTGGATTTCGTCGTCGTCGATGACCCGGCGGGTGAGATCGAGTTTTCGCGACTCCTCGGCGATCATGTCTTCGATCCAAGGGTCGGGAATGGCGTTGCGACCGGCATAGCGGTAGTAGCCGGCGCCGGTCTTCTGGCCATAACGGCCCTTCTCGGCGATCCGGTCGAGAATGGCCGATAGGCGCGGCATGCCGGGCATGTTCACCTTCTTCTGGTGCTGACGGACGCGCCACATCACGTCCACGCCCGCGAGGTCGAGCATGCCGAAGAGGCCGAGCGGCAGGCCGAACTCGCGCAGCACGCGGTCGACGTCCTGCGGCATCGCACCCTCTTCGAGCATGTAGTGCGCTTCGATCTCGGCGCGCATCATCATGCGGTTGCCGACGAAGCCGAAACATACGCCCATGGGGACCGCGACCTTGCCCAGGGTGCGGCCGAGCTTCATCGCGGTCATCATGGTGTCGGGCGCCGTCGCCTTGCCGCGGATCACCTCGAGAAGGCGCATCACGTTGGCCGGGCTGAAGAAATGCATGCCGACCACGTCCTGCGGCCGGCCGGTCGAGGCGGCAACCTCGTTGATGTCGAGCGTTGAGGTGTTTGTCGCGAGCACCGCACCGGGCTTGGCCAGCCGGTCGAGCTCGGCGAACACCTTCTTCTTGATGTCCATATCCTCGAACACCGCCTCGACCACCACGTCGGCGTCGCGTAGCGCCTCGTACTCGAGCCGGCCCGTGATCCTGGCGACCCGTTCGTCGCGTGCCGCGGCACTGAGCCGGCCGCGTTCGACCTGGCTCGCGTAGGTCTTGCGGATGCCCGCGAGCCCGCGCTCCAGGGCGGCCTCGTTCGCCTCGACGACCGTGACCGGGATCCCGGCATTGGCGAAGCAGATCGCGATCCCGCTGCCCATGGTGCCGGCACCCAGTACGGCCGCGGTCTTGATCTCGCGGGCCGGCGTGTCGCTCGGGATGTCGGGAATGCGGGCACATTCGCGCTCGGCGAAAAAGAGGTGGCGGGCCGCCTTGCTCTGCGGCGTCGCCGTCAGGTCGAGGAACATCTGGCGCTCGCGTTCCAGGCCCTCATCGAGCGGCGTGTCGAGCGCCATTTCGACCGCATCGACGCCACGGAATGGCGCGACGAGATTGCGCGCTGACCTGGCGAGCTCGGCCCGCTTTTGCATGAAGATCGACCGGTCCTTGCGCACGGCGGAAAGCTTGTCCGAGCGGTCGCGGATGCGTGGCAGAGGGCGCTTGTCCGCAATGCTTTCGGCGAAGGCAACCGCCCCCGTCTCGAGGTCTCCCTCGATGACCGCGTCGAGGAGGCCGACCTCCCTGGCCTTGGCCGCGGCGAGCGGTTCGCCCGTCAGGACCATGTCGAGCGCCACCGGCACGCCCACCAGACGCGGCAGGCGCTGCGTGCCGCCCGCGCCCGGGATCAGCCCGAGCTTGATCTCGGGTGTCCCGAGCCGCGCCGACGGGACGGCCACGCGGTAGTGGCAGCCGAGAGCCTGCTCGAGCCCGCCACCCAGGGCCGTGCCATGGATCGCGGCCACGATCGGCTTCTTCGACCGGTCGTAGCGCTCGATCACCTCGGGGTTGGTCGGCGGCACGGGCGGGCGGCCAAACTCGCGCACGTCGGCACCCGCCATGAACGTGCGGCCCGCCGCCATCAGGACGATGGCCGCGCACGCGGGATCGGCGACCGCCCGGTCGAGCGCCTGTACGAGGCCGACGCGCACCGCGTGGCCGAGCGCGTTCACCGGCGGGCTGTCGACGGTGATGACCCCGACGCGCCCTTTCAGCGCATAACGCACGACGTCTGGCATGTTTCCCCCCGCAGGATGTCAGCCGCGGAAGCGGCCGTTCACAATCTACGGGCGGACCACACCACCGCGCAACCGGGCGCCGTTATCCCTGCTGGCGGCGCTTGAATGTGGGCCCCTCGACAATGGTCAGCGCCACTTCCTCGCAGCGCATGGCGAGCGAAAACAGCTGGCGGCGGATATTGGGGTCGGTTTCACGGCGGGCGAGTTCGCGGAACTGCTCGGCCTGATCGCGCAGATAGTCGGCAAGCGCCATGGGACATCCTTACGAGTCCCGACAGCCGGACTCAGTGTAGGCGCCCGGCAGCCGCGGTCAAATATCGAATTCGACCGTGCGTCGATTTGCTACGGGCAACGGCCTCCGCGCGCCTGCCGTTCCCGCTATATGGAACGAACCGTGGCCGCAGATTGGGCCTTCTGCCTCTCCGGGTCATGCCGTAATCTCAAGGCGTGACGGACCTTTACGAGCAGCCCCCGCCGGGCCCGGGCCATAACCTCGAGCGCGAGGTGGTTTGGGAGCGCTGGCAGAAGAAGCGCACCTTCGTGCGGGCACTTGAAGGCACGTACGGCGATCTCACCCGGTCCTTGCTCGAGCAGCCGCGGGTCTATTCCTCGCGCAGCGTGGCCTGGAAGGGTGGGCCACAGCACTACGGCAAGAAGGTGGTCAACCCCCAGGCCACCTCGATCACCCAGTCCATCGAGACCCATATCGAGGCGTACGCGCCGGCCGCGTACGGTCAGAAACACGGCCATTTGAACAGCGCGGTCTTCTTCGTGCTGAAAGGGCGCGGTCATGACGTGCACGATGGCCGGCGCATCGAGTGGAAGGCCGGCGACGTCATGATCGTCGAGAACGGCTGCGTGCATCAGCACTTCAACGACGATCCGGACGACGAGGCGATCCTCCTGGTGATGAAGGCGAAGCCGCTGTTCCTGTTCATGCATCTGTTGTTCCAGAAAATCGTCTCGTACCCGCCCAAGACGCCGTCCGAGGGCCACGAGGACTGGGCACCGCCGACGCATCTCTGAATCACGCATCGATAAAAAGAACGAGATAGGACCGGGGAGAGGACCTTCGGATGCTTGACGCGGCCCTGCAGGCGCTGACCCTGCTGCTCGAGCCGATGCGCCTCCTGATCCTGGTCGGCGGTGTTCTGATCGGCCTCGCGATCGGTACCTTGCCGGGCCTGAGCGGCGTCGTCGGCCTCGCGATCCTGATCCCGTTCACCTACCATCTCGATCCGCACTCGGCCTTCGCGCTCCTGCTCGGCATGGCCGCGGTGAACACGTCGTCGGACCTCATCCCGGCGGTGTTGTTCGGCGTGCCCGGAACGGTGGGGGCGGCGGCGACGGTCATCGACGGGCACCAGATGGCGCGCAAGGGCGAGGCGGGCCGGGCGTTCGGCGCGGGCTTCATGTCATCGCTTGCCGGCGGGCTGTTCGGTGCCCTAGTGCTGGCGCTGGCGATTCCCGTGCTGCGGCCCGTGCTGTTGGCCGTCGGCTCGCCGGAGCTCCTGGGCTTCTCCGTTTTCGGCCTGTCGATGGTGGCCACGTTGAGCGGCCGCGCCCCGCTCAAAGGCCTCACCGCGGCGGCGCTCGGCCTCATGATCTCGATGATCGGCTCCTCGCAGGAGACCGGCACGCTGCGCTGGACCTTCGACTGGCTGTACCTGTGGGACGGGTTGCCTCTGGTGCCGGCAACCTTGGGCCTGTTCGCGATCCCGGAGCTGGCCGACCTTGCGATCACCCGCAGCAAGATCGCCGAGCATCACGAGCTCGACGTCGGCCTCGCCAGCCAGTGGCGCGGGGTCCGCGACGTGGCGCGAAACTGGTGGCTGGTCATGCGCTGCAGCGCGCTCGGCGTGGCACTGGGCGCCATCCCCGGCATCGGGTCGGCCGTCATCGACTGGATCGCCTATGGCTATGCCCAGCGCACCGAGAAGAACCCGGAGCTGTTCGGCACCGGCGACGTGCGCGGCGTGATCGCACCCGAGAGCTCGAACAACGCCAAGGAAGGCGGGCACCTCGTCCCGACGATAGCGTTCGGGGTCCCGGCGGGCGCCTCGATGGCGCTGCTGCTGGGCGCCTTCCTGATCCATGGCCTGGTGCCTGGCCCCGAGATGCTGACCAAGCATCTCGACATCACCTATTCGATCATCTGGAGCCTGACCCTGGCGCACGTGATCGGCGCCGCCATCTGCGTGTTCGGCAGCCGCTGGCTGGCCCTCCTGGCCGAGGTGCCCGCCGAGACCCTGCTGCCGGTCGTCATGTCGCTGGTGTTCATCGCCGCGTTCCAGGGCTCGCACGCCTGGGGCGATCTCTATTCGATCCTCTTCTTCGGCCTCGTCGGCTGGATCATGAAGCGGTTCCACTGGCCGCGGCCGCCGATGATCCTGGGCCTGGTCGTGGGCGGCATCTTCGAGCGCTATCTCTTCATCTCGACCGAGCTGTACGGGGCGGCGTGGCTGCTGCGCCCGGTGGTGATCGCGATCATGGTCCTGATCGCCTGGGTGCTTTACCGGCCGCTGCGCCAGATCGTCGCCAATTTGTGGCACGAGCTCGCACACCTGCACAAAGGCCAGTTCCGTCTGCGGCCGCAGGCGCTGTTCACGCTGGCGGTGATCGCAATGGTCGTGGCGGCACTCCTGGAGTCCACCGACTGGCCGGCGAAGGCGCAGCTCGTGCCCCGCACCGCGTGCTTGGCCGCCCTGATCGCCGCCTGCCTCAACCTCCTGACCGAGCTGTTCGGCGCCGACCGGCTGGTGGCCACGGTGGAGAAGGAGGGACCGCGGCGCGACGAGGAGCACGATCCGGTCGAAACGATGGACACGCGTCTGAAGCTGCGCCGTGCTGCGGGGTATTTCGGCTGGATCGCTGGCTTCATCGGGCTTGCGGCGCTGATCGGGTTCGTGCCCGCCATCGCCGTCTTCATCCTCGCCTTCATGCGGTTCAATTTCGGCCAGCCGTGGCGGCGCGCAACCCTGCTCTCCGTGGGAACGACCGTGTTCGCGTATCTGGTCTTCGATCGGGGCCTGGCCGTGCCGTGGCCGGGCTCGCTCATCGGCGATCTCCTGCCGGGCCTCCGCGAGGCGACCGGCCTCGTCTAAGGCACTCGCCGCTACGCCCGATAGCCCATGCGGAAGCCGCCCCAGTGGCGGCCGTTGACGTAGATCGGGGCGGAGGTGTCCTTCATCAGCGCGAATTGGCCGCCGCCCATGTCCCGCCGATAGGTCTGGACAAGGAACGGCTTGGTATTGCGGCCGCAGGCGAGTCCGGTGCGGTCATTGAACATGCGGCGGTTGCGGCAATTGGCCGCATTCCACGCCGGATCGGCCCTTTGCGGCTGCGAGAACTTGCGGTTGTGGGTGGGCAGGTAGCCGTTGTTGTCGACGGCGGCGCAGAAGACCACCCGTGGGTCGAGGGACAGCAGCGGCTCCTGGATGTCGGGCAGCACGCGATCGGTGAACGTGGTGAACCGCGCCATGAGTTGGGCGGGGTTGGTGTTGGGGACCGGCTTGTAGTCGCGGTCGAACAGGTCCGCCTCGCTGAGCTCGCCGCGCTTGAGCGCCTCCTCGAACAGCCCCCCGATCTTCGCGGCCGCGTCCCGGACCGCGTTGATGAAGGGTGTGTCGGCCGTCTCCACTCCGCTCGCTGCGGTCAGGCCGATGAGCGACTCACCGACGGCCAGGAGATCGTTGATGCGCGCCTGAGCCTTATCGAGCCGCCCGCTGGACTCGCTCACGTCGCTGGCCAGGGCGCTGACATGGCTCACCAGCGTCGCGCATTGGCCGTCGATCGCGTGCGCCGTGTCGGCGATCCGCCCGGCCTGGCCGTCCAGATCCGTGATCGCCCGGCCGGCGGTCTCGACCACCTTGCCGATCGACGTCGTCCCCGAGCGGACCGCCTCGGCGTGGGCTTTGTTCGCGCCGCCCTCGGTGACCAGCTTCTCGGTCTGGGCGGTCAGCTGGGCGAGAGTGGCCTCGATCTCGTTGGTGGCCTCCGCGGTCTGGCTGGCGAGCCCCTTGACCTCCGCGGCGACGACGGCGAACCCGCGCCCCGCCTGTCCGGCGCGCGCCGCCTCGATGGTCGCATTGAGAGCCAGGAGGTTGGTCTGCTTGGCGATCGCGGCGATGCCTTTCGCCACCTTCGCCACCTTGCCGAGCGCGCCCTGGAGACCTGCGATTTCCTGTGCGATGCCGGCGACACCCTCGACGAGTGCCCGGATCTCCTCGAGCGAGCGGTTGACCGTTCCCTGGGATTCCGCGACCTCGGCGCTGGCGCGGCGCGCCAGCTCGCGCGCGTGGTGAGCCGCCTCGGTGATGCGCCGATTGCCCGAGCTTGTTTGGTCGGCCGCCGTGCGGAGGTCCTTGAAGAGATCGGCCTGGCGCCTGACCCGGGTGGCGACGTCATCGATATGGCCGGCGATATCGCAGATTTCGACGCCGAGCTTTCCCGCCTGGTCCGCGACATCCCGCATGACCCGCGGATCGCTCGTGGCGGCATCCGGTGCGTCCATGGCGCGCCCCCTTCCCAGACGATGTGGCCATTCCGGCTTATCACGACTTCGTTATCGTATTTCTTTTAACAGACTGTTACGGGGGCTGATGACCTAGACGAAGGGCTAGAGGAGGGTTAACGCGCCCTTTCTAGAAGCCCGGGGCGTGTTCGAGCTGATCGAGCCAGTCGTACCCCATCGCCTTCACGATGCGGTTGCTGATCACGATCAGTCGCGCCTCGCTCTTGGCATCGGCGTTGAAATGCTGATGGATCGAGAACGGCGGGATGTAGATGAAATCGCCCTTCGTCCACTCGAACTTCTTGGGCTCGTCCTGCCATTCCCATTCGTACTTGTCGACGCAGTCGAACTTGAGATCCCAGTGCAGGTCGTAGCCGGATCCCTCGGCCACGAAGATCACCTCTTCCCACATGTGGCGGTGCTTGCCCGAGCGGCTACTCCCGGGGATGAACTGCATATAGGCCTCGACGCACATCTCGCGCGTGTTCATCTTCGCGTGCACGAGGTGCTTGATCAGGCCGTCGGGTGAGCGTTCGAACGGCATGTCCTCGGCGTGGACGACGTTCAGCGCCTGCTCGTAGAGCTGGCGGAACTCGGCCGACCGCGCGATATCGTCGGCACGGAAGGTCGCGGTCTTGGCGCCGACATGGGCGAAGTCGCGTTCTTCTTGGGCGGGCATCGGGCGTCTCCGAAAGGCTCAGAGGTCGGTGGGCGGCGTCCAGTCCTCGTGACCGGACGGCGGCGATTTCGGCGGCCACTCGACGATCTTCTGGAACAAGAGGTGCATGAACAGGAAAAGGGGCTTGGCCTTGAAGACGAGAAGGATCGCCTCTTCGTCCGGGTCGTCATTGAAGTGCTGGTGCACGCAGCCGTTCTCGACCACCATCACGTCGCCGGCCTTCCACTCGATGCGGCGGCCGTCGTGCACGTCGTGCCCGCGGCCCTTGAGGATGTAGAAGACGGCGCTGTTGAGATGCCCGTGCTTCTGGCCGTAGCAGCCGGGGCCGTACGCCTCGATGTGGGTTTCGATGGACTGCACGATGCGCGAGGCCTGGGGGCTGACCACGTGCTTGCCGAACAGGCCCGGGCCGCCCTTCCAGGGCAGCGCCTTGGACGAATAGACGCGCGGCTGCTCGAGCAGAGCCTTGGTGAGGTCGCCATACGTGCCTTCGAGGGCCCGCACGAACGTGCGCTTCTTTCCCCAGCGCTCCCATGCGATCTCGGACGGCTGGTTGTGTCCGATGCCGGGCGGCGACTCCTCGATGACATCGCCCGGCTTCTTGTCATAGAGGTCGGTCATCGGCCTAGCCTTCCCAGCGGCGGACGAAATCGCCGGCGGCGATCTTGCGCGGCGCCCCGGGTGTGCCGACCGAGCCGACATAGATGATGCCGACGACCGTGTCCGCCTCGCGCAGGCCGAGCGCCTTCTTCACCTCGGCGTCGTAGGCCACCTTGCCGGTGCGCCACAACGTGCCGTAGCCCAGCGCGTGGGCGGCCACGCAGAAGTTCTGCGTCGCCGCGGCCACGGCCTCGATCTGCTCGACCTCGGGGATCTTCGGATCGTCCTTCGGTGCCGCAGCCACCACGACCAGGACCGGCGCGCGCAGCGCCTTGACCTTCTCGAAGTCGAGCTTGGCCGGCGAGAGGTCCTTCTCGCGGCGGGCCAAGGACTGCGCCATCAGCTCGCCGAACCTCTCGCGCGCCTTCCCCTCGATGACGATGAACCGCCAGGGCCGGATGCGGCCGTGGTCGGGGGCGGCGACCGCCGCCGCCAGCATCTTGTCGAGTGCTTCCGGTGTGGGCCCCGGCTCGGCGAGCTTGGCGGGCGAGACCCGGGAGATGAGGGCGTCAATCGCGTCCATCGTGTTCGATCCTCTCGAATAGGGCGGTTCAGACGTAGCGCGGCGTTTCGCCGCGGTCGAGAGCGTCGCCGCCGTCGGCGATGCCGTTCAGGTAGTTCTCCCACACGAGCAGGTTCAGGTGGCACGCCTGCACCACCTGATCGACGACGCCAAGCTTCTCGGCGCGCTCGGCGATCGTCTGCCAGCCCAGGTTCGAATGCGCGATATCGGCGGCCTCGTGCAGCTCGAAGAAGTCGAGGTCGTCGTTGGGCAGCTTGAACAGCTCGCCCCAGCGCTTGCGCTCGACGAAGAACCAGCCCTTCTCCCGGAACGTGCCCGTGCCGTAACCGGGCACGTTGACCCGCTCGGCGCAGGTGTTGCCGATCAGGCCTTCGAGCCAGTGTCGGTTCGACATCAGCGCCTCCCAGGCGAGCCAGCACATCTGGGTCGAGACGAGCAGGGGGGCGCTGCGGATCTGTTCGGTCGTAAGGCCGATCTTGGTGCCGAGCTCCTCGAGGATCAGCCAGTGCGGCTTGCCGTGGCCGTGCTCGTGGTCGGCGATGATCTCCTCGCTGCAGGCGCCGATGATGCGCAGCTTGATGTCCCAGTCGGGGCAGTTGGTCGCGACGCGCAGCTTGAGCACGGAGTTGCGCTGGCGCGTGTTCTGCCGGTGCTGGAACACGAACATCTTCGCCCGGCCGGGAGTCATCGGCTCGTTGAAGAGGCGCGTGCGGCGCGCGAAGTCGTCGACCACCGCGTCGAGCCGGGCGACCACCGAGCCAGCGGCCGGTTTCGGGGCAACGTTCGAAGTTTGGGCGGCGTGAGCCATGACGTCCTCCTCAAGATGCCTTTTGCAGCTCGGCCTGCTCGGCGGCGTAGGCCGCCTCCATCTTCGAGGCGAGGCCGTGCTTGCCGAGAGCCTCGGCGAAGAGCTCGCGGACGACCGGCTTCTCGTCCACGTAGTCGATCTGGTCGCCGCCGATGCGCTGGCTGATCCACGCCTTGGGCACGCCCTGCGCGTTGCGGACCGCGACCCCCTCGTGCTTGAAGGCGAGATAGCGGGCCGGGGTGGTGCCGGTGTTGAAGTGCTGGTGATACCACATATTGGGGGGAACGATCAGCGTGCCGATCTCCCAGTCGTAGCGCGTGGGCTCCTCGGCCTCGGGCCACATCAAGGAATAGCCTTCGCCGCTCATGATGATCACGTGCGCGCCCGGCCCGTGCCGGTGGCCTTTCTTGTAGGTCCCGATCGGGAACTGCGAGATGTGGCTGTTCATCGAGCCCTTGGCCATGTTGAAGCGGATATGTCCGCCGCCGGCCCCGCGCTCCTTGGCGCTGATCAGGGGCAGGTTGATGGCATCGGCCACAAAATTGGTCTCAAGCAACAGGCCCTTCTGCTCGCCTTTGTTGGCGAAGTAGTCCGGCTCGCCGTTGAAGCGGTTCTTGAAGTCGTAGGGCGTGTTGAAGATGAAGTTGATGTCGTCATAGAGGTTGATGACGATCGGTGCGTTGGTGACCGCGACGTAGCGCGCCGGGGCCTTGCCCTGGCCGTTGAAATGCTGATGCCAGGTGTTGATCGGGATCGCGAACATCGAGCCCTTGTTCCACTCGAAGGTGATCCGCTGGCCGGCGTCGTTCCACACGCTGGTCGAGCCGCGGCCGTCGAGGATGTAGATCATTTCCTCGAACAGCTGGCGCTGCGGAGCGAGCTTGCCGCCTGCCGGAACCTCGCACACATAGCAGTCGTTCGATGTCCGCGACGCCTCGTGGTTGATGTAGACCCCGCGGCCGCCGCGGCGGGACCACGGTTTCAGCTCGACGTGGTGAAGGTTGCGCACGTAGTGGGCGCTGATGATCTCGAGGCCCTCTGCGTGGACCCAGCGGCGGTAAGGCGAATCCTTCTCGGTCGCGAATTTCTTCGCCAGGTCGTCGGAAACGATCGCGGTCTTGGCCATAACTCTCTCCTGCTACTCAGCCGGGCCGGTGCGAGGGCGTGCGCTCGCGGCGCGACCCATGCGCGTGCTCGTGCGAATGGTCATGATCGTGGTGGTGATCATGGCCGTGATGATGGTGGCCATGACCGTGGTCATGGTGGTGGTGATGGTGGCGGTGGTCGTGGTCGTGGTGATGATGCCCATGGTCGTGGTGGTGATCGTGGCCGTGATGACTGTGACCGCGCTCGGAGATCGCGCGCGGGTCCTCGTTGAACACCAGCGACTTCACGGTGACCGGGACGGTATGGGAGGGCAGGCGGATCTTGCCGAGATCGATGAAGTCGAAATCCCACAGGACGACGCCATCGATCACCATGACCTCGCTCGCAAGCTCCAGGTCCTCGCGCAATACCCCGCCCAAGGTTTGGGCAAGATCGCCGTCCAGGATGATGTAGACCGGCCGCTTGGCGGCGATCGTGTTCGGCAGCCCCTTGATGATCCCGCACGCGAAGGCCGCCACGCGCTCATAGGAGGGCGCCCCCCGCCAGTGGAAGGCCAGGGCCACGTCCTTTTCGCCTTCGGTGAGGTCGAACGCCGTGAAGTGCGCGCGGATCGCCGCCGCGACTGCATCGGCATCGACCGTCTCGCCGAATTCGTAGTCGGGCCCGAGCACCTGCAGGTTCTTGCGCGGCAGGAGAACGCCGGGGTTGGAGACATAGATCGTATTGCCGCTGAGCTGTACGGAATATTCGGAGGCGCCCAGTGCCGTGGCGCGGATGCATTCATGCGCCGGCAGCACCGGCCAGGGCAGCGCGTCGCGATCGATCTGGCGCCGCAGCGCCGCACCGAGCAGGAGGCCCATGTCGCCGAAGTCCCGCGTCTCGCGCGCATAGACGTATTCGCCCACGCCGCCCGAGAACATGACGCCGTCGATGGGCCCCCGATCCGGCAGCGGTTCGGTCAGGAACAGGTCGCGGATCACGGTCGGCAGGTTGCCCGAGCGTACCGCTGTGACGATCGCATCGGCCATCCAATCGGCGACCTTCTCCATGTCGGCGCGCGAGATCGTATCGCCGCGGTTCCAGGCGAAGCCCGCCTGCCTGGCCAAGTGCTGTCCCGCGGCCTCGAGCCGGGTGATGCGTTGGCTGGCGTCCACGACCAGAAGCCGCCCGCCGACGTGGAACGCCGCCGTCGCGACCACACGGCCGTGCTCGATGATTCCGAGCTTGGTGGTGCCCCCGCCGATGTCGATGTTGAGGATGCGCTTGTGCTCGTCGTTCGACACACGCGCCGCCCCGGAGCCATAGGCGGCGAGCATCGCCTCCATGTGATGGCCGGCGGTGGCGCACACGAAATCGCCGCCCTTCTCGGAGATGACGGAGGCGATCGCCTCGGCGTTCTCGCGCCGCAGCGCCTCGCCGGTGAGGATGACCGCACCCGTGTCGATGTCCGAGGGCGCCAGCTTGGCCGCGGCATAGGCCTCGTCGATGACCGTCCCGAGTGCGCGCTCGTCGATCCGGGTGTCGCTCTGATACGGAGTCAGCGCCACCGGCGACAGATACAGCTGCTCGCGTGAGACCACGAAGTAGCGGCTCGACAGGTCTTCGCCCAGGCGGCGCAGATTGATGCGCGAGAAGATGACCTGCGTACCCGACGACCCGATGTCGATTCCGACGCTGACCAGCGACACGTGGTCCTGGATCCAGATCGGATTTTCCTCGAGCGGGCCGCTCTCCTCGAAATCGTCGTGATCGTGGTCGTAATACGCGCCGGCCACATGCTTGTGCATCAGCTCCTGGCCGAGGGCGTGATCCTTCAGGCCGTGCGCTGGCGGCACCTGGGACTTGTCGGCGTTGTCGTCCATGAGCGGCGCGAGACTCAGGCGCTGCGCCGCCCGAGGGTTTCGTGCGGCGGCGGGTCGCCGAGGCGCTGCGAGATCGCCGCCACGGCGTTCATCAGCGCCGGGGCATGCGAGAGCAGCATCTTCTTGGTCAGCCGCTGCACCGGCCCGGCGATCCCGACCGCGGCCGTCACGTGGCCGCTGTCATCGCGCACCGGGGCTGCGATGCACCGCATCCCGAGCTCGCACTCCTCGTCGTCCGTTGCGTAGCCGCGGGCCCGGATGACTGCCAGCTCGTCGCGCAACGCCGCCGCATCGCTGATGGTCTTGGGGGTCAGGCGTTCGAGGCCGGCGGCGATCGTCCGTTCGACGATCTCCGGCGGCTGGAAGGCAAGGAGCGCCTTGCCCTCGGCCGTGCAGTGCAGCGGCTTGCGCTGCCCGAGGCCGGTCGACATGCGGATCGCCTTCTGGCTCTCGATGAAGTTGATGTAAACGAGGCCTTGCCGGCCGAGGACGGCAAGGTGCACGGTTTCGCCGGTCTGGTCGCGCAACGCGAATAGCCACGGCTTGGCCTCGTGATAGACGTCGATCTTGCGGCGAACGAGCGATCCCAGCTCGAACACCAGCAGACCGAGGCGATACTTTCCGTTCTCGGGGTTCTGCTCCAGGACCCCGGCGTCGATCAGGGTGGTGGCCAGGCGGTGGACGGTGCTCTTGGCGAGCCCGAGCCGGTTGGCGAGCCGGCTGATGCCGATCTCGAACTCGTCGTCCGAGAACGCCTTGACGACGCGGATGGCGTTGGCGACCGAGGACAGGCGCGCCTTGTTCCGCGCGCGCGGGATGGCATGTTCCATATATAAGAACGTCTTTCCGCTATATTGAACATGCGTATCAGCCGCAGGCGCGGGCTGTCAACGCGACGACAACGCGCGGAGGCACCTCGCTTGACAGGCCGCACGCCCCACGTAAGGTATGTGCGAAATTCGGTGAAGTTGTTCGCCATGCGAACATCTTCAGGACCTACGAGGAGCAGGAATGGCCGGCGGCGAGACTTTGACGGTGCTGTGCGGGGTGGAGGATGTGAAGCCGGACCAGCCGGCGCGTGCCGAGGTGGACGGCAACCAGTACGCGGTGTTCGTGGTCGATGGCCGTCATTACGTCACCCAGGACCAATGCACGCACGGGCCGGGCTCGCTGTCCGAGGGTTTTGTCGAGGGCTGCGAGATCGAGTGCCCGTTCCACCAGGGAAAGTTCGACATCAAGACCGGCCTGCCCTCGGCGCCGCCGTGCACGGAGGCGCTGCAGGTGTGGGAGGCGCGCGTGGTCGACGGCAAGATCTGCATCGATCCAGCGGCGGGCAAGGTGAACGGCTGAACGTCCGGGGGGACGACAGACAGGAGTATTTGCGATGCTGAGGAAGGAACAGAACGATCTCGTCACCCAGACCGGCCCGGGCACGCCCATGGGCAACTTGTTTCGCTGCTACTGGCTGCCGGCTCTCCTGGCCGAAGAGCTGCCCGGGAACGACTGCCCGCCGGTGCGGATCAAGCTGCTCTCCGAACGCCTCGTCGCCTTTCGCGACAGCGAGGGACGTCTCGGCCTGATCGACGAGTTCTGCGCCCATCGCGGGGTGTCGCTGTGGTTCGGGCGTAACGAGGAGTCCGGGCTGCGCTGTCCCTATCACGGCTGGAAGTACGACGTGACCGGCCAATGCGTCGACGTGCCCTCCGAACCGGCGGAGAACGGCTTCTGCCGGAAGATCAAGCTCAAGTCCTATCCGCTGGTCGAGAGCGGCGGCATCCTGTGGGCCTACATGGGCGACCTCGCGAAGCAGCCGCCGCTGCCCGAGTTCGAGGTGCTTCTTGTTCCCCCCGAGCAGCGGTTCGTCTCCAAGCGCACCCAGGAATGCAACTGGCTGCAGGCGCTCGAGGGCGGGATCGATTCGAGCCATGTATCGTTCCTGCACTCGGGCGGGCTCAAGAATGATCCGCTGTTCAAAGGGACCAAGGGCAACGAGTACAACCTCAAGGACCTGAAGCCGGTGTTCGAGGTGGTGGAGAGTGCCGGCGGGCTCTACATCGGTGCCCGGCGCAACGCCGAGAACGGCCATTACTACTGGCGCATCACGCCCTGGGTCATGCCCAATTTCACGATGATCGCGCCGCGCGGCGGGCACTCCGTGCACGGTCATTGGTGGGTGCCGATCGACGACGAGAACTGCTGGGCGTGGAGCTTCGACTACCACCCGATCCGCAAGCTGCGCCCGGACGAGATCGCGGCGATGAAAGACGGCAAGGGCATCCACGTGCGCTACGTGCCGGGCACGTTCCGCCCGGAAGCGAACAAGGACAACGACTACCTGATCGACCGCGCGGCCCAGAAGGCCGGGCTCACCTATAGCGGCGTCGACGGCATCGCCATGCAGGACGCCAGCCTGCAGGAAAGCATGGGGCCGATCGTCGACCGCACGAAGGAGAACCTCGTCTCCACCGACAACGGCATCATCATGGCGCGCATGCGCCTGATCCGCGCTGCCAAGGCGCTGGCCGAGAAGGGGACGCTGCCGCCGGGCCTCACGGCCGAGCACCAGCGCGTGCGCTCGGCCGCGATCGTCCTGCCGCCCGATCAGGCCTATGCCGAGGCGGCCAAGGCGGCCCTCACCGTGCAGCCGGGTGTCGCACCCGCCAGCGTGTGACGATGCCGAGCCAGTCGGCGCGGGCGACCACGGCCAAGGAGGCGGCATTTCGGGTTGCGTACCCCAATTCCAGTCCGCGTGCCGTCAAGCTCATTGCCCTGGATGACGCGAGCGCGTCCGCGATCGGGCGGCTCGTGCGCGCGAATCCGCGCCGCACCGCGTTTCTGCCGCCATCCCCGTCGGCCGGCACAAGCCCCGATACCGCCGGCACGGTCGGCTCGATCAAGGCGCAGCTCAACGAGTTCCTGGGCCGCACGAAGTCGCTCGTCGCCGAGATCGATCCGGCCGACCTGATCGTGCTCGTCGCGACGGCAGGGGAGGAGGTGCCGCTCGCACCCGTGATCGGCGAGGCCTGCAAGGCACGCGGCGTGCCGGTCACAGCACTCATCCTCGATCAGGACGGGGTCCCGGACTCAAGTCTGGCCACGACCCTCGCCAGGCTCAGGCCATACGCATCCATGCTGGTGGTGGCCCGCGGCGAGGATTATATCGAGGAGATGCTCGCCGCCCTGAGAGTTTGACAACGGGGCGGCACGACTTACACGGGGAGGAGACACGTGTTGGGATTTCGGACACTCGTGCTCGCGGCCGTCGCTGCGGGTGCGACGGCGTGGAGCGGCATGGCGCGGGCGGACGACGCGGCCGTGGCGCAGTTCTACAAAGGCCGCACCATCCAGCTCTACATCGGCTATAGCGTCGGAGGCGGATACGACCTGTATGCGCGCGAGCTGGCGCGATATCTGGGCGCCCATATCCCCGGCAATCCGACCATCGTTCCGCAGAACATGCCGGGGGCGGGCAGCCTCAGGCTGGCCAATTACCTCTACAACGTCGCCCCGAAGGACGGCACCGCGATGGCGACCTTCGCGCGCGGCATGGCGACCGAGCCGCTGCTCGGCGGGGCCGGCACGCAGTTCGATGCGCGCAAGTTCACCTGGCTCGGCAGCATCACCGACGAGGTGAGCGTGTGCGCGTTCTGGCACGATTCGGGTGTTGCGACGTGGCAGGACATGCTGACCAAGTCCTACACCGTCGGCGGCACGGGGTCGGCGTCCGACACCGATGTGTTTCCGAACGCGATGAAGCGCATCTTCCATCTCAACCTGAAGCTGGTCACCGGGTTTCCGGGCGGCTCCGACGTCGTGCTGGCGCTTGAGCGCGGCGAGGTCCAGGGGCGCTGCGGCTGGTCATGGAGCAGCCTCGTCAGCCGCAACAAGCAGCTCTATGACACGAAGCAGATTTTCGTGCCCGTCCAGCTGGCTCTGCGCAAGCACGAGGACCTGCCCGACGTACCGCTGATCGTGGACGAGACGAAGGACCCGAAGGAACTGCGGGCGCTGCGCCTGATCTTCGCCCGCCAGAGCGTGGCCCGGCCTTACGTGGCCCCGCCGGGGCTTCCGGAGGACCGCAAGCAGGCGCTCCGCCGGGGGTTCGACGAAACCATGAAGGACCCGGCCTTCCTCGAGGAAGCGAAGAAGACCGAGCTTGAGGTCCATCCGGTCAGTGGCGCCGAGATCGACACGCTGCTGGGCGAGCTCTACCAGAGCCCGCCCGAGGTCGTGCAACTGGCCAAGGACGCGATCGGGCAGCGCTAGGCTCAGCCCGGCGGCTGGACCGCCGATGCGGCCTGGATCATCGGGTGGATATCCAAGGCCAGCTTGACCACGTCATAGCCGTCTCTCGCGAGGTGCCTCACGTCGTAGAACAACGTCGCAACCTCGTACGTCAGCAGGAACGCCGCCGGATAGAAGATCGCCCGATAGGAGCGCTCCCAGGCGATCACGCGTCGGAGCGCGCCGGCATGCGGCACGAGTTTCCAGACCAACGCCATCACGATCAGGCCGCACAAGCATCCGGCGACGATGTCGCTGGGGTAGTGATAGCCGAGATAGATGCGGGGGATCAGGCCGAACACTACCGTCCACGCCATCGCCGCATAGCCCATCGCCCGCCACTGGTACCAGATCGCAGTCGCGAGCGCGAAGTACGTGGCGGCGTGGTCGCTCGGCATCGAGCTCCAGGTGTTGAGGGTCTGGGGGTTCACGCCGAGCGGAACGACGAACTGCAATGACGCAGTGTGCAGCGGACGGGTGTGAAAGGGCAGGGTCACCTGCATCGTGCGGGAGATGATGGCCGCCGCGATCGCGCCCGCGATCGCGATTATGATTTCCTGCCGCCGCCGTATCACCGGTCCGTCTGTGCGCAGCCAGGCCCACCAGAAATACGCCATGAACAACCCGCCCTGCAGGATGGAGGCATCCGCCAGGTCGTACATAATTCCGTCGAATACGGCGCTTTTCGCGGCGAATTGATTGACGAAAAGAACGAAGCGTTCGTCCCACAGGGCTATGACATGCGGCATTCCCGGCCCACCGAGGGTTCGAGCCAAAGCAAGAATGTTGCATTTGCGTGAAAGCGAGATGAACTCGCCAGCGACAAAACCGTGGCCGCACGCCCGGCGTGCGAGCGCCTGGTGCGGCGACGGCCGTCAGGCCGATTTGATCGCCGGTGCGAGAGGCAGCTTCTCGGACAATCGCGTGCCGGGATAGAAGGCCTTCTGGAAGGCAGGCCGCGCCCGCATCCGGGCATACCAGTCGGCCACCCGCGGATATTTCTCCGCCCAGATCGCCTGGAATCCAAGGTCGGCCATGCGGTCGATGAGAGGGGCCACGATGATGTCGGCCAGCGAGTAGAACCGGCCGAGGAGCCACGGGCCGTTTGCGAGGGCCGAGTCCATGCGGGCGCAGGTGGCGGCGATCTGGTCCAGCGAGGCCTGCACGTCCTCCTTCTTGAAGCCGCCCTGGCCCATACGGCGGTAGAAATGCCTGCGGATCGGCCGCGGGCCGGCTTCCTCGGCTTCGAACTGTGCCGGGCTCAAATGCTCGAAGCGCGGCAGGAACGCCATGTTGAACGAGGGCACGCGCACGGCTGCGGTCGGCACCTCTTCGAGATAGCGCATCCAGGCGCGCATATGTGCGCGCTCCACCGGAGTTTCGGGCGTCAGCCGCGGGTGCGGATATTTCTCATCCAGGTATTCGCAGATGACGCTCGAATCGATGATGACGTCGTCCCCGTCGACCAGGGTCGGCACGACGCCGTTGGGGTTGAGCTTCAGGTATTCGGGCTTGAGGTGCTCGCGGCCCTTGCCGAGGTCGAGCCGGATGTCCTCGAACGCCAGGCCCTTCTCGGCGAGGCAGATGCGGACCTTCTGGCTGCACGTGGAGTGCGGCGCGTTGTAGAGCTTCAGCATCCCGTGAGGTTAGATCACCCCGCCTAAAAATGGAACCGGCAGCGGTCCTTCAGAACCTGATGCGGATTCCGGCGGAGACGCACAGCGCGCTAGCAGACGGGCGCCTACGGACAATGGCTGCCGTCGGTGAAGCTGATGGAGCCGCTGGTAGTGGCGCCGGAGATGCAGTC
>DATJPD010000151.1:0-3306 GCA_035506575.1 Alphaproteobacteria bacterium
TCGGCAAGCTCTACGGCTGGGCCCTGTCGGCGGCGGGCGAGCGCGGCATCACCCGCATGCTCGAGATCCTCGAGACCGAGATGAAGATCGACATGATGCTGCTGGGCGTCACCAGGCTCGGCGAGCTCAACCGCTCGTTCATCGCGCCGGCGCGCCCGGTGATGATCCCGTCCGCGGTCAGCCAGTTCCCGAGCATCGGGCATGAGATCGGAAGCCTGCCGTGGCATAAATGACGCGCAGCGTCATCCCGGCGAACGCCGGGATCCAGTGACAGCGTGCCCTGGATGCCCGCGTTCGCGGGCATGACGAATAGGAGTGGTTCGGAGGAAGCCCCAAGCGATGCCTGAGAAGATCCTGGTGAGTGCGTGCCTGTTCGGCGAGCGCGTGCGCTATGACGCGGGCGACGTCACCTGCGGCGATGCGCAGTTCGACGCCTGGCGCGCCGAGGGGCGCCTCGTGCCGATCTGCCCCGAGACGGTGGGCGGCCTGCCGGTGCCGCGGCCGCGGGCGCGCCTGGTCGGCGTGCGCGTGGTGGCGGACGACGGCAGCGATGCGGGCCGTGACGTGACGGCCGAGTACGAGCGCGGGGCGGCGGCGGCACTGGCGCTCGCCAAGAAGCACGGCGTGCGCATCGCCATCCTGAAGCAGAATTCACCCTCCTGCGGCAGCCGCTTCATCTTCTCGAGCGACTTCAAGCGCCGCATCCCGGGCCAGGGCCTCACCGCCACCCTCCTGCGCCGCAACGGCGTCAGCGTGTTCGGCGAAGACGAGATCGACGCCGCGGCGGCGTGGCTCAAGGCGCACGAGAGAACATAAGAAGAGCATACCGCCCTATTCGTCATGGCCGGGCGAAGTCCCGGCCATCCACGTCGTTGCGCAACGCGCAATCATCTGCACTTTCGGCCCGACGTGGATGCCCGGAACAAGTCCGGGCATGACGGAAAAGAATAGGCGTGCCTACTCAGCCGCTACGCGCGACTGCCGCTCCGCGGCGATCAGGTCTTCGAGCATGCGGCGGGCGGCGATGCCGCCGCCGTCGTGGTTCATGTCGATGCGCGGGGCATCAGGGGCGGTGTCGATGTTCTCCTGCTGCGCCTGGATGATCTCGAGGTCCTCGAGGAACGCGGTGTGCACGTTCTGGAACACGAGGTCGGTCATCCAGCGCGCATCCAGCTTGAAGTCGTGCGCCTGCGCCCAGAAATAATGCGTGGTCCTGTCGGTCTCGGGCGTGATGGCGTTGAGGTTGCGCATCGAGATGCCTGCCTTGCGGTTGCCGTCGCGCGCCCCGGTACCCGACACAGCACAGCCGACGTCGAGGCGCACGAAGGCGGGCGGCGTCCAGTCGATGATCTGCCAGCGGTCCACGTTCTGGTCGGGCTTGAAGCCGCCGACCCGCTGGAAGAAGGGCGGCGGCGCGCTCTCCATGATCCAGCGCATGACGCGCACGCCATCGTTCGTCTTCTCCCATTTCATCGGGGTGGCCGCGATCTTGTCGGTGCCGAGCGTCGTCGGATGGACATAGGACAGGTGCGAGAGGTCGAGCAGATTCTCGACCAGCAGCACGTAATTGCCCTTGAGGTGCAGGTGCTCGCCGGCCGCGCGCCAGTTCGGATCGTCCATCCAGTGGAAGTCCTCGATCTTGGCGGGGTCGGCCAACGCCGGATCGCCCATCCATATCCACAGCCAGTGATAGCGCTCGACCACCGGGTAGGACTTCACGCGCGCGCTGGGCGGGATTTTCGCCTGGCCGGGGATGGAGATGCAGGCGCCGGTCGGATCGTAGGTGAAGCCGTGATAGGGGCACTGCACCGCGTCGCCCACCAGCTTGCCCTTCGACAAGGGCGCGTGGCGGTGGCAGCAGCGGTCCTCGAGGGCCACCGGCCGGCCGTCCTCGGCCCGGTAGAACACCACCGGCTCGTTCAAGAGGATGCGGCGCAGCATGCTCTGCCGCGTGACCTCGCGGTCCCAGGCGGCGACGTACCAGGCGTTCCTGAGGAACATGTTTCCTCCGCAAGTAATTGGCCCTGAGACTACGCGTGTCCGCGGTCGCCCCGAAAGCGGAATTTTCACCACGGAGACACGGAGATGTTTTCGTCACTGCGAGCGAAGCGAAGCAGTCCATTCCTGGATTGCTTCGTCGCTGACGCTCCTCGCAATGACACGGTGTCCTTCTCGGTGTCCTCCGTGTCTCCGTGGTGAATTCTTCTTGTCAGCTGATGGCCAGCAGGAGAAGGGCCGCGATGGCGCAGGCGAGGCCCGCGAGCTTGCGCGCCGTGACGGCCTCGCCGAACACGGCGACGCCCAGGACCGCGGCGGCCACGAAGCCCATCTGGGCGATCGGCACGACCACGCTCGCCTCTCCGCCCTTCAGGCCGTACAGCATGAAGAGGAACGCCCCGACCAGGACCGCCGCCGCCGGGCCGTAATGCCGCAGCGAGCCCGAGGGCAGACGCAGCGAGCCGGTCATCGCGTAGACCATGACGGTGATGGCGCTGCAGAACACGATCGCTTGCGCGCTGAGCAGGCTCTCGGGCGTCGCGCCGGCGACGAGGCCGAGCTTGTGGCAGAAGGCGCCGGCCCCGGTCATCACCGTGGCGAGCGCCACCCGCAGGCCCGGGCCCCGGACGGGCGGACGGGGCCGTGCCGAGGGATCGGGCGCCTTGCCGCCCGCCGCGGTTGCGAGCAGCAGCCAGCCGGCGACGAAGGTGAGCGCGAACCCGGCCAGCTTCTGCGCGGTCAAAGGCTCGTGCAGCCAGCCGATCGCAAGGGCCGCGGTGACGATGAAGTTGAGGCGGAAGATGGGCGCGATCGCGCTGACGGCCCCGGTCTGCAGCGCGCGGGAGAAGTTGTAGAAGCCGATGAGCAGAAACGCGCCGGCCGCCCCGCCCCACCACGCCGGAAGATCCAGGCGCAGGGTTCCGGTCAGCCAGGCATAGAGGATGACCACGGGGCAGAACAGCCACGCCTGGCCGGTCAAGAGATGCACCGACGACAGGCCGGCGGCGGCCGCGCGCTTGTAGATGAAGTCGCCGAGGCCGTAGCAGACGAGGGCCGCGAGCGCGTAGGCGATGGAGGGAGTCATGGAGAAATTACGTGGAGGGTTCTGCAGCAAAGCCCCTCTCCGCACGAAGTGGGGAGAGGGAGGGGCCCGCGCGTCAGCGCGGGAGGGTGAGGTGTGCGTCCGCCGCGGCGGTGTAAGACCCCCTCACCCTACCCTCTCCCCCGCGACCGGGGGAGAGGGGGTTTTATTCACTGGGGCTGGACGCCGATGTCGGAGACGACGATCCGCCAGCGCTCGATCTCCTG
>DATJPD010000152.1:0-15895 GCA_035506575.1 Alphaproteobacteria bacterium
TCGCGCTGCCAGTCGCGCGCCTTGATCGTCTCGCGCTTGTCGTACTTCTTCTTGCCCTTGGCGAGCGCCAGTTCGAGCTTGGCGCGCCCCTGGCCGTTGAAGTAGAGGCGCAAGGGGATAAGCGTCATGCCCTCGCGCGTCACCGCACCGATCAGCCGGTTCATCTCGCGCCTGTGGACCAGGAGCTTGCGCGGCCGCCGCGGCTCGTGATTCATCCGGTTTCCGCCGTGGAACTCGGGGATGTGCGCATCCAGGAGCCACAGCTCCCCGCCCCGCTCCTCGGCGTGCGCGTCGGTGATCTGCGCCCCGCCCTCGCGCAGCGCCTTGACCTCGGTGCCGGTCAGGACGATCCCGGCTTCGAGGGTCGACTGGATGAAATAGTCGTGGCGAGCCTTGCGGTTCTGCGCCGCGAGTTTCTCGGGCAGCGGCGCTTTCGCCATCTTTTTTTACGGCCTAGTTGAGGAGGCCGGCTCCCACCATCGCCTCGCGCACGCGCTGCTTGGTGGCCGCCTGCGGCTCGACCAGCGGCAGGCGCACGGTGGGCTCGCACAGGCCGAGGAGGCTCGCCGCGTACTTGACCGGAGCCGGGCTGGTCTCGACGAACAGCGCCTCGTGCAGCGGCGCCAGACGGTCGTGCAGCGAGCGCGCCTTCACGTAGTCGCCCGCCAGGCAGGCCGCCTGGAAGTCGGCCAGGAGCCGTGGTGCGATGTTCGAGGTGACCGAGATGCAGCCGTTGCCGCCATGCGCCATCTGCGCCAGCGCCAGCGCATCGTCGCCCGAGAGCTGCAGGAACTCCTTGCCGATCGCGCGGCGGTGCTTGGTGAAGCGCGTGACGTCGCCGGTCGCCTCCTTCACCCCGATGATGTTGGGCAGCTTGGCGATGCGCGCCATCGTCTCGACCGAGATGTCGACCACGCAGCGCGGCGGGATGTTGTAGACGATGATCGGCAGCTCCACCGCCTCGGCGATCGCCTTGAAGTGCTGGTATAAACCTTCCTGGGTCGGCTTGTTGTAGTAGGGCGACACGATCAGGGCCGCGTCGGCGCCCGCCTTCTTGGCGTGCTTTGTGAGGCTGATCGCCTCGGCGGTCGAGTTCGATCCGGTGCCGGCGATCACCGGCACCCGGCGCGCGGCCGCCTCGATGCAGAGGTCCACCACGCGATGGTGCTCCTCGTGCGACAGGGCCGGCGATTCGCCCGTCGTGCCGCACGGCACGAGCCCTTGCGTGCCCTCTTTGATCTGCCAGTCGACGAGCGCCCGGAACGCCTTCTCGTCGACGGCTCCGTTCTTGAACGGCGTGATGAGGGCGGTAATCGAACCGTGGATCATGGATGTCTCCGCATCTCCCGCGAAGATACCCCCGGGGCTTGGCGGCCCGCAACCAATCACGTTAATGAGAACTTAACAGGATATGGTCATGCTGGCGTCGGCTGCCGCCTCTCACCTAATATCGCCTTGATGTTGCACGGGAGATTCCACCGGTTCGGGTTGGTTTTGGCAGCGGCTTTGGTCGCCTGGACGGCCGCGGCGCCGGCTGTCGGCGCCCCCGCCCCCAAATCCGCCACCGCGCTGCCGGTCCCGGCCACGACCGCGCTGCCGCCGCTCCTCAAGCCCGACCAGCAGGCGCTCTACCAACATGCCTTCCA
Organism: Alphaproteobacteria bacterium; assembly: GCA_035506575.1. Classification (GTDB taxonomy): domain Bacteria; phylum Pseudomonadota; class Alphaproteobacteria; order CACIAM-22H2; family CACIAM-22H2; genus DATJPD01. The sequence continues at coordinate 1,647 of DATJPD010000152.1, forward strand.
GGCGCTCGACGCCGGACGGCCGGACGAGGCCCGGCAGCTCGCCCGCCAGGGCGGCAGCAAACTCGCCGACAAGATCTTCCGCTGGGCCGAGCTGCAGCTGCCGCATTCCGGTGCGGCATTCGAGGACATCGCCGCCTTCATCGACGCCAACCCGTCCTGGCCGCACCAGGACGTCCTGATGCGCCGCGCCGAGGAGTCGCTCGTCGACCGCACCGACGATTCGGTCGTGCTCGCCTGGTTCGCGCTGCGCGGCCCGCAGACCGTCGACGGCAGCATGCGCTACATCGAGGCGCTGCTGCGCTCGGGCGACAAGGCCAAGGCTGTTCAGCTCATCCATTCGACCTGGGCGTCGGGCGCGTTCGGCGCCGCCCAGGAAAAGACGTTCCTGTCGCGCTACCGCTCGCATCTCACGTCCGAAGACCACCTCGCCCGCCTCGACCGCCTCCTGTGGGACGGCCGCAGCGAAGAGGCCAAGCGCATGATGCCCCGCGTCGACGGCGACCACCGGGCACTCGCCGATGCGCGGCTCAAGCTCGCGGGCCTGTCATCGGGTGCGGAATACGCGCTGCGGCGCGTGCCGGCTCGGCTCGCCAACGACGAGGGCCTGATCTTCGAGCGGCTGCGCTGGCGCCGCCGCAAGGGACAGGACCAGGCCGCCCTCGACATGCTACGGACCGCACCCAAGCACGTGACCAGGCCGGATCTGTGGTGGATCGAGCGCAACTATCTGGCGCGCCGGGCCATCAGCGCCGACCGCATGAAGGACGCATACGAGATCGCCACCCACCACGGCATGGTCGACGGCGCGCATTTCGTCGACGCCGAGTTCCTGGCGGGCTGGGTGGCGTTGCGCTTCCTGCACGAGCCCAAGACCGCGCTCACCCATTTCACCCAGCTCTATAACGCGGCGAGATTCCCGGTGTCGCTGGCGCGCGGCGCCTATTGGGCCGGCCGCGCCGAGGCGGCTCTCGGCGACAAGGACAATGCGGCCGAGTGGTATCGCAAGGCCGCGAGCTACCTCACGACCTATTACGGCCAGCTCGCCTCGGCCGAGCTCGACCCGTCCGCCCGGCCGCCGTTCCCGCAGACCGTCCAGCCGAGCGGCGACGAGCGCAAGCAGTTCGAGGCGAGCGAGCTCGTGCAGGCGGTCCGCGTGCTGCAGCAGATCGGCCAGACCCTCAAGGTCAAGGCGTTCGTCACGCGCCTGGTGCTGAACGCGAAGAGCCCCGGCGAGCACACCCTGGTCGCCGAGCTCGCGACCCGCATCGATCGGCCGGACCTCGCGGTCTCCGCCGCCAAGCGCTCGGCGCAGGTCGCGGCGGTCGAAAGTCCCGAATACGGATGGCCGATGATCCCTCTGCCGCCCGGCGATTCGCCCGAGCACGCCCTCGTCTATGCGACGATCCGCCAGGAGAGCGCCTTCGAGACCGACGCCGTCAGCCGGGTCGGCGCTCGCGGCCTGATGCAGCTCATCGCCCCCACGGCGCGCGCCATGGCGAAGAAGCTCGGCCTTGCCACCGCGCATATTGAGACCAGATTGCTGTTCGAGCCGGAGCTCAACCTGTCGATCGGACGCACCTATCTATCCAGCCTCATCGATGCGTATGACGGCTCGTACGTGCTGGCACTGGCGGCATACAACGCCGGGCCGGGGCGGGTGCGGCAATGGATCCGCGACAACGGCGATCCGCGCATCTCGACGGTTGACATGGTCGACTGGGTGGAGCTCATTCCGGTCGACGAAACCCGCAACTACATCCACCGTGTGCTCGAAAACCTGCAAGTCTACCGTGCGCGCCTCAACGGCACCGACGTCGCGTCCGGCATCGCCCAGGACGTGCGCCGCAAGCGGGTGTCGGAGGCCCGGTAATGTCTGACGTCAAAGAAAGCCTGCTCCAGGACATCGACGCCTGCGTGTTCGACGCCTACGGCACGCTGTTCGACACCGGCTCTGCGGCGGCGCGCTGCAAGGAGGCGCTCGGCGCCGATTGGACGACCGTGTCGGAGCTGTGGCGGCGCAAGCAGCTCGAGTATTCGTGGCTGCGCAGCCTCATGGGCCGCCATGCCGATTTCTGGCACGTCACCGGCGAGAGCCTCGATTACGCGCTGGCCGTGGCCAAGCGCGGCGATCCGGTGCTGCGCGCGATGCTGATGCAGCAATATCTCAGCCTCGACCCCTATCCCGAGACCGAGGAGACCTTGCGCCGCCTCAAGGCCAAGGGGATGAAGACCGCGGTCCTGTCGAACGGCACGCCCACCATGCTGACCGCGGCGGTGAACAGCTCCGGCCTGTCGGCCCTCATCGACGAGTCGCTGTCGGTCGAGGCGGTCGGCGTCTACAAGCCGCACCCGTCGGTCTACCAGGTCGCGGTCGACAAGCTCGGCGTGGCCGCGGCACGCGTGTGCTTCCTCTCCTCCAACGGCTGGGATGCGGCCGGTGCCGCCGCCTTCGGCTTCCGCGTCATCTGGGTGAACCGCAACGGCGCCCCGACCGAGAACCTGCCGGCCATGCCCGAGCGCCAGATCACGAGCCTCGCCCAGCTTCCAGCCCTGCTCGGCCTGGGGTGATGAATTCATCCCCTCGTCGTCCCCGCGAACGCGGGGACCCCGGGGCAACAGAACCCTGGATTCCCGCTTTCGCGGGAATGACCGGAAACAGGTAACCCCGCGCGGTCCCGCCCCATGCTCCCTGCCCCGCGCGAGCGCACCTATACGTCCGCCGACAATCTGCGCCTGTTCTTCCGCGACTGGGGCGATGAGGCTTCGCCCCTCACGCCGGTCCTGTGCCTGGCCGGCCTCACGCGCAACTCGACCGATTTCAACAAGCTCGCCCGGCACCTTGGTCCGCGCCGCGTGATCTGCCCCGACCTGCGCGGCCGCGGGCGGTCGGCGCACGCGGCCGACTGGCGGACCTACGACGCGGCGGTCTATGTCGACGACATCCGCCACCTTCTCGCGATCCTCGGCCTCGGCAAGGTCATCGTGGTCGGCACCTCGATGGGCGGGCTCCTCGGCATGGCGATGGCGGCCGCCATGCCCACGGCCCTGGCCGGCCTCGTCATCAACGATGTCGGGCCCGAGATCGCGACCGAGGGGGCTGGCCGCATCCTCGCCTATATCGCGAAGGACCGGCCGGTCCGCGACTGGCCGGCTGCGGTCGCGCATCTCAAGCAGATCCTGCCGCATATGTCGCTCACCGCCGACGAGGACTGGCTCGACTTCGCCCGCGGGTCCTATCGCGAGGACCCCGACGGGCTCCTGCATTTCGACTGGGATGTGAATCTTGCGCGCCCGCTTTTGAATCCGCCCGAACCCCTGCCCGATCTGTGGGGGCTGTGGCATGCCACGAATGCAATTCCCACACTTGTCATCCGCGGCGGGGTGTCGGATATCCTTTCCGCCGAGACCTTGGCGCGCATGCAGGCCACGCACCCGAACATGCGCCAGGCGACGGTGCCCGGCGTAGGCCATGCGCCCGTCCTCAACGAGCCGATCGCGGTGAAGGCCATCGATGACCTCCTCTCCACAGCCGACCATCATCGACATTGAAGACGCCGCGCGGCGCCTCGCCGGCCTGGCGGTCGTCACCCCGCTCCTGGAATCGCCGGTGGTGAACAAGCGCCTGGGCGGCCGGCTGCTGATCAAGGCCGAGCCGATGCAGCGCACGGGCTCGTTCAAGTTCCGCGGCGCCTACAACCGGCTGAGCCGCATCGAAGGCGAGGCCAAGATACGCGGCGTCGTCGCGTACTCCTCGGGCAACCATGCGCAGGGTGTCGCCGCCGCGGCGCAGATCCTGGGCATGCCGGCGGTGATCGTGATGCCGGCCGACGCGCCCGCGATCAAGATCCGCAACACGAAATCCTACGGTGCCGAAGTCGTCACCTACGACCGCCTGAACGAGAGCCGCGAGGCGATCGGCCAGAAGCTGCAGCGCGAGCGCGGCGCCGTCCTGGTGCCGCCGTTCGACGATCCGTTCATCATCGCCGGCCAGGGCACGATCGGGCTCGAGCTCGCCCATCAGGCCGAGGCCGCGGGGGCGGCCCTCGATGCCGTGCTCGCGGCGTGCAGCGGCGGCGGCCTCCTGGCCGGGATCGCCACGGCGATGAAGGCGCGCCGGCCGTCGGCGGCCGTCTACGCCGCCGAGCCGCAGGGCTTCGACGACCTGAGCCGCAGCCTCAAGAGCGGCAAGCGCGAGACCAATGATCCCGGCGCGCGCTCGATCTGCGATGCGCTCCTGGCACCCACGCCGGGCGAGCTCACCTTCTCGATCAACTCGAGGCTGGTCTCGGGCGGGTTCGCGGTGAGCGACGACGAGGTGCGCCAGGCGATGGCGGTCGCCTTCGAGGACTACAAGCTGGTGGTCGAGCCGGGCGGTGCAGTGGCGCTGGCCGCCGTGCTGTCGGGAAAGTTCCCGGCGCGCGGCAAGACGGTGGCCGTGGTCTGCTCGGGCGGCAACGTCGACCCCGAGCTGTTCGTGAGCGCCATCCGCGCGCGCGCCTGACCCGGACATCCCGCCCCGGAGACATTCCAAGTGCCTTTCGACGGCGTAGGGGCGGCCGAGGCCGGCCGGCGTGAGCGGTGGACCGGCCTGTTGTGCGCGCTGCTGCTGCTGGCGATCTGGGCCGCCTACATCCTGATGACCCGGTTCAGCCTGCGCACGCATTTCGCGCCGGCCGATCTCCTGGCCCTGCGGGTCGGCATCGGCGGCATCCTCGTGCTCCCGTGGTTCGCGCGGCGCGGGCTCGGGCATCTCAATCTCCGCCAGGCGCTCGTGCTGGCGCTCTCGGCGGGGCTCGGCTTCGGCGTGTTCTCGTATGGCGGCTTCGTCTTGGCCCCGGTGGCGCACGCTTCGGCCCTGCAGACCGGGGCCTTGCCGCTCTACACGGCCCTGCTCGCGGTCGTCGTGCTGCACGAGCGCTACAGCCCCGGCAAGCAGCTGGGCCTCGCCCTGATCGTCCTCGGCGTGGCGCTGATGGGATACGAGAGCGTGTCGTCCGGGGCCGCCGGCCAATGGCGCGGCGACGTCCTGTTTTCGACCGCCTCGTTCAGCTGGGCCATCTATGCCGTGGCGGCTCAGTGCTGGAACGTCCGGCCGCTGCAGGCGACGTCGGTCGTCTACGTGATCTCCGCGGCTCTCTATTTGCCGGTCTATGTGCTGTTCTTCGACTCGAGGCTGCTCGAGGCCCCATGGGCGGAGCTCGCGGTCCAGGCGCTGCTGCAAGGCGTGTTCGCGAACCTCGTCTCGCTGTTCCTGTTCGCGCGCGTGAGCCAGGCCTTCGGCGCCACTTCGACCGCGATGCTCACCGCGACCGCGTCGCTGTTCGTCCCGGCCCTCGGCATCGTGACCTTGGGCGAACGGCCGAGCCTTCTGGCGTGGACCGGGCTCGTGTGCGTCGCGGCCGGTGTCATCATGGCCGTGATGGTGGTGCGGTCCCGCGCCCCGCAGACCTTGCCGTCCGGCTGATTTCGGCGGGCGCTGGATGTATAGTCGGGTGACTCACCCCTGAACGGGGCGCGCACAGGAGCGACCATGACGACCACCGCGGTGAAGGTCAGGGCGGTACCCCTCACGCAGCATATCGGCGCCGAAATCCAGGGCGTCGATCTCAGCGCGCCCCTCGATGCCGCGACCGCAGCCGAGCTCAAACGGCTGTGGCTCCGCCATGTCGTCATCCTGTTCCGCGACCAGCACTTGAGCCAGGCCGACCAGCTCCGTGTCACCGGCTATTTCGGCACCCCCGGCAAGGTCTCTCGGCCGAAGGAGTTCCGTCCCTCCGGCTACGCGAACCTGCTCGAGGGCATCATGCTGATCTCGAACATCCGCGAGAACGGCGAGCCGATCGGAGCACTGCCGGACGGCGAGATGATGTTCCATCACGACATGATCCATCACGAAGTCCCCGACAAGGGCACGTTCCTGTACGCGGTCGAGATCCCCTCGACCGGCGGCCACACCCTGTTCGCGAACGGCTACACGGCCTACGAGACGATGCCGCGCGAGCTGCGCGACCGCCTCGAGGGCCGGCGCGCCTTCCACCACTACAATTACGGCACGGTGATGCGCGGCGATCCGAACAAGCAGGGTGTGGCGGCGTTCGCCGAGCAGACTCATCCGGTGTTCCGCACGCACGACGAGACCGGGCGCAAGGCCGTCTACGTCAACCGGCTGATGACCGAATACGTGGAGGGCCTGCCGCGCGAGGAAAGCGACCGGCTGCTGGCGCAGGTGTTCGACCACTCCGAGAATCCGGAATGGGTCTACGAGCACGTCTGGCGGCCGGGCGATCTCCTGCTGTGGGACAATCGCTGCTCCATGCACGCCCGCACCGACTTCCCGGCCGGCGAGCGGCGGCTCCTCCTGCGCACCACGATCAAGGGCGACACAAGGCCGGTGTAAGCGCCATCAGGCCAGCAAGCCCAAGGCGAATTCACCTCTCCCATAGGGAGAGGTCGCGAGCGGCCCCAATTCTTTCTCGGGGGCGAAGCCCCCGGACCCCGGGAGCGGGTGAGGGGCGCCATTTCCGCATCGCGCCGATCGCCATCACCGAAAAGGCGTTGACGCTTCCCCTCACCCGGCCGCTATCGCGGCCGACCTCCCCCCGGGAGAGGTGAATTTAGGTAAGCTCTTCACATGTCCGAGTCGTGCGAGGTGACGGTCGAGAACACCGGCGAGACATACGCCTGCCCGCCGGATTCGGCGCTGCTCGATGCGGCCCTCGCGGCGGGCATCCACATGCCGCACAACTGCCGCGGCGGCGCCTGCGGCACCTGCAAGGCGAAGCTTCTCGAAGGCACGGTCGATCACGGCTGGGCGATGACCTTCGCCATCACCGACGAGGAGAAGGCCGCCGGGTTCTGCCTGTGCTGCCAGTCGCGCCCGAAGAGTCCGCGCATCCGCCTGCGCATGCTGCACGAGATGACCGCGCACGAGGCCGGGGAGCCCTCGATCGTGCCGGCCGAGCTCGCGACCACGATCATCGCCGCCCATCCGGTGACCCCGTCCGTGCTGCGTCTCGTGGTGGCCTTGCCGCGCGGCGTCCGCTTCCGCTACGCCGCGGGCATGGACATGGAATTTCTATTGCCGGGCATCGCCCAAGCCCGTCCCTATTCGATCGCCGATGCCCCCGACGCGGACGGCGCCCCGCCGGCGGGGCAGATGACCTTCTACATCGCCCGTCACGACAACGGAGCGGCAAGCCGCTGGCTGCACGAGAACGCGCGCGTGGGCGAGGCGCTGACCTTGCGCGGACCCTACGGCGATTTCGGGTTCCCGGCCGGCCATGACGGTCCGGTGGTGGCGCTGGCCGGCGGCACCGGCCTGTCGCCCATCCTGGCATCCGTGACCGCGGCCCTGGCGGCCGGATTCGCGCACCCGATCCAGCTCATGCTGTCGGTGCGCAACCGGCGCGAGGTCTTTGCGCTCGAGGACCTGACCCGCCTCGTGCGCGGGCATCCGAATTTCGGCTGGACGGTCACGCTCACGCGCGACGCCGAAGCGCCGTCGATCTGGCGGCAGGGACGCATCCCGGCCCTGCTCGCCCACGACAAGCCCGACCTCAGCGCCTGTGCGGCCCTCATCGCCGGCAGCCCGGGCTTCGTCGACGCTTGCGTAGGCGCGGTGCGCGAGCGCGGCGTGGATCAGGCGCGCATCATCGTCGATTCATTTCTGTCGCGCCCGACGGCCGCCGTGACGTCTCAATAAGGGTGTTCCGATGAGCACACTAACTGTGACCGCCAAGGGCCAAGTCACCCTCCGCAAAGATGTTCTGCGGCATCTCGGCGTCCAGCCGGGGGAAAAGGTCTCGGTCGATAAGTTGCCCGGCGGCCGCATCGAGCTGAAGGCCTCGCGGTCGAGCGGCAACATTTCGGACGCCTTCAATTTCCTGAAGGGCAAGACGCGTAAGTCGTTATCGATCGAACAGATCGCCGAGGTCGCGAGACGGGGCTGGGCCGGCCGGCGATGAAGATAACGGCCGATACAGGCGTGTCGGCGCAGCTGCTGGCGTAAATATCCCGCTCCTGATAACAGCGGTATTCACGCGCCGGCCGCCCCCCCAGGGCGGACAGGCCGGCCCATGATGCCGTCGATCAATGCCGGCTATGCAGGTAGTGCGGGTTCATCTGCGGGTCCTGGGGATCCCGCTGCGGATCCAGCTGGCCCGGCTGTTGAGCCGTCCCGCTCTTCGGCGCCTGGGCGTTCTGATTCGTGTTCGCCTGGCTGCGCTCCATGTCCTGCTGCTGGATCGTGCCGGCGGACCCGGGCCCGTTGAACTCCGTCTGCGGCGTCTGGCCATGGCCGGCAAAGGCCGGGGCCGTGGCCAACAGCAGTGCGGCCGCGGCAAGGGCGAGGGTGGTACGCATAGGGCGGTCTCCTTCGTTGATGTTCAGTATGCGTAAACGTAGGAGGCGCCACTGACGCGCGCCTGACCGCCGGCTGACGCGAGGATGACACGCCCGACGCGGTGCCTGAATGTCAGAACACCGGGATGATATCGTCGGGGTCGAAGGCGATGGTCCTGCCGTCGATGCCGATCTCGGGGATGCCCGGGAACTCGACGCCGTGCGGATCGAGCAGGCCCTTCATCTTGAGCACCGCCGCGCGCCAGTTCTCGCGCCGCTCGTCGAGGGAGAGGATGCCGAGGCCGGCCCCGCGCGCCACGTCCTCGAGCATCCGGTGCGCCGGCCGCCAGGTCTCGGGCAGCTCCCAGAACTGCTCGGGCGGCTCGTACAGGATGCCGGACAGGAACACGTAGCCGGCGCGCAGCTGGCGGGTGATCTGCGCCCGCATCTCGTCGGTGAGCTTGGGCAGGAGCCGCTCGAGGATGGCGAGGCAGATGCCCATGTGGCGCGCCTCGTCCTTGCCGACGCAGCGGAACGCCTCCTTGAACACCGGGATGGTCGTGCGCTGGTACATGCCGTGGAACAAGGTCGCCGAGGCGACTTCGCCCATCAGGAACGACGTGAACAGGATCGCCAGCGGGTACTTGCCGACCGCGCGCTTGTAGCCGTCCCAGTAGCGGCCGCCGTTGTGGTAATACCAAAGCACATTGTTGCGGGCGAGCTTGCCGAGCGGCGTCTGCGGCTCGTAACCGAGCGGGCCGTTCGGCGTCAGCGCCTGGATCGCGCGCTGGCAGATCTCCTCGTGGTTGACCTCGTCGCGCGTCACCGAGAAGAAGCATTTGCGCACCGGGTCTTCCTCGTGCGCCTCGTAGGTGTGGATCATCGCGCGCGCGAAGACGGCGGGACCCGACGAATCGAAGACCGACAGAAGCGCCCACCAATAGGCGAGCGCGTAGCGCTGATCGAGCGAGAACGAGCTCGCATCCAAGGTGGCCCACGGCAGCTTGTTCGGCGCCCAGCCCGGATCGCGCGCGCCGTCATAGATCTGCATCATTTTCGGCGTCTCGACCCGCCACTCGAGCGGGAAGATGTTGTCCTCCTTGAACGGCGGCGGCTCGCGCGTGCCGAACAGGATCTGCGTGGGATCGGGTGGGACGGCGGAGTCCGCCGGCGCCGGCCGCATCTGGGCTGCGAGCTGCTCTGGCCCCATCTGCGCCACGGGAGAGGTGTCGGGTTTCATGGATGCGGGCGCCCCTTTTTTAGCCGTCGTTTACATCGCGGTGTGACATCGCGGCGTGTGTACGCCGCGCACGGTTGCGGTCGCGGCGTTTAGCTAAAATATGTATCGAATACCGATTTTTACAAGCATCTCCGTAATCTAGCGCTGGTACGCTGCGTTTTTTCCTCTTGTATTCGACAGCACAACCGCCCGACATTATACGCGCTCGAACCCACAGGACTGGGACGAGCGGGGCAGAACGCGGTCACTTACACATGGTACAGACCCGGACGTATTCGCGGCGCGACGTCGAGGAACTCCTGCTGGCGTTGGAGCAGGGTGCGACCGCGGTCGTGAAGTCCGCAGGCCAGGCGTCCGCCGAGGCCAAGCAGGACAAGTTCCAGGCCTACCAGGAGTTCAAGCGCCGCTGCGACGACTTCGACACCTTGTCGATCCTCATCGAGCACCGCCTCAAGAACATGAAGGGCGGGGTCGAGCGGGATCTCGACGAGAAGTTCGACGAGCTGTGCCTGTTCCTCCTCTCCGCGACCCTGACCGCAAGCCTCCACTTCCTGCGCATCCTGGCCGAGCGCGACGCCCTGCCGCTCGGCTCGCGCGACGTGTTCATGCGCGAGCTGCGCAACCTGCACCGCGCGCACGAGAAGATGAACGACCCCAAATACGCCCCGCGCATCAACGAGCGCACCGGCTCCGACCTCAAGGTGGCCGAGGAGATCCTCGCCACGATCATCGAGCGCGCCCCCGCCCTGCTCGACTTCGGCACGCCCGAGACGGAAGAAGAGACGGTCTAGCGACGCCATTTCCCCCCACCGGGTCCTTGTGCGGACACACGCCGCCGTTGCGGTGGCGGCCGTGGTTGCAGTTCGAGCACAGCACCTGGAAGCCGGGCGGGTAGGACTTGGCCTTGAGCCATCTAAGAAATTTCATGGAGGTGCCAATCCGGCGCCGTTGCCGCCCACCGTCGTTATTGACGTGGTCAATGGTCAGGAAAAGCGCTTCGTATGCGCCGCAGCACGCACAACGATAACCGCCATAGGCGAGAATCGCCTCGTGACGCAGGCGATAATAGTTCGTCAGCAAAGCTTTGCCCTCGCCACCCCGGTTGATGAACGCGTTGGCACTCTCGACCAAGCGCCGATTTTTACCGCGCCACCGAGCTGCGTATTCACGGACCCAGCGCCGTGATGCCACCCTCAATCGCCGCTGCCGCGCCTTCTCGCATGACTTGCAATGCGGTTGCCGACGTTCCTCGTTAATGGGGTAAAACGCACCCAACGGCTTGCGCTTGCCGCATTTCGTGCAGCGCTTCATGCCGTCCCCCGAAGATCCGGAAACGAAAAAGGCGAGAGGCGCCGAACCGGCGCACCTCGCCTACTCTCTATTTCGGAACTCTACGGCCGGGCCGACCGCCGTCAACCGCGAAGATGCCTAGTAGGCAATTTCGCTACACCCGCTCCGGCGATGCGGCTCCCGCGACCGCGGGCGCGCCGTAGAGCTTCTTCGCCCGCGTCTCGAAGGCGGCGACCAGCCGGCGGAGGGCTTCATAAAAGAGCGTCCCGATGAGCGCCTGCAGGACCCGCGACCGGAACTCGAAGTCGACGAAGAAATTGAGCCTGGTGCCGCCGCCCGGTTGCTCCTCGAACCGCCAGTGATTGGTCAGCCGCTTGAGCGGGCCCTCCAGGTACTCGACGTCGATGCGGTGCGGGCGGTCGAGGGTGACCCGCGAGGTGTAGCGCTCGCGGATCATCTTGAACCCGATCACGAGGTCGGCGACGACCGTGTTGCCGTCGCGCGAGCGGATGCGCGCGGCCAGGCACCACGGCAGGAACTCCGGGTAGCGCTCGATGCCCGCCACGAGGTCGAACATCTGCTCGGACGTATAAGGGACGATGCGTGTCTCGGCGTGGGTCGGCAATGGATCAGCCGCGAGCCAGAGCCGCGGCCCGCGCCTCGCGCAACCGCTCGAAATCGCTGTCGGCGTGGTAGGACGAGCGGGTCAAGGGCGAGGCCGAGACCAGGAGGAAGCCTTTCGACTGCGCCATGGTCTTGTAGCCGTCGAATTCGTCGGGCGGGATGAAGCGCTCGACGGCCGCGTGCTTGGGGGTCGGCTGCAGGTATTGGCCAATGGTGAGGAAATCGACGTCCGCCGAGCGCAGGTCGTCCATGACCTGCAGGATCTCGGTCCGCTCCTCGCCCAGGCCGACCATGAGCCCGGACTTCGTGAAGATCTGCGGGTCGAGCCGCTTCACCGTGTCGAGCAGGCGCAGGCTGTGGAAATAGCGCGCCCCCGGACGGATGGCCGGATAGAGCCGCGGCACGGTCTCGAGGTTGTGGTTGTAGACGTCGGGCTTCGCCGCCGCGACCGCCTCGATGGCACCCTCCTTGCGCAGAAAGTCGGGTGTCAGAACCTCGATGGTCGTGCGCGGGCTGGCCTTGCGGATCTCCTCGATGCAGCGCACGAATTGCGCGGCTCCGCCGTCCGCGAGGTCGTCGCGGTCGACCGAGGTGATGACGATATGCGCCATGCCCAAAGCCGCCACGGCTTCGGCCACGTGCTGCGGTTCGTGCGGGTCGAGCTTGTCGGGCAGGCCGGTCGCGACGTTGCAGAACGCACACGCCCGCGTGCACACCGAGCCCAGGATCATCACCGTCGCGTGCTTCTTCTTCCAGCACTCGCCGATATTGGGGCACGCCGCCTCCTCGCACACCGTGGCGAGGTTGAGGCGCCGCATCAGCTCGCGCGTCTCCTGGTACTCGCGCGAGACCGGCGCCTTGACCCGGATCCACTCGGGCTTGCGCACCTGCACCGGGTTGTCCGGCCGGTGCGCCTTTTCCGGATGGCGGGGCTTATCCGGATGGGCCGGGCGCAGCGGAGTCGTGTCGGGGGACATTGTGCCCTTAGATATGGATCGCCCGGCCGTAGGCCGCAAGCACGGCCTCGCCCATCATTTCCGACAGGGTCGGATGCGGGAAGACCGCCTGCATCAGCTCGGCCTCGGTGCTTTCGAGCGTCTTGGCGATGCCGTAGCCCTGGATGAGCTCGGTGACCTCGGCGCCGACCATGTGGGCGCCCAGGAGCTCGCCGGTCTTGGCGTCGAACACGGTCTTGACCATGCCCTCGGGCTCGCCGAGCGCGATCGCCTTGCCGTTGCCGATGAACGGGAAGCGACCGACCTTGATCTCGTACCCCTTCTCCTTGGCCGCCTTCTCGGTCAGGCCGACGCTCGCCACCTGCGGCATGCAGTAGGTGCAGCCGGGGATTCTCGTCACGTCGAGCGGATGGACGTCGGGCAGGCCCGCGATCTTCTCGACGCAGATGATGCCTTCGTGGCTGGCCTTGTGCGCGAGCCAGGGCGGGCCGACGAGATCGCCGATCGCATACACGCCGGGCTCGCCGGTCTCGAGCCACTGGTTCACCACCACATGGGTCTTCTCGACCTTCACCCTGGTGCCCTCGAGGCCGATGTTCTCCGTGTTGCCGACGATACCGACCGCGAGGATCACGCGGTCGACCGTGATGTCGGTCGATTTGCCGCCCATCTCGACGGTCGCGGTCACCTTGTCGCTGGCCTTCTTCAGCGCCTTCACGGTGGCCGAGGTCATGATCTTCATGCCCTGCTTTTCGAACTGCTTCCTCGCGAACGCCGAGATCTCCTCGTCCTCGACCGGCAGGACGCGGTCGAGCACCTCGACCACCGTCACCTCCGCCCCCATGTTGCGGAAGAAGCTCGCGAACTCGACGCCGATGGCGCCGGAACCCACGACCAGAAGCGATTTCGGCATCGTTGGCGGCACCATCGCCTCTTTGTACGTCCACACGAGCTTGCCGTCCGGCTCGAGCCCGGGGAAGGTGCGCGCCCGCGCCCCCGTGGCCAGGATGATGTGCTTGGCCGACAGGTCGGCGACCGGCTTGCCGTCCTTCTCGACCTTGAGCTTGCCCTTCCCGGCCAACTTGGCGTGTCCGTCGAAGACGGTGACCTTGTTCTTGTTGAGGAGGAATTTCACGCCGTTCGACAGCTGGCCCGCCACCTGGCGCGAGCGCTTCACGACCTTCGCGAGATCGAACGACACCTTCTCGGCGGTGAAGCCGTAGGCGTCGAGATGGTGCAGGAGGTGGTTGATGTCCGAGCAGCGCAACAGCGCCTTGGTCGGGATGCAGCCCCAGTTGAGGCAGATGCCGCCCAGATGCTCGCGCTCGACCACCGCGACCTTCATCTTGAGCTGTGCCGCACGGATCGCCGCGACGTACCCGCCCGGCCCACCGCCGACGACGACGAGATCGAAATTCTGTTCAGCCACAACCAGCTCCTTTTTCGACTGTCATCGCGAGCGCAACGAAGCGATCCAGAGTGAGTGCACCGGCCCTGGACTGCTTCGCTTCACGCGCAGTGACGGCCTGATCTAATGCTACAGCAGCATCCCGAGCGGCTCTTCGATCAGCTTCTTGAATGCCGCCATGAATTCGGCGCCGATGGCGCCGTCGATCACCCGGTGGTCGGCCGACAAGGTGCACGTCATCACGGTCGCTACCGCGAGCTGGCCGTTCTTGACCACCGGCCGCTGCTCGCCGGCCCCGATGGCGATGATGCCGGCCTGCGGCGGGTTGATGACCGCGGCGAACTGCTTGGTGCCGTACATGCCGAGATTGGAGATCGAGAACGTGCCGCCC
>DATJPD010000153.1:0-28888 GCA_035506575.1 Alphaproteobacteria bacterium
CGCTCGGGCGCGGGCAGCTCCTTGCCGTCGACGGTGATGCGGCTGTCGCGCGTCACGCGCACGCCGGGGCTGGTGAGCGTCTCTCCGTCGACCGCGACCCGGCCTTCGGCAATCCAGCGCTCGACCTCGCGGCGCGAGCCCAGGCCGGCGCGCGCCACCACCTTCGCAATCCGTTCGCCGGGCTCCTCGGAGCTGCCCTGGGGCCGCGTCACCGGGCGGTCCATCCGCCGTCGACCGGGAGCGTCACGCCGGTGATTGCGGCCGCGGCGTCGCTGGCGAGGAAGAGGATCGCATCGGCGACTTCATATGGCTCGATGAGGCGGCCGAGCGGTGTATTCGCGAGGATGGCCTGCTCCATCTTCGGATCGGCCAGCAGCTTCTGGGTGAGCGGCGTGCGGGCAAACGCCGGTGCAACCGCGTTCACACGCACCCCGCGGCCGGCCCATTCGAGGGCAAGCGAACGCGTCCAGTTGACGATCGCTCCCTTGGTCGCGTTGTAGACCGCATGCGGGTAGAGGCCGCCGCCGACCAGGCCCATGATCGAGGCGAGGTTCACGATCGAGCCTTTGCCGGCGGCCAGCATGTGGCGGCCCGCCTCGCGCGCGCAGAGGAAGGGGCCGGTCAGGTTGATCGCGGTCACCCTCTCCCACGCCTCGGTCGGCATGCTTTCCGATGGATGCCGCGCGCCGATCCCGGCGTTGTTGACAAGGATGTCGATGCGCCCGCGCAAATCCGCGATCGCCGCGGTGAGGCGCGCCACGCCCGCTTCGTCGGTGACATCGAGCACGTGCGCCTCGGCGCGCCCGCCGCTGCTGCGAACCTCCTGCGTCACGCGCGCGGCGGCTTCACGGTCGATATCGGTGACCTCGACCAGGGCTCCGGCTTCGGCCAGGCGCAAGGCGGTGGCGCGGCCGAGCCCGCCGCCGGCACCGGTGATGATCGCAACACGGCCGTCGAGCCGCAGGCGGTCAGCGCCACTCATTCATGCTGCCCGTGCGGCGGCGATGAACGCATCGAAGATGCGCGGATCCCCGGGGTCGATCGCGTATTCGGGGTGCCACTCCACGCCGAGGCAGAACGTGCGGCGCGGATCCTCGATGCCCTCGATGACGCCGTCCTTCGCGGTCGCGTTCACGACAAGCCCCGGCCCGGGCGCCTTCACCGCCTGGTGATGCGCGCTGTTCACCGCCATCGTGAGCGCCCCGGTGCAGCGGTGCAGCAACGTACCCGGCACCACCGCCACCTCGTGCCCCGGCTCGGTGCGCGGGTTGGGCTGCTCGTGCGCCAGCGGGTTCCTGATTTCGTCCGGGATGTGCTGGATGAGCGTGCCGCCGAGCACGACGTTCAAGAGCTGTTCGCCGCCGCAGATGCCGAGCAGAGGCTTGTCCGCCTCGTGGCACAGCCGGGTCAGGGCGATCTCGAACGCCGTCCGCCGGTCCTTGGTCTTGACGGTCACGTGGCGGGTCGAGGCGCCGAACAGCGACGGATCGACGTCGAAGGCGCCGCCGGTGATCACGAGGCCGTCGATGCGCTCGAGATATTCATGCGCCAGCCCGGGCTCGTGGGGCAGCGGCAGGGGCAGGCCCCCGGCGCGTGCGACCGCGTCGCAGTAGTTCTCGCGCAGCGCGTACCACGGCAGCTTGGAATAGCCGCCAGGCGGCTCCGAATCGAGCGTGATGCCGATGAGGGGGCGGGACATGGCGCGGACTTTAAGGCTGCGAGAGGGACCTGTGCAACCCGCCTCGGGGAGCCCCCGTCCCGGGCCTACGGGTCGACCGCCATGTTCTCGCGCAAGGTCCTGCCCTCGTAGCGGGTGCGGAAGCGACCGCGGCGCTGCAGCTCGGGAACCAGGAGTTTGACGACGTTGAGCCAGTCATGCGGCGTGATGACCGGGTGGGCGAGCATGAACCCGCCACGGCTTCCCGTCGCTTCGAAGCGCTCTTCGAGGATGTCGGCGACCTGCTCGGCCGTACCGGCGACCGTATGATCGAGCGCGGTCGCATGTTTGAGGCCGTATTCGAAGAACTCCTCGCGCGTGATCTCCGTATCGGGCCCGATCTCCAGCGCCAGCGAATGCACCATCCCGACCGGTGATGCCTGGGTGGCGGCGATCGCGCGGTTGAGCTCCCCCGGGGTGAAGCGCGCCGGCAGTTTGGAGAAATCGTAGCCCGCTTCGTGCGACACGAACGCACCGATGCCTTCGCGTGGGATTGCATTGAGCATCAGTGCCGCGTGCGCCTTCGCCTCGGCTTCGGTCTCCTCCACGACGGCGATCAGCTCGAAGATCATGCCGACCTTGGACGGATCGCGCCCCTCCTCGCGCAAGGCCGTGTCGAGCTCGTGCCGGTGCTGAACCATCCGCTTCATGGTCGTGCTGATGGCGAAGATGTGGTCGGCGAAGTGCGCCGACGCGCGGATGCCGCGCGGCGAGGAGCCGGCCTGGATCAGCAGCGGGCGGCCTTGCGGCGAGGGCGGCGTGTTCAGCGGGCCGCGGACCTTGAAGTACGTGCCGACATGGTCGATCGGATGGACCTTCTCGGGCTTGCCGACGATGCCGCTCGCCCGGTCCCAGGTCATGGTGTCTGGCTCGACGCTGTCCCACAGCGCGAGGCACACGTCCATGAACTCTTCCATGCGGTCGTAGCGCGCGCCGTGCTCCATCAGCTCGTCGAAGCCGTAGTTGGCGGCATCGGCGCGCCGGGTCGAGGTGATCACGTTGAACGCGATGCGGCCGCCGGTCACGTGATCGAGAGAGTTGAGCAGCCGCGCCACGTAGTAGGGGTGCATGAACGTCGAGGAGTAGGTGAGGCCGAACCCGACATGGTCCGTCACCTTCGACATCGCGGCAAACCAGGGCGCCAAGTCCTGCCGCGGCCACACGATGCCCCAGCGCACCGCCTCGTCGGGCGAGCCGCGCCAGGTGGCCGGGATTCCGGTGCCGTCGCCCGAGAAGATCATGTCGATGCAGCCATGCTCGGCGATCTTCGCAATCTCGACGAACATGTCCCAGTCGGGATAGGTGCGGTTCGCCCACGAGCCGGGCAGGCGCCAGCGACCCTGCATGTGCGCGTAGGAGATATCGAAGGCAAGGCGCATCTTGGCAGGCATCAGGCATACTCCGCGAGCGCGCGCGCGTCCCGGAACTCGCAACATCCGTGCCATATGCGCACCCGCGCCGCAGCTTGACGTCGTACGCCCGCAGCCCCGAGGATGCCCTTTGATGACGCAAAATTTCATGCAACTGGCGCTCGCCGAGGCGCGCCTTGCCGCGGCATCGGGCGAGGTCCCGGTGGGGGCCGTCCTGGTCGACGGGGCGACCGGCGAGGTGCTGGCCCGGGCGCACAACCGGGTGGACAACGATACCGATCCGACCGCGCATGCCGAGCTCCTGGTCATCCGCGAGGCCGCGGTCACGCGCGGCGCCAAGCGCCTCGAATCCTGCGACCTCTACGTGACCCTGGAGCCGTGCCCGATGTGCGCCCAGGCGATCGCGTTCGCGCGCCTGCGCCGGGTCTATTACGGGGCCGCCGATCCCAAGGGCGGCGGGGTGGAGCACGGTCCGCGCATCTTTGCGCAACCGACATGCCATCACCGCCCCGAAATCTACGGCGGCATCGACGAGGCGGCAGCGGCGGATCTGCTGCGCGACTTCTTCCGCGACCGGCGCTGACGGGACGGATCAGCTCGGGCTGAAGCGCCACACGCCCGAGGCGTCGCGCACCCGTTTTGCGCGGCCTTCCCACTCGAGGTAGTGGAGATGCGCCAGCGACTCGCCGACCGCGAGGTGCATGTTGTTCGGCCCGATCTCGCGCTTGAAGAGGAGGCCGAAGCAGTCGGTCGCGGCGCGCGGCTGGGTCATGTGGCCGATGAGCGCGTCGAGGCGGCTCGCGTGATGGGCGCGCAGGTCGGCGATGCGCGCGTGGATGCCGCGATACGGCAGGCCGTGCGCCGGCAGGACCAGTGTGTCGGCGGGGATATGCGAGAAATTGCCGAGGCAGTCGAGATAGTCGCGCAACGGGTTGGCGAGCGGCTCGTTCGGCCACACGCTGACATTGGGCGAGATGCGCGGCAGGAGGATGTCGCCGCCGATGATCACCCCGCGGTCCGGGCACCACAGGCACGCGTGCTCGGGCGCGTGGCCGCGGCCGATCACCGGCAGCCAGGCATGGCCGCCGATCTCGATGGGCACGCCTCCGGTGATACGGTGGAACGCCGGCGGAATTTCCGGCACGCCGCGGCGATAGAAATTGCCGGCTTGGGCCAGCGGGCCGGTGCCCGCGTCGGCGACGCCGTTCTCGGTATAGAAGGCGACGCGGGTGGCGATATCCGCCGGGCTGCCATTGGCGTGCGCCGAGCGCGCCATGTACCACTCGCCTGCCGTCATCCAAAGAGGTGCGTTCCAGCGGGAGCACAGCCAGGCCGCGAGCCCAAGATGATCGGGATGGAAGTGTGTGACGATGACGCGCGTCACCGGGCGCCCGCCCAGGGTGGTGGCGAAGATCTGCTCCCAATGCGCCTTTGCCTCGTCGCGGCTGAAGCCGGTGTCGACGATTGCCCAACCATCGCCGTCCCGAAGCAGCCACAGATTGATGTGGTCGGGGGGAAACGGCAGGCCCATGCGCAGCCAGTGCACGTGCGGGACGATCTCGCGCGTCGTCCCCGGCTCGGGTGCCGCGTCGAACGGATAGCTGAGGCGGGGGGGTGTGTCGGTCATCGTCCGCGCAGCTTCCGCCATCCTGGAACCGCGCGCCAGCCGATATCGTTGCGGCAGAACCCTTCCGGCCAGCGGATGAGGTCGACCGCCTCGTAGGCGCGCGCATAGGCCGCGGCCGGCGTGTTCGCCAAGGCGGTGACGGCCAGCACGCGCCCGCCGTTGGCGAGGATCTTGCTGTCCTGCTGCTTGGTGCCGGCGTGGAAGACGGTCACACCCTGCAGATCCTCGGCGTCGCCGATCCCGTTGATCTCGGTGCCGCGCAGCGGCTCGCCGGGATACCCGCGCGCCGCCATGATCACGCACAACGCTGTGCGGTCGTGCCAGCGCACGTCGAAGCTCCTGAGCTGTCCGTCGCGCGCCGCGATGAGGGCCGGCAACGGATCCGACATCAGCCGCGGCATCAGGACCTCGCACTCCGGATCGCCGAAGCGCACGTTGAACTCGATCAGCTTCGGGCCGTCCTTGGTGATCATCAGGCCTGCGAACAGCACGCCCTTGAACGGCCGCCCGATCGTCGCCATGCCGGTGACCGTGGGCCGGATGATCTCGCGCATGACGCGCTCGGCCAATTGCGGCGTCATGACCGGGGCGGGCGAATAGGCGCCCATTCCGCCGGTGTTGGGCCCCGTGTCGCCGTCGCCGACGCGCTTGTGGTCCTGCGCCGAGCCGAAGGGCAGGGCCGTCGTGCCGTCGCAGAGCGCGAAGAAGCTCACCTCCTCGCCCTCGAGGAACTCCTCGAGCACCAGCTCGGTCCCCGACTCGCCGAAGCGCCGGTCGACCATCGCCTCGTCGATCGCCGCGACCGCCGCATCGTAATCGCCGCAGATCGTCACCCCTTTGCCCGCGGCGAGGCCGTCCGCCTTGACCACGATCGGCGCCCCGGGCCTTTGCACGACCATCTCGCGTGCGAACGCGCGCGCCGCCGCAGGATCGCGAAAGCGCGCATAGGCCGCCGTGGGCACGCCGGCCTTGCGCGCGAAGTCCTTCATGAAGCCCTTCGATCCTTCGAGGGCCGCGGCACTCCGGGTGGGCCCGAATGCCTTGATCCCTGCGGCCTCGAGTCGGTCGACGAGGCCCAGGACGAGCGGCTGCTCGGGGCCGACCACGACGAAATCGATCTTGCTGCGCTGAGCGAACTGGACGAGGCCGTCGAGGTCGTCGGCTGCGACCGGCACGCATTCGGCCTCGCGCGCGATGCCGGCGTTGCCGGGTGCGCAGTAGAGCTTGTCGCACAGGGGGGAGGCGGCGATCGCCCAGCACAGCGCGTGCTCCCGTCCGCCGGAGCCGACCACGAGCACGTTCATGATTGGCTGGAACCCGCTATGCTGGGGAAGTCCGCCCCGAATCGGGACCCTTTGTCGTCACCCATTCCCGTCATCCGGACGCGGCTTGTATCATAGAACCTCGTAATCATGGGCGAAATTCGCATCCCGGCCCCTACCCCTTCGAACCTGCCCGAATACACGGTCAGCGAGATCTCGCACGCGGTCAAGCGCACCATCGAGGGCGCCTTCGAGCGCGTGCGCGTGCGCGGCGAGATTTCCGGCTTCAAGCGCCACGGCTCCGGCCACTGCTACTTCACCCTCAAGGATGCGGAGGCGGCGATCGACGGCGTGTGCTGGCGCGGCACCGCGATGCGCCTCGGCATCAAGCCGGAAGACGGCATGGAGGTGGTGGTCAGCGGCCGCGTCACCACGTATCCCGGGCGCTCGAAATACCAGCTCGTGATCGACACGATGGAGCTGGCGGGCGAGGGCGCGCTCCTCAAGATGATTGAGGACCGCCGCAAGCGGCTCGCGGCCGAGGGCCTGTTTGATGCCGCGCGCAAGCGGCCGCTGCCGTTCCTGCCTGATGTCATCGGCGTCATCACCTCGCCCACCGGTGCCGTCATCCGCGACATCGTCCACCGCTTAGCCGAGCGCTTCCCGCGCCGGGTTCTCTTGTGGCCGGTGATCGTGCAGGGCGACGGTGCGGCCGAGCAGGTCGCGGCCGCGATCGAAGGCTTCAACCGCCTGCCGGCGGGTGGAGCGGTGCCGCGGCCCGACGTGCTGATCGTGGCGCGCGGCGGCGGCAGCCTCGAGGACCTGATGCCGTTCAACGAGGAGATCGTCGTGCGGGCCGCGGCGGCGAGCGCCATTCCGCTGATCTCCGCGGTCGGCCACGAGACCGACACCACCCTGATCGATCACGCGGCCGACCGGCGGGCGCCCACGCCGACTGCCGCGGCGGAGATGGCGGTGCCGGTGCGCGCCGAGCTCATGGCCGATCTCAAGCGTGACGACCGCCGGCTGATGCAGGCGCTCGTGCGCTCGGTCGAGGAGTGCCGCGCGCGGCTGACGGCACTCGCGCGCGGGCTCGGCGATCCACGCCGCCTGGTCGAGGACAAGCGCCAGCGCCTCGACGACTGGGGCGACCGGCTGCATCTGGGCTTGCGCAACTGGGTGCACCAGCGCGGCAGCCGGCTCTCCGAATCGGGCGCGCGCGTCAAGGCGTTCGGCTCGGCCATTGGACGGCTGATCGCGCGCGACCGCGTGCAGGTCAAGAATCTCGGGCCGCGGCTCGACCGCTGCGCCAGGGCACATGTCGAGCGCCTCGGGCGGGATCTCGCCAATTGCGGCAAGCTGCTCGAAAGCTTTTCCTACGAGCGGATCCTCGAGCGCGGGTTCGTGCTCGCGACCGATGCGGCGGGCCGGCCGGTGCAGGCCGCAGCCGAGACGCGCCAGGGCATGGCGCTCAAGCTTCGCTTCCACGACGGCGCCGCGGGTGCCGTGGTCACGGACTCGCCGTCCCCCAAGAAGGCGCAGCCTGACAAGCCCGCCAGACCGATCGCCCCCTCGAAGCAGGGAACCTTGCTGTGAGGTGGCGCGTCATCGCCGCTCTGCTCGTCGTCGCGGCATCGCCCGCCCGCGCCGAAGCGACGTTCGACGGTCACTTCGAACAGGGCGGGCTCGTCTACGGTCACACCACGCCGGGCGCGCGCGTGACCCTCGACGGCCAGCCGGTGCGCCTCACCCCGGACGGCGAGTTTCTGCTGGGCTTCGGGCGCGATGCCGCAGCCGGTGCGACCCTCGATGTGACTTATCCAGATGGCCGCCATGAGACAAAGGCGCTCTCCATCGCGGCGCGCGCCTGGGACATCCAGCGCATCGAGGGCCTGCCCCAGAAGCAGGTGACCCCGCCACCCGAGGATCTGGCGCGCATCAAGGCGGACGCGGCGGAGGTATTCGCGGCACGCGCCCGCGACACCGACGTGCTCCTGTTCCGCAGCGGGTTCAAATGGCCGGCGATCGGCCCGATCAGCGGCGTCTACGGCTCACAACGCATCTTGAACGGAGAACCTCGCCAGCCGCATTACGGCATCGACATCGCCGCCCCCGCGGGCACGCCGGTGCTGGCCGCCGCCGACGGCATCGTCTCGATGGTGAACGAGAACATGCTGCTCACCGGCAAGACGCTCATCCTGGACCACGGCTACGGCCTCTCCTCGACCTACATGCACATGAGCGCCATCACCGTGAAGCCCGGCCAGCAGGTCAAGCAGGGCCAGATGATCGGCCGCATCGGCGCCACCGGCCGTGTCACCGGCCCGCATGTCGACTGGCGGGTGAACCTCTACCAGGTGCGGCTCGACCCGGCGTTGCTGGTGCCGCCGATGCCGATCAGTCCGGCCAGCGGCGGTGCAGCCACAGCCACTGGCCCGGCCGCTTCCGGATCCAGGCTTCCATCCGGCGATTGACGTCGGTCATCAGCGAGAGGATGTCGGCGTGGCGGTTGCCGCTGTGCGGCAGCGGCAGCGGCGGCTCGAACGTCACCCGGTAACGCGGCCCGCCCAGGCGCTCGACGAAGGTCGGGATCACGGCGCACTCGAACTTGAGCGCCAGCTGGGCCAGCGCCGGGGCGGTCATCGCGTCGCGGCCCATGAACGGCACGGCGATGCCGTCGTTCATCTTCTGGTCGACCAGCATGCCGGTCGGCCCGCCGCTTTGCAGCGCCTTGATGATCTGGCGCGCCCCTTCCGCCCCCTTGGGGATCAGGCTCGCGGCCACGTCGCGGCGTCCGGTGAGAAAGAGCCGGTCCGCCCACGGATTGTTGGACTGCCGGTAGACGATGTGCAGCGGCAGCCCGTGCTTCATCATGACCAGCGGGGCGATCTCCCAATTGCCGAAATGCGCGGTGAAGAGCAGCAGGCGCCGCCCGGCGGCGTGGGCAGCGTCGATGTTCTCCATGCCGACGACCTCGACTCGGCCTGCGCCGGGCGACGTGTCGATGCGCGGCACGTGCGGCAGCTCCGCCGCGAACCGGCCGAGATTGTCCCACATCTCGCGCACCGTCGCCTCGATCTGCGCCTGGCTCATCTCGGGGAAGACGCGCGCGAGGTTGCGGCGCGCGCGCCGCGAGACGCCGAGATGCGGCCCGATCGTGCGCGCCACGGCCGCTCCCAGCGCCGAGGCCGCGTCCAGCGGGAGGGCGCTGAACACGGAATGCACGACGTACAACGCCGCCGTCTCCAGCGGGCGGCCGATCGTGCGCGTGATCAGGCGCTTCCAGGCGGGCCGGTCAGCCATGCACCGCCCGCAAGCTCGGCGCGAGGATGTCGTCGAGGCGCGGCGGGTCGTCGAACTGCAGCTCGACCCCGACCGCCGTCACCATCCGCCGGGCGCCCTCGGGGAGCCGCACGAAATCCTTGGCGGTCGTCACCGGAACCGCGTCCTGGCGCTGCGCCTCTTCGACCAGCTGCATCGCTTCGTCGGCCGTGTAGCGATGGTGATCGGCGAACTCCACGCGGTCGACGAGCTGCGCCCCGAGCTGCGCCAGCGTTTCGAAGAACTTCGCCGGGCGGCCGATGCCCGCAAAGGCGAGGACCTTGCGGCCGGCGAGGTGCTGCGCCTCCTCGTCCGGCACCAGCCGCGCGGTCAGCACCGGCGCGCGCGCGCCGAGCCGGCGGGCGAGCCCGCTCCGGTCGTCGCCGATCAGCACGACCGCCGCGGCGCGCGCGAGGCCCTGGTCGATCGGCTCGCGCAAGGGCCCGGCCGGCAGCAGCCGGCTGTTGCCGAAGCCGTATCCGGCGTCAACGACGACGAACGCCAGGTCGTAGGCGAGCGAGCGGTTCTGCAGGCCGTCGTCGAGGATCAGCACGTCGACCCCTTCGGCGATCGCGACCCGGGCCCCATCCTTGCGGTCGCGCGCGATCCAGGTCGGGGCGGCCTGGGCCAAGAGCAGCGGTTCGTCGCCGACCTCGCTGGCGTCCTGACGGCGCGGATCGACCTCGAGGGGCCCGCGCTCGGTTCCGCCGTAACCGCGCGACAGGCAGCCGACCCGCAGCCCCTTCGACTGCAGCCGCCGCGCGAGCGTCAGCACGGTCGGCGTCTTGCCGGCACCGCCGACCGTGAGGTTGCCGACACAGATGACCGGCACCGGCGCCCGCCAGGGGCTTGCCCCGCGCGCGCGCAGCCGCGCCGCCGCGGCGAACACCGCCGCCAGCGGCGCCAGGAGGTAGGGAGCCAGCCGGCCCCGGTCGTCGTGCCAGAACTCAGGCGCGCGCATGCTGAAGCGGTAGTGCCGGCGGAGGGCCGAGCCGCTCGAACAGCGGCGCCAGCGCATCGGCGACGCGTGCGACCGTGCCGCGGCCGCTGTCGGCCACGGCGCGCGCGGCCGCGGCGTGCGCCGCTGTCGCCTTCGCGTCGGCCAGAAGCCGCCCGACCGCCGCCGCAAGCGCCTCGCCGTCCTGGACCTGCTCGGCGCCGCCGGCATCGATCAGGGCCGCCGCGACCTCGGGGAAATTGTGCATGTGCGGGCCGAACACCAGTGCCGTATCGAGGCGCGCCGCCTCGAGCGCGTTCTGCCCGCCATGCGGCACCAGCGAGCCGCCGATGAACGCGATCCGGGCCAGCCGGTAGAACAGCCCGAGCTCGCCCATCGTGTCGGCGATGTAGACCTCGACGTCGCCGGCCGGCCTCGCACCCAGGCTGCGCTGGGCGGCACGGAGCCCGCCCGCGCGGCACAGCTCGGCGATGTCGCGTCCGCGCGTCGCGTGCCGCGGCACGATGACGGTCAGGAGGCCCTGGTGCCGCGCGGCGAGGCGGCGGTGCGCCGTCAGAATCGCCTCGGCCTCGCCCGGCTGGATGCTGGCCGCACACCACAGCGGCCGGCCGTTGAGCGCGGTGCGCAGGGCCGCGAGCTCGGCTTCGTCGGCCGGCAGCGGCTCGGCGTCGAATTTGAGGTTGCCCAGGCATTGCACCGACCGCGCCCCAAGTGCGGCGAGGCGGCTCGCCGTCCCCTCGTCCTGCGCCAGGCAGAACTCGAACGCATCGAGGGGGGCGCGCAGCAGCGGCGCCGCGGCGCGCCAGCGCGCGAACGAGCGCGGCGACAGACGCGCGTTGACGAGCACCAGCGGCAGGCGGCGCCGGCGGATCTCGGTGATCGTGTTGGGCCACAGCTCGCTTTCCACCCACAGCACGGCACCGGGCTGCCAGTGATCGAGGAAGCGGGCGATCCAGTCCGGGACGTCGAGCGGCACATACTGGTGGATGCAGCCCGGAGGCAGCCGGCCGCCGGCCAGGATGCGCGCCGAGGTCACGGTGCCTGTCGTGACCAGGATCGTCACCTCGGGCCAGCGGATGCGCAGCCGCTCGATCAGCGGCAGCACCGACACTGCTTCGCCGACGCTGGCCGCGTGCAGCCATACGAGCGGCCCCTCCGGCCGCATCCGGCCGGCGATGCCGCGGCGCTCGTCGAGGCGGGACGCCTCTTCCTTGCCCTGGCGCTCGCGCCGCTTCAGCCATAGAGCGAGAGCCGGTGCGGCGGCACGGGTCAGTCCGCGATAGACGGCTTCTATCATCCGCCTTCGCTCCTTCGGAGCTTCGGCGGACCAGAGCGCCAGCGGGTCATGCGTGCGTCTCCGCGACCTCGGCGTCGCGCGCCGGGTCGTAGGGTGCCGGCGCCACCGGCGTCCGGCCGCACAGCCGGTCGGCTTCGGCGGTCATGTCGTTGAGGCGCGTCTCCAGTGTCGCGCGCGCGGTCTCGAGACCGGCGTCGTCGGCGTCGGTCGGCACGACCAGCGGATCGCCATAGACCACGACGCCGCGGCCGAACGGAAATGGCAGGAAAAAGCGGTCCCAGGTCCTGAGCACGCGGCCGTAGGTGGTCGAGAAGGTGACCGGAAAGATCGGTGCGGCCGTGAGCTTGGCGAGGCTGACCACGCCGGGGGCGACGCGCATCCGGGGCCCGCGCGGCCCGTCGGGAGCGAGGGCGATGCAGCCGCCGCTCCGGACCGTCTGCACCATGGTCAGCATCGCCTGTGCGCCGCCGCGCGAGGACGAGCCCACGATCGGCTGGATGCCGAAATGCCGCACCATCTCGAGGATCAGCCGGCCGTCGCGATGCGCCGAGGCCAGCAGATGGATCGGCATGTTCCAGCGCCACAAGGTCGGGATCTGGGCCATCCGGCCGTGCCAGAAGCAGGCGATGAACGGCCGCGAGGCCCGGCCCTGCCGGTCGACCGGCTCGAGGTTGATGTGTGTCCAGCGCGTCAGGCGAAAGACGAGCCGCACGTAAGCGGCCATCGCGGCTGCCAGCGCCGCCTGCGTCGCATCGCTCTTCAGGATCTTCTTCAGCACGCGGTCTTCAGCACGATGGGGTCAGGCACGCGCCCGGGCGCCCTCGATCACGCCGATCTCGCCGCCCTGCAGGGCGTAGAGCCGCGCGTAGGTACGCCCGCGCGCGATCAATTCGGCGTGCTGGCCCTGCTCGACGATCCGGCCGTCCTCGACGACATAGATGATATCCGCGTCGGCCACCGTGGACAGCCGATGCGCCACGACCAGGGTGGTCCGGCCTTCCATGAGCATCGCGAGCGCCGTCTGGACCGCGCGTTCGGATTCGTTGTCGAGCGAGGAGGTGGCTTCGTCGAGCAGCAGGATCGGCGCGTTCTTGAGAAGGGCCCGGGCGATCGACACGCGCTGGCGCTGGCCGCCGGAGAGCTTGGTGCCGCGCTCGCCGACGATCGTGTCGTAGCCGTCCGGCAGCGCTTCGATGAAATCCGCCGCCCCGGCGAGGCTCGCGGCCTCGCGGATCTCGTCCTCCGACGCGGTCGGGCGGCCATAGGCGATG
Source organism: Alphaproteobacteria bacterium (assembly GCA_035506575.1). Lineage (GTDB taxonomy): Bacteria > Pseudomonadota > Alphaproteobacteria > CACIAM-22H2 > CACIAM-22H2 > DATJPD01. Next base: position 12,824 of record DATJPD010000153.1, read on the forward strand.
TTGGCCCGCACGGTGTCGTGGAACAGGCTCACCTCCTGGCTCACGATCGCGATCTGCCGCCGCAGCGAGGCCAGGGTCACATCGCGCACGTCCGCGCCGTTCACCGTCACCCGGCCGGCCTGCACATCGTAGAAACGTGGGATGAGGTTGATCATCGTGGTCTTGCCGCCGCCCGACGGTCCGACGAGCGCCACCGTGCGGCCGGCCGGTACGACCAGCGACACGCCGTTGAGGGCAGTCTTGTTCGGGCCGTAGCTGAAATGCACGTCCTCGAAGCGGATCTCGCCGCTGCCGGCGGGCAGCACCCGCGCCCCGGGGCGGTCCTTGATCTGCGGCTCGACGTCGAGGAGCGCGAAGATGCGCGCGGCCGCCGCCAGGCCTTCCTGCAAATTGGCGTTGAGCGTGGCGAGGTTCTTGACCGGCTGATAGGCGAGGAGGAGGGCGGTGATGAACGAAAAGAACACACCGGGCGTGGTGCCGCCTGAGATGACGCGGCTGCCGCCGTAGAAGATCACGAGGGCTACGGCGACGCTGCCGAGGGTCTCCATGATCGGGTGGCTGGCCGAACGCGTGCGCGTCGCCTTCATCACGAGGTTGTAGAGGTTCTCGATGATGCTGGTGGCGCGCTGGGATTCGTACTCCTCCATCCCGTAGGCCTTGACGTGGCGGGCGCCCTGGAAGGTCTCCTCGAGAAGCCCCGCGAGTGCCCCGATCTCTGCCTGGGTGCTGGTGGAGACTTTGCGCAGGCGCCGGCCGATACGCAGGATCGGGAAGACCGCGAGCGGGAAGGCGATGAACGCGACGATCGCCATCTCCCAGTCCTGGTAGAACATCAGCCCCACGAGGAAGACGACCGTCAGCATGTCCTTCGCGATGCCGGTCAGCGACTGCGTGACCGCGCCGCGCACCAGGCCGACGTCGTTGGTGAAGCGCGAGATCAGCCCGCCGGTCGGGGTGTCGTGGAAGAAGGCGAGGTCGGCGTGCATGAGATGGCTGAAGAGCTCGCGCTGCAGGTCGGCCAGCATGCGCTGGCCGACGCGCGTCATCAGCATGGTCTGCGAGTACGTCCCGGCCCCCTTCACGAACGCGGAGATGATCACCGCCAGAGGCACCAGATAGAGCAGCGTGGTGTCGTGGTTCACGAACACGCCGTCGAGGACCGGCTGCATCAGCCAGGCATTGGCTGCGGTGGCACCCGCGGCCAGCGCCATGGCGACGACGCCCAGGAGGATCGCGCCGATATGCGGTCGGACATAGCCGACCACCAGGCGCCGCACGAGCGTGCCCGTCGAGCTGTCAGTGCTCGTCAAGAGCTTGTATCCCTTTGTGGAATCACGGCCGAATCATAGCACGCGGCCGGAGTACCTAGCGAGGGGCGGAAAAGCGCCAGAAAACCGCCGGAAAGGCGTGAAAACTGGGCGCCGCCCGCCGCCTATCTCACGCCGCTACCTCAGAACCGCACCACCGTGGCATGGCATCGCCAGCAACGCGGCAACGCGCGGCTCTCGAGTGGCGAGGCGCAGACCGGGCATTTGTTGTACGCCTCGTTGCCCCAGCGGGTCTGGAATGTATCGAACGCGTGGCGCTGTGCTGCGACGACCTCGTGGATGGTCCGGCCGAGCCGGCTCACCGTCTCATGCGAGGCGCGCGCGGCCGCCGCACGGTGCTGGAGCATCGAGGCGCACATGGCGCGGTAGGTCTCGAGGGCGGCCGCGAGATCGCTGCCGACTTCGTGCAGGCGTACCGAGAGCCGCGGCAGCCCGGCGGTCCCGAGGGCGCGGGCGGCAGGCTCGAAACTGAACAGGTAGCTCTGCCACTTGCCCAGGTGCTCGCAGAACCCATGGAGCAGGGCCAGTGCTGTCTCTTCCGCCGCGACGATGGCGGCCATGGTGCTGGAGCCGGCCAGCGCCAGCTGCTGGTAAAGGATCATGATCTGGTTCCGGCGGGCCGCGTGCTCCTGGCTGAACTGGACCGCCTGCGTGTTCAATTGCTGGTAGGACGCCTCGAGCTTGGACAGCGACTCCGCCTCGGTCTGTTTCAAGTCCTGTGCTGAGGTCACGGCCGGCTCCGCGCGGCATCGTGCAGGCGCCGGAGGGACGCCGTCGCCACCGGAAGGGCCACCGCCGCAAGGCCGACGAGGGCGCTGACCGCGAGGTCGTCCGTGGCGCTCAGCAGGGCGCAGAAAAGGGCACTCCAGGCCGCCAGCATGGCCAGCATGAAATAACGGTACTCGGCCCGCGACATGCGGTCGCGCCGGCCGACGGCTTGTGAGAGGCCACAGCGGAGCGCGCGCAGGAGCTCGTCACGTGGCGCGCCGCATGTTTCGCACCACGCGGCGGCTCCGCTCACGATCAGCTCCGTCACATCATGCGGTGACGCGTCGTGTGGCATGAAAACCCCGGCACCCCCCGTTAGACCGCCGCCCGCAGCGGTGCGGGTGGCGACGCGGGAGACGATAGCAAGGCAGTACCGCCGCACATGTGAACCACCGCACATCAGCGGGCCCGCAGGGGTGCGGGTTGCGTTGAGGACGGTTGACGGCGCGCCAGCGCCATTTAGGTTGGGGGGAGGACCATGATGCCAGCGACATCCATCCCCCGTATCCGCGAACGCCGGCCACTCCGGCGTTGCGCTTCATGGGCATTGTGGCTCGCCTGGCTCGCTGTCGTCGCGGCGTGCCAGTCGCCCCTGCCGCCCAGCCAATCGCCGCTTGCCATCGGCTATGTCTGGCCCCGGCAGAGCGAGCCGCTGGAGGCCTCGAGGGCATCCGTCAGCCCCAGTGAAGTCCTGATCCGCTGGCAGCCCGACAAGTACTCCGCCGCGGACATCCAGTCGGTGGCCGAGCAGCAATGCGCGACGTTCGGGCGCACGGCGCGGCCGGCCGCACCGCCGGAACCATCGCCGCCGCAATTGCTTCAGCGCTTCGAGTGCGTGGCTAAGCGCTAGCGCGGCGCGGCACCGCGTCCGTACATCTCGTTGTTGGGCCGGCGGTCGCCCGCGAGCCATCTCTGGAGCTCGGCATGCGCATCGGCGCGTCGCGTCGCGGTGATCTCTTCGACGTCACGGGGATCGACCGTGAACTCGAGCTTGAGCTCGTCGGGCGTCATCACATAGAGCGACTGGCAGTAGCCGTGGTCGGTGTGGCGGCGCGGGATATCGGCCGCGGCCAGCCGGCGCTCCAGCTCGTCATAGGTCTTCTGATCGACCTTGACCGCGATGTGGTCAAAGCGGCCGAGTGCGGGATGCGGGGTCTTGCACTTCTCGTACAGCTCCGGCTCGGCGAACTGGAAGAAGGCGAGGGCCGATCCGTCGCCGAGGCTATAGAAGGTGTGGCAGTACTCGAGCTCGCGGCCCAGCTCGGCCGCGTACGCGCGCTCGCACCACGTCGCCACCAGCGGAATCCCGAGTATGTCCTCGAAGAACCGGCGGTTCGCCTCCTGGTCCTTGGTCACGTAGGCATAATGATGCAGCCGCAGCGGCAGCTGCGGCAGGTGGCCCTTATCCATGCCGCCGATTATAGGCCGCCGCGGCGTCGTCGTCAGCGGCCCGGGGGCCGCAAATTCAGCGCAAGGGGCGCAGGTGCTCGGCGAACTGGCGGGCCGCCGCGGCCCAGGAGAATTTAAGCGCGTGCTCGCGCGCGAGGTTGCGGTCGATCTCGAGCGCTTTCAGGCAGGCGGCGCGCAGGTCCTCGTCGAGTGCTCCGGCCCCTGAATCGCCGATGACGTCGATCGGGCCGGTCACCGGATACGCCGCGACCGGCAGGCCGCAGGCGAGCGCTTCGAGCAGGACGAGGCCGAACGTGTCGGTCTTCGACGGGAACACGAACACGTCAGCCGCCGCGTAATAACGTGCGAGCTCGCGCTGCGGGAAGACGCCGGCGAAATAGGCCTCGGGGTATTTGCGCTTGAGCTCGGCCAGGGCCGGCCCTTCGCCCACCACCCATTTGGTGCCCGGCAGGTCGAGCTTCAAGAAGGCTTCGACGTTCTTCTCGACCGCGACCCGGCCGACATAGAGGAAGATCGGCCGCGTCTCCTTGAGGAAGTCGCGCGGGTTCTCGCCCGCGGGCACCGGGGTGAAGATGTCGACGTCCACGCCACGCGACCACAGCACGACGTTGGTGAAGCCGACGGCCTCGAGGTCGCGCTTCACCACCTCCGTCGGCACCATCACGCGCGAGGCGGCCCCGTGGAAGCGGCGCATGATGGCGTAAGTCCAAGACAGAGGGATCCCGAAGCGCGCCTTCACGTATTCGGGAAAGCGCGTGTGATAGGCGGTGGTGAACGGGATGTTGCGCTTGAGCGCATGCCGCCGGGCCGCCCAGCCCAGGGGCCCTTCGGTGGCGATATGCAGCGCGTCGGGATTGAACTCGTCGATCAGCCGGCCGACCTTGCCGTTGGCCGCGATCGACAGCCGGATCTCCGGATAGGTCGGGCAGGGCAAGGTCACGAACTGCTCGGGGGTCAGCATGAACACCTGATGGCCGAGCGCCTGCAGCTCGCGGCGGGTCTCGGTCAGGGTGCGGACGACCCCGTTCACTTGCGGCGACCAGGCGTCGGTGACGATGCACACTCGCATGGGACTGTCGCTGCCGGCGGCGGATTCGGGGCGGGCCGCGGTCGCGGCGTCGGGCGGGCTCATTTCGCGGGCACCATGGGCGAGAGCGGCGACAGCGCGCGGATGTCGGCCCAGTGCAGGATCTCGAGGCGCCCCGCATCGTCTTCGACCAGTGCGGTGCAGCTCTCGACCCAGTCGCCGTCGTTGCAGTAGAGCACGCCCTCGATCTCGCGCATCTCGGCCTTGTGGATGTGGCCGCAGACCACGCCGTCGGCGCCGCGGCGCTTGGCCTCGGCCGCGACCGCCTTCTCGAAGTCGCCGATGTAGTTCACTGCGTTCTTCACCTTGTGCTTGAGGAACGCCGACAGCGACCAGTACGGATAGCCGAGCCGCAGCCGGACCTTGTTGAACCAGTGGTTGAGGACGAGGGCGATGTTGTAGGCGCGGTCGCCGAGGAACGCGAGCCAGCGCGCATAGCGCACCACGCCGTCGAACTCGTCGCCGTGCAGGATGAGGAGGCGCTTTCCCGCGGCCGTCTGGTGCATCGCCTCGCCGGTGACGAACACGCCGCCGAAATGCAGGTCGAGATAGTCGCGCAACATCTCGTCGTGATTGCCGGGCACGTAGGTCACCTTGGTGCCCTTGCGCGCCTTGCGCAGCAGCTTCTGGATCACGTCGTTGTGGAGCTGGTGCCAGTACCAGGAGCGGCGCAGGCGCCAGCCGTCGACGATGTCGCCCACCAAATAGAGATATTCGGAATCCGTGTGGCGAAGGAAGTCGAGGAGGAAGGCCGCCTTGCAGCCGCGGGTGCCGAGATGGACGTCGGAGATCCAGATCGCCCGGTAGTGCCGCTCGGCCGGCTCATCGTCGGGATCTCCGCGGTCGAGGCCATCCGGCTGCCGTAGAGCCCGTCTCATGTCGCCGTCTCCGTCCCCATTCAGGAGGTGCCGAGTCGCATCAACGATTTCAGTGTTTTTCTAATAGATGTTGTGGTAATGCTTCAACAAGAACAGAGGTAATTCAATAATTTAATCATTTGTTCTGAAAACCGTCACAAATATGTCTCCGAATACTTCTGGATCCGTTGAGGCGACGCTGGAGTCGGGCATGGCGGCTGCGGCCGGAGGGGACGCGGCGGGGGCCGGGAATTGGGCCCGGCGGCTCCTGGTCATCCACAACCCGGTGGCCGGCTGGCGCCGCCGCCACCGGCTCTGGGCGGTGATCGAGCGGCTCGAGCATCGCGGCTGCCTCGTGGATCTGCGCGAGACAACCCGCCGCGGCGATGCCGAGGCGTTCGCGCGCGCGGCCCTCGCCGAAGACTACGACCGGATGGTGGTGGCGGGGGGCGACGGCACGATCAACGAGGCGATCAACGGTCTCGCCGACCGGCGCTTGCCGCTGGCGGTGGTGCCGCTGGGGACGGCGAACGTGCTGGCGGCCGAGATCGGCCTCGGTGCGGCATCCTCGCGCGTGGCGCGCGCGATCTCGGACGGCCCGGCGGCGACGGTGGCGCTCGGCCGCATCCGCGGGCGGGCCGGCCGCATGCGGCGGTTCTCGATGATGGCCGGCATCGGCTTCGATGCGCATGTGGTGGCGCGGGTCGATCCAGCCCTGAAGCGCTGGACCGGAAAGCTCGCGTATGTCGTGGCCTCGCTGCTGCAGCTTCGCGACCACAAGGACCAGCTTTACGACGTCACGGTCGACGGCCGCCGCCACCGCGCGGCGTCGGTGATCGTGGCTAAAGGGCACTTCTACGGCGGCAAATTCGTCGTCGCACCCGAGGCGAGGCTGCACGAGCCCTATCTGCATGTGTGCCTGTTCGGGCGCACGGGGCGCTGGGCCGTGGTCCGCTACGCGCTGGCGCTGTTCGCCGGTCAGCTGCACCGCCTCCCGGACGTCACCTTGATCCGCGCCCACAAGGTCGAAATCGACGGGCCCGCCGGCGAGCCCGTGCAGGTCGACGGCGATCTCGACGGCGAGCTGCCGGCCGTGATCGACATCGACGACCGTGTCCTGCGCCTGGCGGTCCCCGCGGGTGCCGCCCGGCGCCGCGCGCCGGCCGTGCCGGCGGAGGCTTCTTAAAGCCCCGTCAGGCGGTTGCCCGGCTCAGGCCTGGGTTTCTCCGGAATTGACAAAGCTCGCCTGCATGCTTCAATGCACTGTAACAAGGCTGCAATAAGTCTGCGGCGAGTCGGCGGCACACCCTAGGGGTGTTTGCGCACTTCCGACATTCAACCGTTGGCGGGCAGCGTATGAAAAATCCGGCGCGCAACTGGCGCCGGAGCGAGGGGTTCATCCATGCTGGCTGTGGTGGGTCATCCGCAGGACGGCGTTCCTTGCAGCAGTGCAGCCGCCCTCCGCGCGGCGATACACGCGCCCGTCCTGACATTCCTCATGGAGGCGCATAGCGGCCTTTCGGCCAAGATCGTCGAGGAAGCCGGCTTCGCGGGAATCTGGGCCTCCGGTCTGGCGATCTCCACCAGTCTCGGCTTGCGCGACAGCAACGAAGCGTCGTGGACGCAAGTGCTCGAGGTGCTGGAGTTCATGACCGACGCCACGCGGCTACCGGTCCTGGTCGACGGCGACACCGGCTATGGGAACTTCAACAACGTCCGGCGGCTCGTGCGCAAGCTCTGTCAGCGCCAGGTCGCGGGGGTCTGCATCGAAGACAAGCTGTTTCCCAAGACGAATTCGTTCGTCGGCGAGCGCCAGCCTCTGGCGGACATCGACGAGTTCTGCGGCCGGATCAAGGCCGGCAAGGACAGCCAGAGCGACGACGACTTCGTCCTCGTGGCGCGCACCGAGGCACTGATCAGCGGGCACGGGCTGGACGAGGCGCTGCGGCGGGCCGAGGCCTATCACGCCGCCGGCGCCGACGCGATCCTGATCCATTCGAAGCAGAAGACGGCGGCGGAGATCGTGGCGTTCGCCGAGCGCTGGGCGAAGCGCTGCCCGCTCGTCATCGTGCCGACGACCTATTACGCGACGCCGACCTCGGCGTTCCGGCAGGCGGGCATCTCGACGGTGATCTGGGCAAACCACAACCTCCGCGCCTCGATTTCGGCCATGCGCGACACCTGCCGCCGGATCCAGGAGGACGAATCCCTGCATGAGATCGAGGGCCGCGTCGCCGGCCTGCAGGACGTTTTCCGCCTCGTCGGCAACGCCGAGCTGGAGGCCGCCGAGCGCCGCTATTTGCCCGGCCGGGCGACCGCCGGCGCGGTGATCCTCGCGGCGTCACGTGGCGATCTCGGCGATCTCACGCGCGATCGGCCGAAATGCATGATCGACGTGCGCGGCCAGTCGCTCCTGCGGCGTCTGGTCGCCACCTTTGCCGATACCGGCGTGCGGGCGGTCACCGTCGTGCGCGGATATCACAAGGAAGCGGTGGCGTTGCCCGACGTCGCGACGGTCGACAACGATCTTTATGCGAGCACCGGCGAGGCTTACTCGCTGGCATGCGCCCGCGAATGCCTGCGCGGCGAGACGATCGTGGCCTACGGAGACATCCTGTTCCGGCGTCATATTCTCGACGGCTTGCTCGCCGCCGAGGGCGATGTCGTGGTGGCGGTGGACGCGCTCGGCTCGTCGCTGGGCACGACTCCCACGGTCCGCGATCTGGTTGCGGCCGAGCGGCGGTTTTCCGGACGCTACCTCGACGACGCGCCGAACCGGCTGCGGATCGTCTCGCACGATATGGCGGAGGCCGAGCGCTGCGGCGAATGGATTGGCCTCGCCCGTTTCACCGCGCAGGGGACCGAATGGCTCCGCGAGGAGCTGGCGCTGCTCGAGGCCGAGGGGACGCTGGCAACGGCAGACATGCCGTTGCTTCTCACCCGGCTCGCGGCCAAACACCCGGTCCTGGTGCACTACATCGTCGGCCACTGGATGGATGTCGATACGATCGAGGACCTTTCGAACGCGCGCAATTTCACATGAGGGTTCCTCGATGATCACCGCGGAGCGGTTCATCGCCGAGGCGGCGAACTGCGGGTTTGATTTCTATACCGGCGTCCCGTGCAGTTTCCTCACCCCCCTCATTAACGGTGTCCTGGCCGGCGGCGAGGTCGACTATGTCGGCGCGGCGAGCGAGGGCGAGGCGGTTGCCATAGCCGCAGGCGCATGGCTGGCCGGCCGCGATACCGTCGTCATGTGCCAGAACTCCGGCCTTGGCAACGCCGTGAATCCGTTGACCTCGCTCAATGCGCCCTTCGCCATCCCCACCCTGCTGATCACCACCTGGCGCGGCCAGCCCGGTATCCACGACGAGCCGCAACATGTCCTGATGGGAAAGATCACGCCGCAGCTTCTGTCGGTGCTCGAGATCGAGCACGAGATGTTTCCGAAGACTGACGATGCGCTGGCGTCTGCGCTGCGGCGTGCCACCGGGCATATCGCGCGGACGGACGCATCGTTTGCCTTCATCATGGAGCAGGACTGTCTGGCCGGGGACGCGGCCCCCCAGATACTGGCGGCAAAGGCCGCCGCCGGTGTCAGGGAAGACATGACCGGTCCGGGGGCATTGCCGACACGGGCAGCGGTCCTCGAGCGCTTCCTCGCGCGCGTCGATCCGGCCGCGGCGATCGTGGCCACAACAGGCAAATGCGGGCGCGAGCTCTTCACGCTCGCGGACCGGCCGCAGCACCTCTACCAGGTGGGGTCGATGGGGGGCGCCACCGGGATGGCATTGGGCGTGGCCCTGAACACCTCCCTTCCCGTGGTCGTGCTCGACGGTGACGGTGCGGCGCTGATGAAGCTGGGCAGCATGGCCACGGTCGGGGCCTATGCGCCCACCGGGTTCATCCATCTCGTGCTGGACAACGGCGTCTACGATTCGACCGGCGGACAGCCCACAGTGTCCGCGTCGGTCGATTTTGCAGCGGTCGCGATCGCCTGCGGCTATCGCTACGCCGCATCCTGTTGCACGCTCCAGGGCTTCGATGCGGCGTTTCGCCGAGCTGCCACGGCCGCCAAGCCGGCGCTGATCCATGTCCGCATTGCGCCGGGTTCGATGAGCAAGCTGGGCCGGCCGACCGTCGCCCCCCGCGAGGTGGCGCGTCGATTCAAAGACTATCTCGCCACGGCCGCCGCACCGGTCGCAAAGCCGGCGACGGAGCTGGCATGAGGGTGTGGCTGACTCTCGCCGCAGTGCTCGGCTTGAGCGTGATGGCCGCGCTGATTGCCTGGACAGGCTACGCCGAGATCCTCGACGCCATGACCCGGGTCGGCTGGGGCCTGGCCGCAATTGTCGGGTTCCACCTCGTCCAGCTCATGGCGTCGGCGCTGGCCTGGCAGACGCTGCTCCCGGCACCCGGGCGGCCGACGCTCGGAACTGTGATGGGTGCCCGCTGGATCCGCGAGGGGGTCAATAATCTACTCTCCGTCGCGCAGATCGGGGGCGAAGTCGTCGGCGCGCGGCTCCTCAACCTCGCCGGCGTGTCGCTTGGCGCCAGCGGCGCCAGCGCCACCGTCGATCTTCTCGTGGAGGGGGCGGGCCAGTTCGCTCTCACGGTGCTCGGTCTCCTGCTGCTCATCGCGGCACAGGACAACCCGCAGGTCACCCTGTGGGCCACCGTCGGAATCGTGCTGGCCGTGGTGGTTGCGCTCGCCGTGGCGACGGCCCAGCGCTCCGGCCTGTTCAAGTTCGTCGAACGCGCGCTGTTACGGATGGCCGAGAAGCACAAGTGGCAATCCCTCGGCGAGGTCACCACCGCCGTGCGCACGCTCTGCGGTGACCGGAGGCGGCTCGGGGTTGCATTCATCTGGCATTCCATTTCGTGGCTGCTCGGCGGCTTCGAGGTGATGCTGATCCTGTATCTGGTCGGCGTCGCGGTCGACTTCCGCCAGGGGCTGATCATCGAAAGTCTCGGGCAGATGATGCGGGCCCTCGGCTTCTTCGTCCCGGCATCGCTCGGCGTCCAGGAGGGCGGCTACATGATGGTGTGCACGGTCCTGGGTCTGGGGCCCGCGCCGGCGATCGAGCTGTCTCTTCTGAAGCGCATTCGCGAGCTTGTGCTAGGCATCCCGGCGATGATCGCCTGGCAAGTCATCGAAGTCCGCCTGCTGGCGGCGACGGGCAGCGAAACCGCGGCCGTTCCTGTCCCGGTGAAGGGAGACTGATGCTGTGACCACCTGGACCCATCGCCTGGCCCGTGTCGCGGTGCGTCCGCTCGTCGGCACGCGGGTGACACCGAACGTTCTCACCACCTTGCGGCTGATGACCGGCCTGCTCGCGTGTGCCGCCCTCTTGCCGGCGCAGTCCGGCTGGAACTGGTGGGCCGGTTGGCTGTGGCTCGTGTCCGCCTTCCTCGATCGGGCGGACGGCGAGCTCGCGCGCATCGGCAACATGTGTTCTCCCGCCGGGCACATCTACGACGCCCGCGTCGACAATATCGTGAACTCCGCCTTCTTCGTCGCGCTTGGCATCGGCGCCCGGAACTCCGGGTTGGGCAACACGGCGATCGTGCTCGGCGTTGCAACCGGAGCCGCGCTCTACATCAGCGACCGCTGCTCGGACGCGTTCACCGAACATCAGGGTCGCGTGCCCTATCCCGGAGTCTACGGGTTCGATCCGGACGACCTTCTGTATCTGCTGGCACCGATCGTCTGGCTCGGATGGCAAGCGCACATCCTCATACCCTCCTGCGTCATCACGACGGCGATGGCGCTGCTGACGGTAGGGCGCCTGTGGCATGCGCGCCGGACACGGGTCCGGGCCATGAGCCCCGAACCCGGGTGATGGCGATGAGCCGACCTCCGCTGTTGTTCACTCCCGGACCGCTGACCACGCGGCTCGACACGCGCCGCGCCATGCTCGAGGACTGGGGATCGCGCGAACCTCACTTCGTCGCCATGACGGCGGAGCTGCGCCAGCGCCTCCTCGGCGTGGCGTTTGCCGAGCAAAGCCACGTCGCCATTCCGTTGCAAGGCAGCGGCACCTTCATCGTCGAGGCGGCGATCGGCACCCTGGTCGGACCGGCCGGGCGCCTTCTGGTGCTCGTCAATGGCGCCTATGGCGAGCGCATGGTCGAGATTGCGCGCCGGATCGGGCGCCGGGTCGAGGCGCTGCGATGGCCGGAACAACAGCCCGTGCAGCCCGCGGCGGTCGAGCGCGCGCTCGCCGAGGATTCCGCGATCACGCATGTGGGGCTGATCCACTGCGAGACCACGACCGGGCTTCTGAACCCGCTCGATGAGATTGCCGCCGTCGTCGCGCGGCAGCGAAGGGCGTTGATCGTCGATGCGATGAGCAGCTTCGGCGCGTTGCCCATCGATTTGCGAAGAACGCCGATCACGGCCTTGCTGGCCTCGAGCAACAAATGCCTGGAGAGCGTGCCAGGCATCGGCTTCGCGTTGGTCGAGAAGGGTGCGATCGAGCACGCCGCAGGCGTGGCACCATCGCTCAGCCTCGATCTCTACGACCAGTGGCGCGGACTCGAGACCAATGGGCAGTGGCGCTTCACCCCACCGGTGCAGGTCGTGGCCGCCCTCGTTGAGGCTTTGCGCAGGCTAGAGGCCGACGGCGGTCCAGCTGCTCGGCATGCGCGCTACGCCGCGAATTTCCGCATCCTCGCCGACGGGATGGCACGGCTGGGCTTCCGCCTCTTTCTCGATCCCGCCGTGCAGGCGCCGATCATCGCGACCTATCATTCTCCCGAAGACGGGAGGTTTCGCTTCGATGAGTTCTACCGGATGCTCGCGGAGCGCGGCTACATCATCTACCCGGGCAAGCTCACGCAGACAGCGAGCTTCCGCATCGGCTGCATCGGCGATCTCCATGGCGGCGACTTCGAGGGGCTGCTCGAGGCGGTCGGCCAGGTCATGACCGAGATGGACCTCGGCGGGGGTCCGGTGTCGGGCGTCGCCCGCCGGAAGCACGGGTGACGCCGTGGACGTTCTTAACCAGGCTTCTCCGGCCAAAAACGCCTGCGCCATCATCCTGGCGGCGGGGGTCGGGCGCCGGCTCGGCCGCGATGCACCGAAGGTGACCCTGAGCTTCGGCGGCAAGAGCCTGTTGCGGCGGCATATCGAGGCGCTCGAAGCCAATGGTGTGGCCGACGTCGCGATCACCGTCGGCCATCGCGCCGATCTCATCCGCCAGGAGGTGTCGCGCATCGGCACCGCGTGTCGCATCGAACTGATCGACAACCCCCGATATCGCGAAGGCAGCATCGTCTCGCTGTGGGCTCAGCGGCCCCGGCTGACCGCGGGCACGACTGTCCTCCTTATGGATGGCGACGTGCTGTGCGACTCCCGCATGATCGCGCGGCTGCTGTCCGCCCCGTCCGAGAACGTCCTTCTCCTCGACCGGGCGATCGAACCGGGCGACGAGCCGGTGAAAATCTGTCTGCGCGGCGGCGAGATCGTGGATTTCGCCAAGGTCCCTCAGCACGCTTACGAGCGGCATGGCGAGTCCGTGGGGTTCTTCCGCTTTTCCCCCGAGATGGCGGCAGCGCTTGCCGAGCGCGTCACGGCCTATGTCGACGCCGGGCGGGGAACGGCAGAATACGAGCCCGCCATTCGGGACCTCGTCCTGGCACATCCCCAGCGCTTCGGCTGCGAGGACATCAGCGATTTGCCCTGGACCGAGATCGACTTCGATGTCGACGTGGTCCGCGCACGGCAGGACATCCTGCCGCGGCTCCAGGAGGTGGCGAATGCGTGAGGATCGCGCCCACGATCTCCTGTCGGGTCCTTTGGAGGCCCGGCAAGTGGCGACCTTCAGGCAGTCCGGCTGGCTGGCGGTCCGCGGCTTCTGCGGTCCCGCCGAGGCGGCCGAGCTCGCGCGCTGGACGGACGAGCTCGTGGCGTTGCCCGAAGAGCCGGGCCGCATCATGGTCTATCATGAGCCGAGCCTCATCGACCCCGCCTCCCAGGTGATCCAGCGGATCGAATATTTCTGCCCCTTCCATGCCGGGTTCGCCGCCTTCACGTCCGGGCGGCTGCGCGCGGCGGTCGATCAGCTCCTGGGCACTCCCTCCTGCCTGTTCAAGGAGAAGATCAATTTCAAGATGCCCGGCGGGGCCGGGTTCGAGCCGCATCAGGACCAGCAAGCCGGATGGTCTCGCTACGCCCCGATGTTCGTGACAGCCCTGGTCGCGATCGACCGTGCGACCATCGAAAACGGCTGCCTCGAGATGGCGTCGACGCCGCGTTTCGACCGCATGATCGGGGACGAATGGCGGCCGCTCACCGCGGAGGAGATGAAGGGCTTCCAGCTCGAGCCGGTGCCGACCGAGCCCGGCGACGTCCTGTTCTTCGACAGCTACGCGCCGCATGCCTCCAAGCCGAACCTGACCGAAGACCAGCGTCGCGTCCTGTACATCACCTACAACGCGATCGCCGACGGCGACCACCACGAGCGCTACTTCGCCGACAAGCGCAAGAGCTTCCCGCCCGACATCGAGCGCGACAAGAACGTCACCTACAAATTCCGCGTCTGACGCGTCCGGCCGGGCGCCGGGCTAGAGCAGCCTCAGCTGGTCGCCCGGCTGCGGCGGTATGCGGAACTGCGAGGCGTCCGGGTGCCAGTCGTGCTTGTTGAAGCCGAGGCGCGCGCAGGCAAGGCGAAAGCGCGTGCGCAGGAGCTCGGCATAGGCGCCTTCGCCCTTCATGCGGCTGCCCCAGCGCGGATCGTTGAGCCGGCCGCCTCTCGCACCCTGGATCAAGGACAGCACGTGCCTCGCCTTGAGCGGGGCGTGCTCATCCAGCCACTCGACGAACAGGTCCTTGATCTCGTAGGGCAGGCGCAGGAGCGTGTAGCCGGCCGAGATCGCTCCCATCTCGCGCGCGGCGGTGAGGATCGCCTCGAGCTCACCGTCGTTGAGAGCCGGGATCATGGGGGCGGCCATGACGCCGGTGGGCACGCCGGCCTCGGCGAGCCCTTTCACCGCGGCGAGGCGCCGGGACGGTGTCGAGGCGCGCGGCTCCATCTTGTTCGCGAGGTGACGGTCGAGCGTGGTGATCGACAGGAACACGCGCACCAGGCCCTTGCGCGCCATGGGGGCGAGGAGGTCGAGGTCGCGCAGCACCAGGGCCGATTTGGTGACGATGCTGAGCGGATGGTTGAACGCGGCAAGCGTCTCGAGGATGCCGCGCGTTACCTTCCACTCGCGTTCGACCGGCTGGTAGGGGTCGGTGTTGGTCCCCATGGCGATGACCCGCGGCACGTAGCCGGGCTTGCGCAGCTCGGCCGCGAGCAGCCGCCCCGCTTCGGGCTTGGCAAACAGCTTGGTCTCGAAGTCGAGGCCGGTGGAGAGCCCGAAATAGGCGTGGCTCGGCCGCGCGAAGCAGTAGATGCAGCCGTGCTCGCACCCCCGGTACGGATTGATCGACTGGTCGAAGGGGACGTCGGGCGAATCGTTCTTCGCGATGATGGTGCGGGTCTTGTCCAGGGTGACGGTGGTTGCCACCGCGGGCGGACCGGAGCGGTCCTCGCCCTCATCACCCGGGACATGCGCCCAGCCGTCGTCGACCGCGCGCCGGCTCTCCGCCTCGAACCGGCCGGCCGGATTGCTGATGGCGCCGCGGCCCTTGCGCGCCTGTTCGGGAAGGATTTCGACCATGCATCCATTATGGGCGCACGATGAGAACATTTCAAGAACATCGCAAGCTGGGCATCTAGTACGTTGATCTTGCAAGAAAATCAGGGGCGCCGGCGTGTGCGCTGCGCAACCTGGTTCAGGGCCTCGACGGCGATCGAGAACGCGACCGCTCCGTAGACATATCCTTTGGGCACGTGGAAGCCGGCGCCATCGGCGACCAGGATCGCGCCGATCATGAACAGAAAGCAGAACGCGAGCATCTTGACCGTGGGCTTGCGGTCGAGGAACCGGGTCAGCGGCCCGGCCGCGACCAGCATGACGACCATTGCGATGACGATCGCCGCCGCCATCACCCAAAGCTCGTTCGCCATGCCGACCGCGGTGATCACGCTGTCGAGGGAAAAGACGATGTCGAGCACGCCGATCTGCGCCACAACGCTGCCGAAGCTCGCAGACCCGGAAACGGGGGCATCGGCGGCGTGCTCGGGATCGAGCCGCCGGTGGATTTCATCGGTCGCCTTGTAAAGCAGGAACGCGCCGCCGCCGATCAGGATCAGATCGCGCCAGGACAGCGCCTTGCCGAAGGCCTCGAAGACCGGCGTGCTGAGCCCCATCACCCACACGATCGACGCCAGGAGTGCAAGCCGGGTGACGAGCGCGAGCGCCAAGCCGGTCCGCCGCGCCCGATCCTGCTGTGGGGCCGGCAGGCGGCCCGCGAGGACGGCGATGAACACCAGATTGTCGATGCCGAGAACGATCTCGAGCACCGTCAGCGTCAGCAGGCTGGCCCAGACATCGATGTCGGTCAGCCACTCCAATCGCGCCGCTCCTTGCCATCCCTGGTCTCGCCCGGCTCGCGCGGCGCGCCGCGCTCGTCGGTGTTCGCCGCCGGCCCGGTGAACCAGTGCGGCCGATATCGCTCGATCATGTCGAGCATGCGCTCGCGCAGCTGTCGGAATGCCGCAAT
>DATJPD010000154.1:0-10097 GCA_035506575.1 Alphaproteobacteria bacterium
CCGGGCTTGGGCGGCGGGCCGATGATGCCGCCATCCACGAACACCGCACCCGCGGCGCCAACGATGTCGCCGACCTCGCAGGTCGTGCGCGGGGAGATCGCGTTGCAGTCCACGTAGACGAGCGGCGCGGGTGCGGCGCGCAGCGCTGCGGCGATGCGGCGCCCGATCCCGAGGGCTTCCGCCGGCGGGCAGATCGACAGCAGGATATCGGCCGACTGGACCAGGGCGGGGTCGTCCGCGACCGGCTCGATGCCGGCGGCCTTGGCTCGCTGGGCGGTTTGCGGACTTCGCCCCGCCAGGTTGGTGATGACGCGCAAGCCGCCCTGGCGCAGCACCGCGCCAATGGCGTGGCCCATGTCTCCTGGCGCCAGAATGGCAACGGTTCCGAAGGTCATGCGGCTGCAGCCTCGCAAGCGAGATATCCGGCGATTGTCGCGCGTTTCGTGTACGCCGTCCATGTCGGAGGCAGGGGTATACTCGCTCCATGGACGACACGAGTCCCAGGACGCGGCGCGCGTGGCTCCGCCTGTTGCCGGCGGCGGTGATCGGCGCGATCGGCGCGGCCGTGCTCGCATTCGAGCTGTGGGGCGCTGCATGGCTGCTGCCAGTGCTGGCGAGCCATATCGAAGCGCAGAGTGGCCTGCGCCTTTCGGTCGCCGGGCCGGTCAAGCCGGATCTCGTCCCATCGCCCGGGCTGCATGCCGAAGGGGTGCAGCTGGCGCCGCGCGGGCCGGCAGCGCAGCCGCTCATCCAGGCGGAGACCGCCGACATCGAGCTGTCGTGGAGCGCGCTGCTGCGCGGCCGGATCGCGATCGCGCGGGTGCGCCTCCTGCACTCGCGGCTGCCGGCCGTGGCCGCGCTGCCGGCAAGCGACATCGACGTGACGATCGACGGGCCCGCGATTGCCCTCACGGCGACATCCGGCGACACCAGCCTGCGCGGCGAGGCGCATCGCGACGGCGACACGCTGGCCTTCGATCGCCTGGCGCTGCGCCGGGGCGATCTCATCTCGGCAGCCGGTGCCGGACGCCTGTCGCTACACGATCCGATCCGCCTCGTTTTCACCGCGGACCTGAGCGCTGCGGACCGTCCGGCGGGCGATCTCGCCGTGGCACTCGCCTATTCGGCCGATGGACTGGTGCTGGAGCGTGCCGCCTGGCACCGTCCCGACGGCCTTGACATCAACGTCTTTGGCCATGTCGCGCTCATCGAGGGCGCTCTCCGTTTCGAAGGCGGCGTCGACGCCGCATCGGACAGCGATCAGAGCTTCGATGCGTCGGCTGCGTTCGATGGCCGGTTCGGCACCGATGGCCTGAGTGCGAGTCTCAGTAACATCGACGTGCGCAGCGCAGGATCGCATCTGACCGGGGATGCACGGCTCCAGCCCGGCCGGCTCGCTGCGTCGCTGCAGGTCGACCGGTTGGATGTCGCGGCGTTGCGGCACTCGCCGTTGAGTCCGCTGGCGGCGGCGGCCGCCCCCTTGGCGTTCGATACGGATGCCGCTGTGCATCTCCGCGCCGACCAGCTCGTGTCGGGTGGCGCTAGCGTCGGCGAGGGAATCATCGTCGATGCCTCGCGCCATGCCGGCACGTTCGACCTGCATGAGCTCGCGGCGCGCTCGCTGTGGGGGGTGCCGCTGCGCGCCACCGGGCGCCTGGCCGTCGGCCCGGCTCCCGTCGCGGTGTTCGACGCGCTGCACTTGAACTATGGCGACGTCGAAGCGAATGGCCGTCTGACCTTGGATGCGACCGGCGTCAGGCCGCGCCTGACCGGCGAGCTCGCGACAGGCCCCTTGCAGCTCGACAAGCTGTTCGCAGGACCGCCACCGCCCCAACCCGAGCCGATGACGCGGAAGGCACTCGCCGCCGCCAAGGCCCGGCCGCCAAGCCCCGCGCCCGGCTGGTCGACCCAGCCCCTGGCCGTGCCCGTAGTGGTGCCGGTCGATGCCGACGTGGCGTTTGCCGCCCCCAGCCTCGCCTGGCGCGGATACCGGCTCGCTGACATCCGTGGCCGGCTGCAGGCGCAGGAGCACGCACTCGCCCTCAGCGACGTGACCGCGGGTGCCTATGGCGGACGCATCTCATTCAACGGCCGCATCGAGCAGGCGGATGTGCCGCATGTGACGATGGGCCTGGCGCTCGCCGGCGCCGATCTCGGCGCCGTGCTGGCGGATTTCGGCGTGCGCGACATGGCGGTGCACGGCGATCTCGGCGCCGAGCTCACCGCGGACGGCCGCAGCGCCGCAGATCTCGCCGCCACGCTCTCCGGTCGTGTGAGCCTGGGCAACGGAACCGGCGTGGTCACGGGCGTCGACCTCGCCGCCATCTCCGAGCGCCTGAAGCAGCGGCCGGCCCGGCCGACCGATGTCATTCAATTGGCGCGCGCGGCGAGCGGCGGCCGCACGCCGTTCTCGTCGTTGGCCGGTCATTTCCGCATCGACCGCGGCACGGCGCGCACCGACGATCTTCACCTGACGGCGGCGACCGCCGCGGCCCGCCTCAGCGGCAGCCTCGACCTGCCGCGCCAGACCCTGGATGTCGTGACTGAGTTTCAGCTGACCGATCCGGCCGGCGTGCCGCCGCTGATCGTCAAGCTGGATGGACCGTTCGCCGAGCCGCGTCGGGTGTTCGACATCAGCCGGCTGCAATCGTACCTCGTGCACCGCCGCGATTAGGGCGGTGCCGCGCACGCCGGCCCGATTCAGTGCGGGCCGCTGCCCTTGCTCATGGACGTCTGCTGGTCGGAGGAGGGCGGTGGCCCCTCGCTGACCGACAGACGCTGCTCGAGCTCGGCCAGCACGAACAGGCGCAAGGCACTCGACAGGTTGCCCTGCCGGCCGCCGGCCGGCTCCAAGGAATCGATCTCGGTCACGAGATCGTTGATCGATTTGCTTCGAGCGTGCGCGATTTCCTTCAGCCGCGTCCAGAACGGCTCCTCCAGCGACACGCTCGTGCGGTGGCCCGCGACGATGACGGAGCGCTTGGGAATGGCATCAGACATGGGCGACCACTCCTGCTAGTAGGCGTCGCGTGGTCCGAGCATGTCCGCTGGCTTGACCCAACGGTCGAAATCTTCCTCGCTGACGAGGTCGAGTTCCGCCGCCGCCTCTTTCAGAGTGAGGTCGTGGGCCAGGGCATGCTTGGCGATACGCGCCGCGTTGTCGTAACCAATGTGGGGATTGAGTGCCGCCACGAGCATCAGCGACCGCTCGACGTAGTACGCGGTCCGATCCTCGTTCGCGGTGATCCCGGCGACGCAGTGGTCGGCAAAACTCGCCGCTGCATCGCCGAGAAGCTGAATCGACTGCAGAAGATTGTAGATGATGACTGGCTTGAACACGTTGAGTTCGAGATGACCTGACGCCCCCGCAATGGTGATAGTCACGTGGTTGCCCATGACCTGCGCGCAGACCATCGTCAGCGCCTCGGCCTGGGTCGGATTTGCTTTTCCGGGCATGATCGACGAGCCCGGCTCGTTCTCCGGTATCGAAATCTCGCCGAGGCCGCAGCGCGGACCCGAGGCGAGAAGGCGGATGTCGTTCGCGATCTTGTTCAACGACGCAGCGACGGTGTTGAGCGCCCCGGAGCACTCGACGATCGAATCGTGCGCCGCGATCGCCTCGAATTTGTCGGTGGCAGGCATGAACGGCAGCCCCGTCAGCCGGGCCAGCTCCTGGGCGAAGCGCGCGGCAAAGCCGCGATGGGCGTTGAGCCCGGTGCCGACGGCCGTGCCGCCCTGCGCCACCGCATAAAGCCGCGGCAGGCTGCCCTCGACGCGGGCGATGCCGAGCTCGACCTGGCGGGCATAGGCGCCGAACTCCTGGCCCAGGGTGAGCGGTACCGCGTCCTGGAGATGGGTGCGGCCGATCTTGACCACGCCCTGCACGCGGCCGGCACGCTCCACCAGCGCCTCGTGCAGCCGGCGCAGGCCGGGCAGCAGCGCGTCCTGAATAGCCGCCACCGCCGCGATATGCATCGCGGTTGGAAAGCTGTCATTGGACGATTGGCACATGTTCACGTGGTCGTTCGGGTGCACGGGTGATCGACTACCCAACGGACTTCCAAGGATTTGGTTCGCGCGATTCGCGATCACCTCGTTCGCATTCATGTTCGTCTGGGTCCCGGACCCGGTCTGCCAGACAGGCAGGGGGAAATGGTCGGCGAGCTGGCCGTCGATGACCTCATCGCAGGCCCGGATGATCGCCTCGCCCAGGCGGGCCTCGAGCAGCCCGAGCGCCATGTTGGCCAGGGCTGCCGCCTTTTTCTGGACGCCGAAGGCGCGAATCAGGGCGGGGGGCATGCGCTCGGTGCCGATCCGGAACAGTTCGACGCTGCGCTGCGTCTGCGCACCCCAATACCGATCCTGGGGCACAGCGATGGGCCCCATGGAATCGTGCTCGATGCGGCTTCGTGGCGTACCGTTATCGGCCATGTACCGGCCCACCGGGTTACCCCGCCCTACCTGTCATCTAATAAGTGTAGGCGCGGATAAAAGGTTCGCGGCTATCAAAGCGGCGCGCGGTAATACAATATGTTACCAGTTTGTGGCCGGGAACGTAAGCCTGAGCCCTCGCGGGGGCCCTTTGGCTAGCGATTTACCAAGTCGCCCATCATGACGATGCGGACCGGCCCGCCGTTCTCGGCCCGCGCCGCCGCAAACTGCCCCTCGGACAAGGTGATGCGGTCGATCCGCCGCAGCACCCGGCCATCGGTCAATGGAACGGGGGTCCATACCGACATGCCAGGGATGTCCCGCGGCTGCCCCGAGAGCGCATTTGTCCGGGCGACAACCGTGGCCGAGGCGACCTCGCCCTCGAAGAAGCCGCGGTCGACCACCAGCCAAAGGCACCGTTCCAACTCGGCCGTGGAGGAGGGGATCGTCGACCGGCCCAGGACTTCGCTCGCGGAAAGCCCGTGGATGCTGCAGTAACTGGGCGAGGCCGCGCGGATGATGCGGTCTTCATCACAGAGGTAAGGTGTAACCGACGCTGGCGTTGATCCAGTGCCTGAGCAGCACCTCCTCGCCCGGTTCGATCCGCCGCATCAGATCCCGCAGCCGCTGCTGCATGGCGAGATCCGGGCTTTGCCGGCCGCTTTCCCAGCGCGAGACGGTCGCCTGGTCGACCCCGATCAGCTCGGCCAGGGCCGCCTGTTTGAGCGCCCGCAGCCGGCGAAACCGCCGCAGCTGCGCTCCCCAATCCGCCAGTTCTTCGGCCGATATGCGCATATATGCGTCATAGCCCCTGTCCGGGCCGTCACCGTATCTTCGGTGCGCGCAGGTCTTCAAGGGTACGCAGACCCGCAAAGATGCGGGTGAAAGACAGGGGGCACCGACGATGTCGCAAAAGACCGTAAAGCCGCTCGGCTCCGACGCCCAGGACGCGGCGTGGGCGATCCATCACTGTCTCAAGTACATCTCGCAGGACGCGCTCGAGCTCGGCATGAGCCAGACCGCCAATCTGCTCGAGATGATCGCCCATCTGGCGGTCGACGAGGCCAAGACGCTGCGCTTCCGGCACTAAGCCCGGCGTCACCTATTCGATCTGGATGTGGGCCGACTTGATCACGTCGGCCCATTTGCCGATCTCGTTCTTGAGCAGCTTGGCCGCGTCGTCGGGCGTGCCGCCGAGCGGCTCGGCGCCGAGGTCGGTGAGCCGCGCCTCGATGTCGGGCTGCTTGAGCGCGGCATTGAGCTCGCGATTCAGCTTCGCGATCATCGGCTGCGGCGTTCCGGCCGGCGCCATGACGGCGAACCACGTGGACGCCTCGTAGCCGGGCACGCCTGCCTCCGATACGGTCGGCAGGTCCGGCACCTGCGGCGACCGTTTGGCTCCCGTCACGGCCAATGCGCGCAGCTTGCCCTCTTTGACGTGCGGCAGCGAGGTGATCATGAAGTCGAACATCATCGTCACCTGGCCGTTCATCACGTCGACGACGGCGAGCGGATTGCCGCGATAGGGGATGTGGACGATGTCGGCCCCGGTCATGCGCTTGAACAGCTCGCCCGCCAGATGGTTGGTGGCACCGACGCCGCCGGAGGCGTAGCTGAGCCGGCCGGGCTGGGCCTTGGCGAGTGCGACCAGCTCCTGCACCGAATGCGCCGGCACGGCGGTGTTGACCACCAGGATGTTCGGCGTCGTGGCGATGAGCGCCACCGGCGCGAAATCGCGTACGGGGTCCCAGGTCAGCTTCGAATAAAGGCTCGGCTGGCTGGCGAACGAGCTCGGCGTCATCAGGAACGTGTAGCCATCGGGTGGCGATTTGGCGACGAACTCGGTGCCGATATTGCCGCCGGCGCCCGGACGGTTGTCGACCACGATCGGCTGCGCCAGGTGTTGCGAGACCGTCTGCCCGAGCAGGCGCGCGAGCGTGTCGGCCGAGCCGCCGGCCGGGAAGGGGACGATCATGCGGATCGCATGGTCCGGCCAGTCCTGGGCGGCAGCGCCGCCGGTGATCGTGGTCGTCGTGGCGATGAAGGCGAGTGCCGCCGCGATTGCGGCGTGCCGTACGTACGAACGCATGCTTCCCCTGACTTGATCCCCGATTGTCGGGCCCCGATTCTTGGCGCGCGGAGTTTTGATTCCGCAACCGGCGCGTGTCAAGCGGCCGGCAAGGCCGGCACCGGCTGGGCCGCTCCGGGGAACGTCAACGTCACCCGCAGGCCCGGCGTGTTGTCCTCGAGGACCAGCGCTGCGTTGTGGAGCCGCGCCACCGCCGCGACGAGGCTGAGGCCGAGGCCGCTCCCGGGCGTCGTGCGGCTTGCATCGAGGCGGAAAAAACGCTCGAGGACCTTGTCGCGGTGCTCGGGCGGAACGCCCGGCCCGCTATCGCCAACCTGCAGGATCACCCGCTCGCCGGCGCTCCCGATCGCGATGTGGATGCGGCCGCCCTCGGGCGTGTACTTGATGGCGTTGTCGATCAAATTTGCGAGAGCCTGCGACAGGAGATGTCGATCGCCCTCGATCTGTGCCGGTCCGATGTCGGTCGTCAGCGTCTGGCGCTTCTCCTGCGCCACGGGCTCGTAGAGCTCGATGACATCTTGGGCGAGGGCCGCGAGGTCGAGCCTCGAGAATCCCGAGCGCGCCCGTCCGGATTCCGCCTCGGCGATGCGCAGGAGGGCGCTGAACGTTCCGAGCAGCGAATCCGCTTCTGCGATGCTGGCGTCGATCAGGCGGCGCTGCTCCTCGGGGGAGGCCGTCGCCATCCGCGCGGTCTCGAGCCGGTTCCGCAGCCGTGTCAGCGGGCTGCGCAGATCATGGGCGACCCCGTCCGTCACGTGGCGGATGCCCTCCATCAGCGCCTCGATGCGGTCGAGCATGGCGTTCAGGTTCTTCGCCAGCTCGTCGAAATCGTCGCCGGCGCCGCGCGTGGGCACGCGGCGGGCGAGGTCGCCGGCAATGATCTCGCCGGTCGTGCGGTTGATCGCTTCGATGCGCCGCAAGCTGCCGCGGCCCATCAGGATGCCGCCGACCAGGCCCAGGCAGAGGGTGATGGCGAGGCCCCAGCCGAGCGAGCGCAGGATGATGCGCTGGACCTGCTGCAGGGCGCGCGCGTCGCGCCCGACCAGCAGGTGGAACCCGCCGGCGAGCACGAAATGGCGGGCATGCGCGAGATAGGCCACCCCGGGCCGGCTGTTGCGGTCGCGCAGCTCGAATTCGATCCAGTGGTCCGGGCTTTCCGGCGCGTCCGGCCAGCGGTTGAGATTGCCGACGATCGGCAGATAGTTCGGATCGGCGAGGAGATAGACCTCGCTGCCGGACGGATCATGGTTGATGCGGTCCTGCAGGGATGCGGCCAGGCCCTGGATGCCGTTCTGGCGGTACTGCTCGGCCAAGCCGACGATCTCGGCGCCGATGGTCTCGTCCATCTGCCGGCCCATGTAGCCGGCGGTCGCCCAGTAGATGAAGCCGAACAGCAGGACGACAGAGCCGCCGAACAGCGCCAGATAGCCAAGCGCAAGCCGGAAGGTCGTGGTGCGGAAGATGCGGCTCTTCACGCCGCCCCAGTCTGAGAGGGGCCGGTCCGGGATGACTGCGTATCGCCCAGGCGCAGGCTGTATCCGGCGCCGCGGATGGTGTGGATCAAGGGCTTGTCGAACCCCTTGTCGATCTTCTGCCGCAGACGGCTGATATGCACGTCGATGACGTTGGTCTGCGGATCGAAATGATAGTCCCAGACGCCTTCGAGCAGCATGGTGCGCGTGACCACGTGGCCCGCGTGGCGCATCAGGAATTCGAGCAGCCGGAACTCGCGCGGCTGCAGGTCGATCGGCCGGCCGGCGCGACGGACGGTGTGCGCCAGAAGGTCCATCTCGAGGTCGCCAAGGCGGAGCACGGTTTCGCGTCCGCCGCCGTTGCCGCGGCGCAGCAGCGCCTCGAGCCGTGCGAGGAGCTCGGCGAATGAGAACGGCTTGGTCAGATAGTCGTCGCCGCCGGCGCGCAGGCCGCGAACGCGCTGGTCGACGTCGCCGAGCGCGCTCAGGATCAACACCGGCGTCCGATTGGAGGATTTGCGCAGCGTCTCGATGAGCACGAGCCCGTCAAGACCCGGCAGCATGCGGTCGACCACCAGCACGTCGTAGCTTTCGCCCATCGCCATGACCAGCCCGTCGGTGCCGGTCGACGCGTGATCGGCCACGTAGCCGCTTTCTTTCAGGCCTTTGACCAGGTAGCGGGCGACTTCGACGTCGTCCTCGATCACCAAAACGCGCATGGTGCGGGAGCCCGGGCTCTTGTCATGCTTCGAAGGGGCGTCGTGCCTCGAGGGCTGGGGAGCGGAGGCGGAAACGGAGGGCGTGTGCGTCATGATCGTACACCAGCCTGTATTCGACCGGCCATAGGCAAAGGCCGGCGGACCCCAGTGGAGGACCGCCGGCCTTTCATCGATCGCCCTCGCCTCGGCCCGGCGTCAGGAGGCTTCGACCGGCAAGGCGACGAAGCGCTCGTTCGAGCCGCGCTGGACGAGGAACAGCACCGCCTTGCGCTTGTCCTTCGTCGCGGTGCGCACTGCTTCGACGACGTCGCGCGGTCCCGCAACGGTCTTGTCGCCGACCTTCACGATGACGTCGCCGGGCGAGAAGCCCGCGTCGGCGGCCGGGCTGCCTGCCTTGACGCTCACGATGAGGGCGCCTTTGGCTTCATCGGGAAGGTCGAAGCGCTGGCGCGTCTGGCGGTTGATAGCCGCGAGCGAGAGCCCGAGCACGTTGGACGGCTTGGCGGTGGATTCATGGTCCTCGCCCTGCCTGGGCTGCGTCGAGGCGGTCTGCTCGGGCATCTTGCCCAGCGCCACCGGAACCTCGACCTGCTTGCCGTTGCGCCACACGCCGAGGTCGACCGTCTTGTTGGGGCCGGCCGCGGCGACCAGGCGGGCGAGGTCGCGGAATTCGTCGACCTTCTGGCCGCCGACGCTGCGGATCACGTCGCCCTGGTGGATTCCGGCCTTGGCCGCCGGACTGCCCTCGTTGACGCCGGCCACGAGGGCGCCTTTCGACTCGGAGAGGCCGAGGCTGTCGGCGAGGTCCTTGGTCAGCGGCTGAATGCTGACGCCGAGCCAGCCGCGGTCGATGTGGCCGCTCTTGCGCAGCTCCTCGACGATCGGCTTGGCGGCCGACGCCGGGATCGCGAAGCCGATGCCGACGCTGCCGCCGCTGGGCGAGTAGATCGCCGTGTTGATGCCGATGACCTGGCCGTCGGTGTTGAACGACGGGCCGCCCGAGTTGCCGCGGTTGATGGGCGCATCGACCTGGAGATAGTCGTCATACGGGCCGGACTGGATGTCGCGCCCGCGGGCGGAGATGATGCCCGCGGTCACCGATCCGCCGAGCCCGAAGGGGTTGCCGACGGCCAGCACCCAGTCGCCCACCCGGGTCTTGTTCGAATCGCCCCACTGCACGTAGGGGAAGGGGTCCTTGGCGTCGATCTTGAGGACGGCGATGTCGGTCTTGTCGTCGCGGCCGAGGATGTGGGCGCTCAGCTTGCGTCCGTCGGCGAGGGTCACCTGGATCTTGTCGGCATTCTGGATGACGTGGTTGTTGGTGACGACGATCCCGGTCGGATCGACGATGAAGCCCGACCCGAGGGCCATCGGCGTGCCCGAGCC
>DATJPD010000155.1:0-18481 GCA_035506575.1 Alphaproteobacteria bacterium
GGCATGGTCGCGACCTTGTTGGTCTCGACGACCTGCACGCGCAGCTCGTAGGCCGGCAGCATGTAGGGGCCGGGGAACGCGGTCGACGCGTTGTAGGGCATGTTGATGCCCTGCGGCGTGAACGCGCCCTCGTCGTGGATCATGCGCCCGCGCACGCCCAGGAGCCGGCCTTCGGCATCGCAGGCGACGTCCAGATCCCAATACTCGTCGCGCTCCTGGATCGCAGCCAGGAAGTGCTCGCGCCGGTCCTCGATCCATTTGACCGCCCGGCGCAGCTTCAGGCACGACGCCGCGACCGTGACCTCCTCCGGGTACATCACGAATTTGGCGCCGAAGCCGCCGCCCACGTCGGGCGCCAGCACGCGCAGCCGGTTCTCGTCCAGGCGCAGCAGCGCCATCAGGAAGGCGCGCATCTCGTGCGCGAGCTGGGTCGACGACCAGATGGTGAGGCGGTCCTCGTTCGGGTCGAGGGCCGCGACGATGCCGCGGCCTTCGATGGAATGAGCACCACCGCGGTGCTGCTTGATGCTGACGGCGATGCGGTGGGCCGGGCGGGCGAACGCCGCGGCAACGTCGCCGTAGGCCTGTTTGAATTCGGTCAGGACGTTGCTCTTTCGCCCGCGGTGGGCGAGCGGCGCTCCGGGCTCGGCACCTTTGCGGCAGTCGGAGACGGCGGGCAGCGGTGTGTAATCGACGACAACTTGCGTCGCGGCGTCTTCGGCGATGTAGCGCGAGTCCGCGATCACCACCGCCACCGCCTCGCCGACGTAGGAGACCTCGTCCTTGGCCAGGACGAAGGGCGTGATGTTCGGCGGTAGATCTGCCGTGCGGAACTGCAGCGGCAGGCGCTCATTGGTGAGCAGCGGCATCAGGTCGGCCAAGGTGAACACCGCGTGCACGCCGGGCATCTGTCGCGCTGCCGTTACATCGATGCCATTGATGAGCGCATGCGCGTGCGGGCTGCGCACGAACGCCGCCTCGAGTGCGCCGGCGGCCACGATGTCGTCGACGAATTTGCCCTTGCCGACCAGCAGCGGCGGATCCTCGATCCGATGCTGGGCTTTGCCGATGTACCGGAAATCGGGCATCGGCTATCGCCGGGCGGCTCCGGCGCGTACGGCGCGCACGATCTGCTCGGGCTTGATCGGCGTCGAGTTGAACTCGGCGCCGAACTCGCGCAGCGCGTCGGAGACCGCGTTCGCGATCACCACCGGCGGCGAGATGGCGCCGCCTTCGCCGACGCCCTTGACCCCCAGCGGGTTGAGCGGCGTGGGCGAGGATTGATGGATGAGCTCGAAATTGGGGATGTCGCTCGCGGTCGGCAGCAGATAATCCATCAGCGAGCCGGTCAAAAGCTGGCCCTGGGCGTCGTAGTTGAACTCCTCGAGCAGCGCGCCGCCGAGGCCTTGGGCCGCCCCGCCGACGATCTGCCCGTCGAGGAGGAGAGGGTTCACGACCGTGCCGCAGTCATGCGCGATCGCGTATTTGTCGATCGTCACCTTACCGGTGCCGATATCGACCTCGACGATCGCGGCATGCACCGCCGATGACCAAGTGACCGTCGGCGGCTCCCAGTAATTCGTCTCCTCGAGCCCGGCCTCGACCCCCTGCGGCCGGCCGTTGTCCCAGCCGGGGCGCGCCGCGTGCGCGATCTTGGCGAGTGATATTTCCTTGCCGGGGACGCCGATGATGCCGACCCCGCCCTTGCGCAGTTCGACGTCGCCGGCCGCACACTCGAGCAGATTGGCGCCGATCGCCAGCACCTTCTTCTGCAGCCGCCGGCTCGCATCGTGCATGGCGGCCGAGCCGGTCACCGTGCTGCGGCTGGCCATGGTGCCGAAGCCGATGGCGATCGCGGAGGTATCGGCGAGCTGTACGACCACGTCCGCCGGATCGACCGACCACAAATCGGCGACAATCTGGGCGAAGATCGTCTCCATGCCCTGTCCATGCGGACAGGCGCCCGAGGTCACGTAGATCTTCCCCGAGGGATCGACCCGCACGGTGGCACTCTCGAACGGGCCAACGCCGGTGCCCTCGGTGTAGCAGCCGAGGCCGAAGCCGAGATAGCGGCCTTGCGCGCGCGCCTCGCGCTGGCGCTTGCGGAACGCCCCCATCCCGCCCAGCGCGCTGAGCGCCTTGGCCAGAAGGCTTGGAAAATCGCCGCTGTCGTAGACGATCGGCTGACCGTCGCGATAGGGCACGCCCATCGCGTAAGGCATCTCGTCGGCGCGGATCATGTTGCGCCGGCGGACCTCGTCGGGCTCGAGCTTAAGCTCCTGCGCGATCAGGTCCATCACCCGCTCGGTGACGAGGGCCGCCTCCGGACGGCCGGCGCCGCGATATGGCGCATTGGCCACCTTGTTGGTGGCGGCAATCCTGGCGCGCACGGAAAAATCCTGGAACTTGTACGGCCCCAGCATATGGACCGCGGTGTTGTAGGCGATGCCGGAGCCGATGGGGTTCCACGCGCCACAATCGACCACGTAGTCATTGCGAAACCCAAGGATGTGCCCCTGGTCGTCGAACGCGACCTCGATCTCGTGGATCTGGTCACGCGAATGGCAGGCGCTGATGAGGTGCTCGTGCCGGTCCTCGATCCATTTGACCGGCTGGCCGATGGCGCGCGCCACGAACGGGATCAACAGGTCCTCGGGGTAGACGTGGCCCTTGACGCCGAACCCGCCGCCGACGTCGAGGGCGACGCTACGGATGCGCGCCTCGGGGATGCCCAGCATGGTCGCCGCCTCTTTGCGCACCCAGTGTACCACCTGCGTCGAGGACCAGATGGTCATGGAATCCGTGCGCTCGTCGTAGGTTGCGACGACGCCGCGCGTTTCCATGGGAATGGCGGCGTAGCGGTGGTGATGGAAGCGCCGGCGCAGTTTGTGCTTGGCGCGGGCGAACGCTGAGTCGACGTCGCCTTTGCGGAGCACGAATTCGCCGATCGTGTTGGTCTTGTATTGCTCGTGCACGACCGCGCTGTCGGGCTTGAGCGCGGCCTCGGCATCGACCACGGCCGGCAGCGGCTCGAAATCGACCGCGACGAGCTCGGCCGCGTCTTCGGCGGCGTAGCGGCTCTCCGCGACCACGATCGCGATCGCCTCGCCGACGTGGCGCGCCTTGTCGTGCGCCAGCATCGGTTGCTGCGGGTTGAGGAACTTGTGCTGGATCTGCGATTTCCACTTCGCCGGCAGCGACAGCTGGGAATCGCTCACGGGCGGTACGATCTTCGCGAGCTCAGGCCCGCTCAGCGCATAGACCACGCCCGGTGCCGCGCGGGCTGCCGACAGGTCCACCGATTTGATGCGCGCGTGTGCCACAGGGCTGCGCACGAATGCCGCATGCAGCATTCGCGGCAGGGTGAAATCGGCGATGTACTGGCCGCGCCCGGTAAGGAGCCGCTTGTCCTCGCGGCGTACCATCGGCTTGCCGACATAGCGGCTCTCGGTCGCGATGGTCATGCCGAGGCCCTCATCTTGGGGGCGGCCGCCAGGATGGCTTTGACGATGTTCTGGTAGCCGGTGCAGCGGCAGATCACGGACGACATCGCCTCGCGCACCTCGTGCTCGGTCGGTGCGGGGTTGACCTTGAGGAAATCGATCGCCGCCATCAGCATGCCGGGCGTGCAGAAGCCGCACTGGAGCGCATGGTGCTCGTGGAAGGCCTGCTGCAGCGGATGCAGCTCCGCACCTTTCGCGAGGCCCTCGACCGTGGTGATCTCGGCCCCGTTCGCCTGGACCGCGAGCATGATGCAGGACCGCGCCGCCTCGCCGTTGAACAGGATCGTGCAGGCGCCGCAGATGCCGTGCTCGCAGCCGGCATGGGTACCGGTCAGCCCCAGATCCTCGCGCAGGAAATCGACCAGGAGCTTGCGCGGCTCGCACTGCCCGGCATAGGGCTTGCCGTTCACCGTCAGTCGTACGTCGACCAGTGACATCTTCGGTTCCGTCATGGCTTGCGCGCGAGCGCCTTCTGAACGGCGCGGCGGGTGAGGACCTGCGTGAGGTGCCGGCGGTACTCCGCCGATCCCTGGTGGTCGGACATCGGATCGACCGCCGCAGCGGCCGCTGCGGCCGCCGCCTCGATCGCGTCCTCAGCAAGCCCGCGCTGCTCGAGGATCGTCTCGGCTGCCGTCAGGCGCAGCGGCACGGGTCCGACGCCGCCGGTGGCCAGCCGCGCCATCTTGCAGCGCGTGCCGTCACGGACGAGCAGACAGGCGATCGCGGTGATCGCAAAATCGCCGTGCCGTCGCGCGAACTCCTCCACGGCGTAGGCAGCACCCGGCGGGCTCGCCGGGAAGCGGATTTCGGTCAGGATCTCGTCGGGCTTGAGCGTGGTGGTCAGGGACGAGCTGAACAGGTCGCCCGCCTTGATCGTGCGCTCGCCCGCGGGGCCGCGCGCCACGACCTCCCCCTCGAGCGCCTGCAGCGCCATCGGGAGCTCGGCCGCCGGGTCCGCGTGGGCGAGCGAGCCGCCGATCGTGCCGCGCGAGCGCGTCGGCAGGTGGCCCACCCACGATATCGCTTCGTGGAGGAGCGGCAGCTTCTCGCGCACCACCGGGGAGAACTCGATGGCCCTCTGGCGGGTCATGGCGCCGATGCGCACGGTATCGCCGTCGGCGCGGATATAGGCGAGGGAGGGGATGCGGTTGAGGTCGACGAGCGCGGCGGGGGCCGCCACCCGGAAATTCATCATCGGGATGAGACTCTGCCCGCCGGCCAGGACACGGGCCTCGCCGTTGTAGCGCTTCAGGAGCCCCACCGCCTCGTCGACCGTGGCGGGCGCGTGGTATTCAAATTTTGCGGGCTTCACGCCGATCCTGGGATTAGACTATTGGCCGTTTGGTCAGTTACCGGGTCCACTATGGCATGGCTTTCGCTGTGTCTCCAAGCGCCTAGAGGGCCCGGCACGCAAGATTTCCTGCCGAGCGGAAGAGGTTGCCCATGGCCGATGCAATGTACGATTTGGTGATCACGGGCGGGCGGGTTGTCGATCCCCAGCAACAACTCGACGGGCGTTATGACGTCGCCATCATCGGGGGGCGCGTTGCCGCGGTGGGCAAAGATTTGGCCGCCCACCCGGCGCGCCGGGTGTTGAAGGCCAACGGCGCGCTCGTGACGCCGGGCCTCATCGACCTGCACGTCCATGTCTACGAGTGGGTGACGAATTTCGGCGTGTGGGCGGACGACGCCGGCGTCGATGCGGGGGCCACGACGATCGTCGACCAGGGAAGCTCGGGTGCGTGGACCTATGGAGGGTTCAAGGCCCACGTGATCGACAAGGCGAAGACCGACGTGCGCGCCTTCGTGTCGATCAACGTGCTGGGCGCCATCAAGGGCGGGATGGAGGGGCCTCGCCTGCACAATCCGAGCCTCGTCGAGATCGACGAGCTCGTGGCGCTGGCCCGCGCTAACCCCGAGCACATCCGCGGCATCAAGTGCCACGCGGAATCCGGGGCGTTCTCGCATTGGGGCCTGCAGGTGTTCGAGATGGCGGCGCGCGCCGGCCGGCTGGCGGGGCTGCCGCTCTACGTGCACACGGGCGAGCTGTTCCCGGTCGACGAGGCGAACCGCCCGGCGCCGCACGACGTGCTGCCGGCTGTGCTCAAGCTGCTGAAGCCGGGCGACATCCTGGCCCACGTCTACAGCTCGATGCCCGACGGCATCGTTGGCCACGGCGAGGGCATCCCCGAGTTCGTGCGCCAGGCCGACGCCCAGGGCGTGCAGTTCGACATCGGCTATGGGATCAACTTCAGCTATGCCATCGCCCGCAAGATGATGGATGCCGGGATCTTCCCGCGCACGGTCTCGAGCGACACGCACGGCGACTTCACCTCGTATCACGACAACTCGAAGCTCGATTACAGCCTGTGCGGGGCGATGACCCGGCTGTGGGCGCTCGGCATGCCGCTCGACCAGGTGGTCGCCGCGGCCACGCGCAATCCCGCGATCGCGCTTCGCGAGCAGGAGCGGATCGGGTCCCTGAAGCCCGGGATGCGCGCCGACGTCACGATCCTCGACATGGTCGAGGGCGAGTGGCAGATGCGCGACGGCAGCGGCGAGGTGCTCAAGGTCAACACGCGCCTGGTGCCCGCCCGGGTCGTGCGCGCGGGCGAGGTCATCGAATCCAGGCGCGCCTACGTGCGGGACGTCTGGCAGGCGCCGCTGCCCGCGGCCGCCGAGTGATCGCGTGATTACTCCGGCGGAACGATCTTTGACATCACGGGGCCGATCCCGTCATGGATGACAAGGTCGGCGTAGGCATCCTGCTCGGTGGGCTCGCGATTGACGATGGCGAGCGTTGCCCCATTCCGCTTGGCGAGCAGCGGGAATCCCGCCGCCGGGTAGACCACCAATGACGAGCCGAGCACCAGGAACAGATCGCACGCAAGCGTCGCTTCCTCGGCGCGGATCATCTGGCCTTGCGGCATCGGCTGGCCGAAGGAGATCGTCGCCGTCTTCACGAGGCCGCGGCAGTCGCGGCAGCTCGGGATCTCGTCGCGGCCGAGGAAGCTTTGCTTCAGCACCTCGAGCTCGTGGCGCAGTCCGCACTCGAGGCAGGTGGCGTAGCTCGCATTGCCATGGAGCTCGATGATGCGGTCGTCAGGGACGCCGGAATCCTGATGCAGATTGTCGACGTTCTGCGTGATCACGGCCGAGACCTTGCCGCGTGCCACGAGACGGGCGACGGCCATGTGTCCGGCATTGGGCTTCGCACCCGTCCAACCCATGACGCCGGTGAAGGTGCGGCGCCACGCCTCGCGGCGCATCGCCTCACTGGTGCAGAATTCCTCGAAATAGATCGGCTTCATCCGGCTCCACACGCCGCCGGGGCTGCGGAAGTCCGGCACGCCGGATTCGGTGGAGATGCCCGCACCGGTGAACACGACCACGCGCTCGGCATCGTCAATGAGTTCGGCCAATCGATCTTCGGGCGACATGCGGGCATGATATGCGAAACCGGCGGCCCCTGTGCAAGGGCCGCCGCGCTCGGTTGAGATTGAACGGGAGGAGACCATGGATTTTGACACGCAGTACCGCCGGCTTTTGGAGCGTTACGGCAACGGCGGTCTCGATCGGCGGACGTTCCTCGGACGCATCGCGCGGACGGCGATCGCCTGCGGCGTCACCGGGCCCGCCCTGTTGCGGCTCGCCGGGACGGCCGAGGCCGCCGAGACCATGCGCTACGACGGGTACGGCGGCGTGTCGCAGGGCGCCTTCAGCAAACTCGTGCTCGAGCCGTTCACAGCCAAGACCGGGAAGACCGTCAATCAGGGCTCGTTCGGCTCGCAGGACCAGATGCTCAGCCGGATCCAGGCCGACGGGGTGGAGAACTACAGTTTCTTCAACTGCTCCGAGCAGGGCACGGCGCTGCGCGTCGTGCGGCTCGGCTATGCGGCCCAGCTCGACGAAAGCAAGATACCGCGCTTGGTCGACGTGGTGCCGCGCGCCGTGGACTCTTATCGCAAGCTCGGCGGCGGAAAGCTCCCGGGCGTGCCCTTCGGCCTGTCCGGTGGCTGGCTCGGCTTCAACACCGATCAGGTAACGCGGGCCGAGATGGAGGAGAAGGGATACAAAATCCTCATCGATCCCAAATACAAGGGCCGTGCCACCGGTCTGGATCTGTGGATGCAGCGGATCTGGTTCGCGGCCCTGCAAGACGGCCAGGATCCGAACGCCATCAAGGATATGAATGCAGTGTGGGACAAGATCCGCACGGCCAAGAACACCGTGGTCAAATTCTGGCATTCGAGTGCCGAGCAGATGCAGCTTTTCTCGTCCGGGAGTGCCGTCGTGGGCGATGCGTGGTTCGTCCCCGGCTACAACCTCAAAAAGCAGGGCGTGCACTTCGACACTTGGCCGGCGCAGGGGGCCTATGTCGATTTCGGCAGCTTCATGGTGCTCAAGTCGGCCCCGATGGACGCGGTCTACGAGATCCTCGACATCCTGCTGCGGCCGGAGGTGATGATCCCGCTGGGCGTCGCGGTCGGCAACGTGCCGCTCCTCGATCCCAAGAAGTATCCGATGCCGCCCGAGGTTCAGCAGCTTCCAGGCTACGATCCGACCGGCACGCTCGCCGGGTACCGGACCTTCGACCCGTTCTACTGGACCGACCACGCCGATGCCTGGCAGAAGGAATACCAGCGCGTGATCGCCCGCAGCTGAGGTCTTCGTGACAGGCAAGATCGACCTGCGCCCGCTACTGGCGCCGCAGAGCATCGCAGTGATCGGCGCCTCGGAGCGTCAAGGCGCTCCGGGCCGGCGGCTGCTCGAGTGCCTGCAGAAGATCGGATTCGCCGGACGGATCGCGCCCATCCATCCGTCGAACGAGACCGTGCTCGGCCTCAAATGCTACCGCAGCCCGCAGGAGGTACCGTGGGCGATCGATGCGGTGGCGTTCTGCATCGACGGTGCGGGCGTGCCTGCGGCTCTGCAGGCGGCGGCTGAGAAGGGTGCACGCGCCGGCGTCATTTTCGGAGGCATGGGCAGCCGCGCCGGCGACGTGACCTCACCGCGGGGCCGTATCACCGCGATCGCGGAGAGGCACGGCATGGCCCTGTGCGGGCCGAACTGCATGGGGGTGTTCAGTCCGGCGAGCAAAAGCTCGCTGTATCTCCAGGTGATGCTCGATCCGGCACCGGTGCTGGGCGACGTGGGGCTCGTCACGCATAGCGGCTCGGTTGCAATCGGCATGCTGGGGGATTGCCGCCGCTTCGGCTTCAGTCACGTGATTTCGTCGGGCGACGAGGCGGTGGTCACATCGGCCGACTACATCGATTATCTGATCGACGATTCAGCCACCCGCGTGATCGCCGCGTTCATCGAATCGGTGCGCGACATGCCGCGGTTCACGGCCGCGCTCGACCGAGCATCCCAGGCGGGCAAGCCCGTGGTGATCCTCAAGATCGGCCGCAGCACGCATGCGCGCGAGGCGGCGGTTGGCCACACCGGGGCTGTGGCCGGCGATGGGCGGGTGTTCTCGGCCCTGCTGGCGCGCCACCATGCGATCGAGGTCACGTCGCTCGAAGAGATGACAGAGATCCTGGCCGCCTGTCAGTCGAAACGCCGGCCGCGGGGCTCTCGCATCGGTGTGGTCACCGCCTCGGGCGGCCAGGTCGAGATGATCCTCGATGAGGTCAATCCGACGTTGTTCAGTCTGCCGCCGTTGCCGGCCGACGCGGCGGCAGAGGTGAGCAAGACGATCGGGCCGATCAGCGGCCCCGGCAATCCGCTCGATTCCTGGGGCAACGGCGACTACACCAAGAACCTACCGGCCGGGCTCGACTGCCTGGCAAACCAGCCCGCGATCGACGCGGTCGTCCTGGTGAGCGACACCAACGACGGCCAGCCGATGACGCCCACGCGCTACACCGACATCCTGCAGGCGGCGAGCGAGCGTTCGGACAAGCCGTTCTACTTCATGAACACGCGCTTCGGTCTCATGCGCATGGAGACCGTGACCAAATTCAAAGGCACGGGCGTTGGCATGCTGACCGGCCTGCGCCAGGGGCTGGGCGCCATCGGGCGGCTGGGCCGGTGGGCGCAGCGGAGACAGCGGCCGGCTCTCGACCTCCAGCCGCCGACGGCGGCACGGACGACGCTCGCGGCGGCGCTGCGGCAGGGGCGCAAAATCATCAGCGAAGTCGATGCCAAGCGAGTCCTACGCGAGGCCGGTATCGATGTCGTCCCCGAGCAGATCGTCCGAACCTTGCCCGATGCGATCCGCGCCGCGGCGGGGCTCGGGTATCCCGTGGTCCTGAAGGTCGTGAGCGACGATATTCCGCATCGCTCCGAGCACGGCCTGATTGCCGTAGGCTTGCGCAGCGAGGTGGAGCTCGAGGCTGCGTGGTCCAGACTCGATCACAGTCTGGCCGGCCTCGGTGTGGCGGCGGGGTCGGTCGACCGGCTGGTGCAGCCGATGGTCAGTGGCGGGCTCGAGGTGCTGATCGGAATCGGTCGCGATCCCGAGACCGGCCCCTATATTGCGTTCGGCGCGGGTGGCGTGCTGGTCGAGCTTCTGGGCGAGGTCGAAGTACGGCCGCTGCCGCTCTGCGAGGGAGACGCGCAGCAGATGGTTACGCGCTCGCGCCTGGCCCGCCTGCTGGCGGGCTATCGCGGCCGGCCGGCCTCGGACATCCGGGCCCTGGTGCAAGCCATCGAGCGGATCGCAGCCTTCGCTTACGCCGAGCGGGAGCGCGTCCGCGAAATCGACGTCAACCCGGTGATCGTACGGCAGGCCGGCCAGGGCTGTGTCGTGGTCGATGCGCTGATTGTTCCACCATGAGGTCCGGTCGAGCGGGGTAAGGGGAGGGGATGACGAGACCGGCCGCACCGGCCTGGGCGATTCCGTGGTGCCTGCTCGCGCCGGCCTTGTGCTGCGTGGCTGCGTTCGTGATCGCCCCCGTCGCATGCGTCGGGCTCTATTCCTTCTGGTCGCACCTCGCGACTGGGGCGGTGAACATGAGCTTCACGCTCGAGAACTGGCGCGACCTGTTCACCGATCCGTTCTACGGCGAGATTCTGCTCAAGACGATCCGGCTGGCGGCGGTATCGACAGTCGTTTGCGCCGTGCTTGGCTACGGACCCGCCTATTACCTGACCCTGCAGCCGGCCCGGCGGCGAAACGCGTTCGTGCTGCTGCTCTTCCTGCCGTCCTGGATCAGCTACATCGTACGCTCGATGTCGTGGCTGCATATCCTGGGACCCAACGGACTTGTGAACACCGCCTTGCTCGGGAGCGGGCTCGTCTCCTCCCCGCTGCCGCTGCTCTACAACGATTTCTCGGTCTATGTCGGCCTCATCCAGTATCTGCTGCCGCTGATGATCATCAACATCTACATCGGTCTGCAGTTGATCGACCGCAATGTGGTCGACGCGGCGCGCACCTTGGGCGCCAGTGACGCGCAGGCGTTCTTGGCCGTGACGTTTCCGCTGGCGCTTCCCGGGCTCTCGGCCGGCTGCCTGCTCAGCTTCATCCTGGCGATCGGCACCTATATCACGCCCATGGTGCTGGGCGGGCCGGGGACGACGTACTACGGCAACCTCGTCTACGACACGGTTGTGTCGCAGCAGGACTGGCCGCTGGGCGCCACGTTGTCCCTGGTCGTCGTGTTCTTCCTGGCCCTCAGCCTCTACGGCTATGGACGACTTGCCGGGTTCTCGACCATGTTCCGCGAAACCCAGCCATGACGCGGGCCGCGGCGATAGAGGGTGCGCTCGCCGGCCTGACCGTGGCCCTCTACGCGTTCCTGCTGGCCCCTGTCGGCGTGGTCGTGGCCCTCGCCTTCAATGCCTCGCCGCTTGCCACATTTCCGATCACGCACCTGACCCTGGGCTGGTTCGCGGCGCTGACCGGCGATCCGGCGATCCTCAAGGCCCTGAAGACGTCATTGGTGCTCGGCGTGACGGTCAGCCTCATCTCGACGTCGCTCGGAACCGCCGCCGCGTATGCGCTGGCGCGCTTCCGCTTCGGCGGGCGCGATATGGTGCAGATGGTCCTCACAATTCCGATCCTCGTACCCCACATCATCCTCGGAATCGGCCTGCTACTGAGCTTCCACCTGGCCGGCCTGGTCAAGAGCTTCCCGCTGCTGGTGGCGGGTCACGTGGCGATCACCTTGCCCTATGTCGTGCTCACCACCCGCCATCGGCTGGAAGCGATCCCGCATTCGCTGGAGGAGGCGGCCCAGACCCTGGGGGCGAATCGGCTGCAGAGCTTCCTTGCGGTGACCATGCCGCTGGCGCTGCCCGCGATCGTCACGGCCCTGCTGTTCGCCTTCATGATCTCGTTCGACGAGATCACGGCCACGTTGTTCTGGTTGCCGCCCAACGTGCAGACCGTGCCGACCCAGATCATGGCGATGCTCGAATATTCGGTCGACCAGAAGATCAACGCCTTGGCAACCGTTCTGATCATGGCGACCGTCGCGTTGCCCATCCTTGCCATCCTGTACGCGCAGGCGCGCGCGGCCACGTCCCGCAGCGGAATGCGCCGCACATGAGCACGCCGGCAATCGCGATGCGCAGCGTGGAAAAGCGCTTTGGGCCGGTGGTCGCGGTGCACGACGTGAACCTCTCGGTCGCCGACGGCGAATTCGTGGCGTTGCTCGGCCCCTCGGGCTGCGGCAAGACCACGACGCTGCGCATGATCGCCGGTCTCGAGCAGCCGACCAAAGGCGACATCCTGGTCAAGGGGCGGCGGGTCAACGATGTTCCGGTACATCGGCGCAATTTCGGCATGGTGTTCCAGAACCTCGCCCTGTTTCCGCACAAAACGGCGTTCGAGAACGTGGCGTTCGGGCTCAACTATCGCAAGGTCGAGAAGAGCGAGGTGGTGCGGCGCGTGCAGCGGGCGCTCGAGATCGTGCGCCTGCCGCACGTGGAGGACCGGCTGCCGGCGCAGCTGTCCGGCGGGCAGCAGCAGCGCATTGCAGTCGCGCGAGCCATCGTGATCGAGCCGGACCTGCTGCTGTTTGACGAGCCGCTGTCAGCGCTCGATGCGGGTTTGCGCGAGGAGATGCGCATCGAGCTCAAGCGCATCCAACGCACGCTGGGCATAACCACGGTATTCGTGACGCACGACCAGTCGGAAGCGCTGTCGATGGCGGACCGCGTTGTCGTTCTGCGCGACGGCCGGATCGAGCAGGAAGGAAGCCCGGACGATGTATACAACCGTCCGCGTTCGGAGTTCGTGGCGCGGTTCTTCGGCCAGGTGAACGAGCTGGCGGGGACGGTGACCGGAACGGATGGGCCGCATCTGGTCGTTCGGCTTCCCGGCGGTGCCGCGGTCAAGGTGGCGGCGACGAGGGCGGCGTCTGGAAGCTCGATCCGGCTGCTGCTGCGCGCCGAACGCGTGCAGATCGGACAGAGCTTCCCGCGCGAGCCAGCGGTTTCGATCGTGACCGCGACGGTCGTGGGGTCCGACTATCTCGGCATGCTCGCGCGATACACCGTCGAGACGTGCGGCCTGACGCTGACAATCCTGCAGCCGGTCAGCGGGAATGTCCTGCCGAATGGGGCTGCCGTCGAATTGCGGATCGCGGCCAACGCCTGGATGGTGCCCTGAGCAACGACCGGCTTATTTCTTTGCCTTCGCACGCTCGGCGCGCCCTTTGGCGGAACGCGGCCCCATCGGCTCGGGCTGAAAGGGCCCATCGCGCAGGTCGAGATAGGCTTTGAGGCCGCCTGTCCGCTGCGCCTCGAAGAGCTTCTCGCGGTGCTCGTTGTGCGAAGCGTGGGCGAGCGCGCCCAATGCCCCTTCGAGCAGGAGCCCGGAATGGAGCCCCGCCGCTTGGATGCCCAGCATGTTGATCGCCTTGTTCAGTCGGAGTGACGGCTCCGGTACCAGAGCCATGCGGCGCGCCAACGCCGTGGTGTGCGCCATCAGCTCTTCATGGGGCACCACCTCGTTCACCATGCCGATGCGTAGCGCCTCGGCCGCATCGAAATGGTCGCCGGTCAGGGCCCAGCGGTTGGCTGCCTTCCAGCCGCACAGCGCTGCGAACAGGAAGGTCGAATTGGAGATGTGGCGGACCTCGGGCTGGGCGAACACGGCCTTGTCGGAGGCGATCGTGATGTCGGCGGCGAGCTGATACCAGAAGCCGCCGCCCATCGCCCAGCCGTTCACGGCCGCGATGATCGGCTTGCCAAGCCGCCACATATGCTGCCAGTGCGCGATCTTCGAGCCGTCGCTGCGCTGCCAGTATTCGATGAACTCGGCGTGCGACTTGCCGGTCGGATCCGTTTTCCGGCGCTCGCTCGGCTTGGCCGGCTGGCCCTGGTCATAGCCGGCGCAGAACGCGTTCCCGGCGCCGGTGAGGATGATGACCCTGACCGCCCGATCTTCATCCGCCTCGTCGAACGCGCGGTGGATCTCAGTCTCCATGTTAGGGGTCAGCGCGTTCAGCCGCTCCGGCCGGTTGAGGGTGATCGTCGCAACCGTGTCCTCAACGTTGTAGGTCAGCTCCTGGTAGCTCATGGGTGTCCCTTCGTTTCGAGGTCGTAGCCCGACAGCAGCCGGTCGACCATGCCGGCCGCCGCCTTCCAGTCGTAGGTGCGGAAACTGTGGCCGCAGGTCACGAACTGCGCTCCGGCATAGAACATCTCATACTGCGTGTGGCGCGAGCCGAACTCGGAGCCGACCGCATCCCAGGCGGCTTTGAGGAACTTCACGCGCCCCACGGGATCCGCGACCTGCGAGCGCTGCGTCTTGTTGAGGATCGGCACGAGGTCGGGATTGCCCCAGTCCGCGACCGACGACGGCAGCATGATCAAGGCCCCGCCCGCAAGCTCGCGGATCTTGTTCACGATCTGCGGGTACAGCTCTTGCGTGATCACCTGCGCCGAATACATGAAATGCTTGTTTGGCACGTACCATTGGCCTTGCTGATGCCCGGCCGCCTCCATGCCGTGCATCATGGCCTCGACCCCCGCCGCCTGCGCGGCGAGCCGGCCCAGCTGCTCGCGCACCTGCGGCATGGCAGACGTGCCGATGATTTCGGCGAGCCGCCGCGCGAGACCGACCAGGAATTTCATCTTCACGGCAAGCCGGATCTGCGATTGGTAGTTTTGGAACGTGTGGCCGAGCGTGTCGTGGAACTGGGCGCGGCACATGTCGGTATCGCGGAAGACGAAGACACGCTCCCACGGCACCTTGACGTCGTCGAAGTAGATGAGCGCGTCGTTCTCGTCGAAGCAGGACGAGATCGGGTTGTCGAAGCGCGAGACGGCCGAGGCCTCGTAGGACTTGCGGGAGAGGACGCGCAGGCCCCTTGCGTTCATCGGCACAGCGAAGGAGAGGGCGAGGTCCTCCTCTCCGGGCTTCAGCGGCTGCAGGTTGGCGACGAACACCTCGTTGGCCATGATCGAGCTGGTGCCGAGCATCTTGGCCCCGCGCACCGTGATGCCGGAGGAGTCTTCGTCGACCATGCGTGCGACGAGGTCTTCGTCCTGGTCGCCCCAATCCTTGGCGCGGTCGGCCTGCGGATTGATGATGACGTAGGTGAGGAAAATATCATTGAGGGTCGCATAGCGCAGATAGTCGAGCAGCGCCTTGGCGCGCGCTTCCCCGTGCTTGCGGAACACCTCGATCCCCATGGCCTGGCCGATCAGGCTCGAGGCCAGGTGGTCGGGAGAGCGGCCCATGAAGCCGTAGGTCTGCTGCGACCAGGCGGTCAGCGCGCGACGCCGGATCACCAGCTCGTCGTACGATTTCGGCATCTGCCAGCAGCGACTGACGCGGCGGTTGTTGCCGTCCGGCGCGAAGGTCATCAGCTCGATGTTTTCGGGCAGCGCCTGGTAATCGTAGAGCGCGGCCGCCGACCGGATGGAGTTGCGGAAGGCCGGATGCTCGGTCACGTCGGCTACGAGCTGCCCGTCGATATAGACCGTGCGGCCGTCCCGCAACGACTTGATGTGATCCGCACCCGTCTTCACGTCCATCGAACCCTCCCCGGGCCGTCCCACGCGGCCGCGTGGACCGATCATAGCATCGGCGATACAGTCAGAAATCAGCATCGGGCGGGGAACATGCATATGGCGGGGGTGGAGGAGTTCGACTACGTGATCGTCGGGGCGGGCTCGGCCGGCTGCCTGCTCGCCAACCGGCTGAGCCAGGACCGCGACGCGACCGTCCTTCTCCTGGAGGCCGGCGGGCGCGACATCGATCCGCTGATCCACATCCCGATCGGCCTCGGCAAGATGCACGAGCACCGCCTCCACGACTGGGGCTACGATACCGAGCTCGAGGAGGGCCTCGGCAACCGTTCGATCGAATCGATGCGCGGCAAGGTCGTGGGCGGCTCGTCGTCGATCAACGTGATGACCCATGTGCGTGGGCACCGCGGCGACTACGACCGCTGGGCGGCCAATGGCTGCGACGGGTGGTCCTACGCGCACGTCCTGCCGTATTTCAAGCGCTACGAGAACTGGGAGGGCGGGGCGGACCGCTACCGCGGGACGGGCGGTGCTTTGACCGTCATCCGGTCGAACACGACCGATCCGTTCTTCGAGGCCGCGCTCGAGGGGGCGCGCGAGGCGGGCTTCGCCCAGACCGCCGACTACAACGGGGCGCAGCAGGAGGGCTTCGGACGCACGCAGTCGACGATCCGCCAGGGGCGCCGGTGCAGTGCCGCGGTTGCATTCCTGCGGCCGGCGTTGCGGCGCCCCAATCTCGTGCTCAAGACCAAGGCATTGGCCGCGCGCGTGGTCTTCGACGGCACGCGGGCGGTGGGGGTGGACTACCTGCGGCGCGGCCGCCTGATCCGGGCCCGTGCAGAGCGCGAGGTGATCCTCGCCGGGGGTGCGTTCAACTCGCCGCATCTCCTGATGCTGTCGGGCATCGGGCCGGCGGATCACCTGCGCAATGTGGGCGTGGCACCGGTCGTCGACCTTCCCGCCGTCGGCACCAACCTTCAGGACCACCTCGCCGTGGCGGTGTCGCATTTCCGCCGCGAGCCCGGCCCGTTCCACGGGATGCTGCGCTTCGACCGCGCGGTCACGGCCTTGGCACGCGCCTATTGCCTGGGCACCGGGCCGGCGACGGTGCTGCCCGGCGGCGTCACCGGCTTCGTGAGGACAGACGGCGGCGCCGCTGTACCCGATATCCAGTTCTTCACCCGTGGGACCGCCCTCGATGCCGATCTGTGGTGGCCCGGCATCAAGCCGGCGTACCGCGACGGGTTTTCGCTGTCGCCGGTGCTTCTGCACCCGGAATCCCGCGGCGAGGTGCGGCTGGCGTCTGCCGATCCGCGCGACAAGATCCGCATCAGCTACCGGGCGCTCTCCGCGGATAAGGACCTCCGGACCTTGCGCGAGGGGGTGAAGCTCGCCCGCCACGTGCTCGCCGGCAAGGCGTTCGCCCCGTATCGTGGTGCCGAACGCACGCCCGGCGCCGAACTCGCCACGGATGCGCAGATCGACGCATGGATCCGCAAAGTGGCGCGCTCGGCGCATCATCCGTCCGGTACCTGCGCCATGGGGGCCGGACACGCCGCCGTGCTCGATCCGTCGTTCCGCGTGCGCGGCGTGGACCGCCTGCGGGTCGTCGACGCATCGGCCATGCCCGATCTCGTCACGGGGAACATCAATGCCTGCGTCCTGATGCTGGCCGAGAAGGCGTCGGACCTCATCCGCGGCCGGCCTCTGGAGGCGCCCATTCCCGCCAACTAGGGAATTGCCAGGCGCCGGGCACCTTCATAAGCTGGAAGACGAGCTGAGGAGTTTTGCATGAGCGACGCCGCCATTCCGGTCATCGACTTGGCACCGTATTTCCGCGGCGGGGACGCGGAGAAGCGCCGGGTCGCCCGCGAGATCGACGAGGCCTGCACCGAGGTCGGCTTCTTCACGATCGTCGGCCATGGCGTGTGCGAGGACCAGATCCGGAAGGTCCGCCAGGCGACGGTCGATTTCTTCGCCCTGCCGCTTCAGGAAAAGCTGAAAGTGGAGCGTCCGCCGGACAAGATCAGCCGCGGCTACAACTGCCTGTTCGACCGCGCGCTGTCCTATGGGATTGGCAAGGCCAGCCCGCCCGACATCCAGGAGGCGTACGCGTTCGGACCCGAGTTGCGCGCCGAGACTGGCCTGGACGACCGCTTCGCCACCCGGATGCTGGCGCCCAACCGCTGGCCCGAGCGCCCGGCCGACTTCAAGCCGGTGATGCTCGCCTACGCCGAGGCGATGACACGGCTGCGCATCGACCTCATGCGCATCATGGCGATCGCCCTCAAGGTCGAGGAGGACTACTTCACCGGGAAATTCGAGCGCTCGGCCACCGTGACGCGCCTGGTCCGCTACCCGGCCGTGACCGAGACGCCGCAGCCGGGCCAGCTGCGCGCGGGCGAGCACACCGACTACGGCGTGGTGACGTTCGTGCGCGGCGACGACACGCCGGGTGGTCTCCAGGTCAAGCAGCGCAACGGCGGCTGGATCGACGTGCATCCGGTGCCGGGCTCGTTCGTGTGCAATTTGGGCGACATGATGATGCGCTGGACCAACGATCACTGGGTCTCGACCTTGCACCGGGTGGCGGTCCCGCCGCCCGATGCCGTGCCGCAGGACCGGATCTCGCTCGTGTCGTTCCAGCAGCCAAATCCGAACGCCGTCATTCGCTGCATCGAGAGCTGCCTGGGGGCGGACGGAACCGCCAAGTATCCGCCGATCAC
This sequence comes from Alphaproteobacteria bacterium, assembly GCA_035506575.1. Taxonomy (GTDB): domain Bacteria; phylum Pseudomonadota; class Alphaproteobacteria; order CACIAM-22H2; family CACIAM-22H2; genus DATJPD01. Next base: position 18,164 of record DATJPD010000155.1, read on the forward strand.
CTCCGGCCAGTATTACCTCGACAAGCTCATGAAGGCCGGCCACAGCCGGCTCGACGCCAAGGCGACCGACGCCCTGGTCGACGGATAGCCACCGCCTACGCCGCGGCCGCCATGCGCGCGGTCGGTCGCACGCTCATCATGAGCTGCGCCAGCCCAGCCGTGAGTCCGACGCCGACGCCGAACTTCCAGGCCAGGTCGTACGAGCCCATCGTCTCGTAGAGGACGCCGCCGCCCCAGACGCCGAGGAACGAGCCGACCTGGTGGCTGAGGAACGCGACGCCGGTCAACATGCTCATGAAGCGAGTGCCGAAGATCTCG
>DATJPD010000156.1:0-31369 GCA_035506575.1 Alphaproteobacteria bacterium
GATTTTGAGTCTGCCGCGTCTACCGTTCCGCCATGGGGGCACGCGGGACGGCACTATAGCGGCCGGCCGCCGGGGGTCAATCACGGGGCCCTGAGTTGCGCCACCCCTGGCACCCTGCTAAACCGCGCGATCTTCAACGAAAGCCGAGCCTTCGCCGATGCTTCGCCGCCTGTACGACTGGACGATGACCGCATCGGCCGGGCCCAACGCGCTGCGCACCCTGGCCGCCGTCGCCTTCGCCGAAAGCTCGTTCTTTCCCATCCCGCCCGATGCGATGATCATCCCGATGGTGCTGGCGCGGCCCGAGCGCGCGTGGCGGATCGCCCTGGTGGCGACGGTGGGCTCGGTCATCGGCGGCATCGCCGGCTACGCGATCGGCTACTACTTCTTCGCGACCATCGGCCTCAAGCTGATCGATCTCTACGGCCTGCAGACCGGCTTCGAGCAGTTCCGCAGCGCCTACGCGCAGTACGGACTGTGGATCATCCTGATCAAGGGCCTGACGCCAATCCCCTACAAGCTGGTCACGATCGCAAGCGGTGCGGCCGCGTTCAACTTCTGGGTCTTCGTGGCCGCCTCGATCATCACGCGCGGCGCGCGCTTCTTCCTGGTGTCGGCGCTCCTCAGAGCGTTCGGCCCGCCGATCCGCGACTTCATCGAGCGGCGGCTGACCTTGGTCACCACGGCGTTCCTCGTGTGCCTGGTCGGCGGCTTCGTGGTCATTCGTTATGTCGTCTGACGAACGTCTCCCGGCGCGGACGAGTGCCGCCCTTCTGCTCCTCGCGAGTGCCGCCATCCTCGCCGGCGCGTTCGCCTTCCAGTATCTGGGCGGGCTCGCCCCCTGCATCCTCTGCTGGTGGCAGCGCTACGCGCACATGGCGGCGATCGTGCTGGCGGCCCTGGCGCTCGCCGCGTCGGCGCGCGGCTCGACCGCGCTGGGCTGGCTCCTGGTCGCGGCCACGGGCGCGGCCCTGCTCGCAGGTGCGGGCATCGCTGCGTTTCACGTGGGCGTCGAGCAGCACTGGTGGGCAGGCACGGCCGAATGCGGCTCGCAGGTCGGCGGTGCCGGCGGCATCGAGGAACTGCGGGCGCGCCTGCTGGCACAGCCGATCGTGCGCTGCGACGAGATCGCGTGGTCGCTGTTCGGCATCTCGATGGCCGGCTATAATTTCCTCCTGTCGCTGGCGCTCGCCGCGTTTGCCTTCGTGACGAGCGCACCGCATCTGTTCGGCCGCAGGACATGACCGATTCGAAGCCGCCCAGCCTGTCCGACCGCCTGCCCGGCGATCCGAGCCGCGAGGAGCAGATCGCGCGCATGCTGCGCGTCGACCACGCGGGCGAGTACGGGGCCGTGCGCATCTACGAGGGCCAGCTGGCCGTGCTCGGCCGCACGCCGGCCGGGGCGGTCATCCGCAGCATGGCGGCCCAGGAGAAGAAGCATCTCGAGCGCTTCGACCGCCTGCTGCCGCAGCGCCGCGTGCGCCCGACCCTCCTCGGTCCCGTGTGGCACGTGGCGGGCTTCGCCCTGGGGGCCGCGACCGCGTTGCTCGGCGAGCGCGCGGCCATGGCATGCACCGTGGCGGTCGAAGAGGTGATCGACGAGCACTACGCCGCCCAGGCCGAGGCCCTCGGCGATGAGGAGCCGGAGCTTAAATCGACCATCGAAGAGTTCCGGCAGGACGAGCTGGCGCACCGGGACGAGGGTCTCGCCCACGGCGCCGAGCAGGCTACGGGCTACGACGCGCTGACCGCCGGGATCAAGGCGGCCTCGCGGCTCGCCATCTGGCTGTCGACCAGACTCTAGGCGGAGACGCCCGTGGGCGTGGATACGCTCGCGCGCATGTGATGCGCGTCATATCCAGGACGTCGCCGGGCCTTTAATAAAAATTCTGGGGAATGTCACCGGTCGGCCCCTTTGCGGCCACGATCGGCAGATACCGACATACCGCCGGCAACCCGACCGCCGGCGATTCGAACGGAGCAAGCCTATGCGCGCCACCAGCACGTGTCTGTGCAGCGATGAGCCCCGCCTGGCCGAGGTCCTGGACGATCCCATGATCCTGGCGGTGATGGCCCGCGACGGCATGGGGCGCGCGGAGATGCTCGAACTGGTTCGCGCCGTGCAGCAAAGGCTGGGGCGTGCCGCCGAAAAAACGTCGGTCTGGCCGTAGAAGTAACCCTTGGTTAAGGCGCCGCTCGTACAGTCGAATCATCCGAGGCGTGGGAGATGCCCATGGGCGAGCATTACGAGAGCGAGACCGGTTCCCTCCTGAGCGTGCTGCGCGCGCTGGCTGCGGCGCTCAACCCGGCCAGTCTGTGGCAGGCCCTGCAGGACGCCGACGAAGGCGTGTGCCTGATGGTGCCGGTGCGGGTCCGCTCGAACACCCACCGCCGCCGCTAAGTCCAGACGGCCCGCGGCGGCGCCTGTCCCGGCGCGCCGCTGACTCACGCTCCTTACAAACTCTTACAAGAAGAAGTCCGAGGCTTCGAGGCCCACATCGACGGCTGCAACCGCAGCCGCGCGCCCTCATGGGCGCGAAGCCAAGCGACGCGGATACTTGCGCTGCGTCGCCGGCCTTCAGGCCGCCGACGGGCGCGGAAAATCCGTCGCGCCCGGCGTCCGAGGGACCCTCAAACTGGATCCAGCTCGGAATCCCAGTAGAGAAAATCGCGCCAGCTCTCGTGCAGGAAATTGGGCGGGAAGGCCCGGCCGTTCTCCTGAAGCTGCAGCGATGTGGGCTGGACCGGCGCGTGGCGCGGGAACATCTGGGCCTCGCGCGGTAGCCGGTTGCCTTTTTCCAGGTTGCACGTCCCGCACGCGGTGACGACGTTGCCCCACACCGTCCGGCCGCCGCGCGAGCGCGGGATGATGTGGTCGAAGGTCAGCTCCTGCGTCGGGAAGCCCCCGCCGCAATACTGGCAGGTAAAGCGGTCGCGCAGGAACACGTTGAAGCGCGTGAACGCCGGCCGGCGGGCGGCCGGGATGTATTCCTTGAGCGAAATCACGCTCGGCAGCCGCATCTCCATGCGCGGCGAGCGGACCACCTGGTCGTATTCCGAGACGATGTTGACGCGATTGAGGAACACCGCCTTGACGGCGTCCTGCCAGGACCAGAGCGAGAGCGGGAAATAGCTGAGCGGACGAAAATCGGCGTTCAGCACCAGAGCCGGGCAATTGTCGATCGAGCTCAGCACCCAATCACCCTCGAACATCCGCCCTGAAACCGCAAGGCGGTTCTACCCCTTGATAGGACATGTCGGAAAAAAACACAACCTGTCGATAGTGACGATTGGATGACCGTGACGGCCCGCTAAGCCAAGACCCGGCCGAGGAATTTCACCCCGGCGGCGATCCCCTCCTCGTCGATCGAATGCGGCAGGCCAGGCCGGCGCAAGGTCTCGACCGCAATCCCGGCGGCACGCAGGCCCTGAGCGGCAGCGGCCATGGCGGCAAACGGCACCACCTGGTCGGCGTCGCCATGCACGAGCAGCATCGGCGGCTTGGACTTGACCTCGCCCGGCAGGCGGTCCGGCCCGGCTAGGGCGCCCGAATAGCCCACGACCCCGGCGATGGGCTTGGCGCGCCGGGGCGCCACGTAGAGCGACATCATCGTGCCCTGCGAGAACCCGACCAGGGCGAGCCTGTCGTCGGTGAGCGCGTAGCGCTGCAGCTCGGAATCGATGAACGCATCGAGGATCGGGGCGGAGGCCTGGATCCCGGCGAGCAGGACCGCAGGCGTGCGGTCCTGCAGGCTGAACCATTGCCGGCCCATGGGCGCCATGTCGCACGGGAACGGCCCGTGCGGCGACACGAAGACCGCATCGGGCAGGCCTTGCGCGAAATAGGGGGCAAGGCCGATCAGGTCGTGGCCGTCGGCCCCCACGCCGTGCAGGAGCAACACGACCCGGCCCGGCTTGCCGCCGGCGGCCGGACCGAACCTTGGACCATCGAGCGCAAAAAGGTCGGACATTCCGATATCCCAGGCGAGAGAGGGCGCAGTCGTAACGCGTCATCCCTATATTGTCATCAGTCCATGCCCCACCCGTCCGCAGCCCCGATCCGCTCATGACGCAAGTGACCCGCTTCGCCCCCTCGCCCACCGGGCGGCTGCATCTGGGCCATGCCTATGCCGCCATGTTTGCGCGCCAGGAAGCCCGGGCGGCCAAGGGCCGGTTCTTGCTGCGGATCGAGGACATCGACGCCTTGCGCTGCAAGCCCGAGTTCGAGGCCGGCATCACCGAGGACCTCCAGTGGCTGGGGTTCACCTGGGAGACGCCGGTGCGCCGCCAGTCCGAGCACCTCGCCGAATATGAGGAGGCGATCGACCGGCTCAGCCGCGCGGGGTTCCTCTATCCCTGCTTCTGCACCCGTGCCGAGATCCGGGCCGAGATCGCACGCGCCGGAGCGGCGCACGGGCCGGACGGGCCGCTCTATCCGGGGCTGTGCCGGGCTCTCGATCCGGGCGAGCGGACGGCGCGCCAGGCGGCCGGCGAACCTTACGCGCTGCGGCTCGACGTCGCCAAGGCGAATGCCGCGGCCGGCGAGATCTTCTTCCGCGACCACCGCCAGGGGCGCATCCGGGCGACGCCCGAGATTCTGGGCGACGTGGTGCTGGCGCGCAAGGACGTGCCGACCAGCTATCACCTCGCGGCCACGCTCGACGACCACGCGCAAGGCGTCACCCTGGTCACGCGAGGTGCGGATCTGTTCGCCGCCACGCATGTGCACCGGCTGCTGCAGGCCCTGCTCGGCCTCAAGACGCCCGAATATCATCACCACAAGCTGATCTTCGGCAGCGACGGCCAGAAGCTGTCCAAGACCGCGCAGGCGCCGAGCCTCAAGTCGCTGCGCGAGGCGGGACACTCGGCGGAAGAGGTGCGGCTGATGGCGATCGCCGCCGCGACGCGGTGACGGGCGGTCCGCGCAGCTACGCCGAGTTCTGGCCATATTATCTGGGCGAGCACCGCCGGCCGGCCACGCGCTGCCTGCATTTGCTCGGCACCACGATGGCCCTCGTGCTCGTGGCGGTGGCTGCGGCGACGTTCGACTGGCGCTGGTTCGCGATCGCCGTCGTCGCCGGTTATGCGCCCGCCTGGCTCGCGCACGCCACGATCGAACGCAACCGGCCGGCCACGTTCACCTATCCTGTATGGTCGCTCTACAGCGATATCCGCATGCTGGCGTTGTTCGCGACCGGCCGGCTCGGCGCCGAGCTCCAGCGCTACGGCCTGCGCTGATCGGTCCCTTACTCGAGCCGGTCGACGAGGCGCGCGCGTTCCCACACTTCGACGGCCTTGGCGCCCGTCGTCTTCGCGAGCAGCGCCTTCCCCCGGCTATGGGCCGCGGTGTCGTCGGCGAAGCTCATCAGCTCGTTGGCGAGGATGCGATCGCCGTCGCCCATGACATAAAAACGATAAGCAATCGGCATGGGGGCTCGGGCGGCTTTCGGGCGATGGTGACACGGGTATTCAAGAGCGCGCCGCAAAAGTCAACCTGGCCATCCGTCGCCCTCGTCCCACCTTCAGCGGCGCAAGCCCTGGCAGATCGCGACGTAGTCGGGATGGTCCGGCGGGATCACGCCGTGGCGCACCAGGAAATCGATGACGACGAGGTTGCAGTTGAACTTGAACTCGCGCGTGTCGCGCACGACCTCGGCCACCTGCTCCAGCGGCCACAGATAGAACTCGGCGATCTCGCCGTCGGTGTTGCGCGGGGTGAAGTCCGCCGGCAGCTCGAGGTCGTAGCAGAACTGGACGTCGGGCTTGAGACCGTCGGGCGCTTCCATGCAATAGGTGATGGCGCCGACCGACACCGCGCGCACCGCGATCTCGCGCGGGATGTTCGCCTCCTCGGCGCATTCCTTGATGAGATTGTCGCGCAGGCTGATGCCGATCGGCTGGCCGCCCGCGACCATGTTGTCGAGCATGTCGGGATAGGTGTGCTTGTCCTTGGCGCGACGGCCGACCCACATGCGGATGCCGCTGGCGCCGCGCACGAAGCCGTTCAGATGCACGCCGAAGGCACGCACGCCGAAATGCGGGATCGCCGCCCGCTCCATCTGCAGGAACGGCGGCTCGCCGAAGCTGCGCGTCACCGCATAGTTCTCCCCGCGCCACCCCTCGACGATCTTGTCGTCGACCAGCGCCTTGATCACGCGCTCCATCTCGCTCGTGCGCGCGGCGAAGGTCGCAAGGCCCGGGTTCAACGTGACCGCGTCGTCTTCGATGTCGAACACCCGGCCGAACTCGGCAAGCCGCGGCACCAGCGCCTGGCGCACGCGTCCCACGCGGCAGCCGTCGACCACGAACCACCGGAAATTGTCCGGGTTCCACAGATTGCATTCGGCGATGCGGTCGAGAAAGGACATGCCGCTAGAACGAGAGGGGATGCACCCGGTTCCGCGCCGGGGCGGAACCGGGCATAGATACGCCATGAGCGTCCCCCTGCCTAGGCGCCTCAGAGCCCTCGCCCTTGCGCTGATCGTGTGCGCCGGCCCGGCCGTGGCCGCGGACGCGGATCTGCGGCAGTTCGCGGCGCGGGTCGGACTCTCCGACGTCGACGGATTCGCGGCCACGGTCGAAGCCTTGCGTACGAGCGGCCATCTGCCGCCCAACTACGTGAGCAAGCGCCGCGCCGAGCGGCTGGGCTGGCGTCCCGGCGGCGATCTGTGCCGTGTGGCGCCCGGCGATGCGATCGGCGGCGACCGCTTCCGCGACCGGGCGCGCGGGCTGCCGGAGGCGGCGGGGCGGCGCTGGCGCGAGGCCGACCTCGATGAGCATTGCGGCCGCCGTGGCACGCATCGCCTCATCTGGTCGGATGACGGTCTGTACTTCGTGACCGTCGATCACTACCGGACGTTCGTGCCGGTGCCGCCCGGCCCGCCGGTGCCGCCCTGACTGTTGGCCCTTTCTCGGGTGCAGCGCGCCCGCCTATAGTGGCGGCATGGATATTCTCGTAGCCGTGCTTCCCTATCTCATCGGCCTGTGCCTGCTGGCGGTCGTGGCCACTCTGTTCACCGGCCTCGTCAGCATGACCAAAGGCGGGGCGTTCAATCAGCGCTACGGCAACAAGCTGATGCGCCTGCGCGTCATCCTGCAGGCGGTGACCATCGCGCTGTTCATGGCCTACATCCTGCTCACGCAGTTTTCGTGATGGTGCGGCTCACCAAGATCTACACGCGCGGCGGCGATGCGGGCGAGACCTCGCTCGGCGGCGGGGCGCGCGTGCCCAAGCACGACCTGCGAGTCGCCGCCTACGGCACGGTCGACGAGGCGAATGCGGCGGTGGGGCTGGCGCGGCTGCACACCACGGGGCCCGCGGACGAGATGCTGGCGCGCATCCAGAACGACCTGTTCGACCTCGGGGCCGATCTCTGCGTGCCCGAGACCCCCAAGCCCGCGCGCCCGCCGCTGCGCATCGTCCAGGCGCAGATCGACCGGCTGGAGCGCGAGATCGATGCGATGAACGAGAAGCTGGCGCCGCTCAATTCGTTCGTGCTGCCGGGCGGCACTGCGGCCGCGGCACATCTTCATCTTGCGCGCACGGTCATCCGGCGGGCCGAGCGCCTGATCAGCGAGCTTGCGACCCGCGAGACCATCAACAAGCTGGCACTCACTTACGCCAACCGCGTTTCCGACCATCTGTTCGTGCTCGCGCGTCATCTCAACGACGACGGCAAGCGCGACGTGCTGTGGGTCCCCGGACAGAATCGTTAACCGCGCCCGTCATTCGGGAAATTGACTCGGTCGGGCCGCCCGCCCTAATGTTGCATTGCGAAAACGCCTTGAAATTCGGCGCCCCGCGTCGATTTCTGAGGCAGCGCATCAGCCGGCCGGACTCCCCGGCGGCCCCTCAAGGCAATGGACGGAAACGCGGATGAAGGTCCTGGTCGCGGTAAAACGCGTCGTCGATTACAACGTCAAGGTCCGGGTGAAAGCCGACCACAGCGGTGTGGAGACGGCCAACGTCAAGATGTCGATGAACCCGTTCGACGAGATCGGTGTCGAAGAGGCGATCCGCCTCAAGGAAAAAGGGACGGCAACCGAGATCATCGCCGTCTCCATGGGCCCGCTTCAGTGCCAGGAGACGATCCGCACCGCACTCGCCATGGGGGCCGACCGCGGCATCCTGGTGCAGACCGATGCCGAGCTGCAGCCGCTGGCGGTCGCCAAGCTGCTCAAGGCGATCGTGGCCAAGGAGCAGCCGAAGCTCGTCATCCTCGGCAAGCAGGCGATCGACGACGACTGCAACCAGACGGGCCAGATGCTGGCCGCCCTCCTCGGCTGGCCTCAGGGCACCTTCGCTTCCAAGCTGGTGCCGGCCGCAGATGCGCTCGAAGTGACGCGCGAGGTCGACGGGGGCCTCGAGACGGTGGAGATCAAGCTGCCGGCGGTGGTCACCACCGACCTCAGGCTCAATGAGCCGCGCTACGCCTCGCTGCCCAACATCATGAAGGCCAAGAAGAAGCCCATCGAGACGGTGACACCCGAAGCGCTCGGGGTCGACCCGGCGCCGCGCATCGCCACGCTCAAGGTCACCGAGCCCGCCAAGCGCAGCGCCGGCGTCAAGGTCCCCGACGTGGCGGCACTGGTCGATAAGCTCAAGAACGAAGCGAAAGTCATCTGATGAGCATCCTCGTCATCGCCGAGCACGATGCCGGCGGCCTCAAGCCCTCCACGCTGAATACGATCAACGCTGCGGCCAAGATCGGTGGAGACATCTCGGTCCTGGTCGCAGGTGCCGGCTGCCGCGGTGCCGCCGATTCCGTGGCCAAGATCACCGGCGTGGTGAAGGTCCTGCTGGCCGACAACGCCGCCTACGCGCATCAGCTGCCCGAGGCGCTGGCGCCGCTGATCGCGAAGCTCGCCGCCGCGTACGGCCACGTGCTGGCGCCCGCCAGCACCTTCGGCAAGAACCTGATGCCGCGCGTCGCCGCTCTGCTCGATGTGGCGCAGATCTCCGACATCGTGGGCGTGGAAGCGCCGGACACCTTCGTCCGGCCGATCTATGCCGGCAACGCGCTCGCCACCGTTCAGTCGAAGGACAAGATCAAGGTGGTGACCGTGCGCGGTACGGCCTTCCCCGCCGCCCCCGCCGGCGGCAATGCGCCGGTCGAGGCGGTGGCCGAAGCCGCGGCCGATCCGGGACAGTCGAAGTTCGTCCGCCAGGAGCTCTCGAAATCCGAGCGCCCGGAGCTCACGGCGGCGCGCATCGTCGTGTCGGGCGGGCGCGGCATGGGCTCGGGCGACAATTTCAAGATCCTGGAGGCGCTCGCCGACAAGCTGGGTGCCGCGGTCGGCGCTTCGCGCGCCGCGGTCGACGCGGGCTTCGTCGCCAACGACTACCAGGTTGGCCAGACCGGCAAGATCGTCGCCCCCGACCTCTACATCGCGGTCGGCATCTCCGGTGCGATCCAGCACCTGGCCGGCATGAAGGATTCGAAGGTCATCGTCGCCATCAACAAGGACGAGGAAGCACCGATCTTCCAGGTCGCCGATTACGGGATCGTCGGCGACCTGTTCAAAATCGTTCCCGAGCTGACCGCGGCCCTCCCGTCCAAGCGTTGATGGCAAAAGGGACGGAAGGCCGCTCGTTGCGAACCGTGGAGAGACCAGCATGAAAACCATCGGCATCGTCGGCGCAGGTCAAATGGGCAGCGGCATCAGCCATGTCTGTGCGCTCGCCGGGCTCGACGTGAAGCTCCTGGATGCGAATGCGGACATGCTGCCGAAGGCGCTCGCCAACATCGGCGGCAATATGGACCGCCAGATCAAGCGCAACCAGATCACGGCCGACGCCAAGGCGGCGGCCATGAAGCGCATCGCCACGTCGGACGACTACGGCGTGTTCAAGGACTGCGACCTCGTCATCGAGGCCGCGACCGAGAACGAAGCGATCAAGCGCGAGATCTACAAGAAGCTGTGCCCGGTCCTGAAGCCCGAGGCCCTGCTCGCCTCCAACACGTCGTCGATCTCGATCACCCGGCTTGCCGCGGCGACCGACCGGCCGGCGAAGTTCATCGGCATGCATTTCATGAACCCGGTGCCGGTGATGCAGCTCGTCGAGCTCATCCGCGGCATCGCGACCGACGAGGCGACCTTCAAGTCGGTCCGCGATCTCGCGACCAAGCTCGGCAAGACGACCGCGGTGGCCGAGGACTTCCCCGCCTTCATCGTCAACCGAATCCTGCTGCCGATGATCAACGAGGCCGTCTACACGCTGTACGAGGGCGTGGGCAACGTCGAATCGATCGACACCGCCATGCGGCTCGGCGCCAACCACCCGATGGGACCGCTGGAGCTCGCGGATTTCATCGGCCTCGACACCTGCCTCTCGGTCATGCACGTGCTCTATGACGGGCTCGCCGATTCCAAGTACCGGCCCTGCCCCTTGCTCGTGAAGTACGTCGAAGCCGGCTGGCTCGGCCGCAAGACCAAGCGCGGCTTCTACGACTACAGCACCGAGAAGCCGGTCCCGACGCGCTGAGTCTGATCGGCTACGCGCGAGGCGCACGGAACTAAGTCTTGGCACCCTCGCGGGCGGCGATGTTGGCCGCGTGCCGGCGCTGGGCTTCGGCTTCGATGGCCGCCACGAGCGTCGGCTGCTGGCCGGCGATCTGGTAGAAATCGGCCACGTTGAGCACGAGCAGGGTGCACGGCGAGACGGAGACGATGTCCGCCGAGCGCGGCCTGCGGTCGAGCAGCGCCATCTCGCCGAAGAAGGCGCCGTCGCGCAGCATGATCGGCGTGGCGCCGATCCGCACCTCGACCTCGCCCGAGACGATGAAATACATCGCATCGCCCGGGCCGCCGCGGCGGACGATGACCGCGTTCGCCGGATAGTTGCGCGAGCGCAGCCGGGCCACGATGTCGGAGATCGCGACCGCCCCGACATCGGCGAAAAACGGCACCTTCGCCACCAGCTCCCACACGCGCACGAACTCGCGACGCTTCACCTCCTCGGAGAAGCCGGTCGCGAGGATACCGGCGAGCAACGCGAGCACGCCGATGCCGCAGATCATGAGCGCTCCGCCCAGCATGCGGCCGAGCGGGGTCTTGGGCACCACGTCCCCGTAGCCCGTGGTGGTGAGCGTGACGATCGCCCACCACAAGGCCGACGGGATGCTGCCGAACTGGTCGGGCTGGGTCGGTCCCTCGGCGAAGTGGGCCAGCGTCGCCGCGGCAAGCAGGGTGACCACGAACAGGACCATGACCGCGGTGAGGGCCGTGCGCTCGTTGCGCACCACCCGCGCGATCAGCTCGACCCCCGGGGCATGCGTGGCGAGCTTCAGCACCCAGAGGAGCACGAACACCGCTGCGAAGTCGCTGCCCGGGGCGATACCGCCGGTCACCATGGTGACCGCAGGACCGACAGCCAGGAGATCGATCAGCCCCTCGGCCGACAGCGCCCAGCGCAAACGGACGCGCCCCGGTGCCACCTCGTGGCTGTGCGGATGCTCGGGCGCCACCCACAGCCTGATGCAGTACTCGACGAAATAGACGATCGCGACGAGTCCGGTCAGGCCCTCCGCGATCGCGCGTGTCGCATCGCTGATCTCATCGACGGTCCCGATCGCCACCGCGGCGATGCCGACCAGGATGAGGCCCACCTCGACCGCGCGCATGCGCCGTGCCGAATGGCTGTGGTTCTCCTCATCGAGAAGATCGTAGATTCGCTGCCGTAGCTCCAAACCCGCTCCCGACCCGCCGTTCTCAGCGATCCCAGTCCTTGAGCAAGTCATACCGCGGCGCCCGCGCGCGGCCAAGGGATGCGGCCGCGGGCCCTCAGGCTAGCGGGCGCCGCCGCCGACCGGCACGTTCGTGATGCGCAGAATGCGGTCGTCACCCGGCCGCGGCTCGCCGCGGCCGTCCCGGTTGCTCGTCAGCACGTAGAGGGCGGAGTCGGGCCCAACCACCGCCGCGCGCAGGCGGCCGAACCGCCCGTCGTTGTGGTTGAACGCGAACCACCGATAGATGCCGTCCGCGCGCCACGTCTCGCCTTGCTTCTCGACATGGATGCGGATGAGCGCCTGGCTGCGCAGGCTCGGGACGTACAGGTCGCCTTTCCAGAACGCGATGCCCCCCGGCGGGACCGACGAGCCGGGCCAGGCGACGATCGGATCGACGTACTCGGGCTTGTGCGCGGCACCCACCACGCGCGGCCAGCCGTAATTGCCGCCGGCGCGGATCACGTTGATCTCATCCCACGCGTGCAGGCCGAACTCGCCCGAGGGCCCGTGCTCCGATTCGAAGAGCTGGCCGGTCGCCGGATCCCACGCCAGGCCCTCCACGTTGCGGTTGCCGAGCGTATAGATCGGCGAGCCGGGAAACGGGTTGTCGCCCGGGATCGCACCCTCGTCGGTGATGCGCAGCACTTTGCCGCCCAGGCTTTTCATGTCCTGGGCCAGCTCCGCGTGAAAGGTCTCGCCGGTGCCGATATAGAGATAGCCGTCGGGGCCGAAGGCGATGCGTCCGCCGTTGTGCACGTGCCCGCCCGGAATGCCGGCGAGGATCACTCGGTCGAAGCGCGCCGACTGCCCGTCGAACACGAGCCGGACGATGCGGTTGGTCACGCCGCTGCCGTCGCTCAGCGTATGCATCGCGTAGATGTAGGGCGCGGCCGGAAAGCGCGGATGCACGGCAAGGCCCAGCAGCCCGCCCTCGCCGCTCTGCACCGACTCGACTTGCGTGAGCGGCAGCGCATGCCCGTGCTCGATGATCCGGATGCGGCCCGGCCGCTCGGAAACGAGGCCGCGGCCGTCGGGAAGGAAGACGAGGGACCACGGCGTATCGAGATTGTCGACGAACGTCTCGGCCTTCACGCCCGGCGGATCGGGCAGGAACACCTCGTCGACCGGCTGCGGCTTGTCGCCGACGAGCGGCTCGGCCCACGCCGAAGCCGGCCCGACGACACAGAGTGCCAGGAGCGCAACCCATCGATGCATATGGACAATTGGGCCTTGTCGCCCCGTGCCGTCAAGACCATGATCGCGGACGATGAACGCGTTCACGTCGTCGGCGCGGACGATGCGCGGCGCGTTCAACGACCATGAGAAGATTCTGGGGCTGGGGGGTTCTCCGTCCCCGAAGATTCACCCGGCTGACTCGAAACCGTCATCGACGGCTCCCAGACTTTCGTCATGGATGGCTCGTCGAGTCGCTGGGAATCTTCGGCCCACCCGTTGCTGGCCACCGGCACCGTCGTCTCGGCGCGGCAGATGGCCGCCTCCTTGATCGATGCCGGGCACCGAAGGCTTGCGGTCATAGCCCCGCATGTGGGCGACGACGGTCCGGCGGCGGACCATTTGCGCGATCTGTGCGCTGCACTTTCGGCGGCACAGCTGCCGCCCGCGCGGCTGATCGATATCGGCAAGGATCTCGACCGCGCCTTCTTCGGCGTGTTCCGCGGCACGCGCTATCCGACCGGCCTGGTGTGTCCCGATGCGGCCACGGCGGGGGCCGCCATGCGCAGCCTGCGCGAACTCGGGTTTCGCGTGCCCGGCGACCTGACGATCGTGTGGTTCCCCGAACCGGCGAACGCCTAGATCACACCGTCAACGTCCGCTTGAACCACGCGCTGACCAGCCCGGCGATCGCGGCTTCGCGCCCGACATAGAAATGGTCGCAATCCGGCACGATCTCGACATCGCACGTGCCCCCGGCGCGCCGTTGGAAGTCTTCCGCCGGATATTGCTGCGCCGATTCCTGATCGCCGCGGATATAGAGCACCGGGCATTTTATCTTGGGTGCCAGCGCCAGCACGTCCGGCATCTCCGACAGGCGGTCGAGGAAGCTCTCGGCCGTGATCACGTACCACCAGCCGGGCATCAATAGCAGCTGCTTGCCGCGGCCGGCCTTCACCAGGGCCTTGGCCTCGGCGGTCAGCTCCTCGAGGCGGTCGCCGGCGAACAGGCCGGCCTTGCAGCTCGCCGGCACCTGGTCCTTGCCGCCGCGATGCGCCGACAGCAGCACCAGCGCCGGTGTCCGCGGATGATCGGCCACGTGCTGGACGGCGAGCATGCCGCCGTTGCTGTGGCCGATGATCACAGGATGATCGAAGCCGCGAGCCGCCATCCACTCGGCCGCGATGCGGTTGTCTGCGATCGATTCGCGCGTGAGCTGGAAGGCCGCACCCTCGGCCGCCCGGCTGTCGCGGATGCTGAGGATGTCATGGCCGCGGCGGTTGAAGGCGAGGCACACGAACCCGAGCTCGGTCAGGACCGGCGGCAGGAAACGCGGCGCACCCACGTAGAAGTTCATGGTGTTGCCGTGGAACAGCAGCACGGCCCCCCGCACCGGCCGGTTCTCGGGCGTGTGCAACGCGCCGTCGAGCGGCAACGTGTCGGTCGGGATCGTCACCAGCTCGGTGCGCATCAGTGCGCGAGCCCGGCACGGTCCATCTGCGGCGCAGCGGGCCCGAGATAATAGCGGATCAGGGCTTCGGCCTGCGGCGTGTCCCACGCCGCCTGGCCTTCGATATGTCCGGCCTCTCGCCCGGTGCGGTCGATCACGAACGTGGTCGGCAGGCCGCGGACGCCGAAGGCGCGCATCGAAGCGCCCTTGGGATCGACGTAAGTCGCGAGGCTCTGGATCTGCGTCTGCGCCAGGAACGGACGGACGACATCGAGCCCCTCGCGGTCGATCGAGATGGCGACCACCACGAAGCGGTCGCTGCCCAGGCGCTGCTGCAGGCGGTCGAGCGAGGGCATCTCCTTCACGCACGGCGCGCACCACGTCGCCCAGAAATTGAGGAGCACCGTCTTGCCGCGGAAATCGGCAAGCGACAGCGGGCGCCCGGCCGCGTCGGTGAACGCGATCTCTGGCGCCGCGCGCGCCGGACTTTCCGGCTTGAAGGCGCCAAGACCGCCGCGGAACGCCGGCGGCTGGGCGCCGGACAGGCCCCCCTCGGCGATAACGAGGGCGGCGGCCGCACTGCCGGCCACGGCCACGGCGAAGATGGCCGAGAGCAGCACGCGGCGGCGGGTCGAACCCGAAAAAATGTTGCGAATCATACGTGTTTCCCGCATGAGCGTATTCTATAACATAGGACCGCCGGCCGGCCTTGGCCATGCCGGCGTATCCCACAACCCACCCGCGTCCCGACAATGCCCGCCTCGTCCCGTTCCCGCACCCCGCGCCGCGCCAAAGCTCTATTGAGCCGAGCCGCGGCCACGCGTGCGAACACGGCCAACAAGATGTGGGGCGGGCGCTTTGCCGCCGGGCCGGCGGGGGCGCTTGCCGCCATCAACGCCTCGATCGACGTCGACAAGCGGCTCTATGCGCAGGACATCCGCGCCTCGCTCGCGCATGCGGACATGCTGCAGCGCCGGAAGATCATCTCGCCCAAGGACGGGGCGGCGATCCGGCGTGGGCTCACGCGCATCCTTGATGAGATCGAAGCCGGCACGTTCCGGTTCCAGGCGGCCCTCGAAGACATCCACATGAACGTGGAGGCCCGCCTCGCCGAGCTGATCGGACCCGCCGCCGGCCGGCTGCACACTGCGCGTTCGCGCAACGACCAGGTGGCGACCGATTTCCGCCTGTGGGTGCGCGATGCGATCGACGCGCTCGACGGGCAGCTCAAGGAGCTGCAGCGGACGCTGATCGGGCGCGCCGAGCAGCATGCCGCGACCATCATGCCGGGCTTCACGCACCTGCAGCCGGCGCAGCCGGTCACGTTCGGCCACCACCTCCTCGCCTATGTCGAGATGTTCGGCCGCGACCGCGGCCGCTTTGCCGATTGCCGCAAGCGGACGAACGAATCTCCCTTGGGTGCGGCCGCCCTCGCCGGTACGTCGTTTCCGATCGACCGCGCGTCGACGGCGGCCGCACTCGGCTTCGACCGGCCGATGGCGAACTCACTGGACGCCGTGTCGGCGCGCGATTTTGCAGTCGAGTTCCTGGCGGCAGCGGCGATCGCAAGCCTGCATCTGTCGCGCCTCGCCGAGGAGCTCGTGCTGTGGACCAGCCCGCTGTTCGGCTTCATCCGGCTGTCCGACAAATTCACGACCGGCAGCTCGATCATGCCGCAGAAGCGCAATCCCGACGCAGCCGAGCTCGTGCGCGCCAAGGCGGGGCGGCTCCTGGGCTCGCTCGTCGGGCTCTCGGTCGTGATGAAGGGGCTGCCGCTCGCCTATTCGAAGGACATGCAGGAGGACAAGGAGCGGGTCTTTGCCGCGGCCGACGCGCTCGAGCTGTCGCTCGCCGCCACCACCGGCATGATCGGCGACCTCGCGGTGGACGCGGCGGCGATGCGCGACGCGGCCGCGCGCGGCTTCTCCACCGCCACAGACCTTGCCGACTGGCTCGTGCGGGCGAAGGGCCTCGCCTTCCGCGAGGCGCATCACGTCACCGGCCGCGCGGTGCGGCTCGCCGAATCGAAGACATGCGGGCTCGAGGAGTTGAGTCTCGCCGAGCTCCGGGCGATCGACCGCCGCATCGACCGTGGCGTCTATTCGGTGCTCGCCGTCGAGCGCTCGGTGGCAAGCCGCAAGAGCCTCGGCGGCACGGCACCCGGCAACGTGCGGCGGGCGGCGCGCGCCGCACGCCGGCGCTTCCTCTGATCCGCCGCCGCGAGCCCATGCCGCCGCTCCGCTCGACTCGCCGCGCAGCACTGCGCCTCCTTGCGGGAAGTGCGGCACTCGCGCTCGCCGCCTGCGGCCGCAAGGGAGCGCCGCTGCCGCCTTACGACGTTGACCCCTGCTATCCGCGCCGCTATCCGATGGACGAAGACGCCAAACAGGCCTGCGCCCAGAAGGAAGAATACGCGCGCGAGCATCCGCCGCAGCCGACACCGCCGAAAGGGCAGAAGAAGAAATCGAGCGCCACTCCGTCGACGGAGCCGGCCAAGCCCGCTCAGTCGTCCGACCAGCCGCAAGCCGAGCCGGCCACGCCCACTCCGCCATCCGACGGCAAGCCGCAATGAGCGGGTTCCACTACAGGCGCGGCGTGCTGCACGCCGAAGAATTGCGCCTCGACAAGCTGGCCGACGCCGTCGGCACGCCGGCCTATGTCTACTCGCACGCAGCGCTGGCCACGCGCTACCGGGCCTTCGCGGCCGCGTTCGCGGGTCTCGATGCGACAGTGTGCTACTCGGTGAAGGCGAACTCGAACCAGGCCATCATCGCGACCTTTGCGCGACTCGGTGCCGGCGCCGACGTGGTGTCGCAGGGCGAATTGCTGCGGGCCCTCGCCGCCGGGGTGCCGCCCCGGAAGATCGTGTTCGCCGGCGTCGGCAAGACCGAAGCGGAGCTCGCGGCCGGTCTCAAGGCAGGCATCCTGCAGTTCAACGTCGAGTCCGAGAACGAGCTCCGGCTGCTCGCCCAGGTCGCCGGCCGGATGAAGCGGCGCGCACCCGTGGCGCTGCGCATCAACCCCGACGTGGATGCGCTGACGCACGAGAAGATCGCCACCGGCAAGCACGAAAACAAATTCGGCATCGAGATCCCGCGCGCCCGCGAGCTGGCAAAGCTCGCCGCGAGCCTGCCCAGCCTCGACCTCGCGGGGCTCGCGGTGCATATCGGCTCGCAGATCACGACCGTCGAACCGTTCGCGGCCGCGTTTGCGCGCATGGCGGAACTGGCGCGCGAGCTGCTGGCCGCCGGACACCGCATCCGCCGCTTCGACATGGGCGGCGGCCTGGGGGTCGTTTACGACAGCGAGACCCCGCCCGAACTTGCGAGCTATGCGGGCGCGGTGCGCGCGGCGGTCGACGGACTGCCGGTGCACGTGGTGCTCGAGCCGGGTCGTTATCTCGTGGCCGAGGCGGGCATCCTTCTGTCGCGCGTGATCTACATGAAGGAAGGGGCCGAGAAGCGCTTTGCGATCATCGATGCGGCGATGACCGATCTGATCCGGCCAGCGCTGTACGAGGCGCACCAGCCGGTGATCCCGGTCGCCCAGCCGCGTGCGGGCGCCAACCTCGCCACGGTCGACGTCGTGGGTCCGGTGTGCGAATCCGGCGACATCATCGCCGTGGATCGGGCGCTGCCCCCGCTCGCCGACGGCGATCTCGTCGCGATCGGCATGGCGGGTGCCTACGGTGCGGTCATGTCCTCGACCTACAACACCCGCCCGCTGGCCCCTGAGATCCTGGTCGACGGCGCCCGTCACACCGTGATCCGGCCGCGGCAGTCCTACAAAGACTTGATCGCAATGGATCATTTGCCGGCCGGATGGGCCAAGGCGCGGCCGCGCGCCGGCCATCGTCCCACGCGCCGCACAGCGAAAAAAAGTCCGCGCCGGCGGTGAAAATTAAGCCTGTCCGCACAAATATTTGACGCAGGCTCCGCGTGGACCGCGGAGCCAAGATCGGGCACAATCGTTACGTCTTCACCGAAGGACCGGATGCAGACACCACTCCGCTCGCCTGAGCCCGACCCCGCCCTTACAGCGGACGATCCGCTGGCCGGACGTCTGCGGCTGGCGCGGATGGCGCTCGCGTGGGAGCGGCTGTGGCTGGCGCTGTGGCCGGCGGTGGCGCTCGTCGGGCTGTTCGCGGTCTTCGCCCTGTTTGACCTTCTGCCGGCCTTGCCGGCGTGGCTGCACGCGCTGCTGCTGGCCGGCTTTGCGGGCGGCATCGGCTGGTCGGTGTGGCGCGCCCGCGCCGTGTTCTCGCTGCCCGCGCTCGATGCCGGACGCCGCCGCCTCGAACTCGCAAGCGGCATGCAGCACCGTCCGCTGTTCGCGCTGCGCGACCAGCTCGCGGGCGGCGCCAACGATCCCATTGCCCGCTCGCTGTGGGAGGCGCATCGCGCGCGCGTACGCGCCGCCCTCAAATCCGTGCGCGTGGGCTGGCCCTCGCCCGGCCTGCCGGCGCGCGACCCCTTGGCGCTGCGCGCGGCCCTGATCCTGCTCCTGATCGTCGGCGTGAGCGCCGCCGGCTCCGACATCGGCGGACGCTTCGCGCGCGCCCTCGTGCCCGGCTCGGGCACGCCGCCGGTGCCGCCCGGAGCGCTCGATTTGTGGATCACGCCCCCCGCTTATACGGGGCTGCCGCCGCTGCTGCCGCACGCCGCGAACGAGCCCGAGGGCGCAAAGGGTGAGCCCAATGCCGCCCCGCAGGTGGTGGCGGTGCCGGCCGGCAGCGCGCTGCTCGCGCAGGTGACCGGCGGCTCGGGGACGCCGCATCTCATCCTCGACAAACAGGACACCGAGTTCAAAGCGATCGAGAACCGCGACTCGAACGAGAGCGCGCCCACCTGGCGCGTCGGCACGACCTTGAACGCCGGCAGCCAGCTCACGATCAAGCAGGGCCGCACCACGCTGGGCGCCTGGCCGCTCAAGATCATCGTCGACCAGCCGCCCACGATCGACTTCGCCAAGAAGCCGTCGGCGAGCCAGCGCGCGGCGCTGCGCCTCGAGTACAAGGCGCACGACGATTACGGCCTCGCCTCGGTCAACGCGACGATCAAGCGGCAGGGCAACGTGCCCGCAGGCGCACCCGGCCAGCCGATCGCAATACCCCTCACCCTGCCCGGCCAGAACGCCAAGGACGCGACCGGCTCGACGTATCAGGACCTGACCGCGCATCCGTGGGCGGGGCTGCCGGTCGCGATCCAGCTCCACGCCACCGACGCCGCCGGCCAGACCGGCGATTCGCCCGAGGTGTCGATGACCCTCCCGGAGCGCGCGTTCCAGAACCCGGTCGCTCGCGCGATCATCGCGGAACGCAAGGTGCTGGTGGCCGATCCGGGGCAGCGGGCGCTGGTCAGCGATGCGCTGTCGGCGATCGCGGGCGTGCCCAAGCAGTACAACGACGACAGCGTCGTGTTCCTGGCGCTCACCACCGCCGCCGCCCGGCTCGGCCGCGACGAAACGCCGGAAGGCGCCGAGGCGGTGCAGGCGCTCCTCTGGGACACGGCGTTGCGCGTCGAGGACGGCAATCTCTCGGTCTCCGAGCGCGACCTCCGCGCCTTGCAGCAGAAGCTCCAGGATGCGCTGGCCCGCAACGCGCCCGACCAGGAGATCGAGCGTCTGATGCAGCAGCTGCAGCAGGCGATCGACCGTTATCTGCAGGCGATGATGGAGAACGCCCGGCAGCATCCCGACCAGATGCAGCCGATGAATCCGAACACGCGACAGCTCAACAGCCTCGACCTGCAGAAGCTGCTCGACCGGGCGCGCGAGCTGGCGCGCACCGGCGCCCGCGACGCGGCGCGGCAGCTGCTCTCGCAACTGCAGGACCTGCTCGAGAATTTGCGCGCCGGCCGGCCGATGATGGGCCAGCAGCAGGGCGGCAGCCAAGGCCAGCAGATGATGTCGCAGCTGCAGCAGCTGATGCAGAAGCAGCAGAATCTGCTCGACAAGACCTTCCGCCGCTCCCAGCAGGGCCGCCCCGGCATGCCGGGAATGCCCGGCATGCAGCAGATGATGCCGGGCCAGCGCGGTCAGCAGGGGCAGCAGGGCATGCAAGGCCAGGAGGGGGACGACCAGCAGGAGGGCGACGCGAGCGGCGAAGGCTCGGGCGAGCAGGAGGCGCTGCGCCGCCAGCTCGGCGAGATGATGCGCCAGCTCGGCGAGAAGATGGGCAACATCCCCGATGCGCTCGGCCGCGCCGAGCGCTCGATGCGCGATTCGGGCCAGGCGCTGCAGGAAGGCGCACCCGGGCGCGCGCTGCGCCCGCAGATGAACGCGCTCGATCAGCTGCGCGCCGCGGCCCGCGACCTCGCGCAGCAGATGGCCGAGCAGAACGGCCAGGGCGAAGGCGAGGCCGACCAGTTCGGCGACAACGCGCCCAACCAGGCCAACCGCGACCCGGCCGGCCGGCCGCTCAACGGCCTGGGCGGGCTCGACGGCCGCGACGTGAACATCCCCGAGGCCAGCGAGATCCAGCGCTCGCGCGAGATCCTCGACGAGCTCCTGCGCCGCGCCGGCGAGCGCTTCCGCCCGCAGATCGAGCGCGACTATATCGACAGGCTGCTCAAGCGCTTCTGAGCGAGGTGGCGTGGATGCCCGGAACAAGTCCGGGCATGACGGATTAAGAGACCATCACTTCGTTTCAGCGCTGAAGCTGATCGACAGACCGGTCGCCTGCGGCGACGGCTTCTGGACCTCGGTCTTGAACGAGGTGGTCTCGCCCGCGGCGAGCTTGGCGGTGTCGGCCTTGAACGTCCAGGATTGCAGCTCCTGGTCCTTGGTATCGCGCAAGGAGCCGCGCATCGGCGGCACGTCGCGCGGGCCGTCGCTGGTATTGGTGACCTTGCCTTCGATCACGAGCACCGGCACGCCGTCGGTCGTGGTGCGCGTCGAATTGACGTTGGTGAGGCGCAGGCCCTCGCCCGGCGGCGGGAGCTCGAAGCCGAGGAAGGCGTAAACGGGCTTGGTCTTCGGGAACGCGTTCATCACCACGTCGCGCTCCCAGGCGGCGGCGGCCAGGCCGCCGACCACGAGCACCAGCAGCACCCAGCCCGCCACGGCCGCAAGGCGCTTGAACACGGGGGGCCTGGGCGGCTTGGCGGGCCGCGGCGGCGGCGCCACCGCCTTGGCCAGCATCTCGTCGAACGCGCTCATGGCCGGCGGCTGTTCGGCCTCGGCGTGCAGGCGCGCATCCTCGGCCGCCTCGGTGGTCGGCGGCGGGACCGGCTCGGGTTCGGGCTCGGGGGCAGGCGGCGGGGGAGGCGGTGGCGGCGGTTCGGGTTCGACCGCAGTCGCCGGCGGAGGCGGCGGCGGCGCCGGGGCCGGTTTCAGCTTCGGGGCGGGCTTCTTCTTCGCGGGGGCTGGAGCGCGGCGCGCCGCCGCACCGGACCGCGAGGCTGCGGCGGACATCGCGGGCTCGGGCGCCAGATCGCCGACCGTCGCACCCCATTGGTGGCGGCAGCGGCTGCAGCGGACCTGCCGGCCTTCAGGCCCCAGCGCATCGGCCGGCACCCGGAAGCGCGCGCCGCAATTCGGACATTTGAGAATCATGCCCACCCTGTGACGGCAACCCGCCCGCCGGCCCAAAACGTCGCGATTTTATAGGCATGCCAAGGTCATGCTGACAAGCAAGGAAGCCGGCGCCTTGCCGCACTGCCGCACAGCATGCCATCTTTTGGTAAAGACTTTTGGCGAGTCGCCTGCACCTGCGGACCGCAAGTCTGCCCTCCCTTAAGGCCCCGCCCGCCGATCGAGGATGCTTGGCACCGTGGTTCGCTTTGAGAATGTCGGCTTGCGCTACAGTCTGGGGCCGGAGGTCCTGCGCGACCTCTATTTCGAGCTGGCACCGGGGTCTTTCCACTTCCTGACCGGGCCGTCGGGCGCCGGCAAATCCTCGCTTCTGCGGCTCCTCTACCTCGCCTGCCGGCCCACCCGGGGCATCATCAGCCTGTTCGGGCGCGACGTGGCGACCATTCCGCGCGCCGAGCTGCCGGCCCTGCGGCGGCAGATCGGCGTCGTGTTCCAGGATTTCCGCCTGCTGCCGCACCTGTCGGCCCTCGACAACGTGGCCCTGCCCTTGCGGGTCGCGGGGCACGACGAGGACAAGGTCCAGGCGCACGTGGTCGAGCTCCTGACCTGGGTGGGCCTCGGCGATCATCTCGACGCGCGACCGGCGACGCTTTCGGGCGGCCAGCAGCAGCGCGTGGCGATCGCGCGCGCGGTCATCACCCGCCCGCGGCTTCTGGTCGCGGACGAGCCCACGGGCAACGTCGACGACAAGATCGCGTTGCGCCTGATGCATCTGTTCGAGGAGCTGCACCGCCTCGGCACCACCGTGGTGGTCGCGACGCACAACGCAGCCCTGGTCGAGCGCTCGCGCCATCCGGAGCTGCGCCTCGACGGCGGCTATCTCAGCCGCGTCACCAAGCGCGGCGCGGCGTGATGGCCCGCCTTCGCAAATGCTACGGCGGGCTTCGCGCTCGTCCGCCGAAGCTCTGCGGAGGCGGATGATGGCGTTCGTTGCGCGCGTGAAGGCTCTGGCCGCACCGCTCGGCCGGCATCTGCGGCCGCCGGCGGAGGCCATGCGCGCCGGGCTCGAACTCGGCCGCGACGAGGCACCCCTGCATCTCGACTGGATCGTGGGCGCCATGGCGTTCCTCGCGGCCCTGGCCATCGTGGGC
Organism: Alphaproteobacteria bacterium; assembly: GCA_035506575.1. GTDB lineage: Bacteria > Pseudomonadota > Alphaproteobacteria > CACIAM-22H2 > CACIAM-22H2 > DATJPD01. Next base: position 23,037 of record DATJPD010000156.1, read on the forward strand.
GCCGTCGCCACTGCAGATGCGGCGGCGGAGTGGCGGCACGGGCTGACCGGCACGATCACGATCGAGATCGCGGCGTCGCCGCGCGCCCCGGGCGACCCGCAGCAGCCCGCCGACGACCGCCTCCGGCGCGTCATGGACGTGCTGCACGGCGAACGCGCGGTCGAGCGCGCCGCCCCGGTGCCGCGGGCGCGCATCGACGAGCTGCTGTCGCCCTGGCTCGGCACCGGGGACCTCATCGAGACCTTGCCGCTGCCGCAGCTCGTCGACGTCACACTCGCGCCGGGCGCGCGGGAAGAGCTGCCCGGCCTGAAGCAGCGCCTCGCGGCCGCGGTCCCCGGACTCATCGTGGACGATCATGAGCTGTGGGTCGGCCAGCTCGTCCACCTGGCGCGCCTGGCGGTCGGCCTCGCCCTCGTGGTGGTCGGCCTCGTCGCCGTGTGCGCGGTCGCGGCGACGGTGATCGCCACGCGCGCCGGCCTTGCCATCCATCACGAGGCCATCGACCTCCTGCATCTCATGGGGGCCGAGGACGAGTACATCGCCGACCAGTTCGCGAGCCAGGCGCTGCGCCGGGGCTTGCGCGGCGGCATCATCGGCCTGTTGCTCGCGGCCCTGGCGCTGGTCGCCTTCGGCAGCGCCAGCCAGGCCGTCGACCCCAAGCTCCTGCCGCGCCTGTGGCCGGCACTCGACCAGATCCTGCCGCTCCTGCTCGTGCCGCTGGCGACGGCGACCCTCGGCTGGGCGACCGCGCGCCGCACCGTGCTGCACGCGCTGAAGAAGATGGTGTAGGTCCGTGAAGCTCATCCTGCTCGACCGCGACGGCGTGCTCAACGACGAGATCGGCGGCTACATCAAGAGCCCGGCCGACATCCGCATGATCCCGGGCTCGGCGCGCGCCCTGGCGCGGCTCAACCGCGCCGGATACAAGGTCGCGATCTGCACCAACCAGTCGGTGGTCGGCCGCGGCTATATCGGCAACGACATGCTGATGCGCATCAACCAGCATCTGGCGGACCAGCTCGCGGCCGAGGGCGGCCACTGGGACGAGATGTTCATCTGCACCGACCATCCCGACCGCCCGACACGGCGGCGCAAGCCTGGCCCGGGCATGCTCGAAGAGGCGCTGGCGATGTTCCAGGCCGATCCGGCGCAGACGCCGTTCGTGGGCGACAATCTGCGCGATCTCGAGGCGGCCGTGGCGGTCGGCTGCCCGCGGCATCTGGTGCGCACCGGCCACGGGGCCAAGACGCAAGGCGAAGGGATCCCCGAACGCGTGCTGCCGGTGCGCATCCACGACGACCTCGCCGCCGCGGTCACGGCCCTGCTGGGCCCCGAATGATGGGTGCGGCGATGCTGCGCTCGGGCCGGCGCGCCGCGTTCGTCCTGGCCGTGCTCCTCATCGCCTGGCTGGCCGGGCTCGTGTGGTTCGCCCATCGCATCCCGAGCCCCGACAGCACGGTGGTGCCGCAGGAACCGACCGACGCGGTGGTGGTGCTGACCGGCGGCCCCTTGCGCCTCAAGGCCGGGCTCGAGCTGCTCGAGGCGGGCAAGGCGAAGAAGCTCTTCGTCTCCGGCGTATCGCGGCAGGTGGATTTGTCGGAGCTGCTGCGCACGGCACAGACGACCCGCGCGGCCGTCGCCTGTTGCGTGGCACTGGGATACGAGGCGACCGACACCGCGGGCAACGCGGCCGAGACGCGGCTGTGGATGGAGCGCGAGGGCTTCCACTCCCTGCGCCTCGTGACCGCGAATTATCACATGCAGCGCAGCCTGCTCGAGTTCCGCCGCGCCATGCCGGAGATGACCATCGTGCCCAACCCCGTCTATCCGGACAGCTTCAAGCGCAGCAACTGGTGGGCGTGGCCCGGCACGTTCGCGCTGATCGTCACCGAATATCAGAAATATCTCGCCGCCGCCGGCCGCGCCTGGCTGCTCAGCGAGGCGAGCGAGCTCCAGCAACGGGCCAGCGGATGAGCAGCGCGCTCGGCAAATCCTTATCCACCAGACGGGGGGCGAGGGAAAATTTTTACGGGGGAGAGCGGCATTGTCCCGTATGATCCTCATCGTCCGGTCGGCGGCGTTCAACGTCGCGTTTTTCGCGATGACCATCGCAGCCCTGCTGACCACCTGGCCGGTGCTGTTCTCGCGGCGCCCGCAGGGGGCGCTGTGGGTGGCGCGGAACTGGGCCCGGCTCACGTTCCTGATGCTGCGCGTCCTGGTGGGCATAGGCGTCGAGATCCGCGGCGACGTGACGCGCCTCGCAGGGCCGGTGATCATCGCCAGCAACCACCAGTCGGCGTGGGACACGATGGTGTTCCTGTGGCTGTGCCGGCTGCCGACCTACGCGATGAAGAAGGAGCTGATGGCGATCCCGTTCTTCGGCTGGATGGCCAAGCGCCAGGGCCATATCGCGGTCGACCGCAAGGCCGGCGCCGCGGCGTTCCGCCGCCTGCAGCGGCAGGCGAGTGCCGCGCTGGCGGCCGGCCGGCAGATCGTGCTGTTCCCCGAAGGCACGCGCGTCGCCCCGGATGTGCGGCGGCCCTACCAGCCGGGCATCGCCGGACTTTACGCGGCCTTGCGCGCGCCCGTGGTGCCGGTCGCGGTCAACTCCGGGCTGTTCTGGGGCCGCCGCAGCTTCATCAAGCGCCCGGGCACGATCGTGCTCGAGATCCTGCCCGAGATCCCGGCGGGCCTCGCGCGCGATGAGTTCCTCGCCGAGCTTGAACAGCGAATCAGCAGCGCCGCCGGGCGCCTGATTGCAGAGGCGCGCAAGGCCGATCCGCGCCTATAATCCGGCCTTCTCCAACGGGGCGACGATCATGATTCCGCAGCTGCCCATGGCCGGCCACGTGCTCCTGGGCTTTCCCACGCCGATCCTGGTCCGGCACTGGCCGGGCTCAGAGGCGCTCAACCGCGCGCTCCATGCGCTGGTGCTGGAGAAGGAACGAGCCCAGGCGAGCGCCGGCAAAAGCAATTTCGGCGGCTGGCATTCGGGCGAGGACCTGTTCGAATGGGGCGGGGCCGCGATCGAGGAGCTCAAGGAGCGCGTCGGCCAGGCGTGCCAGGAGATCACGAGCCAGGCGTGCGGCGAGGCGGTCAAAGGCCTGTCGGCCGAGATGCGCGTGACCGGCTGGGCCAACCTCGCGCGCGACCGCGCCTATAACGGCATCCACAACCACCCGGACTGCACGTGGTCGGGCGCCTACTATGTCAGCCTCGGCGAGCGCATCGGCGACGATCCGCTCAACGGAATCATCGAGTTCCTCGATCCGCGCATGGGTGTGAACTGGGTGCAGCTGCCCGGCCAGCCCTTCGGCTCGCAGCTGCAGATCAACCCCGAGGCTGGCACGATGGTCGTGTTCCCGAGCTGGATGCACCACTGGGTGCACCCCTTCCACGGCACGGGCGAGCGCATCTCGATCGCGTTCAACGTGCGGATGAATTTTAGATAGCGGGCGCGCTTCGCGGGTCCGCGCCCGCGGGCGATTTGGGGTATCACCCCGAAAATCGTCGCAACAAACAACAAAGCTTGGAAGCCATTGGGGTGAAAGCCGGAATCGCGGCTTTCTTTGTTGCAAAGGCAGCTTTTGCGAAAACCTCTGCATCCAATCGTTAACGTGCAGAACGAATAAAGAACGACCTTGACTTTTTAAAATTCATAAGTAAATTCAAACACTTTCCTTCAGCCCAGGTCACCCGTTGCGCCCGATTTCCGCGATCTCCCAGCAGATCTGGGACATGAAGTACCGTCTGAAGCAGGACGGCGGGACGCCGCTCGACCGGACGCTCGAGGACACGTGGCATCGGATTGCTCAGGCGCTGGCAGCGCCTGAAGCGGAGGCGAACCAAGCGGCGTGGGGCGAGCGCTTCTTCACGGCACTCGAGGATTTCAAGTTCCTGCCCGCAGGCCGCATCGTCGCCGGCGCCGGCACCGGGCGGCAGGTGACGCTCTTCAACTGCTTCGTCATGGGGGCGATCCCCGACGACATGGCGGGGATCTTTTCGCACCTCAAGGAAGCCGCGCTCACCATGCAGCAGGGGGGCGGCATCGGCTACGACTTCTCGACCTTGCGGCCCAAAGGGGCGCCGGTCAAAGGTGTCGGCGCCGACGCCTCGGGCCCGCTGTCGTTCATGGACGTGTGGGATGCGATGTGCCGCACCATCATGAGTGCGGGCTACCGTCGCGGCGCCATGATGGCGACCCTCGCCTGCGACCATCCGGACATCGAGGCGTTCATCGAGGCCAAGCGCGAGCCCGGCCGGCTGCGCATGTTCAACCTCTCGGTCCTGGTGTCGGATGCGTTCATGACCGCGGTCAAAGAGGACGCGCCGTGGGAGCTCAAGTTCAACGGCACGAGCTTCAAGACCGTGCGCGCGCGGGACCTGTGGGACCGGATCATGCGCGCGACCTACGCCTTTGCCGAGCCGGGCGTGATCTTCATCGACCGCATCAACAAGAAGAACAACCTGCATTACTGCGAGACGATCCGCGCCACCAATCCGTGCGTGACGGGCGACACACGCCTACACACGCAATACGGAATAGTCAGGGTCGATCAGCTCTACGCCAGTCAGGCCGCCATCACGGCCACGGTGGACAACCGGGCACTCGCGGCCGATCAACGCGGCGTAAGCATGAGAAGCGCCGTACCGGTCTTCATGACGGCACAGGAAGCCGACATTTATCGCGTCGAGACGGAAGACGGCTATGAGATCAAAGCGACGGAGTGGCACGACTTCTACACCGAGCGCGGCAAGGTCAAGCTCAAGGACCTCCAGCCTGGTGACCGGCTGCTCGTGCAGTCCGGCAAAGGTCAGTTTGGCGATCAAGGCACGCGAGAGCTCGGTCTCCTGATCGGCCTCATCACGGGCGACGGGCATTTCACGAACCGCGGGCATGGCGAGCAAGCCGCTATCGTCAACTTCTGGGGGGAAGACCGGCCGTTGGCGACTCTCGTCGCGCAAATCATCAATGCGATGATCGCCGGCCTCGCGCAAAGCGGCCGGGATTATCGCGTATCGCCAGTCGCAGTCCCAGATCGCAATCATCTGTTTCTTCGCTCCGTCCTATTGGCCCGCGTGCTCGAGCATTACGGCTTCACTGCAGCGACAAAGCACCGCGTCCCGGAGGTGGTCTGGCGAGGCAACGAAGAGTGCGTGAAAGCCTACCTCCAAGGACTATTCCAGACCGACGGCACGGTCAACGTCTCCAGCAACAGCCAGAGCTGCTCCGTCCGGCTGGCATCGAGCCAGCCGAGTCTCCTCAAGGACGTCCAGATCCTGCTCGCGAATTTCGGCATTTTCTGCCGAATTCGACATCGCCGCGCAGCCGGAGAGCGCATGCTGCCAGACGGCAAGGGCGGTGCTCGGACCTATTCGTGCCAAGCCGATTATGAGCTGATCATCGACGGTGAATCGCGCGAGCGGTTCATGGACGAGATCGGGTTCCTAGGCGAGGCCAAGGCGCAACGCTATCGCGGTTGGGTCGCCGGAAAAGTGCTCCGCAAGACGCAGGCTTTCGCGACGAAAGTAACGGCCGTCCGCCACGTTGGAAGGGAGCCCGTCTACGATACGACGCAAGCCGACCACAACACGGTGATCTTTAACGGCCTGGTGACCGGGCAGTGCGGCGAGCAGCCGCTGCCGCCCTATGGCGCGTGCCTCCTGGGCTCGATCAACGTCGCGGCCCTGATCAAGGACCCGTTCACGCCCGAGGCACGGCTCGACGAGGCGGAGTTCGACCGCTTGGTCCCCCTTGCGGTCCGGATGATGGACAACACGATCGACGTGTCGCGCTTTCCGCTCGATGAGCAGCAGGCCGAGGCGAAGGCCAAGCGCCGCATCGGGCTGGGCGTCACGGGCCTCGCCGACGCGCTCATCATGTGCCGGGTGCGCTACGGCAGCGAGGCCGCGGTCAGGCTGACCGAGACCTGGATGCGACGGCTCGAGCGGCAGGCCTATCTCGCCTCGGTCGAGATCGCGAAGGAGAAAGGCCCGTTCCCGCTGTTCGAGGCGGAGCCGTTCCTGGCCGGCGAGACGGTCGGGGCCCTCGACAAGGACATCAAGGAGGGCATCGCGGCGCATGGCATCCGCAACGCGCTCCTCACCTCGATCGCGCCCACGGGCACCATCTCCCTCCTCGCCGACAACGTCTCCTCCGGCCTCGAGCCGGTGTTCAGCTTCTCCTACACGCGCAACGTCCTGATGCCGGACGGCACGCGGCGCACCGAGGAGGTGAGCGACTACGCCTACCGGATGTACCGGCGCCTCTACGGCGAGACCGCGGAGCTGCCCGACTATTTCGTCGACGCGCAGCGCCTGTCGCCGTCCGACCACGTGGTGATGCAGGCGGCCTGCCAGAAATACGTCGACGCCTCGATCTCCAAGACCATCAACTGCCCGGAGGACATCACCTTCGAGGCGTTCAAGGACGTGTACCTGCAGAGCTACGAGCTGGGCTGCAAGGGCTGCACGACCTACCGGCCGAACGACGTGACCGGGGCGGTGCTCGCGGTCAAGGAACAGGTCGCAAAGCAGAGTGCGGCACGGCCGGTGCAGCAGGCGCTGCCGCTCGGGCGCCCGCCCGCGCGCCCGGCCGATCCGTTCGAGGCCGGGGCCGTGGTCTACATGACCCAGCCGCTCGACCGGCCCGAGGCCCTGCCCGGCCAGACCTACAAGGTCAAATGGCCGGACAGCGAGCACGCGATCTACATCACCATCAACGACGTGGTGATGGACGGCCGGAGGCGGCCGTTTGAAGTCTTCATCAACAGCAAGAACATGGAGCACTACGCCTGGACCGTGGCGCTCACGCGCATGATCTCGGCCGTGTTCCGCCGCGGCGGCGACGTGTCGTTCGTGGTCGACGAGCTCAAGGCGGTGTTCGACCCGCGCGGCGGCCAGTGGATGGGCGGCCGCTACGTGCCCTCGCTGCTGGCCGCGATCGGCGAGGTGATCGAGCGCCACATGATCGCGATCGGCTTCCTCGCCGTCCCCGGCCGGCCGCACGCCGACCCGGCGCTGAGCCAGCCGCTGCTCGCCGCCTCAGCCAGCAGCGAGCCCGCGCAGATCTCGGAGATGCCGCAGACGGGTGCCGGGTCCGGCGCCTCGACCGCGGCGGGCGGGCGCGTGTCGCCGTTCCTGCGCCAATGCCCGAAATGCGGCAGCCCGTCCCTCATCCGCCAGGAAGGCTGCGACACCTGCACGAGCTGCGACTACAGCAAGTGCGCGTGAGGGTGGGTTGCTGAAGATTGGAACTCCCAGCGGGAGGCGGTGATGCCGGACGTGTTCCTAAGTTATGCAAAAGAAGATGAGAAGCTTGCCCTCTCGACCCATGCCATCTTTGAAGCACATGGGCTTTCAGCATTCATGGCGAAGACGTCCCTCGCACCTGGTGCGCTTTGGGCTGACAAAATTTTGTCCGCGCTCCGCTCGAGTCCGCTTGTTCTTTGCTTCGTGAGCAAGGCAGCGTGCGCATCGCCGTATGTCCAGCAAGAATCAGGCATCGCAATTGAGGGACAAAAGACCATAGTCCCGATCGTTTGGGACATGGATCCAGCAGAATTGCCGGGCTGGCTCCGTAAATATCAGGCGTTCGACCTTCGAGCGTTTTGTCCCGAAGAGTATGCGGCAAAACTGAACGAATTCGCTGGACGCATCCGCGCGAAGAAGGACACCACCCGGCTATGGTTAGTCAGCGCACTATTACTGCTAGTGGTCATACTGCTTTACATACAAGCGAGACAGGCTTAGCTGCTCCAGCGAGGAAGCCAGGTCCCGTCTATTCAGCCTGCTTCATCTCGCGCAAGGAAACGGGGATGACCCAATTCACGCTCTCTGAAGCTACCAGCGCCGGAGACGAAGGCCGTGTCGGATGAACTGCGCGCATAGCTATGACAGACAGGAGCGCGAAGACGCGCATGTCTAAGAAGCACGCAGAATATGAGCAACGCCTGATCCTGTTCCTCGACTTCCTCGGATTTAAGGAGGTGGTCGCCCAGACAACTAAAGAGCCAGCGCACTTACGTACGGTTCTGCGCGCTATCGATAACGTTCGTGAATTGGGATCCGAGAAGAGCCTCCACAGATCCCTCAGGGCCACCCATTTCTCCGACTCGCTCGTTATTTCTTATCGAATCCAGGAGCAGTCGGCTGTCTTTTGGCTGCTCAACCAGCTTGTCTATCCGATCATTCAGCTGCCGGGCCGTGGGTTTCTGCTCCGTGGCGCCATCACGGCCGGACCCCTGCTCCATACAAAAGAATATCTCGTCGGGCCAGCGATGGTGAAAGCCTACCGCATGGAGTCGAAAGAGGCGAAATTTCCGCGCGTCATA
>DATJPD010000157.1:0-10264 GCA_035506575.1 Alphaproteobacteria bacterium
CCTGTTCTGGCCGGTCGGCGGGGCCAAGTGGCGGATCACCGGCGAGAGCCGCTTTGCGCAGCACCTCGCCTTCGTGCAGCAACATGGACTGGGCGAGGTCGCGGCCCTGGTCGCCAAGGAGAAGAAATCCTTCGCCGCCGATCCGCGCGGCGGGCCGTGGGCGTCGGTGATGCAGCACGACCGCGCGTTTGCCGAGGCGTTCGCCAGGCAGGACGTCGAGAGCTACAAGCTCGCCGTCATGGGCATGGGCAAGACCCTCTTCGACCGCGACACGGCCCCCGGTGCGGACCCCGAGGACATGCTGCGCTGCCAGCTGCCGGCGCTCGTGGTGCCCGGCCGCGACCTCTCGCACGCGACCTCGGCCGCGCGCTATCTCGAGGAGTGCCTGCCCAAGTCGCAGTACTGGGACATCCCGCCCGAGCAGCAGACCGAGGCGAACACGCCGGGACGGCTCCTGGAGTTTCTGGACGGCGTCAGGACCTAAGGCTCTTCGTCATGCCCCGACTTGTTCGGGGCATCCACGTCGGGCCGACAGGACAGAAGATGGATCCCCGGGTCTCGGCACGCGCTTGCGCGCGTGTTCGCCCGGGGATGACGGAGAAGCACAAGCCTTCGGCTTGGCTTATGTATGACCCCGAAAATCTCTGCAATAAACAACAAAGCTGGGAAGCCGCTGCCGCGACACACGGATTCGGAACTTTTTTTCTTGCAGAGGTGGTTTTCGCGGACTCGTGTGCAATAAATAACGAGCCGATTCCAAAGGGTTCGTGGGCGGCTCGAATTCCGGCAAATGGGCTTACGCGGTCAGGTCACGCGTGTTCAGGGCGAACAGCTCCTCGGGCGTCACCTTCTTGGTGATGATGCCCTGGGCGAGCGCGTGGCCGATCAGCTCGTCGAGCACCTTGCGGTTGGGCGCGATGCCGTAGGGCAAGGGATCGCCGGTGAGGGCCATCACCTTCTGGTGCAGCGCGTCGACCGCGGTCGGCGTCTCGATGCGCCCGGCCTTCAGGCGCTCGAGATAGACGCGCTTGGCCGCGGCGAAGGCGTCGAAGACGTCGACCGCGAGCTCGGGATGGGCCGTGAGCAGCTCGTCCTTGATCACCACCAGGTGGTTGATCGGGTAGTGGCCGCGCGTGCGCAAGGCCGCGAGCCCCGCCTCCTGCGCCTGCGGCAGCAGCGGCGCGATGTCGGGATGCTTGGCCTCGACACCGATCGCGGCCACGAGCTCGCCCGAGACGAGCATGTCCTCCATCTTCTTGCCCGCGTCGATCGGCACGACGTTCTTGGGCGGCTTGTACTCGGCCACGTGCTCGTCGCCCGAGAGCACCCAGGTGATCTTGGAGAGGTCGACCCCGTGCTCGTCCTGCAGCACGCCGCGCGCCCACACGCCGGTGGTCACCGTGTAGCCGCGGTTGACACCCACCCGCTTGCCCTCGAGGTCCTTGGGCGAGCGGATGCCGGCCTTGGTGTTGACCAGGATGGCGCCGTGGTGGAAGGCGCGCACGAGGAAGACGGGAATGGCGGTCATGCGCTTGCCGTGGGCGCGCGCGCAGATATAGGTGGTGATCGCCATCTCGCACACGTCGAACTCGAGCCCGCGCACCATGCGGCGGAACGCCGCGATCAGCGGATCGCCCTCCTCGAAGGCGAACGAGAAGCCGCGCGGCTGGACCGTACCGTCCTTGAGCGCCTGGTTGTTGCCTTGGGTGCGGGTGACGGTTTTGAGGGCGAGTGGGGGCATGTGAGTTCCTCCCCGTGGAATGTGCACGGGACATTGTTGAGGAACGAATTTAGGCGGAGAGAGGCGGAGGCGTCGAGGACCTCGATGAAGCGCAAAGTTCCGTGCCTCGGTCGCGGCGGGGCTAAGGTGTGGCGCCTGCCCTCACCCTTCGAGACGGCCGCCTCTGGGTGAGGACTTTTTTGTTGGCCCCACGCGAGCCTTCAAGTCAGACCCTCACCCTCCCAACGCTTCGCGTTGGGCCCCTCGTTATAGCAGCTGTGCCGCACGTTGACCGTCGACGGCGCGGCGCGGCTCACACCCCCACCCTACCCTCCCCCGCAAGGGGGGAGGGATAAGAAGGCGTGGGCGAGGGGCCAGGCTGCCGCCGGCGGACCCGCAGTTACCGGACGATCAGGTCGTTCCGGACCGATTTCACGCCCGCGACCCGGCCGGCGACGGTGCCGGCGTGGCTGACCGTCGCGGGCGAATCGACGAACCCGCTCAACTGGACCACGCTCTGGTAGGTGACGACGTGGATCTCGAGGACCTTCAGCGACGCATCGTCGAGAATCGCCGCCTTAACCTTGGTGGTGATCGACGCGTCGTCGACATAGGCGCCGGTGCTTTCGCTGGTGGACGTCGAGGCACAGGCGGCGAGCGAACAGCCCAGGGCCAAGCCGATGACGATGATGCTGGCTCTACTCAGGTTGCGCATGGCGTTTCTCCAAGATGATGGGGGGTGCCGCTGACTGCTCTGTCAGCGAAAATTGAGCGGAATGATGAGATTGAGGCCGGGCGACGGCTCCGGCGGCGCGTAGTAGACCGGGGGCGGCGCGTAGACGTAGGCCGGTTCACGATAATACGCAGGTGCCGGACGGTGTTCCCGGCGATCGCGCTCCGCGTGGTCCCGGCGCCCCTGGTCGTGGCCGTGCTGCACGTTGCGGCCGCGGTCGTCATCGGCGCGCGCGGGTACGGCCAGCGACAGGCCGCCGATCGCCGCGGCGAGCGCGATGGTCAGCGCGAACCTGCCGATCTTGCGGCGGCCCGGCCTTATGGGGATTGCTGTGGTGGTCATAGGCGTCTCCTCGGTGCGGACGGTCCTGTGCGGGATCGCGTCCGTCACGGTGGTGCGTGAAGCTTGTCAGCCCCGGTGCTGCGCGTGCTTCTGGCGTTCGCCGAAGACATGATCGGCGTGCTTTTGCTGCGCCGGGGTCATCTGGGCGTAGAGCGCTTCGAAGGCCGGGATCAGGCGCTTCAGCCCGTCGGCATGCGCATCGGCGATCATCTCATAGGACCGGAGATCGTCGACGGCGCTCATGGTCTTCAGCTTCGTGGACCTGGCCGCGATCCGGTCGTGCATGTTCTGCTCGTTGGTCCGCATCACCTGGGCCACGTCGCCCCACAGCGCTTCCTGATCCGCCGTGATGCGGAGCTGCTTGTGAAGCTCGGCGATCCGGGCCTCGACGCGGCGGGACTTGGCCGCTTCGGCCGGTGCTTGCGCGGGTGAGGCCGGTGCCGCCAATCCCGGCGTCGCCTGAGCCACGCGCTCGGCCGCAACCACGGAATGGGCTGACACGGCGAACAGCAGGGCCGGAAGAATCGCCGCGGCCGCGATCACGGATCCGGCGCGATGATGGGATGTCGACATGGGCGTGTTCCTCTTTGATCGGGTGCGGAGCCTGGGCGCGGCCCCGCGGGCAACCGGGTGCGCTCCCGAGCGAAGCGCACCGGTGCCGTGGGGACGTGGGTTACTGGATGACGACGGCGACGTTGCGGTTCTGCGGCTCGCGCACGCCGTCCGCGGTCGGGACCAGCGGCTGGGTCTCGCCCCTGGCGACGGTGTTGATCACGTTCGGCGACACGCCGTTGCGGATCAGGATCGCCTTCACGGCATCGGCCCGGCGTTGCGACAGCGCCATGTTGTAGCCGTTGGTGCCGGACAGGTCGGTATTCCCGGTCACGATGACATCTGCGGCACCGCCGCTGCGGACGTTGTCGCTCACGCTCTTGAGCACGGCAAGGCCCTCGGGTGTCACGGTCGACTGGTCCCAATCGAAGAAGGTGATGTAGGCCTGCTGACGGGCCGCCGGCAGCACGACCGCGGCCGCGACCGGGTGGCCGTCGACCTCGGTCATCGCGCTGTAGAAGGCGTCGCGGCAGTTTCTGACCTTGGCTTCCAGCCAGGCGCCCTCGACCGCCTGGACCGGGTCGGAGGCCTCATCCAGCCAGCAATCGAAGGCGGCCTGGGCGCGGGCCGCGGCATTGGGCGTGCGCTCGGGCGCGCCGTTGGCGAGGGCGGCGACCAGGCGGTCGTGCGCGGTGACGAGCTCCGGCTGGAGCCGGACGCCCGGGCCGTTGGTGATCACGTTGTCGGGCGGCACGGCCTCGCCGCGGCCGGCGGCCATCGACTTGCGCGCGAAGTGCTCGGAGGCGTGGAAGTCACGCTGGCCGTCCCACTGGTTCGGCGCCATGTCGCGGTAGTAGCCGCTCAGGTCGCTGGTGAACGCGCTGCCGGTCGGCGGCGGTGCGGCCTGGGATTTCTGAAGGTCGGTGGTGCAGGCGCCGATGAGAAGGGCGCAGCTGCCGAGCAGCGCGATCGCGAGATAGGGTTTCATGTTTGGATGCCTTGTCTAAAGGGGTTTCCTCTCAGGCGCCGTGCGCGCACGGTCCGCCTGTCGAAACGCCCGAACTGAGCAAGGGACGTTTCTCGAACATCGACGAAGTTTTTGATTGAGAGGCCGCCCGAGACTCAGATCGCCGACGCCCCGGCTCTCTCAACAATAAGTTTGGTAGGTGTAAGACGAATGACAGCGTTGGTGTTGTCACTATGCCGCGCGGATGGGATCGTTACTGTTCAAAACCGGACACTGATTCAAAAAAATCAAATAATGCTCGGCAGCCTCGGTGACAGCGCCCGGTCCGCCCGCGGCAGGTCGACGAAATGTCGCGGTCTCCATTGTAGATCTCCGCGTCGTCCTTAAGTCCTAGGGCGGGGCGGGACACGATCTTCACGAACATGCCGTCCAGCGTCCCACCGGTCAGACCCGGTGCCGCCCGCCCGTCCCCACCACGTCGATGCGATGCAGAACCGGCTCGGTCGCCACCAGCGGCGCTATCTCGAAATTTTCGGCGTCGCTGCAGGTAGCACCGACCGGCAAAGGAGAGACCAATGAATTCCACCCGGCCCTTCGGCGTCGCCGTGTTTGCCCTCGGCGCGGTTCTTCTGGGCATCGGCTACGACATGACCCAGGGCTCGCCCGGCCGGCTTTCGGCCGCCCTCGGCGGCGGCTACACCGACGGGACGATCGCGTTCATCATCGCCGGCATCGTGACAGTGGTCAGCGGCGGCTTTCTGACGGTCTTTGTGAAGCGCATGTAGCGCTCCGACGCACCATGGCAACCAAAGGCCGACGGGAGATGCTGACGTGAACCGCCGACGGTTCTGCGGACTGGCGGCCGCCGCCGCCGTGACGCCGCTGCTCGGGACTTTTTCGACGGTCCCGGCGCGCGCCGCCGTGTTCCACGACTTGCATTTCCGCGCCTTGCTTCATGGCTCGCAGGTCGGCCAGCACAGCGTCGTCTTCCGGGCGGAGGGAGAGCGCCTGGCCGTCACCACGCATATCGACATCACGGTCAAGGTCCTGTTCTTCACCGCCTTCGAGTTCCGGCACGATGCCGAAGAGGTGTGGCAGTCCGGCCGGCTCGCATCGGTGACGAGCACGACCAACGACAACGGCACGGCCTTGAAGGTCACCGGCACGGCCGCCGCCGACGGGTTTCGCATCATCGGCGCGGACGGGCCTTTTCTCGCGTCGGCGAAGCTCCTGACGTCGAATACGCTGTGGGACAGCCGGCTGGTGCGCGAGAGCAGCATGATCGACGTGCAGCACGGCGGCGAAGTCGGGCTGGTCGCCAAGCTGCTCGGCGAGGAATCGGTCGACACGCCGCAGGGACCGGTGCGTGCCCGCCGCTACCAGATCATCACGCCGCACTACGCCGGCAGCCTCTTCTACGACGCCGACGGGCGCTGGGTGAAAGGGCTGATCGAGCAGCAGGGGGAGATTCTCGAATATGCGCTCACATCCTGACCCGAGAAGCCCGGCCGTCGCACGGCGGCGGGCGATCGGCACCGCCGGCGTCGTCATCCTCCTGGCCACGACGCTCTTCGCGTGCACGCTCGTGGTGCCACGGCCGGACGTGGTGATCGGCACGGGAAGCCCCAGCGGCATCGACTATCCCTTGGGCGGCTCGGTCTGCCGGCTGTTCAATCTCGATATCCCGCGCGACGGCCGGCGGTGCGTGGCCGTCCCCTCGATCGGCCCGCTCGAGAACATCGAGACGCTGCACGACGGCCGCACCGATGTCGCCATCGTGCCGTCGGACGTGCTGGCCGACGCGGTGGCGGGCCAGGGGCCGTTCGCATCGCGGGGGCCGGACTCCAGCTTGCGCGTCCTGTTCACCGGCCATGCCGACGCGTTCACGATCGTCGCGCGGCGCGAGATGGGAATCCACAGTGCGGCGGACCTGCGCGGCAAACGCATCAACATGGGGAGCCCGGGATCGGGCGAGCAGCTCGGCATGGCGCGGATCCTGGCGGCACTCGGGGTGAGCCGGACGGATTTCGCCGAGGTGCGCGAGCTGTCGCTGGCCGAGCAGCATCGGGCGCTGTGCGCGGATGAGCTCGATGCCATCGTCTATTCGGTCCCGCATCCGAACGGACTCATCCAGGACGTGGTCCGCATGTGCCGCGGCGTGCTGGTGAACGTAAGCGGTCCGGCGATCGACGACATGCTGACGCGGCACCGGGAATACGGGCGTGCCGTGATCCCGGGCGGCACCTATCCGAGCAATCCGGAGGACGTGCAGACCGTCGGCGTCCGCGCCGTGCTCGTCGCGACGACGCGGCTGTCCGAGTCCATGGCCTACGAGATCACCAAGGCCGTGTTCGACAATTTCGAGGACTTCCGCCGCCTGCACCCGTTGTTCGCGAGCCTGTCCATCCCCGACATGGTCGACGGCACCCGCGGCGTGCCCATCCACGGCGGGGCCGCCCGGTACTATCGCGAGCGCGGATGGGTGCCGTAAGCCGTGAGGACGACGCTCTGAGCCGGGTGTTCCGTTTTGGATACCGCGGTGTCCTTCCGTCCGCGAGACTCCCTGCGGCTCAAACCCGCCCAGAACGATCCCTGCGCGACGCAAGCCAGCCCCATCAACGCGTCATCTCAACGAAAGCGGTCTCATGAAACCGCTGGCCCTCGTCGGATTGCTGCTGGTCGGCCTTGGGATCGTCGGCCTGGCGTTCGGCCGGTTCTCCTACACGACGGACAAGAAGGTGATCGACGTCGGGCCGATTACCGCCTCGATCGCCGAGACGCACAATGTCGACGTCCCGGACATCGCCGGCATCGCGGCGATCATTGCCGGCGGGCTGCTCTTCTATGTGGGCTGGAAAAGCGCTTAGCCACGGCTTCGATTTAGGCGCGCTACTTGGCCGGCGAGGCGAGGACGCCGAACTCTTTGGAGTGCGTGTCGCCGTCGGCGAGTTTGAACCCTTCGGCGGCCAAGCCCCGCCGCAGGATCTCGCGCACCGCGGCCGCACGGCTCGGCATCCGGATCTTGAACCGCCAATCATCCAGCGCCGCGAGCTCGTCGCGGTTGAGCATGATCTGCAGCCGCTCGCCGCGTGAAATCTTTCCGCCCATGGAGCCTCTTGGGGACGTGTCTGGCCGCTGCAGCGATGTCGCATGCTGGCACGCACGGCCTACTGTTTATGAGTATAAGGCACATTAGGCGCCTTAACTAGGCAGTGTTCATCTGTCGCCGGACCCTCATTTGACAGCGAATGAGAGATGTAAGTAATTGATATTACTTGTATTTATTCGGCGAGCATCTATATCTATGGAATGAACAAGACCCCCTCGCGCAAGATTTCCATAGCAGCACTTCGCCCCGTCGTCGTCGGTCAGGCGGACCCTCGCCTCACGAACAGCCTGCAGCAGATCGCGAGCCTCCTGCAGCTTCAGGCGGCCGATGCCAGCGCACGGCCGGATGAGGTGCTGACGGACGCCGCCGCGCGCATCGCGACCGTGGCCCACTGGCATGCGTTTCGCGCGCAAGCCCGCAATGCCGGCCGCCGCACGGTGGCGCTCGACGACTATCTGCAAGCCTTTGCCGGCCATTTTGTCGAAGTGTTCCCGGCGCAGTCGAAGATCACGCTGCTGGTGAACGCCGACCCGATCCAGGTGCCCGCGCGCGTGGCGGGCCTGCTCGGCCAGATCGTCAACGAGCTCGTGATCAAAACCGTGCGGCAGGCCTTCGGCCCGAAGAGTCCGGGCGCCATCGAGGTCGAATGCGGGACGGATGCCACCGGGGCGATCGCGCTGCAGGTCGGCGACGACACGCGGGGACACAGGAACGGCTACGGTCTGCGCGCACCGGGGTCCTTCGGCATGCAGATCGTGAAGGCGCTCGTCGCCCAGCTCGGCGGCCGGTTCACCGCGCCCAAGCGGGGGGCCCGGGTCTGTTATCGGGTCACGGTCCCGAGGCCCGGCCGCGCGCCCTCCGCGCGCCGCACACAGCCGATCCATCGCACATAAACACGTGGCGGGATTCCCGCCACACAGGGGTTCGCCATGCAAACGCACAACAGGACAGGTAAGACCGCGAAACTGACCCGGATCGGAACGACAGCCCGACCGCCGCCGTTCGACGCCCCGTCATTTCTCGCCTCGGTGGGCGCCGGCCGAAACCACGTGAGCTACGCGCCCAAGGACATCATTTTCTGCCAGGGAGATCCGGCCGCCGCCGTCTACTACATCGAGACGGGCGGCGTGCAGATCACCGTCGTCTCCGACCAGGGCAAAGAGGGCGTCATCGCGATGCTCAAGCCGGGCGAGTTCTTCGGTGAAGGATGTCTGGCCGGCCAGGAGGTCCACATGGCCTCGGCGACCGCGGTGGGCGACACGGGGGTCGTCAGCATCGACAAGGCGACGATGGTCCGCGTGCTCCAAGAACAGCCGAACCTGTCCGGGATGTTCATGGGGTTCCTGCTGGCGCGCAACATCCAGATCGAGGCGGACCTGGTCGACCAGCTGTTCAATTCGAGCGAGCGGCGGCTTGCCCGCATCCTCCTGCTCCTGGCCAATTTCGGCAAGGACGGCAAGCTCGAGATGATCATTCCCAAGATCAGCCAGGAGACCCTGGCGGCGAGGGTCGGAACCACGCGAGCCCGCATCAACTTCTTCATGAACAAGTTCCGCAAGCTCGGCTTCATCGAATACAGCGGCAGCACGCAGTCGAAGGACGCCGTACTGAAAGTGCACTCCTCGCTCTTGAACATCATCGTCCACGATTGAGCGGTGGACGGGCGGCTGGGCCGCCGCGCACCAGGCGGCGTGTTCAATTGGAGACAGCCGCCGGCGTAAGAACAGGGTCTAGTTAACCTGGGGTGGCTCGCTGTCGCGCATCGCGCCCGGCCTCCGTGCCCATCCGTTTCACCGCCAAGATCCGGCCGCATCGAAGGTCGCTATCAGGTTCCGTCACACGACGCAGCGGATGTCGGCATCGCCAACTGTGAAGGGCACATCGTGAAAAGCGCCAAGGTCAAACGGAGCCGGAACTCAAAGCCGATCGCGCCCGCCCCGAGTACGGACAAGCGGCGCTTCGATTCGAAGGCCTTCCTGACCTCCGTGGGAACCGGACGGTCCAGCATGAAGTACCGCCCGAAGGAAACCGTCTTCCGCCAGGGGGCTGCGGCCGACGCGGTCTATTACATCCAGACGGGCAAGATCCAGATCTCGGTCGTGTCCAAACAGGGCAAGGAAGCCATCATCGCGCGGCTCGGGCCGGGCGAGTTCTTCGGCGAGGGATGCCTGGCCGGCCAGGCCTTGCACATCGCCTCGGCGGCCGCCATCGGCGCGTCGACCGTCGCCAGGATCGAGAAGGACACGATGATCCACGTGCTCCGCGAACAGCCGAACCTCGCCGAGACGTTCATGGCGTTTCTGCTGTCGCGCAACATCAAGGTCGAGGCGGACCTGGTCGATCAATTGTTCAATTCGAGCGAACGGCGCCTCGCCCGGCTTCTGCTGCTCCTGGCCAATTTCGGCAAGGAGGGGAAGCTCGACACGGTCATTCCGAAGATCAGCCAGGACACCCTGGCCTCGCAGGTCGGCACCACGCGCGCCCGGATCAATTTCTTCATGAACAAATTTCGCAAGCTCGGCTTCGTCGAGTACGACGGCGACTCAGGGTCGAACGGCGACGGGCTGAAGGTGCACAGCTCGCTTCTCAACGTGATCGTCCACGATTAGGCGGCGTCCGGGCTATCGGCGCCGCGTGTGCGACCGCGGCTTGCCGCGCCGGTAGAAGATCACAGCACCGATCACGGCGATGAGGACGAGGAAGGCGACCAGAATTTCCATGCCGGGGTCCAGTATAGACCCATTCCACCGGTCCCGCCCGGAGACCGCGTACGCCGCGCTCGGGCGTCGACATACCTGAACCTGCCCCACCAAAAGGAAATACGCCCATGTCTCTCGGCAC
>DATJPD010000158.1:0-7093 GCA_035506575.1 Alphaproteobacteria bacterium
GCCTTCAGCGCCTCGGCGTGCACCTCCTCGAACGAGGGGATGCGGTCGTCCCATTCGAGCAGGGTGGCGGTGATGCCGCAGCGCCGGATGGCGTGGGCGTAGAGTTTCCACACTGGGTCGAGCACGGGGTGGTCGTGCGTATCGAGGAGGTACTTCTCGAACTTGGTGTGCCCGGCGATGTGCATCTGCGCCACACGGTCGTGCGGGATGCCGTCGATGTAATCGTGCGGGTTGAAATCGTGGTTGCGCGACGAGACATAGATGTTGTTTACGTCGAGCAGAATTCCGCAGTCGGCCAGTTCGACGACCTCGGAGAGAAATTCCCACTCGGTCATCTCGGAAACGTGGTATTCGGTGTAGCTGCTGACGTTTTCGACGCAGACCGGCACGCCGATGAAGTCGCGCACCTGGCGGATTTTTTCCGCGGTGCGTTTCGCGGCGGCAAAAGTGTACGGCATCGGCAGCAGGTCGTGAGTGTACGTGCCATCGACGCTCCCCCAGCAGAGATGATCGGTCAGCCAGGGTGTGCCGGTGCGCCGCACGAGGGCCTTGAGGCGCCGGAGGTGGTCGCGGTTGAGCCGGTCCGCCGAGCCGAAATAGAGCGAAACCCCATGTTGCACGACGCGATACTGCTCGAGGATCTGATCGAGCACTTCGAGCGGACGACCGCCGTCGACGAGAAAATTTTCCGAGATGATTTCAAACCAGTCGACCGTCGGCTTTTTCGTCAGGATATGTTGGTAATGCGGCACGCGCAGACCGATGCCGATGCCGTAATCGGTGAAGGCGTTGAAGCGGTTGGCGGGCATGAGCGAAGGCGGTTTCGGGAGAATGTTCGCCAGCCGCCGCGAGCGGGAGCCGAACGCGGCGGCCGGCGATGAACGCGGAGTGGGTGGCAGTCGCCGCCGGAATCCGCGGAAACACGGTACAGAAGCTTAGCCCTGCTTGGGCTTGGAGGTATCCTTGGTGTCGGCCTTCGCGGAGCAGCCATCCTTGCCGCTGCACGAGCTTTTGGTTTTGCACGAGGTCTTGGCGCTGCATGAGGCCTTGGTCTTGTCGGTGCTGTCCGTAGCCTTGGTATCGGTTTTGCCCGAGCAGCTGGCCTTGCCGGAACAACCGGATTTGCCGCTGCACGAACTCTTGTCCTTCGAGCTGTCCGCCGGTGCGGCCTGACCGGCGGTTTTGTCGTCGGCCGCGTAGGACCGGGTGGCGGCAGTACCGGCATAGAGACCGGCGACGGCGGCACAGGCGAGCAGGGTCTTGGTATACTTGTTCATGAGGAGCTATGAGTTATGGTTAGAAGAAGTTGGACGCCGCGACCGACAGGACGCGAAACAAGCGCCAACGGCTGATAAGAGCGGCTAAGTTAAAGATTATTCCTGTTAATCTGCAAACGGGACGAAAACTTCCCGATAAAGGATATTCTCCTTGCTAAGGAAACTAAGAATACTATTTAAGTTTCCTTCGATTCCACATGCCGCAGCCTTCTTCCATGTCCGTCCCGTCCGCCGTTGATGCCGCCGCCCCGGCCTTCCGCATCCTCGGCGTCGTCCGCGAGCGACTCTTCACGTATGGTTACAATGCGCTGACGATGGACGTGCTCGCCCACGAGTTGGGCATGAGCAAAAAGACCCTCTACGTCCACTTTCCCAGCAAGGACGCCCTCATCGGCGCCATCATCGACGAGATTGGCGCCACGATCCGCACCCGCATGGATGTCGTGCTGTCCGACCCGCAGCTCACGTTTACCCAAAAATTGTGCAGCCTGAACGAAATCGTCGGTTCGAATCTCGCCAAGGCCAGCCCGGGCATGCTCCACGATCTCCAGCGTTTCGCGCCGGCCCTCTACCAGAAGATCGACGAGGTCCGGCAGCGCAATGTCCCCTACGTGTTCGGCCGCCTCATCCGCGCCGGCATTGCGGAGGGCATGGTGCGCCCGGAGATCGATCCCGATTTTGCCGTCGAATTCTGGTTGCAGGCGATGCGCGGCCTCACGCATCCCACCGTCCTCGACCGCACCCAGCTCACGCCCCGTCAAACGCTCGAAAAAGCCATCAAACTGTTTTTCGGCGGCCTGCTCACGGCTGCCGGACATCGCGACTATGAAAACCACCTCGCTGCCTGTGAAAAACATGCCACTTCCTGAAAACGCCGCCCGTTTCGCCCTGGCCGGCGCCCTGCTAGGCGTCGCGTTGCTGTTCGGCGCCTGCTCTCGCAATCATGGCGCCCGCGCCGGCGATCTCGTGCTCTCCGGCAACATCGAGGTGACCGACGCGCAGCTCGGCTTCAAAATCGCCGGCCGCGTGGCGGAGCGTCTCGTTTCGGAGGGAGACAACGTCAAGGCCGGCCAGCTCGTCGCCCGCCTCGACGATGTGGAGCAGAAAGAGCAGCTTGCCCTGCGCCGCGCCGAGCTTGCCGGGGCGGAGGCGGCGCTCGCCGAACTCGAGGCCGGCTCGCGACCGCAGGAGATCGCGGCCTCCGAGGCCACGTTGCGCAGCGCCGAGGCCGACCGCGACCGCGCGCGGCTCGACTTCAAACGCCAGCAGGAACTGCTGGGCAAGGAGGCGATTTCCGACCGCGAATTCGAAGCCGCGCAGGCGCAGCTCAAAGTCGCCGAGGCGCGCGCTGTCGAGGCGGTAGAGCGCACCAAGCTGGTAAAAGAAGGTCCCCGTGTTGAAACGATCCGCCAGGCTCGCGCCCGACTGGACCAGGCCCGCGCCTCCGAGGCTCTCGCCGCAACGCAGTTGGAGAACGCGCGGCTGCTGTCGCCGCTTGCCGGCGTGGTGCTTTCGCACAACGTCGAACCGGGCGAATTCGTTTCTCCCGGCACTCCGATCGTCACCGTGGCCGACATCGCGCACATGTGGGTTCGTGCCTACCTCAACCAGACCGACCTCGGTCGCATCCGCCACGGACAGAAGGTGACGGTGCGCACCGACACCTTCCCGGACAAAACCTACGAGGGCACGATCAGCTTCATCTCTGCGGAGGCTGAATTCACCCCGAAGACAGTGCAGACGCCGAAGGAACGCGTGAAACTGGTCTTCCGGATCAAGGTCGACCTCGCCAACCCGAAGGACGAACTCAAACCCGGCATGCCCGCTGATGTGATCGTCGCCGCCACTCCGTAGCTCCGCGCACTCCCGTCTTTCCTGCCTCCTACGTCTCCCGCGTCTTTCCCGTCTTCCGTGTCTTCTCCTGCCATCCACGCCCAGGGTTTGCGCCGCACGTTCGGCGAGGTCGTTGCCGTCGATCAGCTCGATCTCGACGTGGCCGAAGGCGAAATTTTCGGGCTGGTCGGCCCCGATGGCGCGGGCAAGTCCACCACGATGCGCATGCTCACGGGCATTCTCACGCCCGATGCCGGCACGGCGCAGGTCGCCGGTTTTGACGTCGCGCGGGATGCCGAGCACCTCAAGGAACATGTCGGCTACATGAGCCAGCGTTTCGGGCTCTACCCCGACCTCACCGTCAGCGAGAACATCGATTTCTATGCCGACATTTACGGCGTGCCGGCCCGCGGTCGCGCCGGGAAGATCGAACGTCTGCTCAGCTTCAGCAATCTCACGCCGTTCCGACAGCGCCTCGCCGGCAACCTCTCCGGCGGCATGAAACAAAAGCTCGGTCTCGCCTGCGCCCTGATCCATACGCCGCGCGTCCTCTTCCTCGACGAACCGACCAATGGCGTCGATCCCGTCTCGCGCCGCGACTTCTGGCGCATCCTCTACCAGCTCGTGCGCGAGGGCGTGACGATCTTCGTCTCCACCGCGTATCTCGACGAAGCCGAGCGCTGCAACCGTCTCGCCCTCCTCCACGAAGGCCGGCTGCTCGGCGTGGGCACGCCCGATGAAATCAAGGGCTTGATGGCCGGCGTGCTGCTCGAGGTGCGCACGTCGGCCCCCCGCCGTACCGCCGCGTTGCTGCGCGAGCGCCTGGCCGGCGCAAGCGTCGGCCTTTTCGGCGACCGCGTGCACGTGGTGACGCGCGACCCCGCCGGCACCGAGCGGCGGGCACGCGAGCTGGTGGCCGCCGTCGGTTTCGAGCTGGTCTCGATCCGCTCCGTCGAACCGTCCCTCGAGGACGTGTTCGTCTCCGTCCTCGCCGAACACCCCCCCGCCTCGACGCTGCACCATCCGATCCAATGATACGTAATACGTAACATTGACGTTCGCCACCATGCGTTCAGAACCCGCCCAATCCGCCGAGATCGTCGTCGAGGTGCAAAACCTCGAGAAGCACTTCGGCGCGTTCAAGGCCGTGGCGGGCGTGTCCTTTGCCGTGCGGCGCGGCGAGATTTTCGGGTTTCTCGGGCCCAACGGCGCGGGCAAATCCACGACGATCCGGATGCTGTGCGGACTGCTCACGCCGACGGCGGGCGCCGGCCGCGTGGCCGGCTTCGACATCGTGCGCGAGACCGAACAGATCAAAACGCGCATCGGCTACATGAGCCAGAAGTTCTCCCTCTACGACGAACTGACGGTCGAGGAGAACATCGATTTCTACAGCGGCATCTACCGCCTGCCCCAGGCCAAGCTGGCGGAGCGCAAGGCCTGGGTGCTGAAGATGGCCGGCCTCGAGGCGCACCGCGGCGCCCGCACCGCCGAACTGTCGGGCGGCTGGAAACAGCGCCTCGCGCTCGGTTGCGCCATCCTGCACGAGCCGCCGATCCTCTTTCTCGATGAGCCAACTTCCGGCGTCGATCCCAACAGCCGCCGGCAGTTCTGGGATTTGATCTACAGCCTCTCGGAGCAGGGTGTCACGGTCTTCGTGACGACGCACTACATGGAGGAATCGGAGTATTGCGACCGGCTCGGCATCGTATACCGCGGCGAGCTGATCGCGCTCGGCACACCGCGCGCGCTGAAGACCGAGTACATGCCCGAAGCGGTGCTGGAGATCGATTGCGCCCGTCCGGCGGAGGCGATGAACGCGATCGAGCGCCTGCCGGAGGTGAAGGAAGTCGCGCTGTTCGGCAAGGGTCTGCACGCCGTCGCGGCCGACGCACCGGCTGCGGAACGAGCGATCCGCGGTGCGCTGGTCGCCAGTGGCTTCCCCGTCGATCGCATCGAACGCATCACCCCGACGCTGGAGGATGTCTTTGTCTCGCTCATCGAGGCCCGCGACCGCGCCGCCGGCGCGCAACAGGAGGTGGTCCGATGAACGTCCGTCGCTTTTGGGCCGTGGCCCGCAAGGAAGCCATCCACATCCGGCGTGACCCGCGCAGCCTGATCCTGGCGGTGGGCATCCCGATGCTCATGCTGCTCATGTTCGGTTATGCGCTCACGCTCGACGTCGACCGCGTGCCGTTCGTGGTGTGGGACCAGAGTCATACCCCGGAAAGCCGCGACTTCGTGGCCCGTTTCACCGCCACGCGCTATTTCGATTTTCGCGGCACGGTCAGCCGCTATGCCGACCTCGAGCACGCCATCGACACCCGCAATGCCGCGCTCGGCCTCGTCCTTCCGGCCGAGTTCGCGGCGCACCTCACCGCCGGCCGCAGCGCGGGCGTGCAGGCCATCGTCGATGGTTCCGACTCCAATACCGCCGGCATCATTCTCGGCTACACGCAGGCGATCGCGATGGGATTCAACCAGGATCTTGCCCTCGACCAGATCCGGCGCGTCACGGGCACGGCGCCATCCCCGGCGCTCGATCTGCGCACGCGGGTCTGGTTCAACCCCGACCTGGCGAGTCGCAATTTCATCGTGCCGGGCATCATGGCGGTGATCATGGGGCTGATCGCGGCGTTGCTCACCTCGCTGACCATCGCCCGCGAGTGGGAACGGGGCACGATGGAGCAGCTTATCTCCACGCCGGTGAAACCGGCCGAACTCATTCTCGGCAAGTTGCTGCCTTACTCCGCCATCGGTATGGCCAACATGGTCATTGCCGTGCTCATGGCCGTGTTTCTTTTCGAAGTGCCGCTGCGCGGCAGCGTGACACTGCTGTTCAGCGTCGGCGCGGTGTTTGTCGTCGGCACGCTTGCACAGGGCATGCTCATCAGCGTGCTGGCCCGGCAACAGCTGCTCGCCAGCCAGATGGCGATGATATCGACCTTCCTGCCGGCGTTCCTGCTCTCGGGCTTTGCCTTCGCCATCGCCAACATGCCCGTGCCGGTGCAGGCGGTCACCTACATCGTGCCGGCGCGTTATTTTGTCGCGCTGGTCAAGGGCATTTTCCTGCGCGGTGTCGGCCTGGAGACGCTCTGGCCCGACGCCCTTTTCCTCGTCGTATTCGCGGTCGTGGTCATCGGGATCGCGATCCGCCAGACCCGCAAAAAACTCGGCTGACCATGTGGGAACGCATCCTCACCATCCTCCGCAAGGAATTCCGTTCGGTCCTCCGCGATCCCCGGATGCGCCTGGTCATCTTCGGCCTGCCGCTGATCCAGACGCTGATCTTCGGCTATGCGGTCACGCTGGACGTGCGGCATGTGCGGCTCGTCGTGGTGGATCGCGACGGCACGCCAGCCAGCCGCGCGCTCGTAACCCGGTTTACCGGCTCGGCTTATTTCGACGCCATCGCATTTACGCAGGACGACAACGCGGCCCGGGCGCTGATCGATGCCGCCGAGGCCTCCGCCATCCTGGCGATCAACGCCGGCTACGAGGAGAACCTCCGTGGCGGCCGCACCACACCCGTGCAGCTGATCGTCGACGGCTCCGACTCCAACACCGCCCGCTATGTGGTAACATATGCCACCCAGATCGCCGCGACGGCCAACAACGCCTTCGTGCTCGACCAGGCGCTGCGGCGCGCCGGTCGCACGGTGGCCATCGGCAGCGTCGATCTGCAGCCGCGTGCCTGGTTCAACGCCGACCTCGAAAGCCGTAATTACTACGTGCCCGGCATCATTGCGATGCTCGTGATGCTCGTCAGCCTCATGCTCACCAGCATGGCGATCGTGCGCGAGAAGGAGGTCGGCACCATCGAGCAGATCATGGTGACGCCCATCCGGCCGGTGGAATTCATCCTCGGCAAATGCGCCCCGTTCGCGGTGATCGGTTTCGTCAACACCGCCATGGTGTCGGCGGTCGCGCTGCTCTGGTTCGACATCCCGTTCCGCGGCAGTTTTCCGCTGCTGTTGCTTGGC
>DATJPD010000159.1:0-24208 GCA_035506575.1 Alphaproteobacteria bacterium
GGTCGAGCGCTTCTTCAACAAGCTGAAGCACTTCCGCCGGATCGCCACCCGATTCGACAAGCTGGCCCGCAATTATCTCGCCGCTGTCCTCATGGCGTCCACTCGCCTGTGGACACGCGCTTATGAGTCCACGACCTAGACCGCGGTTAGGCCGCGAAAATTCCGCGACCGCGCGCTACACCCGTTCGCTGTTCCACTCCTCCTGCCACTCGACATAGACCATGGCGAGCGGCTGGGTGCCCGCATGTTTCGGCGACGGGACCGCGATCGGCATGTGCTTGAGGCGCACCACGCGCAGGGTCTCGAGATCGCCGTCCTCGTTGCCGAGCACGATCCTGTCGCCGGGCCGCGGCAGGTCCACGAATTGGTGGTCGCCGCGCCGGCTGTAAGTTCCGTCAGTCTTGAGCTCCATCACCCGACCGCTGATCATCTTCCTCTCCCTTTTTTTCTGCCCGTAACCTTAGCCCGCGAAGAACCGGCCGAGCTCGGCGGCGGTCTCATCCGGCATTTCCTCGGCCAGATAGTGTCCGCACGCGAGGCTGCGGCCGCGCACGTCGTCGGCCCATTCACGCCATACCGCGAGAACGTCATACCACCGGTCGAGCTTGCCTTTCTGCCCCCACAAGGCCAGGACCGGACAGCCGATCTTGCGATGCCCGAGATCCGCCCGGTCGTGCTCGCGGTCGATCGACGCGGCGGCGCGATAATCCTCGCAGATGCCGTGGATGGTCGCAGGGTCGCGGAAACAGCGCAGATAGTCGGCGAGCGCCTCCGGCGCGAACATGTCCGTCCGGCCGCGCGTGGTGTGCCGGCGCCAGAAATACTCGGGATCGGCGCCGATCAGCCGTTCGGGAAGGTCGAACGGCTGCGCGAGGAAGAACCAGTGATAGTACCCGAGCGCGAACTCCGCGTCGGCCCGGTTGAAGGCCGCCAGGGTCGGCACGATGTCGAGCACCGCCAGTTTCTTGACGCAGGCCGGGTGGTCGAACGCCATCCGGTACGCCACCCGCCCGCCGCGGTCATGGCCGGCCACGAAGAATTCCGGATAGCCGAGCTGCCGCATCACCGCGACCTGGTCCGCGGCCATGGCGCGTTTCGAATAGGGAGCATGGTCGGCGGTCGTCGCGGGCTTGCCGCTGTCGCCATAGCCCCGCAGGTCTGCGGCCACGACCGTGAAACGCCCGGCCAGTCGCTCTGCCACGGCGTGCCACATGCACAAGGTCTGCGGATTGCCGTGCAGCAGCAGGAGCGGCGGACCGGACCCGCCGTGTCGGATGCGAATATTAATCCCGTCGATATCGAGGATCTGCTCGCGGAAGCCTTTAAATATTGAGCGATATTCCGTCATTGCCGGCTCCCACGTCACGAAACCTTGCGCGCCGTTTACGATTTTAAAGGATTCTTGAGCCATGATGCGCGCCGAGTGGGGCCTAGCGTACCCGAGGTTCGTGAGTGAGCGATATTCTGTCTACGATTACCGATGATTCTTTGCGCCGACTGTATCAGTACTGGAACCAGAAGCGTGGCGCCCGCCGCTTTCCGGCCCGGCGCGACATCGATCCGCTCGACTTTTCCTACGTGCTCGGCTGGGTGACGCTCGTCGACGTCACCCACAACCCGGTCCGTTTCCGCTTCCGGCTGTACGGCAGCGAGCTCGCCCACCGCATCGGCCTGGACCTGACCGGCACGTATGCGGATCAGCACCCGAACCGCGAACTTGGCGCCCTGCTGCAGCGCTCCTGGCAGGAGGTCGTCGACCGCGCCGAGCCGATCTGCGTGCGCTACGACCGCATCGTGGACAATCGCAAGCAGCCATGGGAGGCGCTGCGCATGCCGCTGTCCTCAGATGGCACCACCATCGACATGCTGCTCGCCGGCAGCCGGCCGCTCGATTAATTAATCACCCGCACGTGTGGGCGGATATCGGCGGTGCAGTTTCACCGCGGGTCGGCTAGTGTGTGCGCCCATTAATTGACCAGGCGTTCACAAGAAAGCTCATGCGCGACTTCCAGGCCCCCGGCCGCTCCACGGTCCATGCCTTCAACGGCATGGTCGCCACCTCGCACCCGCTGGCGACGCTCGCGGCAGTCGACCGTCTGCGCGCCGGCGGCACCGCGGCGGATGCGGCGGTCACGGCCGCCGCGATGCTTGCCGTGATCGAGCCGCAGTCGACCGGCATCGGCGGCGACTGCTTCGTCCTCTATGCGCCGCGCGGCAGCGACCGGATCGTCGCCTACAACGGGTCCGGGCGGGCTCCCGCAGCCGCGACGCCCGAGTGGTATCTCGAACGCAATATGCGTGCGATCCCGCTGACCGGCCCGCATTCCGTCACCGTGCCGGGTGCGGTCGACGCGTGGGCGCGGCTGATCGCCGACCACGGCCGCTGCGGGCTCGACGAGCTGCTGCAGCCGGCCATCGCCTGCGCCGACGACGGCTACATCGTCGCTCCGCGCATCGCGCGAGACTGGGCGAAGAATCTCGAAAAGCTGCAAAAGGGCATCCACACACCGCGGTATCTGTTGCCGAACGGTGCGGCACCCAAGACCGGGGACGTGATCCGCCAGCCCGAGCTGGCCGAGACGTTGCGCACCATCGCCCGCCGCGGCCGCGACGGCTTCTACACCGGCCGCGTGGCCGAGGACATCGTCGCGACCTTGCGCGCGGGCGGCGGACTGCACACGGTCGAGGACTTCGCAGGCCAGGCGACCGAGGTCACGCAGCCGATCAACACCTCCTACCGCGGCCACGAGATCTGGCAGTGCCCGCCCAACGGCCCGGGGGTCACGATGCTCCTGATGCTGAATATCCTGGGCGGCTTCGACCTCGCGAAATACGCGCCGCTGAGCATCGAGCGCCTGCATCTCGAGGCCGAAGCGGCGCGCTTCGCCTATCAGGCACGCGAGGCAAATCTCGGCGATCCGCGCTTCGTGCGGGTGGACGCCGATCAGCTGCTGTCGCCGGCCTTCGCCGCGGACATCCGCGCCCGCATACGGCTCGATCGCATGGCCGACCTGCCGGTCGTCCGGCCGCCGGCGCATCCGTCGACCGCCTATACCGTCGTCGTCGACCGCGACCGCAACGTGTGCTCGTTCATCAATTCGATTGCGTACGCGTTCGGGTCGGCGGTCGTCTCGGACAAGACCGGCGTTCTGCTGCAGAACCGCGGCGCCGGATTCCGCGTCGAGCCGGGCCATCCGAACTGCATCGCCCCGGGCAAGCGGCCCCTGCACACGATCATCCCGAGCATGATGACCAGGTCTCGCCGCGTGGCGATGGGGTTCGGCGTGATGGGCGGCCAGTACCAGCCGGTCGGCCAGTGTCACGTCGTCTCCAACATCCTCGACTACAGGATGGACGTACAGGAGGCGATCGACCTTCCGCGGGCCCTCCACTACGAGGGCGTGTTCCAGCTCGAAAGCGGCATTCCCGAGGACGTGGCCCGCGGGCTCGCCGCACTCGGCCACAACGTCGTGCGCCATCCCGATCCGCATGGCGGCGGCCAGGCGATCTGGATCGACTGGGACAAGGGCACCCTGACCGGCGGCTCGGACCCGCGCAAGGACGGCTGCGCGCTCGGCTACTGAGCCGGGCATATGACGCAAAAAGCAAAATACGGCGCTGAAGACAGCGGCGAATTCTGTCAGGCTTAAGAGACCCTTAACAAGATTCTCGCACTCTAGGTCCTGGCCGGATAGGGTGTCCGGGGGAATTGGGATGTCGTCGTCAGATCGTCTGCGGTTGACGGGGCTGATCGCGGCTCGACACCGCTTCGTCGGGCTGAAGAATCCGCTCAGCCGTCTGGTCGTCACGGTCAGCGCCGTCCTGATCGCGCTGGGTGCGGTCCTGCATGCGGTCAACCTCAAGCTCCTGCACGACGACGCGATCGCGGCCGCCGAGGCCGACAGCCGCGACCTCTCGCACGTCCTCGCCGACCACACCGAGCGCGTGTTCGAGGCCGCGGACCGGGCGCTGCTCGCGGTGGTCAACCTGCACGACCAGATGGTGCGCGGCGAGCGCGTCGATCGCGCGCATCTTCACGAAATGCTCAAGGGCATCCAGAACCAGTCCGACGTGCTCCGGCGCCTGTCCTGGACCGACAGCAGCGGTCACCGCGTCGAGACGTCCGGCGACAACGTGAACGAAGCCTTCGATTTCTCCCGCACCCCCTCCTTCGTGGCCCATAGGGACGCCGACCCGGGCCTCTATGTCAGCCGGCCGTTCAAGCCGATGCTGGGCGACCGGCCGTGGCTGGCCGGCCTGTCCCGCCGCCTGAACCGGCTTGACGGCAGCTTCGACGGGATCGCGATGGCGCTCATCGACCCGTATTATTTCGCGAACCTCTACCGCTCGATCGACCTCGGCCGTACGCGCTCGTCGACTCTGATTTTACGCGATGGAACGATCCTGGCACGCGGCGCCGATGAAGGAGCGTCGATCGGCCGTTCGGTCGTGAACGGCGAGTTGTTCCGCAATCACCTGCCGAAAGCCGACAGCGGGACATTCATCGCGCGGAGCCCGGTCGACGGGGTCGACCGGGTCGTCAGCTACGCCAGCGTCAAAAACTATCCGCTGGTCGTGAGCGTGGCGATTGCGGAGAGCGACGCATTGGCCGCCTGGCGCCGGCAGCTCATCTTCACCTCGGCCGGATTCCTCGCCTTCCTCGCCCTGTTCCTGGTCGTCGCGTACCTCCTGGTCCAGCAACTCGAGCACGACGAGCAGCGGCGCAAGGTGCTGAACGCGGCGCGGCGCGACGCAGTGGCTGCCAACCGGGCCAAGTCGACCTTCCTGTCCCACATGAACCACGAGCTGCGCACGCCCCTCAACGCGATCCTGGGCTTCGCGGAGCTGATCCGGGATCGCTTCGATCCGCAGCATCCGGACTCGATCCAGAGCTACGCAAAGGAGATCCACGCCGCCGGGTCTCACCTGCTCGACCTCATCAACGACATGCTCGATCTCGCCAAGATCGAGGCGCATCGGCGCAACCTCGACGAAACCGTGGTCGATCTCCGCTTCGTGGCCGACCGCGTGCTGCGCCTGCACAAGCCGGCCGCCGACAAGGCCAGCGTGGCGCTGAGCCTGACGCTCTCATCCAACCTCCCGCGCCTCATGGCGGACGAGCGCGCGGTCATCCAGATGCTCAACAACCTCGTATCGAACGCGATCAAATTCACGCCCGCGGGCGGCCGCGTCGAGATTCGCGGCGGCGTGACGGCGACCGACGTCACCATCACCGTGTCCGATACCGGGATCGGCATCGCGCCCCAGGACCAGATGCGCGTTTTCGAGCGGTTCGGCCGCTCGACCGACGCGCTGGTCAGCACCCCGCAGGGCGGCACCGGCCTCGGCCTCGCCATCGTCAAAGGGCTGATCGAGCTGCACGGCGGCCAGGTCTACCTCAGCAGCGCCCCCAGCCAGGGCACCGACGTCACCTTGCGCTTCCCGGCCAGCCGCATCGCCGCAGGCCGCGCCGCCGCCGCGTGACAACGGCGGCGGCACTGCCTATCTAGAGCGGCAGGCAGGCAGGCATGATCCGGATCGGGCACGGCATTTTCATCGACGAACGGGACATCGAGGAGCGCTTCGTGCGCGCCTCCGGCCCCGGCGGCCAGAACGTCAACAAGGTGTCGACCGCGGTCGAGCTCCGCTTCAACGCCGGGCGCGCCGGTCTCGATCCCGCCACCCGGGCGCGGCTCGCGGTGCTCGCCGGCACGCGCATGGCGGCCGACGGGACCTTGATCATCCACGCGCAGCGCCACCGCAGCCAGGCGCAGAACCGCGAGGATGCGCTGGCGCGGCTGGTCGCCCTGCTGCGCACCGCGGCCGAGCGGCCGCGGCCGCGCCACAAGACCCGCGTGCCGTACGGCTCACGTGTCGATCGCATGCAGAGCAAGCGGAAGCGCAGCGCCACCAAGCGCAGCCGCGGCCGCGTGCACGGGGAAGATTAGAGATCAGGAAAACCGCTGAGGACGCCGAGGAGCGCAGAGCACGCAGAGTTTCTTACCACCGCGACCTCCGCGCTTCTCTGCGGACTCCGCGGTAAAATCTGGACCGCGAGTGGGGAGTCAGTTCTCCGGCGGCACGGGCCGCGGGCGGCCGTCGGCGCCGACCGCGACATACGTGAACACGCCTTCGGTCACCTTGATCTGCGCCCCGCCGTGGCTCGGCCGCCGCCAGGCCTGGACCAGGATCGTCATCGAGCTGCGGCCGATCTTGGTGACCTGTGTGTAGCAGCTCACCTCGTCGCCCACATGGACCGGCTTGTGGAAGGTCATGGCGTCGATCGAGACCGTCACCACGCGGCCGCGCGCCCGGTGGTGGGCGGTCGTCCCGCCGGCGAGGTCCATCTGTGAGAGCAGCCAGCCGCCGAAGATGTCGCCGGCGGGGTTGGTGTCGGCGGGCATGGCGATCGCCCGCAGAGCCGGCTCGCCCAGCGGCCGCCCAGGGTCGCGGCCAGTCTCGTCGGTCATGCTAACTCCTTCAAACTGCGCCCAAATGCACTATATCTTGTGGGTCCACGGCGACTCCAATACCTTGGCGCCCGCGTCTTAACGATTCGACCGCACCCTTATCACCTCTATGGCCGACCTGTTCAGCGCCGCGCGCAAAGACCAAAGCTACACCGCCAAGGACATCGAAGTCCTCGAAGGGCTCGAGCCCGTCCGCCGCCGACCCGGCATGTATATCGGCGGCACCGACGAGCGGGCGCTCCACCACCTCGTGGCCGAAGCGCTCGACAACGCGATGGACGAGGCGGTCGAGGGCCATGCCGACTGGATCGAGGTGAACCTCGAGGCCGACGGCCACTGCACGGTCCGCGACAACGGCCGCGGCATCCCCGTCGACCCGCACCCCAAGTTCAAGAAGAAGTCCGCGCTCGAAGTGATCATGACCACGCTGCATTCGGGCGGCAAATTCGACAGCAAGGTCTACGCGACCTCGGGCGGCCTGCACGGCGTCGGCATCTCCGTCGTGAACGCGCTCTCGGACGATTTCCAGGTCGAGGTGGCGCGCGACAAGAAGCTGTGGACCCAGAGCTACAGCCGCGGCAAGCCCAAGGGCCCGCTGAAATCTGCCGGTGCCGTCAGCAACCGCCGCGGCACGACGGTGCGCTTCCATCCCGATCCCGAGATCTTCGGCAAGGCGCTGCATTTCCGGCCGTCGACCGTCTACCGGATGGTGCGCGCCAAGGCGTTCCTGTTCAAAGGCGTGGAGATCCGCTGGTCCTGCGACAAGACGCTGCTGAAGGCGGGGGACGACACGCCGGCCGAAGCGAAGCTGCACTTCGAGGCGGGGCTCAAGGATGCGCTGGCCGAGATCATCGGCAAGCGGCCGACCTGGACTCCGCAGCCGTTCACGGGCGAAGCCAGCCTGCCCGATAAGATCGGACGGCTCGAATGGGCGGTGGCCTGGCCGGGCGACGACGAGGGCGAGGCGCATTCCTACGTGAACACGGTGCCGACCCCGCAGGGCGGCAGCCACGAACTCGGCCTGCGCGCAGCCCTGTCACGGGCGTTGCGCGAATACGGCGACCGCGCCGGCAACCGGCGCGCCTCGCAGATCACCGCCGAGGACGTGGCCGACGGTACCGTCGTGCTGCTGTCGCTGTTCATCCGCAACCCGCAGTTCCAGGGCCAGACGAAGGACCGGCTCGGCATGCCCGAGGCGCAGCGCCTGGTCGAGGCGGTGATCAAGGACCATGTCGACCACTGGCTGTCGGACGACGCGGCCGCCGCCAAGCAGCTGCTCGAGCACGTGATCGAGCGTGCCGAAGAGCGCCTGAAGCGCCGGCAGGACAAGGACCTCGCACGCAAGACCGCGACCCGCAAGCTGCGCCTGCCCGGCAAGCTCGCCGACTGCGCGCGCAACTCGCCCGAGGGCACGGAGATCTTCCTGGTCGAGGGCGATTCGGCCGGCGGCTCGGCCAAGTCCGCGCGCAACCGCGACACCCAGGCCATCCTGCCGCTGCGCGGCAAGATCCTGAACGTGGCCAGCGCCTCATCCGACAAGCTGCGCGCCAACCAGGAGCTGAGCGACCTCGTGCAGGCGCTCGGCTGCGGCACCGGCGAAACCTTCAACGAGCAGAAGCTCCGCTACGAGCGGGTCATCATCATGACCGACGCCGACGTCGACGGCGCGCATATCGCCTCGCTCCTGATGACGTTCTTCTATCGCGAGATGCCGCAGCTGATCGAAACCGGTCATCTCTTTCTGGCGATGCCGCCGCTCTACCGCCTGTCCTCGGGCGGCCACGTCGTCTACGCGCGCGACGACAAGCACAAGGACGAGCTCCTCAAGTCCGAGTTCAAGGGCAACGGCAAGGTCGAAATCAGCCGCTTCAAAGGGCTGGGCGAGATGCCGCCCGCGAACCTCAAGGAGACGACCATGGATCCCGGCAAGCGCACCCTGCTGCGCGTCGAGATCCCGCAGAAGGACGAGCCCAAAGAGGTCAAGCGCACGGCCAAGCTGGTCGAGAGCCTGATGGGCCGCAAGCCCGAGCTGCGCCTCGCCTACATCCAGGAAAACGCCAAGTTCGCGCGCGATCTCGACGTGTAAAACACAGCCAAGGGGGGAACCATGGCGCAGAAAATCCCTCTGACGCTCGGCTTCGCGAACCTGTCGGGCGATGATCTCGCGCCGATCGCATCCGAGGATGTTGCTGCCCTCTCGCCGCTGTTTGAGAACACTCGAGTTGTGCCGCCGCATCAAGCCCCATCAGCCGACGTGCTGTTTTTATATGTGCATCTGAACGAAGATGGTTCGGTCCCCGCCGGGCAACGCAAGAGTAGCGTTCGGCAGATCGCAGAACTCACGAAATCAAAGATCGTCGTCGTGGCATCGCCAAACTCTGGCGACAGCATCAAAAACGCCGGGGGTTTGCCGGGGCCGAGAGTTGCCAACATTGTGTTCACTTTGAGCAGAAACGGCAAAGGATTTGCGGAATTTTTCTACACTCTGTTTGATCGGATGCGCGGCGGCGAATCCATGCTCTCTGCTTGGGTCAAACTGGCGCCTCAAAGTCCGAATCCAGTTCCAACAAATGCCCCGGGGACAATCTTGCTGGCTGAAGCCGGCAATCTTGCGTTTCCCAAATAGGACCCCTAGGAGGGCTCGGTTAGCCGTCGGCCATCGCAATGGGGAGCCTCGGATGATCCTCGTGATCGACGACAACGCCCAGGAGCGGGCGCTGATCCGGAAGATGCTGGAGGGCGACGGGCACGAGGTGCGCGAGGCGGCGAGCGGCGACGAGGGCCTCGATCTCGCCCAGGCGCTGCGGCCCGAGCTCATCATCTGCGACCTGATGATGCCGCAGAAGGACGGCTTCGAAACCGTGCGCGATCTCCACGCGCGCGTGCCAGGGGCCCGGATCGTGGCGGTCTCGGGCGTGCTGTTCGGCACAGCCGACCACGCGACGATGGTCGAGCGGCTGGGCCTCGTCGCGGTCATCGAGAAGCCGTTCCGGCAGATGCAGCTGCTCGACGTGGTTTGCGGCGCGCTCGGCCGCTCATGACGGAGGCCGACCTTCAGTCACTGATCGCCGCGGACACTGCGCGCATGCGCCTGCTGCACCTCGTTCAGGGGCTTGGGCTCCCGGATTGCTGGATCGGCGCCGGATTCGTGCGCAGCGCCGTGTGGGACCACCTGCACGGCTACCCGAGGTCGCTGTCGATGGGCGATGTCGACGTCGTGTGGTTCGACCGCACGCGCGCCCAGCCGGACGAGGATCTCCGCGTCGAGACGGCGCTCGCAGCGGCAGCACCCGATATCGCCTGGTCGGTCAAGAACCAGGCACGGATGCACGAGCGCAACGCGGATCGGCCGTATGCGTCGTGCGAGGACGCGTTGCGGCATTGGCCCGACACGGCGACCGCCGTGGCCGTCCGGCTCACGGACGATCACCTCGACGTGCTGGCGCCGTTCGGGCTCGACGATCTGTTCTCGCTGATCGTCAGGCCCATGCCCGCGTTCACCGGCGAGCGGCTGCCGATCGTCCGGGCACGCCTGCAGGAGAAGCGCTGGCTGGAGCGGTGGCCCCGCCTTAGAGTGGAGTTGCGAAACCCGAACCGCCCAGTCCGCGAAGCGCCATGAGCCTCGAATCGGTCCGCGCCTTTCTGGCCGAACACGCGCCCGACATCACGATCATCGAAAGCCCGCTCAGCACCGCGACCGTGCGCGAGGCCGCGGCGGCGCACGGGGTCGAGCCCGGGCGCATCGCCAAGACCTTGTCGTTGCGGATCCGGGACCGGGTCGTGTTGCTCGTCGCGGCGGGCACCGCCCGGCTCGACAACCAGAAGGCCAAGGCCGTGTTCGGCGGCCGGCCGAACCTGCTCGGGGCCGATGAGGTCGCGGCTTTGACCGGCCATCCCGTGGGCGGCGTCTCGCCGTTCGGCCTCACCGCGCCCTTGCCGATCTATTGCGACCTTTCGCTCAAGGCGTTCGATGAGGTGTGGCCGGCGGCCGGCTCGGTCAACAGCGCCGTGCGAATTCCGCCCGATCGTCTCGCCTCGCTGGTCGGTGCCGAATGGGTTGATGCCTGCCGGACCGGGCCCGCCTAGGCTTCATCCGCGGGCGCGACCGGCCTGCCAACGCTCGCGCGGCATTTCCCACACATCGAGCGTGAAGCTGTTGCCAAACAGAACGATCGTCGCGGGCGCACCCTTGGTCTCCCCCACGCGTTCCGCGACGCGCTGCGAGGGCCCATTGTTCGGGTCGATCAGCGAGATGAGGCGCGACACCGGCATGGTCCGGAACCCATGGTCGAAGGCCGCCCGTGCGGCCTCGGTCGCGTAGCCGCAACCCCAGTAGGGCCGGTCCAGCGCCCATCCGACCTCCAAGGCCGGCCATCCTTCCGGCTGCCACAGCCCGATGCGGCCGAGAAAGGCGCCATCCGCCTTGCGCTCGACAACCCAGAAGCCGTAGCCGCGCAAGGCCCAGTGCCCGACGATCGTGGCCATCGAGCGCCAGGCATCGTTGCGCGCCATCGCACCGCCGATGAAGCGGGCGACGTCGGCGTCCGCCATCATACGCGCATAAGGCTCGAAATCGCTCTCCGTCCAGCCGCGCAAGCGAAGCCGTTGCGTTTCGATCACTGGGCTTCCGGTCAACATCGTCCAAGCCGCCTCGTGCACGCATTGGTTGACAAGCGCGAGTTTGCTGCGTATCAAGCGGCCATGCAACCGATCACGCGCACCTCGTGCACCGAACTGCGACGCCGCCGAGTTTCCTCGGGCGGGGCAAGGTTGCGCGCGCGCTGACACCAGTTGCGATGCTGCAGAACCAGAAGACCCCGCCAGTGCCCTGGCGGGGTTTTTGGTTTTGGAACCCCGACACGGCACGCCGGGCCTAGTGAAAGGCGTGACGAGATGAGCGATCAAGCGATCGACTGCGAATTGCGGACGCCGGCCTCGCCGGAGGAATGGCATCGCTATCACGACATCCGCCGGCGGTCGCTGTTCGACCGCCGCCTGCCGGATGTCGTCTACGACCCCGGCCATCCGGACGAGCGGCGCCAAGAAAATCACCCGCTGGCGCTGGTCCACGAGGGGCGCATCATCGGCACCATCCGCATCGACGAACTCGACGCGCGGCGGGCGTGCTTTCGGCTCGTCGCCATCGACGAGCCGTGGCGCGGCCAAGGCCTCGGAGCGGAGCTCTTGCGCCGCGCCGAAGATTACACAGCAACAAAGCTCGGCCGGCGCGAGATCGTACTGTTCGCAGCCGAGGGCGCTGTCGGCTTTTATCTCAAGCACGGCTACGGCCCGGTGGCGCCGTGGGGCGAAACCCCGCTCGACCGCAATTCCGTGCCGGTGGGGAAGAACGTCGACTGACCATGCGCCCCTCTCTGTCCTACACGATCTGGTTCAGTCAGCGCACCGGCAGCACGCTCTTGTGCCGGGCGCTCGCAAGCACGGGCGTCGCGGGGCATCCGGGCGAGCACCTCTACGCCGAGGATCTGCCCGCCCTGTACGCGCGTCATGGCGTGGACGGGCCGGATGAGTTGCGGACAGGTCTCTGGCAGACGGCAAGCACGCCGAATGGCGTTCTTGGCCTCAAGCACTCGATGTTCGAGCCGTGGTTCGGCGCGGTCCTCGGTGCGCTCGCCGACATCGAGGGCCACGATGGCTCGCAGCCGGGCATCTGGGAGAACGCGTTTCCGAACGGCCGGCATATCTTCATGACCCGACGCAACAAGGTCCGGCTCGCCGTCTCATGGTGGAAAGCCATCCAATCCCAGGAGTGGCACCGTGCGTACGGGGCGGCGGCGAGTGTAGCCGACATCGCCGACCGCTACTCCTTCGACGCGATCGACCATCTGGTCGCAGAGGCCACGTTGCGTGAGGCGGCAATCCAGGAGTTTTTCGCGGAGGGGCGGATCATTCCGCTCACGCTCGTCTACGAGGATTTCGTCGCAAGATACCAGGAGACGGTTCGGGATCTCCTGCGTTGGCTCGGCATCGAGCCGCCATGCCTCACGATCGCGCCGCCGGCCTATGAACGTCTGTCGGACGTGGTGTCCGAAGACTGGGTGCAGAGGTTCCGGCGCGACAAGCAGGCGGGCTGGGCGAACCGCGGCTGGTAGGCATGGTTTTCCTCGACGGTTTCCAGGGTTTTCCCGGGTACCCCGCCGATTGCCGCTGCCACGATCCGGCCATACTCGCGGCCTACCGTTTCCGAGAAGAAAACCGGTCGCCTGCGCGTTCATAAGACGTGACCCGGCGCGGCCGGCTTGACTTGTCCAGAGCCTGATACCAACTCCACCGCAACCAACGGGTTTCCGTTCAATAAAGAAGGGGGTCTCCCATGAACTTCGCCTCTGCCACGCGAGCTTTCGCCGTTCCCGCCGTACTGACGATGCTGACGCTCGGGTTGGCCGCACCGGCCGGCGCGCAAAGCTCTCAAAGCACCGTCACACCGTCGGCCAGCAGCAGCGGCACCTCCGCCCCTGCGCCAGCCACGAAGACACGGCATAGCCGCCGCGCGCGCACGTTCGACATCGAGACATACATCGCCAACCTCCACAAGCAGCTGAAGATCACGCCCGACCAGGAGGCGCAGTGGAAGCAGGTCGCCGATGTCATGCGGCAGAACTCGACCGCGATGCAGGCGGCCACGCAAGAGTATGCCCAGAACGCCAAAGACATGAGTGCGGTGGACGATCTCAAGTCGTACCAGAAGATCGTGCAGACGCATCAGGATGCGCTGCAGCGCCTGGTTCCCGCGTTCCAGACGCTCTACGACAGCATGCCGGACGCGCAGAAGAAGACCGCCGACCAGGTGTTCCGCGGCTCGATCTCGCGCGCCGCGCGCCGCGGTTAAGCCCAACTGCTGGACGCACCATTCACGGATGGAGGCAGCCATGACCGGTTCAGGATCAGGCAAGCTTCGGATCGCCGCCGCCGCAGCGCTTGCCGGCTTGATTGCCGTGAGCTCGGTGGCGCCCGCCAGGGCGGACGACGATCACGACCGCGGCCGCCGCGAGCACGAACGGCACGAGCGATACGAGCGGCACGAATGGCGGCCGTATTACTACGGCACGCCCGGCTACGTCGCGCCGGCACCGGTGTACGCGCCGCCGGCCGTCGTCTACGCGCCGCCGCCGGCACCGGTCTACGCCCCGCCCGTCGTGCCGTCGGTCAACTTCGTGTTCCCGCTGCACTTCTAGGCGATCCGTCCGTGTGGTCCGGCAGCCGGCCGACTCGGCCGGGTGCCGGCGCTGCGTCAAGCGGAATGTTTGCGCGCGGCCGATGTATATTCCCCCGTGAGATGGGTATATTCCGCATCACATGGTTCTGCGGGGGCACGTGGCGAGGACTTTGGGGAAGGCCGGCAGCGCTGCTGGCGGGTGCGCTGGCGTTCTTGGCCGGCTGCAACGACGGAGTCACGACCTATCGATCCGAGGGTGCGGGCAATCCCGGCCTTCAGCTCTATGCGCCCGACGCCGCCTTGAACGGCAGCAACCTGGCGCTCATCCGCAACAATCCGTTTCCGGGCGATCCGGCCGGCCTGGCGATCGCGGGCGTGATGAACGCCAACAACCCGATGCGGCTCTATCGCTTCGCGCTGGCACCACAGCCGGACTGGAACGGCTACACGGTCATTCTCGTGTTCGGCGAGACCCCGGTGGGCAACCAGAATTTCTGCCAGAACACGACTCTTCCTCCCCGGCCGACACCGCCGGGACAGACGGCCGTCGTAGCCGACCTCTGTTACGGCCCGCAGCTGATCACCGAGGTCTCCGGCCACACCAGTGCCGTGAGCGGTCCCGACGACCCGCGCTTTGCAGCACTCATCGGCGGCGTGCTCGAGGACCTGTTCGCGCGCCGGCAGCCGCACTATCCCCATGCGGTGCCGCATGAGCTGCCGTTCCGCTTGTGAGCTGCGCCGGTCGCGCGGCTGGTTCGCCGCGCTTGCCGGTGCGGCGCTGCTGGCTGCGTGCAGCGACGTCTCGACCTCGTCTTACAGCTACCGGGAGGATGTACCGGGCCTCGAGCAGCACGCGGCGTCTCTCGGACCCACCACGGTTGCCGTCTACAACAGCCCGTACCCGAACGATGACGTGATCGCCGCGATGCAGCGACACGCCCCCGGGCCGCAGATGACCTTTACCGCCAAGCCGGATTCCTCTGCCGCCTACCGGGTCGTGGTGGTCTTCGGCGAATCGCACTCGGCGCCGAGCACCTATTGCGAGGCCGACGCCGTGACCGCCAGCCCGTCGCCGAGCGGCCGCCTGACCGTCACCGCCGCGTTCTGCAGCGGCCGGACCATCCTTAGCGACGCCGTCGCCCGCACGAATGCGATTGCCTCGGCGCACGACCCCGAGTTCGGACAGGTGATGGGCGACCTGATCTCCGCCTTGCTGCCGCGGAACAACCCGCTGACCTCGCCGACGATGGGTGGCAGCGGACGGTAAGCGCCGAGGGCGGCTCACAGCATCAATTGCCGCCGAGCCAGGCGCGCATCTCGCGATTGACGATCTCCGGCCGCTCCAGGGTCGACAGGTGCCCGCATTCCGGCACGACGACCAGGCGCGCGTCGGCGATGTCCGCCGCGATCTCGCGGTGACGATCGAGCGGGGTCGACTGGTCATCGTGCCCGCACAGCACCAGGGTCGGGCAGGCGATGTCGACGAGGCCCGGCCGGCTGTCCGGGCGGTTCATGATCGCCGTCTGCTGGCGCAGGAACGCCTCGCGGCCCACTCTTTGCGTCATCGTAGTCACGGTCTCCGCGAGCGTTCGGTCGGTGACCCGGGACGGGTGAACCCAGCGCGGCAGCAGCCGCGGCGTGACACCTTTGAAGTCGCCTTGGCGGGCCAGCGCCATGAGGTCATGGCGGGCTTTTTTCTGCTCGGGCGTGTCGGGGCGCGCCGAGGTGTCGAGAAGGGCGAGCTTCTCGATCCGCTGGGGCGCGCGGCGCATGACCTCGAACGCCACGTATCCGCCCATCGACAGCCCGGCGAGGGCGAATTTCGGCGGTGCCGCCCGCAGCACCGCGTCGGCCATGGCTCCCATCGAATCGCCTTGGGTCAAATCGGCGACCGCGATGTCCGCGATGTCGGCCAAAGCCGCCGTTTGCGGGCCCCACAGGGCGGCATCGCACAGGAGCCCCGGCAGCAGGATCAGCGTGGGCTTTTGCATGTCGGCCCCGTTCCA
Organism: Alphaproteobacteria bacterium; assembly: GCA_035506575.1. GTDB lineage: Bacteria > Pseudomonadota > Alphaproteobacteria > CACIAM-22H2 > CACIAM-22H2 > DATJPD01. Next base: position 15,651 of record DATJPD010000159.1, read on the forward strand.
ATTCGTTCAAAACGTGGAAAAATCAGGAGATTCATTGACTTTTAACCAGAAATCCCTACATTTTGCAGTGCGAAAGCTCCCGCGAGCCGAGCCCGCATATCGGCGGGCACGCCCTGACCGGAACCATTAGGAACCTGTAGGATAGGGCACCCGCGGATGATATGGAGCGCCCCGCTTTCCCGATCCCGCGTCAATCGCGCAAATGGTATCGGCCTGGAGGCGCTAGATGTAATGACCTCAAGGTATAAATGACATTTTCTGATCTCGGCCTGAGCGCCGAAGTGCTGCGTGCCGTCGCCGACGCCGGTTACGAAACTCCCACCCCCATCCAGCAAAAGGCCATCCCCTACGTCCTCATGGGACGCGATGTGCTCGGATGCGCCCAGACGGGGACCGGCAAGACCGCCAGCTTCACCCTCCCCATGATCGACATCCTCGCCCAGGGCCGTGCCCGGGCGCGAATGCCACGGTCGCTGATCCTCGAGCCGACGCGCGAGCTTGCCGCGCAAGTGGCCGAGAACTTCGATATCTACGGCAAGTACAACAAGCTCACCAAGGCGCTCCTGATCGGCGGCGTCTCCTACGACGACCAGGAAAAGCTCCTCGACCGCGGCGTCGACGTGCTGATCGCCACGCCGGGACGCCTGCTCGACCATTTCGAGCGCGGCCGGATCCTGCTCAACGACGTCAACATCCTCGTCATCGACGAGGCGGACCGCATGCTCGATATGGGCTTCATCCCCGACGTCGAGCGCATCGTCAGCCTCCTCCCCAAGAAGCGCCAGACCTTGTTCTTCTCGGCCACCATGCCGCCGGAGATCAAGCGTCTCGCCGATGCGTTCCTGAGCGAGCCCAAGGAAATTTCCGTGGCCCCGCCGGCCTCGCCGGCTGCCCTCGTGACCCAGGGCCTGGCGATGGTGCCGGGCAGCGACTACGCCAAGCGCGAGGCGCTGCGCGCCCTCATCCGGGCGGAAACGGTCAAGAACGCGCTCATCTTCTGCAACCGCAAGCGCGACGTCGACACGCTCTACAAATCGCTCAAGAAGCACGGCTTCAGCGCCGGCTCCTTGCACGGCGACATGGACCAGAGTACCCGCACGGAGACCTTGGACGCGTTCAAGCGCGGCGACATGAGCCTGCTCGTGTGCAGCGACGTGGCGGCGCGCGGACTCGACATCGACGACCTCTCGCACGTGTTCAATTTCGATGTCCCCATCCATGCCGAGGACTACGTCCACCGCATCGGCCGCACGGGCCGTGCCGGCCGCTCCGGCCGGGCCTTCACCTTGGCGACAGGCGAGGACCGCAAGTACGTCGACGCGATCGAGCGCCTGATCGGCAAGCAGATCCCGCGCATCACGATCGAAGGCGTTGCAGCTCCGGAGCCCGGCGCCGAAGAGGCGCCGCGCGAGCGCGGCGGCCGCGGGCGTGGCCGGCGCGGCGGCAGCCGCAAGAGCGGCGGCGAACGCCATGCGCGCCCGCACCGCGAACAGCAGGAGCAGCAGCCCCCAGCCGCGGCGGCGCACGCACCGGCCCGGCCGGCGCGCGCACCCTCGGGCCCGGCAGCGCTGCCGCACCACCCGTTCGACGACGTGCGCAACGGTGCCGCCCCGGCGAACGGACACGCGCCACGGCCGGCGCAGGCGGCGCGCCCTCAGGAACGGGCCCACGAGCCCCAGGCTCACGGCAACAAGTCTCACGGCCACAAGGCTCACGATCAGCGCCCGCACGAACAGCGGCGGCACCGCGAGGAGCGCGACGAGGGTCCCACACAAGCCGGCCTGGGCGACCATATGCCCGCCTTCCTCATGCGCGGCCGGCGCGCTATAGGTTAGGGCTGCAGGGGCGGCCTCGATCCGCCCCGCCCGGTCGAAACCCGCGGGGGACGGACGTCGATGCAGACCATTTTCGTCATGGTCAAGTGCGACCTCGGCAAGGCGTATGAAGTCGCCGACGAGGCCGTGCAGAACATCGACCAGGTGTCCGAGGTCTACTCGATCTCCGGGCAGTACGACCTGATGATGAAATGCTACCTGACCGATGAGCAGGACATCGGCCATTTCGTCATGGGCGTGCAGAAGCTCCCGGGGGTCAAGGACACCTTCACCTTGATCACGTTCAAGGCGTTTTCCTGAGCACGCCGGCCCCGAGCGTAGCTGTTCTCGACGAATTCATCGCCGGCTGCCGTGCGGCGGCCGGACGATGTCCCGACCCGGCCGATTGCGTGCAGGACATAGCCCCGCTGATGGCGCGGCTCATCGGGGACGCCGCGAGCTTCCTCAAACCCAACCACTACCGGGCCGACCCCGCGCATTACGCGCGCAACGCCGTCTATCTGGCGCCCGACCGCAGCCTGTCGCTCTATGCCCTGGTGTGGCTGCCCGGCCAGTGGACGCCGGTGCACGATCACGGGACCTGGGCGTGGTCGGCGTGGTCGAGGGCGTGCTCGAAGAGCGCGCCTACATGTCGGTCGACGGCGAGATCCGCGGCGACCGCGGCATCCGCCTCAAGCGGGGCGGCCTCGTCCTCCTGCCGCCCGGCGCCGTATCGACCTTCGTCCCCAATCCCGACCACATCCACAAGACAGGCGTCCCGCCCGGCCGCGGCCGGGTGGTGAGCCTGCATCTCTACGGCCGGATGATGAACTCCTTCCACGAGTACGACGTCGACCGCGGCACGCGCCGGCTCATCGACGTCCCGCACCAGGAGAGTTGATGGATGTCAGAAGCGCAGGAACTGGCTGAAATATGCCGGATCGTCGGGGCCCACGGTCAGGCCGTGCCCCTGGTTGCTTTGCTGGTCTGACGGATCGTACGGATCCATGTAGGCATCGTTGTGCGCAGCAGACCCGATCGCGACCCCATAGCCCGGCGACGGCGAATCGTCGCCGGCCAATGACAGACGCGGCGAGCCGTTGTCGTCGACGCTGCACCCGCCGACTACAACCAGCAACGAAACGACGCTGACGAAACCGATAAGACGCATGGCGGCCTCCTCCTGCCTTCCGCAGACGAGACCCCCCTCTCTGATAGAGAATCACGTGGGACCTCCGGCGGGCTTTCCAAGGGGTAGCGAAGTAGTGGCTCACGCGTGTCACAGCCCCCTCGGCTGTGTCAAAAATGGGGCCGGGCCTTCACGTTGTTGACCAGTCGCGGTCACGCGGATTACCTCTGCAGGCGCGGCCAACCTCAGAAAAGCCACGGCCGCACAGCACCACCGACGACCCTCTTTACCGCTTTATTAACCATCGTCATCCATAGTGCGCGGCGGCTGTCGCCCGATGCAGTAGGAGACAAGTTTGATGCGGGCGCTGAGCGACACGACCACCTCCGATCTCGTCGAGAGTTCGGCTGATCTCGAAATCGTGGACGAGTCCGTCCACCCCTATCGCACCTGGATCTGGTTCGGCGTCTTCGCCGCCGGCGCGGGCTTCTGGTTCGCCGTCGGTCTCGGCGTCCACGCGCTGATGCATTAATCCGGTTGTCCGATCGCGTGGCCCGTCAGAGCGCGGGCGACGCTTCGGCTCTCGCCGCGGTTGCGGCGCGCCTTGCCCTCCCCGCCCGATTATTTTAGATTTAAAATAATTTCGGGCGCGGGAGTCACATGGCGCGGTCCTCGCCAGCATCGAACAGCCGGCCCTCTGAGCCTCATCCCAACGCCGGTCTCTCCGAGCGCGATCCCTCCGGACGGCCGCTCGCCGGCCGGCATGCGGTCGTCACCGGCGCCTCGCGCGGCATCGGTGCGGCGGTGGCGCTGGAGCTCGGGCGTCTAGGGGCTGAGCTCACGATCGTCGGCCGGTCCCTGCCCGGGTTACGCACGGCCGCCGACCGGCTGCGCGACCAGGCCGGCGTGCGCGTCACCGAGGCGGCCTGCGACGTGACCGACGAAGCCGCCGTCGCGAAGCTCGCCCGCGGGCTCGCCGGTGTGTCGATCCTGGTCAACAACGCGGGTGGTGCCGAATCGGCGCCGTTCTCGAAGACCGATCCGGCGCTGTGGCGGCGCATGATCGACCTCAACCTCACGAGCGTCTACGCGATGACGCAGCACCTCGCGCCGGCGATGCTGGCCGCCGGCTGGGGCCGCATCGTCAACATCGCCTCGACCGCGGGCCTCAAGGGCTACGCCTATGTCAGCGCCTATGTCGCGGCCAAGCACGGCGTCGTCGGCCTGACGCGCGCCCTCGCCCTCGAGTTCGCGAGGACCGGGATCACGGTCAACGCGGTGTGCCCCGGCTATACCGACACGCCGATGCTGGAGGGCGCCATCGCCAATATCGCCAACAAGACCAAGAAATCCGCTGGCGAGGCGCGGGCACAGCTCGCCGCCGCCAATCCCATGGGCCGCCTCGTGTCGCCCGAAGAAGTGGCGGCGACGGTCGGTTGGTTGTGCCATCCCTCATCCGGGTCGATCACCGGCCAGGCGATCGCAATCGCCGGCGGAGAGGTTTGATGGTCGATATCAAGTCCGACGATCTGCGGCCGAACGATCGCGAGAGTTCAGTCGCGCGCGGCGACAAGCTCGAGCTGCGCGTCTGGCTGAGGCTGCTCACCTGCGCCAATCTGATCGAGCAGCGCGTGCGCGCGGGCTTGCGCGAGGAGTTCGACGTGACCTTGCCCCGCTTCGACGTGCTGGCGCAGCTCTATCGCGCGCCGGAAGGGCTGTCGATGGGCGAGCTGTCCGACCGGCTCATGGTGTCGAACGGCAATGTCACCGGGCTGGTCGACCGGCTGGTCGAGGAAGGCCTGGTGCTCCGCGTCCCCTCGCCGCAGGACCGCCGGCAGAGCCGCGTGACCCTGGCGCCGGCCGGCAAGCGCAGCTTCGATGAAATGACGCCGCAGCACGAGCGCTGGATCGACGATTTGTTCGCCGGGTTGTCGCGCCCCGAGATGGCGCAGCTCCTGGAGCTGCTGGCGAAGCTCAAGCGGTCGGTCGCCGCCGCGCAGACGGAACACGGAGGCAAGTCGTGACCCCTCCCCTCACGGCCTACGGGCTCGACCATTTCAAGCCGCGGCATTTCGGCTGGGCGGTCGAGGGCAAGGTGGCGACCGTCACGCTCAACCGGCCGGAGCGCAAGAATCCGCTCACCTTCGAGAGCTATGCCGAGCTGCGCGACCTGTTCCGCGACCTCGTCTACGCCGAGGCGGTCAAGACCGTGGTGGTCACGGGTGCCGGCGGCAATTTCTGCTCGGGCGGCGACGTCCACGAGATCATCGGCCCGCTGGTCGCGATGGACATGCCCGACCTCCTGCGCTTCACCCGCATGACCGGCGATCTCGTGAAGGCCATGCGCGCCTGCCCGCAGCCGATCGTGGCGGCGATCGACGGCGTGTGCGCGGGAGCGGGCGCCTGCATCGCCATGGCCTCGGACCTGCGCTTCGGGACGGCGCGCGCCAAGGTCGCGTTCCTGTTCACGCGCGTCGGACTCGCCGGGTGCGACATGGGAGCCTGCGCGATCCTGCCGCGCATCATCGGCCAGGGCCGCGCCGCCGAGCTCCTGTTCACCGGCCGCGCCATGCCGGGCGACGAGGCCGAGCGCTGGGGCTTCTTCAACCGCCTGGTAGCGCCCGAGAGCGTGCTCGCGGAGGCGCAGGCCATGGCGCGCGGCCTCGCCGATGGCCCGACCTTCGCGCACGGCATCACCAAGAAGACCCTGCACCAGGAATGGAACATGGGGGTCGACGAGGCGATCGAGGCCGAGGCCGAGGCGCAGGCGATCTGCATGGAAACGAACGACTTCGAGCGCGCCTACCGCGCCTTCGTGGCGAAGCAGACGCCCAAATTCGAAGGGAATTGATGAGCGACAAGACGTTCCTCGCCTGGCCATTCTTCGACGAGGCGCATCGCGAGCTTTCGGCGCGGCTCGAAGCGTGGGCCGAGAAGCATGTCGGCGCCGGGCACGAGGAGCACGATATCGACATCGCCTGCCGGATGCTGGTGGCGCAACTCGGCGGCGACGGCTGGCTGCGCTACGTGGTGCCGAAGGCTTACGGCGGCGTGGTCGAGAAGCTCGACGTGCGCTCGCTGTGCCTGATCCGGGAGACGATCGGCCGGCGCTCCGGCCTCGCCGAGTTCGCCTTCGCCATGCAAGGCCTGGGCAGTGCGTCGCTCTCGCTGTTCGGCTCGGACGAGCTGAAGCGGAGATATCTGCCGGAGGTGTGCGCGGGGCGGCGCATCGCCGCGTTCGCCCTGTCCGAGCCCGAGTCGGGCTCCGACGTGGCGGCGATGACCACGACCGCACGGCTCGACGGCGATCACTACGTGATCGACGGCAAGAAGGCGTGGATCTCGAACGGCGGCATCGCCGGGCATTACGTGCTGTTCGCGCGCACCGGCGAGGCACCGGGGGCGAAAGGGCTGTCCGCCTTCGTGGTCGACGCGGATGCGCCGGGCCTCACCATCGCCGACCGGCCGCAGATCATCGCCCCGCATCCGCTGGCGACACTCGCGTTCCAGGGGTGCCGCGTGCCGAAGTCGCACCTCCTCGGCAAGCCCGGCGACGGCTTCAAGATCGCGATGGCGACGCTCGACATCTTCCGGGCCACGGTCGGTGCCGCCGCACTCGGCTTCGCGCGCCGCGCCCTCGACGAAGCGGTGACATACGCGCGCCGGCGCGAGGCGTTCGGGCAAAAGATCGCCGAGTTCCAGCTCATCCAGGCGAAGCTCGCCGACATGGCGCTCGAGGTCGATGCGGCCGCCCTCCTCGTCTATCGCGCGGCGTGGACCAAGGACAAGATCGCCGAGCGCGTCACCCGCGAGGCCTCGATGGCCAAACTCTACGCAACCGAGGCCGCCCAGCGGGTGGTCGACGCCGCCGTGCAGATCCACGGCGGCCTGGGCGTGGTCTCGGGCCAGCCCGTCGAGCGGCTCTACCGCGAGATCCGCGCGCTCCGCATCTACGAGGGCACGAGCGAGATCCAGCGGCTGGTGATCGCAGGGCAGGTGCTGGCGGCCCAGGACGAGGCGGCCCGATGAGCGCCGGCCAGACCGCGGCCACGCTCCGCTGCACGCGCTGCGGCGCCGAGTTTGCCTGCGATCCGGCCGGGGATTGCTGGTGCAAGGACGAAACCTTCCGGGCCCCGTTGCCGAAGACCGCCGCCGAGAGCTGCCTGTGCCCAACCTGCCTGCGAGCCATGGCGGAGGGAAAGCAAAGCCATGCCTGAGCCCACCGCCCATCGCGACACCTTCGCGCGCGACAATCTGCCCGCAACGGCCGACTGGCCGGTGATGAAGTTCACCTTGCCGGAGCTGCAATATCCCGGGCGGCTCAATTGCGCGACCGAGCTGCTCGACAAGATGGCGGCCGGCGGCCACGCGCAACGGCCCTGCGTGTGGTTCGGATCCAATCTGTGGACCTATCGCGAGCTGCTCGAGACCAGCAACCGTATCGCGCGCGTCCTGGTCGAGGATCTCGGGCTCGTGCCGGGCAACCGGGTGCTGCTGCGCTCGGCCAACAACCCGATGATGCTGGCGTGCTGGTTCGCCGTGTTCAAGGCGGGCGGCATCGCGGTCGGCACGATGCCGCTCTACCGGGCGCGCGAGCTCGGCTACATCCTCAACAAGGCGCAGGTGAAGTTCGCCCTGTGCGACGCCCGCCTCGATGCCGAGCTCAAGGGCGCAGCGACGAGCGCCCCTTCGCTGGCACAGGTGCTGTATTTCAACAGCGACGCCTCCGACGGCCTCGAGGCGCGCATGGCGCGGAAAAGTGCCGAGTTCACGAACTGTGACACGGCGGCGGAGGACGTCGCGCTGATCGCGTTCACCTCCGGCACGACCGGCCCGGCCAAGGGCACGGTGCATTTCCATCGCGACGTGATGGCGATCTGCGACGCGTTCCCGCGCTCGACCTTGAAGGCCTCGCCCGACGACATCTTCTGCGGCTCGCCGCCGCTTGCCTTCACCTTCGGGCTCGGCGGCATCGCCCTGTTCCCGATGCGCATCGGCGCCTCGACGGCGCTGGCGGAAAAAGCATCGCCCGACGTCCTGCCGCAGATCATCTACGACCGCAAGGCGACCGTGGTGTTCACGGCTCCCACCGCTTATCGCGTGATGGCCGACACGGCGGACAGCAGGCATCTCGCGAGCCTCAAGAAAGGCGTCTCCGCGGGCGAGCATCTGCCGCTCGCGATCTACGAGGCCTGGCGCCAGAAGACCGGGATCAAGCTGATCGACGGGCTCGGCTCGACCGAGATGCTGCACATCTTCATCTCGTCCGAGGGCGACGGCATCCGCCCCGGGGCGACCGGACGCGCGATCCCCGGCTACGAAGCGATGATCGTCGATCCGAATGGCAAGCCCCTGCCGCCCGGCGAAATCGGACGTCTTGCCGTTCGTGGGCCGACGGGCTGCCGCTATCTCGCCGACCCCGAGCGCCAGCGCAATTACGTGCAGAACGGCTGGAACCTCACCGGCGACACCTACAAGATGGATGCCGACGGCTATTTCTGGTACCAGGCGCGGTCCGACGACATGATCATCTCCGCCGGCTACAACATCTCGGGGCCCGAGGTGGAAGGCGTGCTGCTCGAGCACCCCAAGGTGCGCGAATGCGCGGTCGTCGC
>DATJPD010000160.1:0-16875 GCA_035506575.1 Alphaproteobacteria bacterium
GGCTTCATCGCGGTCGCCAGCCAGTCCGCGATCACGCCCGCGATTTTGAGGTTGTTCTTTTCCAGCATCATCATGTGGCCGTTGCCGTGGATGCCGCGGTCGGGGAGGCGGACGAAGTCGTGGCGCACGCCCGCCTGGGTCAGGTACTCCGACGTGCAGTGGTCGTAGGTCGAGTGATACGAGGCTTCGCTCGTCAGGATCAACAACGGGATGTGCTGCAGGTTGGGCAGGGTGCGCGCCGGCTCCTTCTGCCGCCAGCAGCGCACGAGGCCGGGCGCGTCGGGTGCCTCCTGGCGCACGAACGCAAGCGGCGAGGCGTCGGTCACCGGCGGCGCATAGACGAGCGGGATGTCGGCGAGGCCGGAGCTCTTCGTCGGCTCGGCGTCGCTGAAATAGTCGGGCGCTCCGTGGAACACGATGTCGTGGACCGGCGGGCCGCTCGGCTCGACGGCGACGATGGCCTTGACCAGCTTCGGGCGCGCATCGGCGAGCGGCCAGTTGAAGGCGCCGGACTGCGAGTGCGTGAGCAGGATCGCCGGGCCGATCTTGTCGAAGAGCGCCGCAAGCGCCGCACCGTTGAGCCGCTGCTGCAGGGCGAAGTCGGCGATCGAGGGCACCTGCGAGGCGTAGAACTGGTCGAACACCGGATCGCCGGGCATGCCCGCCCCCGGGAACTGGTCGTGCAGATGCGCCTGCGGCCACAGATTGTACTTCTCGGGTGCCGTGAAGCGCTGGACGATGAAGTCGATGCGCGGGTTGCCGAGCGGGCCGTATTTGTCGGCGATATAGGCGGCGCGGCCGCGGCCCACCTGGTCGACCACGTACACCGCATAGCCGCGGCGCAGGAAGAACTGCGCCCAGCCCTCGCGCCCGTCGGGCGTGCCGGTGAAGTTGGAGCCGGTCTGCCCGCCGCCATGCACCATGACGATCGGGAACGGATGCTTCCGCACCGCCGGGATCTGGTATTCGGCGTAGAGCTGGCCGGTCATCAGCCGCGCCGGCGGATCGCCGATCGCCCCGCCGGCGAACACATAGCCCTGGCGGGCGATCGAAAGCGGCGGCTGCGCGTCGCGCGCGTGTGCGGTGGCGGTCAGGACGGCCAGCCCGAAGGCGGCCACGACTGCGAGCCGTCCGAGCCCGAAGATGTGTCGCATCAGCGTTTCTCCCCTCAGCGCCGTTGCCGCGCTGCGCAGCGGCTTGTCTGGTCGTCTTGGTCCTGCTTACGCCCTTATCCCGGTGCCTCGCAAGCGGCCGCTGGCACGGGTGGTGGCGCGCGATCTCGACGGGCCGGTGCGGCTCGACTACGCGCCCTCCGGCGTCACCTGGGACGCGCGGGTGCGGCTGTAGAGTAAGGGGCGAGACAAAAAAGAAGCAAAGGCTCCGCTCGTCAGGCGGCGCGCGCGGTCTTGATCTTTTTGATCTCATCCGCCATGGCGATGCTCGCTTTTGCCACGTCGTGCGCCGCCTGCATCCGGACCCAGATGTCGGGACCGTCGCCGACGAACTTGCCGAGCCGCACCGCCATCTCAGGCGTGACAGGCGCTTTCTCGGCGAGGATTTTATGAAGCATCTGGCGGGAGACGCCCAGTTCCTGGGCCGCAGCCGAAACGCTCATCTTCAAGGCCGGCAGAATATCCTCACGCAACAGCGCGCCGGGGTGGGTCGGAATACGAGCCATGATCAGCTCCTTCGCCATATAGGTTGCCCTCAGTGGTACTGTTCGAGATCAACTCTGTCGCGTCCATCTCGTCCCAGCCGAACGTGATACACCACGGCCCATTCACATGAACCGTATAGCGCTGCGGCCTGCCCCTCAGCGGGTGATAGTCGAAGCCGGGAACATTCATCTCGCCGGGCTGGGCTGCCACGTTCAGGCGGTCGAGCCGGCGAAGCACACGCGCCTGCAAGTCCGCCGCCACACGCCGGGACCTGCCGGTTTCGAACAGCTCCCGCAGCCCCTTGTGACGCCAGCTCCGGATCATGGATGACTGTAAATCGTGGATTTACATATGTCAATCGTTGATTTACATGGTGGGCGCGGTGCGCCTGCCTGCGGCCGGTCCTGCGTGGGCGCGTTTGCGGGTTACGCGCGCGGGCGGAATTCGATAGGGTTTTGCCCGTGCGCCGGCGGGGGGACGCGGCAAAGATGCCCCTCACCCGCTCGCTCGCGCGGACAAGAAGACCCCCTCACCCACCCCTCTCCCCCGAAGACGGGGGCGAGGGGCTGAAGAGATAAGAGGAGCGTGAAGGTTTATGACCCGCTTGGACGACGAGCGCCGCCGGCGCATTCTGACCACGCACACCGGCAGCCTGCCGCGGCCCGACGACCTGTCGGCGGTCATGTGGGCGAAGATGACCGGCAAGCCGTTCGATGCGGCGGCACTCGCGACGCGCACGCGCGCGGCGGTGGCGGAGATCGTGGCCAAGCAGGTCGAGGTCGGGCTCGACATCGTGAGCGACGGCGAGCAGTCGAAGGCGAGCTTCCAGGGCTACGCGGCCGAGCGCCTGTCCGGGCTCGAGCGCATCGAACCCTCGGGCGGCAACCGGCGCACGCGCGAGACCCTGGGCTTTCCCGCCTTCTACAAGGGCGCGCACTCGGGCACGCAGCCGCAACAGCTGGCGTGCGTGGGGCCCATCGCCTACACGGGGCACGCGGCGCTGAAGACCGATCTCGACAACCTGAAGGCGGCGCTGGCGGGCCGCGCACCCACCGACGTGTTCGTGCCGTCGGTGTCGCCGTCGAGCTGTGCGGGCATCATGCAGAACCGCTACTACAAGTCCGACGAGGAGCACGTGGCGGCGGTGGCCGAGGCCATGCGCGAGGAGTACGAGGCGATCGTGGCCGCGGGCTTCATCGTGCAGATCGACGACCCGCGCCTGGCGATGCACTACATGCTCTCGCCCGACGAGAGCGTGGCCGACGCGCGGAAGTGGGCGGCCCGGCGCATCGAGGTGCTGAACCACGCGCTGCGCAACGTCGACCCGGCGCGGGTGCGCCACCACACCTGCTACGGCATCAACATGGGCCCGCGGACCAGCGACTTCGAGATGAAGCACCTCGCCGATTTGATCGTGAAGATCCGCGCCAACTACTACTCGTTCGAGATGGCGAACCCGCGCCACGAGCACGAATGGCGGGTGTGGGAGCACGTGAAGCTGCCCGAGGGCAAGGCGCTGGTGCCGGGCTGCATCACCCACACCTCGGTGATCGTCGAGCACCCGGAGCTGGTGGCCGAGCGCATCGTGAAGGTGGCGAAGCTGGTCGGCCGCGAGAACGTGATCGCCAGCACCGATTGCGGCTTCGCCTCGACCCTCGTGCCCGGCCAGCCGAACGAGATCGAGCCCGAGATCGTGTGGGCGAAGTTCCGCGCGCTGTCCGAGGGCGCGAGGCTGGCGAGCAAGGAGCTGTGGAATTAAGCCCCCTCGCCCAAAATTTTCCCTCTCTACCCATTCCGATGGGGGGAGAGGGTAGGGTGAGGGGGGCTCCGCCGCAAATGCGGCACCACACCTCACCCTCCCGCGAAGACGCGGGCCCCTCCCTCTCCCCACTTCGTGCGGAGAGGGGCTAAAAGAATCGGGAGGAACACGCATGCGGCTCGTTGCGCTTTTGATCGCGGTATTGCTCACGGTGCCGCTGGCGGCGCGGGCGGAGGGGTATCCGGACCGGCCGATCCGGCTGGTGGTGGGGTTCGGGGCGGGCGGGCCGACCGACATTCCGGCACGCTTCATCGCCGACAGGCTCTCGACCGCCCTCGGCCAGCGCGTGTTCGTCGAGAACAAGCCGGCGGCGAGCGGGCTGATGGCAACGCGCGACGTGCTGCACCAGAAGCCGGACGGCTACAGCCTCCTGCTGTGCACGCATTTCGAGGCGACCAACACCGTGGTCTACAAGGACCCCGGCTACACCCTGGCCGACATCGCGCCGGTGTCCCTGATCGCGCGCTACTATTACGGGCTCGCCCTCTCCAATTCGATTCCGGCCCCCGACTTCAAAAGCTTCGTCGCGTACGCGAAGGCGCATCCCGGCGAGGTGAACTACGCGACGGTCGGCGTCGGCTCGGCGCAGCAGGTGCTGGCGCGCCAGCTCGCGAAGATGACCGGCATCCAGATGCTGGAGGTGCCGTTCCAGGGCGGGGCGACCCTGATCCAGGAGCTGGTGGCCGGGCGCATCAACCTCTATGTGTCGCCGACCTTGGCGATCATCCACCAGTACGAGGCCAAGCAGCTCAAGATCCTGGCGGTGACCGCGCCTGCGCGCCTCGCCTCCCTCGCCGAGGTGCCCACCTTGCGCGAAAACGGGCTCGACTTCGTGCGCTTCGGCTGGCTCGGCGTGTGCGCGCCCAAAGGCCTGCCCAAGCCGATCGCCGAGCGCCTGTCGCGCGAGATCGCCAAGGTGGTGGCCTCGCCCGACTACAAGGCGCTGGTGGAGAACGCGGGCTCGCTGCCGGAATCCTCGACCCCCGAGGGGCTGGGCAAGATCCTGCAGCAGACCGCGGCGGATATCGCACCCACCATCCGCGAGTTCGGGCTGTTCAAGGAATAGGATTTCACCACGGAGACACGGAGGACACGGAGGAAATTTCTCCGTCATGGCCGGGCGAAGTCCCGGCCATCCATCCCCGGATCAAGTCCGGGGACAGGCTGCAGCATGCACGCGGCCCGACCCCCGGGTCGCTGCCCGGGGGCAGGCTCAAGATGCCCGCAACAAAGTGCGGGCATGACGGAAGGGAAACTGTGCGGTCCGTTCGCTCCGAACTCTGCATTCCCGCCGGCACGGGGATGACGGAAATATGAAACGAGCCCGTCGCGGCATTTTTGTCTATAAACCGGGCGCATGAAATCTCCGCGGCATGTCGTGGTGGTGGGGGCCGGAGCGGCGGGGCTGATGGCCGGCCGCACCTTGGCGCGGGCCGGCGTGCGCGCAACGGTGCTCGAGGCGCGCCGGCGCCTGGGCGGGCGCATCTGGGCGCTGCCCGAGGACGAGTTCGGCTACCGCGCCGAGGGCGGACCCGAGTTCGTGCATGGGGCAGCGCCGGTGACGCGGCGCCTCGCGCGCGAGGCGGGGCTCGGCTGGTATCCGCGGCACGGCGCGCGCTGGGCGGTGCGCGGCGGCGCGTGGGCGACCACCACCTGGGATCCGCCGCATGCCGACCGTTTCCGCCAGGCGCTGGAGGAACTGCGCGAGGACCTGCCGGTGTCGGCGTTCCTCGCCAGCTATTTTCCCGGCGACGAATATGCGGAGCTGCGGCGCTCGGTCACGCGCATGACCGAGGGCTACGATGCCGCCGACGTCACCCGCGCCAGCACCTTCGCGGTGCGCGAGGAATGGATCGGCCGCGACGCGCCCAGCGAAGGCCGTCTCAAGGACGGCTATTGCGCCGTGATCGACTACCTCGCGCAGGATTGCCGCGCGCATGGCGGCGAGATCCGGCTGGGGGCGGAGGTGATTGCGATCGAATCGCGAGACGGGCGGGTTGTGGTGCGCACGCGCGACGGGACCGCTGTCGACGCCAACGCCGCGATCCTGACCGTGCCGCTGCCGCTCTTGTACGAGATCGGGCTGCCGGCGGCTTTGCGCGAGCGCACCAGGGCCGCGATCGACATCGGCTACGGCAACGTGGTGAAGCTGCTGTTCCGCTTCCGCGACCAATGGTGGGCAACGCATGACGGCAAGGACCTGTCCGACCTCGCCTTCTTGCTCACCGATGCGAAGGTGCCGACGTGGTGGACGCAGCACCCGGCCCCGCACGCGGTGCTGACCGGCTGGTACTCGGGGCTGAAGGCCGACGGGGTCGCGGGCCTCGGCGAGGCGGCGCTGATCGACATGGGGCTCGATTCCCTCGCCCAGGTGTTCGGCCGGCCGGCGGCGGAGCTGAAAGCGAAGCTCACCGCCGCCCGCGCGATCAACTGGGGCACCGATCCGTTCGCGCGCGGCGCCTACTCCTACGCAACCCCGCGCACCGACGCCGCCCAGCTCGTGCTGAACGAACCCGCGGACGGAGTCTTCATCTCGGGCGAGGCGCTCTACACCGGCGTCGACCGCGGCACGGTCGAGGCGGCCCTGGCGCATGGCGAGGAAACCGCGAAGTGGATTCTGGGCCCCTCGCCCGCGTAGCGGGAGAGGGAGGGGCCCAGCCCGTCAGGGCTGGGAGGGTGAGGGTCCGCGGGCTCCAGCCTCAGACGACGCCGTGTCCAGCGCGCGCAGAATCGTTTCAGCCACGCCCGCGGGATTGCCGAGGATGTCGTTGTTCCAGAATCTCAGAACACGCCAGCCCTCGCCTTCCAGCCATGCGGTGCGGCGCTGGTCAGCCGCATTGTCCGCGTGCTGGCCGCCGTCGGCTTCGACGGCGACACGATGCTCGATGCAGGCGAAGTCGAGCACGAACGGACCCAGGGGGTGCTGGCGGCGAAACTTGTGGCCGTGAAGCCGCCGATCGCGGAGGACCGACCAGAGCCGCCGTTCGGCATCGGTCATGGAACGTCGCAGGTCGCGCGCCCGGGGGTTGGCCATGGCGGCTGAGGATAGCAGGACCCTCACCCTCCCGCCCAATCCGTCGCGCCCGTCGGCGGCCTTGAAGGCCGCCAACGCAGCGCGAAGACACGGGACCCTCACCCTCCCGCCCAATCTTCGCCGCGCCCGTCGGCGGCCTTGAAGGCCGCCGACGCAGCGCAAGGACGCGGGCCCCTCCCTCTCCCACTGCGTGGGCGAGGGGCTTCAGGAGTCACTCCGCGATGTCTTCGTTCCATTCCTTGGGGTGGAGGCGGATGAAGGTCTGCATGAGGTCGATGCAGCGGGGGTCGTCGAGCAGCACGACCTCCACGCCGTGGGCGCGCAGGAAGCCGGCGTTGCCGGGGAAGGTCTTGTCCTCGCCCACCACCACGCGCGGGATCTTGAACTGCACGATGGTGCCGGCGCACATCATGCACGGCGACAAGGTGGTGTAGAGGACCGTGTCCTTGTAGGTCGCCTGGCGGCCGGCGTTGCGCAGCGCGTCCATCTCGCCGTGCAGGATCGGATCGCCCTTCTGGATGCGCTGGTTGTGGCCGCCGCCCACGACCTTGCCGGCGCGCACCAGCACCGAGCCGATCGGGATGCCGCCCTCCTCCAAGCCCTTCTTCGCGAGCTTGTAGGCCTCGTCCATGAACGCGCGGTCCGCGGGGGTGGCCGTCACGGTCAGGTTTCGCCGTGGAGGAAGGCCAGGAGGACGAAGCGGCGGCCTTTGGTGACGGGGAGCGCTTCGTGGAGCACCGAGCAGGAGAAGGCGATGGCGGCTCCGGAGTCGGGGCGGTAGGTGTCGCGGCCGAACTCGGGGTAGCGCAGCTCGCCGCCCTCGAACTCCTCGGCGTTCAGGTTGACCGAGACCGCGAAGCGGCGGTGCGCGACCCAGGGCTGGGAGTCGTCGCGGTGGCCGTGCTGGCGGCCGCCGCGCTCGCCCTCGTAGCAGGCGATGCGGTAGGGCTCGTAGCGGGTGATGTCGTACTGGAAGGCCTTCTTGATCTCGGGGAAGAGGCGCGCCTGGAAGCGGCTGCTGATCAGCTCGTTGGTCTCGCGGTTGGCGACGAAATGATCGACGCGGTCGAAGCGGCCGTACTCGGTCACGCGCATCTTGACGTCGTGGGGCGGAAGGTTGCCGCCCTCCTGCTGCCAGTCGCACTCGATGAACTCCTGGCCCTGCGTCGCGAAGACGTCGAGCAGGTACTGACGGTCGGCGGGGCCGAGCACGTCGGGGACGATCAGCACCGGCGCGTGCGGCGTGCGCACGAGGCGGGCCCCCTGCCGCTCGGCCGCGGCCGACGCGATCGCGCGGGCGCGCGCCACCTGGCCCTCGCCGGTGAGGATGGTCATCACGTGGCGGTTGGGCGCCAGGAGGAAGGTGGTCACCTCCCCGTCCACGGCCCCGAGATAGCCGGCGCGGCACTGGCCTTCGGGATCGGCCAGCACGGGGAAGGGCGAGTGCGCGGGGCCGGCCGCCGCCGCGCGGGCGATCGGCGCCGGGCCGCCGATGACGAAGACCTTGATCACCGGGGCGCCGGGGGCCGGCGGCGCCAGCAAGGCCTCGAACTCGCGCTGTGCGGCGTCGCTCGCGGCCAGACCGAGGAAGCACAGGATCGTGAAATGGCCGGCGACGTCGTCCTGGGCGAGGCCGATCTTGCGGCCTCCGGGCTCGGAGAACACGAAGCCGGGGGCGAGATCGCCCGGCTGAACGCCCTGCACGATGTGGACGAGGGCCATGATGTTGCCTCCTAGGCGGCGGCGCCGGCGCGCAGCTTGAGCCGCTTCAGGCAGCGGTCGATCCACAGCGCGGTGAGCTTCTCGTGCAGCGCGTTCTGGCCGAGGCGCTCGTTGAGCGCCTTGAAGTCGACCTTGTCGAGCGGCTGGTCCTGGTTGAAGCACGAGAAGACGATCGAGGTCTTGCCGGTCACGGGATCCTTGTGCGGCTGCAGGCACTGCGCGCAGATCTCCTTCATCATGCACTGCATCGGCGAGTTGATGGAGCCGATCGCCTGGTGCTGCGGCTTGAGGTAGGGCTGCAGCACGCCGTGGCGCGCCCGGCCGACCGCGGCCATCATGCGGTCCGAGCCGATGGCGATGATGCGGCTCGCGTCCTTGAGCGACAGCAGGGTGCGGCCGAGCTTGCCCGAGCCGTAGGCGATCATCGCCTCCACGATGTTGCCGACGAAGCGCTTGTCCTGCGGACGGGTGGGGGCGAAGCCCGGCTCCTCGTCGCAGGCCCACACCACGATGTCGGCGGCGCGCTCGATCTCGGCGACCTTGTAGCGGTCCTGCACCTTCTTGTAGCCGGCGAAGTAGATGACCTTGGAGCCGGCCTCGCGCAGGGCGGCGCCGATCGAGAACAGCACCGCGTTGCCGAGGCCGCCGCCCACCAGCACCACGGTCTCGCCCGCCGGAGTCTCGGTCGCAGTCCCCGTGGGGCCCATGAGGACCACCGGCTCGCCGGGCTTCAGAAGCGCACACAGATCCGAGGAGCCGCCCATCTCGAGCACGATGGTCGAGAGCAGGCCCTTGTCGCGGTCGACCCAGGCGCCGGTCAGCGCCAGGCCTTCCATGGCGAGCACCGTGCCTTCGGTGCGGGGCGCCAGCGCCTCAAAGTTCTGCAGGCGGTAGAACTGGCCGGGCTTGAAGGCGCGCGCGGCGCGGGGCGCGCGCACGACGACTTCGATGATGGTAGGGGTGAGCCGGACGACCTCGTGCACGGTCGGACGGAGCTCGGCATCGAGTCTTTTACGGAGCGCCTCCGCATTTCCTGCGGAGATGCCAGGGCGCTGGTCCGCGCTCAGCCTCGCTAACGCTCGGCTGATCACGGGATATCCCTGTTTCGCCGCCCCCATCGCCTTCACGACGTTGCCGAAGAAAGAGGGGTGCAGGTCGCCGAAATAGGACAGCGCGCGGCCGTCGGGGCGGATCTGCATCAGCACGTCGGCGCGCGCGGGCTTGGCGACGTTGAACTGCGGCTTGACCGGGTTGCCGTCCTCGTCGACCGCGGCGAAGTATTTGCCGTCGAGCATGATGCGGCCGTCCTCGCGCGCCAGCACGGTGTTGGGCTGGGTGCCCGCCGCGATCAGCACCGCGCGCGCCGGCAGCACCACCTCTTGCATGCCCCCGCCCTCGCCCGAGCTCGCCACCTCGCGGGTGAACTGCACGGCCTGCGCGTGGCCGAGGTCGTCGACGTCGATCGCAAGCGGCGTCAGCCCTTCGGCGAAGCGCACGCCCTCCTCCAGCGCCTTCTGCACCTCTTCGTGGTTCAAGGTGTAGCTCGGCGAATCGATCAAGCGCCGACGATAGGCGATGGTGGCCCCGCCCCACGAGTTCAGGAGCTGGGCGATGCGCGGCTTGCGGCCTTCGACCGCGGCGGCCTGGCGCTCGGCGCGCAAGGCGCGCGCGTGCGTCATGAACTCCTCGGCGACGTCGGTGTCCTCGTCGGTCCATTTGGCGCGGATGGCCGGCTCGCCGCGCTCGGCCGCGAGCGTCTCGTAGCGGGCCAGGAACTTCTCGACCTGGCGGGCGTAGTAGGCGAGCGATTCGGTCGCGGTGTCGATGGCGGTGAGGCCGCCGCCGATGACCACGACCGGCAGGCGCAGCTGCAGGTTCGCGACCGAGGCGGCCTTGGCGGCCCCGGTCAGCTGCAGCGCCATCAGGAAGTCCGAGGCCATGCGCACGCCGCGCGCAAGGCCATTCGGCATATCAATGTGCGTCGGCCTTCCGGCACCGGCGCACAGCGCCACGTGGTCGAAGCCGAGCTCGTCGAACGCCTCGTCCAGGCCCAAGGTGCCGCCGAAGCGCACGCCGCCATACATCGCGAACTCGGCCCGGCGCTCGAGCAGGAGGCGGATCACCTTCAGGAAGTTCTTGTTCCAGCGCACGGTGATTCCGTATTCCGCGACGCCGCCGAAGCCGGCCATCACGCGGTCGTCGAGATTCTCGTACAGCTCGGCCACGTCCTCGATCGGGCGGAACGCTATTTCCTTGCCCTTGGGGCGCCTGCCCGCGGGATCGACGCCCGAGAGCTCCGCCGGCAGCGGCTCGATCTTGAGGCCGTCGACGCCCACGACGAAGTGGCCGTCGTTCATCAGGTGATGCGCAAGGGTGAACCCGGCGGGGCCGAGGCCGACCACGAGCACGTTGCGGCCGGTCGCGGGCCGGGGCAACGGCCGGCGCAGGTTCAAGGGATTCCAGCGCGTCAGCAGCGAATAGATCTCGAAGCCGTAGGGCAGCTCGAGCACGTCCTTGAGGATGCGCGTCTCGGCCTGCGGGATGTCGACCGGCTCCTGCTTCTGGTAGATGCAGGCCTTCATGCAGTCGTTGCAGATGCGATGCCCGGTGCCGGCGACCATCGGGTTGTCGACCAGGATCATCGCGAAGGCGCCCAAGGTCACACCCTGGACCTTCAGGGTGTGCATCTCGGAGATCTTCTCCTCGAGCGGGCAGCCCGCCAGGGTCACCTTGAACGGGCTCTTCTGGAACTCGCCGGTCTTGCGGTCCTTGAGGCCCTTCGAGCACGAATCCTTGCCCTGGGCATGGCACCAGATGCAGTAGTTCATCTGGTCGAGCGCGTGGTTCAGGTCCATGCCCGGATCGGTGAGCGCGAAGCCCTCGCGCTGGCGCCAGGTGTGCTCGGGCAGACGCATCATGCGCACGCCGCCGATCTCGACGGTGTCCACGGGGACGAGATGTAGCGGGTCGATCCGGTGCGGGGTCTTGAAGAGGATTCCGGCACGGTGCTTTTTCTTGCCCGCCTCGGTCAGGGTGGCCCAGGCGGCGTAGCGGGCCGCGGCGTCGAGCTGCGGAGCGTGCTCGGCTTCGGCGGCGAGCCAGGCCTGCACGTGGCGGGCGAAGCTCAATTCATCGTCGGGGCCGGCGATGGCGAGGCCCATCGCGGCGGCGAGGGCCGCCGGGTCGAAGCCCTGCGCCTCCCCGGGCTTGAACTTCTTCACCGCGACGCGCTGGACGAAGAGGCGCTTCACCTCGTAGAGCGGGGCCAGCGCGTTGCCGCGCGCGGCCAGGTCCTGTGCGGCCGCCTCGATGCCGAAGAGTGTCGCGACGAAATTCTCGAGATGCGGGCCGAGGGCGATCAGAAGCTCGCTCTCGTCCTTGGCCGCCAAAGAGTCCGGTGCGGCGCGCGCGGCCAGCAGGCGGTTCGAGACCTCGACATCGCTGTCGCGCAGCCGGTCGAGGAACACGCCGTCGAGCCGCGCGAGGCCTGCGCGATCGTAGAGGTCGGAGAAGGTGAAGCCGTAGGCGAGAGACAGGGTCATGTGAGTTGAGCTACCAGGGTTACACCGTCCATCCACGTCGAGCAGCAGGCACTCGGCCCGACGTGGATGCCCGGAACAAGTCCGGGCATGACAGAAAGATTTACCGCATCGTCACGTCAGCTTCCGCAACAACGCGAAGAAGGCCTGGCGCTCGGCGGGGGTGAGCGGCGAGAGCGTGGCGTCGCTCACCTCGCGGGTGCGCGCGATGCCGTCGGCGAGGATCGCCTGGCCGGCCGCGGTCAGGCGCAGGAGCGTGCAGCGGCGGTCGACGGGATCGGGCTGGCGCTCGATGAGCTTGCGCGCCTCGAGGCGCTGGATGACCCCTTGGATGGTCGCGGGGTCCATCGCGGTCAGGCGGCCCAGCAGGTTCTGCGACACCGAGCCTTCGTCGCGGATCTTGGCAAGCGCCGCGAACTGCGTCGGGGTCAGCTGCAGCTCGGAGAACTCCTGCTGGAAGATCGCGGTGTGCCGCTGGTGCGCGCGCCGCAGCAGATGGCCGACATGGTTCTCGACGCGGTACTCGCCGCCATTTCGATCCTGGGGCGGCGCGGACTCCGGCTTCCGGGCAACAGACGTTTTCATGCGTGGCACCTATAGCGCGGAGCTCGTGACGCAGGAACGAAGAAAAGCTTGAGGGTGTACCCCCGATCGCCTTGATCGTAAGTGTACGTATGAGTTGGCGATTCAGTCAACGACTTCGTCATGCCGCGAAAGCGGGCATCCAGGGCAAGTGCGCGCTGGTCGCCCCTGGACCCCCGCTTTCGCGGGGGTGACGTTCGACTTCTTCATCACCCTTTCCTTTGCCGACCGTCGGTTCTACGGTCGCCCGCGTGAGCATTTCCACCTCGACCTTTCCGATCCCGCGGGTGCAGCGCGCGTCGGCCTCGCAGCGGCCGGTGGCGATCTGGCTCCTGGTCTGCTGCGCCATGATCTTCCTCATGGTGGTGATCGGCGGCGTCACGCGGCTGACCGAATCCGGGCTGTCGATCACCGAGTGGAAGCCGGTGATCGGCGCGGTCCCGCCCCTGTCCGAGCAGGAGTGGCAGACCGAGTTCGAGCACTACCAGCAGATCCCGGAGTACCGGGAGCGCAACGCCGGCATGACCTTGGCGCAGTACAAGCACATCTTCTGGTGGGAGTACGTGCACCGGCTGTGGGGCCGGCTGATCGGTGCGGTGTACCTGCTGCCGCTGTTGGGATTCCTCGCCACCGGGCGGGTGCGCGGCAAGCTCGCCTGGCGGCTCTCGGGCATCTTCGTGCTGGGAGCGCTCCAGGGTGCGCTCGGCTGGTACATGGTGAAGAGCGGCCTCGTCGACCGGGTCGACGTCAGCCCGTATCGCCTGACCGCGCATCTGGGCCTCGCCCTCCTTATCTACGCGGCGACCTTGTGGACGGCCCTCGACCTGCTGCGGCCGCCGTTTTCGGGCATCCGGGGGGCGGTGTTGCGCACCGACGGGCGCGCGCTGGCGCTGGCGGCGTTCGTGTTCCTCACCATGATGGCGGGCGGGCTCGTGGCCGGCACCGACGCGGGCTTCGTCTACAACACCTTCCCGCTGATGGACGGGCACTGGATCCCGGCGGGCTATCTCGACCTCGCACCGTGGTGGCTCAACCCCTTCGCCAACGTGGCGGCGATCCAGTTCGACCACCGCGTGCTCGGCATCTCGACCGTGCTGCTGACCCTGCTCTACTGGTGGCGGGCGCATCGCAACGCCGCCGACAGCACGGTGCACCTGGTCGCAGGCATGGCGCTGCTGCAGGCGGCCCTTGGCATCTCGACCTTGCTGCTGGTGGTGCCGATCCCGCTCGCGGCCACGCACCAGGCGGGTGCGGTGGCCCTGTTCACGCTGGCGCTGGTCGCGGCGCAGGCGGGCAGGCGGCGCAGGTGAGTCTGGGAGAGTTCCTCCGCGCGATTCCGAAGGTGGAGCTGCACTGCCATCTCCTGGGGACGGTGCGCTACGAGACCTTCCTCGACCTCGCGACCAGGCGCAACGCGCCGATCGCCCGATCCGAGATCGACGCGTTCTACGAGCGCGGCGAGAAGCCGGTGGGGGCGATCCGCGTGCTGCGGGCGCTCGATGCGCATCTGCTCGCAACACCCGACGACCTCTACCGGATCACGCGCGAGTATCTCGAGGACGCGCGCGCGCACGGGGTGCTCTACAGCGAGTTCTTCTGGAACCCGACCGGCACCGCGCGGGTCTCGCAGATCCCGTACGAGAAGGCGCTCGACGGCATCGTGGCGGCGATGCGCGATGCGGCGCGCGATCTCGGCATCCTGTCGCGCCTGATCCCGAGCATCGACCGCGAGGCGGAGCCGGAGGCCGCGGTCGAGATGGTCGAATGGGTCATCCGCCACCGCCGGCCCGAGGTGATCGGCATCGGCATGGACTACACCGAGACCGGCCGGCCGCCCGAGCTGTTCTGGAAGGCGTACCGGCTGGCGAAGCAGGCCGGGCTCAAGACGACCGCGCATGCCGGCGAGTTCGGCATGAAGTGGACGAATGTCGAGACCGCGGTCGAGCTGCTGGGGGTCGACCGGGTCGACCACGGCTACACGGTCATCGACAATCCCGAGTTCGCCCAGCGCTGCGCCGAGCGGCGCATCCTCTTCACCGTGGTACCGACCAACACCTATTACCTGCGCAGCCTGCCGCGCGAGCGCTGGGCGCTCGACCATCCGATCCGCCAGATGCCGAAGCTCGGGCTTTCCATCCACCCCAACACCGACGATCCGACCCTGCACAAGGTGACGCCCACCGGGGCATGGCACATGATGATGAAGGATTTCGGATTCGGGCTCGACGACCTGAAGGGGTTCATGCTGAACGGGCTCGACGGGGCGTGGATCGAGGACGAGGTACGGGAGCGGTGGAAGCGGGATTGGGGCAAGCAGTTCGATGAGCTGCGGGGGCAGTTGACGGGGTAAAGTCCGTCATGGCCGGGTTTATCCCGGCCATCCATCCCCGGATCAAGTCCGGGGACAGGCGTCGGCGCGCAAATTGCCGATGTTGCTCTATCGGCCCGACGTGGATGCCCGGAACAAGTCCGGGCATGACGAAGACAAGAGGGGGTCAAAATGGCATCGGATGTAACGGCGGGCCGGATCGGCGGCGGGTTCCTGGAATCGTGGTTCAGGCTTTCGGAGCGGCGGACCACGGTGCGCACCGAGATCCTGGCGGGGGCGACGACGTTCCTGGCCGCAGCCTATCTCCTGGTGGTGATCCCGGGGTTCCTTGCCACCGGCGGCATGGACCGCGCGGCCGCGACCACGACGACGATCATCGTGTTCGTGCTCGCAACCCTGCTGATGGCGTTCTACGCCAATCTGCCGTTCATCGTCGGGCCGGGCATCGGCGGCTCGGTGATCGTCGGCGTCACCATGGCGGCGACCGAGCACATCCCCTGGCAGGTGGGCCTGGCCGCGGCGTTCTGGTCGGGCATCATCTTCTTCGTCTTGACCTTGCTCGGGCTGCGCGAGGTGGTGACGCGCATGATCCCGGTGCAGATCAAATTGTCGCTGGCGGCCTCGATCGGGCTGTTCATCGCGGTGCTCGGCTTCCGCAACGCGGGGCTGGTGCTGGCCAACGCCCGGACCAACTCGCTGATGCTCGGCAATTTCACCTCGCCGGGTGCGGTCGTGGCGCTGATCGGGCTCGGCGTCGCCGTGCTGCTGCACGCGCGCAAGATCCCGGGCAGCATCCTGATCGCGATCCTGGCCGCAACCGCGGTGGGCGTGCCGCTGGGCGTCACCAAGCTTCCCGCCTCCTTCGTCAGCCTGCCGCACGACATCGGCCCGGTGACCTTGAAGCTCGACGTGCTTGGTGCCTTCAACCTGCTGCTGTTCCCCTACCTGTTCGCGTTCTTCGCCTCGGAGTTCTTCTCGACCATGGGCACCACCCTCGCCGTCGGCGGCAAGGCGGGCCTGCTCGATGAGAACGGCAACATGAAGGACATCAACAAGCCGTTCGTGGTCGATTCGATCGCGGCGTCGGTGGGGCCCTTGCTCGGCATCCCGGGGCTCACGGCGCTGATCGAATCCGCGGCCGGGGCCGAGGCCGGCGGGCGGACCGGGCTGACCGCGCTGGCGGCGGCGGGCCTTTTCTTCCTGGCGCTGTTCCTGGTGCCCGTGGCGCTGATGATCCCGGCCCAGGCGACCGCGCCGGCGCTGATCCTGATCGGCCTCACCATGTTCGCCGGCATCCGCAAGGTGGACCTCGAGGACTTCACGGAGGGCCTGCCAGCGGTGCTGACCGTGCTGATCACCTTGCTGTCGAACAGCTTCGGCACCGGCATCGCGGGCGGGCTGCTCTGCTACGTGCTGATCAAGGTGCTGGCCGGCAAATGGCGCGACGTCTCGATCGGGATGTACGCGCTTGTGATCCCCCTCGCCTACTTCTTCTGGACCGTTGTGAGTCATTAGTTCTGGGCGCGCTCGCATGTGGCCGCCCCACCAACCCCACATGCTCGCGCGCCGCTCGCCCAATCCGGGCTCGCGGGTGACTCACCCCGATGCTCTACCCGGCCGTTCCACTACGTGACGCGCGTGCAGATGCACGCGCGTCGTTGTTTTCAGGAACCGGTCAGAAGAACGCGATGGTGCGGATCTCGATGCTCTCGCGCGGGCGCGCGTTCGGCGGCGAGGTCGGGTCGGTGAACGAGGTGTGCGCGGTCCAGCGGGCGCGGCCGTCCTTCAGCGAATCGTAGACCTTGAACACGATCGCCTCGTCGCGGCGCATCTTGGGGAACCAGTACCAGCGGTGGTTCGGGTTGTAGGTGATGGCGTAGGTCTGCCCGACGCGGCCGGGGTAGCGGCGCTCGGAAACGACGAGATCCTTGGGATCCAAGGTGCGCGCATCGGCGATGGCGAGCGGGTTCGATTCGAGCGGCAGGCGGATCGGCCGCCACACCTGGACGAGCGCCACGCGGCGCTTCAGGAGCTCCTCGGCTTCGTCCGGCACCAGGTCGCGCACGCGCTGCGGGCCCGACCACTCGGTGTAGTCGTTGTGGACGCGGAACACCGGCTCGCGGATCTTCTTCGCCTCGCGGTCGGCGTCGTCGGCCGTGCGCAGGGTGTGGTCGAACACGATCACGCGCGCA
>DATJPD010000161.1:0-7355 GCA_035506575.1 Alphaproteobacteria bacterium
GTGCACCTCGCGATGCTCCGGCAGCACGGTCATCCCCGAGCCGGGCGGCGGCAGCGCCTCGGGCGGACCCGAGATGGAATCGACGATCACCCGGTCGCCGGATGTCACGGTGAGCACGGGCTTGAGGCCGCCGTCGAAGAAACCCCAGTGGCAGGTCTCAGCACCCGAGCGGAGGTGGTGCCGGTTCACTTGGCGGGCCCGCTCCCGGGAATGGTCCCCGCCGGCAGGGAGGCGCAGTATTTCGCGATCTGCCCCGCCTGGGTGAACCAGATCCGGTCCTTGAGCTTGTGCTGCACGCAGTGCTTGATCGCCTGCCGCAGCGGGCGGAAGCGGAACGGCTGGCCGATGATGAAGCCGTGCAGCGACAGCGCGAAGACCAGCGGCCGCTTCTCCGATTCCTCGATCATCTCGTCGAACTGGTCGACGATCATGTCGGCGAACTCGCGGCCCGTGTGGTCGCGCCAGGCGAGCGTGCCCGCGTCGTTGAGCTCGAACGGATACGGCACCGACAGGATGGGACCCGAGCGCGTGCGCATCCAGATCGGCTGGTCGTCGACCGGCCAGTCGAGGCAGTGCGTGTAGCCGGCCTCCTTGAGGAGATCGAGCGTCACGTTCGATTCCAGCGACGCCGGGCCCATCCAGCCCAACGGACGGGTTCCGACGTGCTGGGCGATCATTTCGGTCGTGTCGGCGATCATGCGCTGCTCGTCGCGCTCCCACACCCCGCGATGGATTTCGGAATTGGTGCGCCCGTGGCCCAACACCTCGTCGCCGCGCTGCTTGATGCGCTCGATGATATCAGGATAGTTCTCGCACACGAGCCCGTTGAGCACGATCGAGGCCTTCAGGCCGAGCTCGTCCAGAAGCCCGAACAGGCGCCAGTTGCCGACCCGGTTGCCGTAATCGCGCCAGGCGAAATTGCGCTGCGTCTGCGGACCGTTGCGCTGCGTCGGGTCCATGCCGATCCCGGTGCCGAAGGCGAAATGCTCGATATTGGGGGCGATGTAGAAGGCGAGGCGCTTGCCGCCGGGCCAGCTGTAATCCTTGCGCTTGTCGATGGGCGAGTAGTCGTAGCGTCCGTGGCCGGGCAGCATGGCGATGGTCCTCTTCCTCCAGCGCGCGTCAGCACAGGACGCGCGCGTCGTGTTTGGCCCAGGTTCTGTTTCGCCCAAGTCCCGGATTAACGCAAGACTGGCACGAACGGTGCATCCTCTCCTTGCCTTAAAGGTGCAAAACATTTTAACTCGCAGTTTCGCTGGGTCGGTGGGATTGACCATCCGTCCAGCACAGCACTGCCGAAACGCGTAGAGCTGAAAGCTGGGAACAGGACGATGCTCGATGTTCGCCCGCCGTCTCTTGGCGCCGCAGAAGGGAGCCGTGTGCCCGACCGCAGTTCGCTTCCGTTCATAGACATCCGCGACGCCGACCTGGCCTATGGCGGCGGCACCGCCGACGGGCTCCTGGCGCTCTCCGACGTCAGCGTGTCGATCGGCAAGGGCGAGTTCGTGGCCGTGGTGGGACCCAGCGGCTGCGGCAAGTCGTCGCTGCTCAAGCTCGTCTCCGGGCTGCACCCGCCGCTCAAGGGCCAGGTGTGGGTCGCCGGCGAGACGGTCACCGGGCCGCTCAAGATCTGCGGCATGGCGTTCCAGAACGCGACCCTGCTGCCCTGGCGCACGACCCTCGACAACGTCCTGCTGCCGCTCGAGATCGTCGAGCCGCACGCCGCCCGTTTCCGCCGGAACCGGCAGGAATACCTGACGCAGGCGCGCGACCTGCTCGCCTCGGTCGGCCTCGCCGGCTTCGAGAACAAGTACCCCTGGCAGCTCTCGGGCGGCATGCAGCAGCGCAATTCCCTGTGCCGAGCCTTGATCCACTCGCCGGAACTGCTGCTGCTGGACGAGCCGTTCGGAGCGCTCGACCCGTTCACCCGCGAGGAACTGTGGGACGTGGTGCAGAAGCTGTGGCTCACCCGCCGCCCGACCGTGATCCTCGTCACCCATGACCTGCGCGAGGCGATCTACCTAGCCGATACAATTTACGTGTTCAGCCAGCGGCCGGGGCGCGTCCTGTCGCGGACCGAGATCAAGTTCCCGCGCCCGCGCACCCTGGCCGACACCTTCAAGACCGAGTTCACCGACATGACGCACGCGCTGCGCGAGCAGATCGCCACGGTGCACCGCCCATGAACGCCACGCAAAAGCGCCTGCTGCCGTGGGTCATCACGCTCGGCTTCTTCGTGCTGTGGCAGCTCGCCTGCGTCGTGTTCCGGATCGATGTGTTCATCCTGCCGGCGCCGACCCAGGTGATCCAGTCGCTGATCCAGTATTTTGGCCCGATCATGGCGAATGCGGCGCAGACCTTGTTCACCACCCTGCTCGGGTTCGCGATCGCGGTCGGCTTCGGGCTCCTTCTCGGGCTCATCGTCGGCGCGTCGCGGACGATCTACGACGGCCTCTACCCGGTGATGATCGGCTTCAACTCGATCCCCAAGGTCGCGGTCGTGCCCGTGCTGGTCATCTGGTTCGGCATCGGCACCATTCCCGCCGTCGTCACCGCGTTCGTGATCTCGTTCTTCCCCATCGTGGTCAACGTGGCCACGGGGCTCGCCACGATCGAGCCCGAGATGCAGGACGTGATGCGCGTGCTGGGGGCGCGCAAGTGGCAGATCATGGTGAAGATCGGCGTCCCGCGCTCGATGCCCTATTTCTTCGCCTCGCTCAAGGTCGCGATCACCCTCGCCTTCATCGGTTCGGTGATCGCCGAGACGGTCGCGGCCAATTCCGGCATCGGCTACCTGATGATGGCTGCGAGCTCGCGCTTCGACGTGCCGCTCGTCTTCGCGGGCCTCCTGGTCATCGCGATCATGGGCATCGTGATGTACGAGCTGTTCGCGGTCCTGGAGCGCCGCATCACCTTCTGGGCGACGCGCGCCCACGACATCGTAAGCTGAGCCGGCCGTTAACCCGGGTCACTTGATCTCGTGCCGCGCCACCTTGTAGGCGTCCAGCACGGCCATGTCGGGCGCGAAACCGAGCCCGGGTACTTCGGGCAGCTCCAAGGTCGCGCGCTCCGGGTTGAACAGCGGATGCGGCGATTTCTCCAGGGTGATGAACGGCGTCTCGACCGGCGTGCGCTCGGGCAGCGACGCGGCGATATGCGCGGTCGCGAGATAGCCCGGCCCCCAGTAGAAGCAGTGCGGGATCAGGCGGACCGAGAACGCCTGTGCGAGGGCCGCCACGCGCAGGAAGACCGAAATGCCGCCGATCTTGATGACGCTTGGCTGGATGACGTCGACCGCCCGCTGCTCGAACACGCGCCGGAACTCGTGGAGGTTGCCGACGTTCTCGCCGCACGCGATCGCCACACCCTCCTCCCGCACTTCGGCGAGCCCGGCATAATCCTCGGGCGGCCACACCGGCTCCTCCAGCCAGTGGAAGTTGCGGTCGCGGATCTGGCGCGCGATGGCGCGCGCCTCGGCGACGGACCAGGGGCAGTTCACATCGAGCATGAGGCGGGTCTCGGGCTCCAGCGCCTCGCGCGCGACCATGAACGCATCCACGGTCACCTCGTGCAGCTTGATCATGCGGTAGCCGATCTTCTGCGCGCGCTGACAGTTCCGCCGCAGCGCCTCGGG
This sequence comes from Alphaproteobacteria bacterium, assembly GCA_035506575.1. Taxonomy (GTDB): domain Bacteria; phylum Pseudomonadota; class Alphaproteobacteria; order CACIAM-22H2; family CACIAM-22H2; genus DATJPD01. The sequence goes on from DATJPD010000161.1 coordinate 3,635, forward strand.
GTCGCCGCGATAGCGCGTCAGGCTGGCGTAGAGATCGAGCGTGCCGTCGCGTCCGCCGAGAAGCCGGTAGAGCGGCTGCCCGGCCCGCTTTGCGGCCAGGTCCCACAGCGCGATGTCCATGGCCGACAGCGCGTACATCACCGGGCCGCTGCGCCCGAAGCCGTGAAACCCGCGCTGCGCCTCGTCCATGAGCGCAGTGATCGGCCGCGGATCCTTGCCGATGAACCAGGGACCGACGAGCGTATCGAGGATCGCTTGTGTTCCCGCGTTGACAAAATGGCCGAACGCCTCGCCCCAGCCGACCAGGCCGTCATCGGTCTCGACGCGCGCCATCAGGCATTCCATGTGGACCCACGGCTTGCTGTCGAGGCTCGGCCGCAAGCCGACGCGCGGCCCGTCATTGCCGAACGGGATGGAGACCCGGATCGTCTCGATGCGCGATATCTTCACGGCCCCGCTCTCCTGCAAATACATTGTGCGTCGCGGACATCGCCGCGGAGTTAAGTGTATCATCGGGTCGCTGGGAGAACACAGGGGGGGCCATAGCCATGCGTAGACTGTTCGCCACTGCAGCCGGATTGCTGCTCGCGCTCGCCGTCGCACCACCGGCGTGGAGCGAAACCAACGACGTGCGCTTCGTGCTTGATTTTCTGCTGCAGGGCCAGCAATCGCCTTTCGTGCTGGCGCGCGAGAAAGGCTATTACGCCGCGCAGAACATCAATCTCCTGGCCTTCGATCCGGGCCGGGGCGGCGCCGACGGGATCACCCGGGTCGCAAGCGGCGCCTACGACATCGGCTTCGGCGACCTGAGCGCGCTCATCGAATTCGACGCCAAGAATCCCGGCCGCGAGCTGATCGGCGTGCTGGTCGTCTACGACCAGGCGCCGCTGAGCCTGATCTCGCTGAAGAAGACCGGCATCGAGAAGCCGGCCGATCTGGTGGGCCGCAAAGGAGCGGCACCCGTCGTCGATGCCACGTTCCGCCTGTTCAACGTGTTCGCGCGGGTGAACGGCATCGACCCGGCCAAGGTCCTGTGGTCCAACGTGCAGCCTCAGGTGCGCGAGCCGATGCTGGCGCGCGGCGAGGCGGATTTCGTCGGCGCGTTCGTCATGACGGCCGTGCCGTCGCTCGCCGGGCTCGGCGTGCCGCGCGACCAGTTGAACGTGATGATGCTGCGCGACTGGGGTCTCGACCTCTATTCGAACGTCGTGTTCACCACGCCCGCCTTCGCCAAGGCACATCCGGAGGCCGTGCGCGGCTTCGTCAAGGCGACCATCCAGGGCTGGCAGAACGCCGCGGCCGATCCCGAAGCCTCGATCGCCGCGCTCAAGCATGCCGAGCCGCTCAGCGATCCGGCGGTCGAGCTCGGACGTCTGAAATCGGCGCTCACGTTCATCGCCACGCCCGCGGCGAGCCAGAACGGGATGGGCGCCCCCGACCCGGCGCGGCTGCAAAAGCACATCGACATCGTGACCGACGGCTACCAGCTGCCGCGCAAGCTGCCGCCGGAGATGGTCTTCGATGCGAGCTTCCTGCCGCCGGCGGCCGAGCGGCGCATCGCCAGATAACAAGCCGTGTCGGACGATCCGGCCGTCGACGCACTTCTGCAGCAGGCGCTCGGCTGCTACCAGGCCGGCGACATGGCCGCAGCCGAGAGGCTCGTCCGCGACGTCCTGACGCGCGACCCGGACCGTCCGGCGGCGCATCACTTCCTGGGCGTGCTGGCCCTCGGCGACGGGCGCCTCGACCTCGCCATCGCCTCGATCAGCCGCGCCATCCGCTTGCGCCCGAATGAGGCGCAGTGCCACAGCAATCTCGGCAACGCCCTGCTTGCCGCCGGCCGCCTCGCCGAGGCCGAAGCGAGCTATCGCGAAGCGCTGCGCCTGGCGCCCGACATGGCACCGGTGCACCACAATCTCGGCGCGCTGCTGGTCCAGCTCGGACGTCTCGAGGACGCGGCGGCCGCCTACCGCGCGGCGGCGGAGCTGCAACCGGACTCATCCGACGCACACGTCAGTCTCGGCAATGTCCTGTCCGATCTCGGCCGCCTGGCCGAAGCGGAAGCGGAGTATCGCGAAGCTCTCCGCCTCGCCCCCCAATCGGCCGCGGCGCTGAGCAATCTCGGCAATGCGCTCATCGGCCTCGGGCGCTTCGATCAAGCGGCCGCCGCCTGCACGCAGGCGGTGCAGCTTCAGCCCGACTTCGCGGAGGCCCACGCCAATCTCGCCACCGCGTTGTTCGGGCTCGAGCGGTATACCGCGGCCGAAACGAGCTGTGAGGCGGCCCTTCGCCTGAAGCCCGATCTCGTGGCCGCCCGCCACACCCTCGCCAACATTTTGCTCGCGCAAGGACGGATCGACGCGGCCGCCGCGCAATACGAGCGTGTGCTCGCCCTGCAGCCCGGTCACGCCGATGCCCGTATCGGTCTGTTGGTGGCGCAGCTCGGTGCCGCCTGGCATGACGACGCCGAGATCCTGCGCCGGCGGACGGCGTACGAACGCGAACTGCGACGGCTGGCCGAGGATGAGGAGCGCGGCGCCGTCCCCGATCTGGCCTCGGGCGTCGGCTCGGCCCAGCCGTTCTTCCTGCCGTATCAGGGGCTCGACGACCGGAAGCTCCAGGCGCTGTACGGCACGCTCGTCTGCAAGGCGATGGGCAGGCGTTACCCGCCGCTCGCCGCGGCAGCGGCGCCGGGCCCAGGCGAGAAGATCCGCGTCGGCATCGTCAGCGGCTTCTTCCGCCGGCACTCGAACTGGAAGATCCCGATCAAAGGCTGGCTCACCCAGCTGGACCGCCGCCGGTTCCGCGTGACCGGTTATCACACCGGCACGATCCAGGATGCGGAGACCAAGATCGCGGCGGGCCTTTGCGAGCGTTTCGTGCAGGGACCGCTGAGCATCTCCGCCTGGCGGGACGAGATCGCAGCCGATGCCCCGCACGTGCTGATCTATCCCGAGATCGGCATCGATCCGATCGCGGTCCAGCTCGCGAGCCAGCGTCTGGCGGCGGTGCAGTGCAACTCCTGGGGCCAGCCGGTGACCAGCGGGATGCCGACCCTGGACTACTTTCTCTCGAGCGAGCTCATGGAGCCGGCGGATGCCCAGGCGCTCTACACCGAGCAGCTGGTCGCGCTCCCGAATTTGTCGATCCATTACGAACCGGTTGCAGACGAGGCGCTCCCCGCGATCGACCGCACCGAACTCGGCCTCAGGCCCGGTGCCATGGCGTATTGGTCGGGCCAGACCCTGTCCAAGTACCTGCCGCGCTACGACGACCTGTTCCCGCGCATCGCGCGCGAGGTGCCCGACTGCCAGTTCGTGTTCCTCGAATTCGCCAAGGGCCGCCACGTGACCGAGCTGTTCCGCGATCGGCTCGCGCGCGCGTTCGCCGCCCTCGGGCTCGATGCCGCGCGCCACTGCGTGTTCCTGCCGCGCCTCAGCGAGCCGCGGTTCCGCGCCGCTCTCGGACAATGCGATGCGATCCTCGACAGCGTCGGCTGGTCCGGGTGCAACTCGACCTTGGAAAGCCTCGCGCACGACCTGCCGATCGTGACGTTGCCGACCGAGTTCATGCGCGGCCGCCACACGCTCGCGATCCTGCGGCGGATGGGTGTCGAGGACACCATCGCCGCCACTGCCGACGAGTACGTGCAGCTGGCGGTGCGCCTCGCGCGCGATCCCGCCTGGCGGGCGGCGGTGTCCGCGAAGATCGCGGCCAACAA
>DATJPD010000162.1:0-21747 GCA_035506575.1 Alphaproteobacteria bacterium
TCGATCGAGTAGGTCAGAAGCTTGAACTCGGCCATGGGTCGTCCTTTGCTGTTGGCGTTTGCAGACGGGTTTGCGGCGGTCAAAGCCGCGGCATGTTGGTGTCGCGGACGAGCGCTGTCCAGCGCGCCACTTCGCGCGCCACCTGCGCCTTCATCTCGTCAGGCGTCGTGGCGTGCACGTCACCGCCGAAGCTCTCCAGGCGCTGGCGCACGTCGGGAACGGCGACCGCGCGGCGCACCTCGGCGTTGAGCTTCTGCAGGATCGGCTCCGGCAGGCCGTGGGGGGCGGCCAGGCCCGACCACGAGGTCACTTCGAAATCCTTGATGCCGCCCGCTTCCTGGACCGTCGGCACGTCGGGGATCTCCTTCCAGCGCTGTGCACTGGTCACCGCCAGAGGCCGCAGCTTGCCGGAGCCGATGAACGGGACGACCAGGGTTGTGGTCGTGACCACGAAGTCGACCTCGCCGCCCAGGGCCGCCGGCAGCGCCAGGGCCTCGCCTTTGTAGGGAACCTCCAGGAAATGGACGCCGGCCGCATAGCCGAGCAGCTCGGCCGTCATGTGCTGCACGGAGCCCTGCCCAGATGAGCCGTTGCTGACCGTATTGGGCTTGGCGCGCGCCGCCTCGATCAGATCCTTAAGACTCTTAAAAGGCGACTCCGCCCGCACGCTGAAGGCGAACGGATACGAGGTCACCATCGAGATCCAGGTGAAATCATTCACCGGCTCGTAGGGCTGCGACTGGTGGATCGCCGCATTCACGGGGTGCGCGCCCGCGACCACCATCAGGGTGTAGCCGTCGGCGGGCGCCTTCGCGACCAGCTCCGCGGCCAGGCTCCCCACCACGCCGGGCTTGTTTTCGACCACGACCGGCTGGCCGAGGCCTTTCGACATCTCCTGCGCCAGGACGCGCCCGACGCTGTCGACGTTGCCGCCCGGCGGAAAACCGACCATGAGCTTGATCGGCCGGCTCGGGTAGGTCTGCGCGTGTGCACCAGTGCAGAGCACAACCGCCATTGCGACCGCGGCCAGCAGTCTCCCCGCCATGAACGTCCCTCCCTAACGGCTTTGGATCAGCCGAGTTGTGTATCAGCCGAGCGGGCCCAGATAGATCTCGCCGCCGAACGTGTCGCTGGCCGCGGGCACGCTCTCGGGCCAGTTCTGCGGGTCGATCTTCGGCCTGGCGCTCGCCGGGCGCGGCCGACCGTCCCAGCCGACCTGCTCCATGTAGTAGTAGAGCTGCATGGCATGGCCATCGGGGTCGATCGCGAAAGCCGAATAGTCGATGCCGGGGAACAACTCGGGCGGCAGCTGCTTGATCGTCACCCCGTTCTGCTCGAGGAACGCCGTCGCATCGCGCAGCTGCTGGTAATCCGCCACCTGCAGGCCGAACGACATCAGGGTCGTGTGTGCGCTCAGGCCGAGCTCGGCGCGCAGCGCGATCGGATAGAGCGCCAGCGAATGATGCTCGGTGTTGGCGCGCAGGAACGCGCAGCGATGGCCGCGCACCGTCACCTCCTCGGTCACACTGAGCCCCATATCGTCGCGATAGAACGCGACCGACTTCGCGACGTCCTTGACGAACAGGCGCACCGGGCCGATGCGCACGATCTTGAACGGGCGGCCGAGCAGCACGCCGCCCACGTCGTACTTCTCCTCGAGCAGCTCGGTCTGGTGCTGACCCGTACGCGGGTCGACTCCCGCCGCGAGGCCGGCCTGCACCTCGGCGTATTCGGAGCGGTGCGGTAAATCGGGGGGTGCCGTATAGCGCGTCGTGTGCATGCCGCCCGGCTTGCTGAAGCCGTCCCAGCCGATCTGCTCGATCCCGTAATAGAGCTCGTTGACGTGGCCGTCCGGGTCGAGCGGATAGAAGTGCCAGTTGGAGCCGGGGTTATCGCGCCCGCTGCGCCGGATCGGCAGGCCGCGCTCCTTGAACCAGGCGAAGCCGCCCGTGACCTCGCGCAGGCTGCCGGCCTGCCAGGTGATCTGGTTCACGGTCACGTCGGGGTGCGCCGAGGCATGTGGGTTGAGCGCCGAATAGGCCCGCCGCGGGAAGAACACGAACGAATGATGGTCGGTGCCGTGGCGGGTGAAATAGCCCACCGTGGGGCCGAGGCCGGCGCGCTCCTCGGGCTTGAGCCGGGGCCCGAAATCGAGCGGATCGGAGATGCGGAAGCCGAGCAGCCGCTCGTAGAAGCTGCGGCTCACCTCCGGGTCGTGGACGTTCACGCCAAAATGGCCCAGCCGGCGGATGCGGAACGGGCGCGGCAACCGCACGCCCCCCACCACGAATTCCTTGCTCATCGCGGCACCACGATCGTCCGGCATGACCCGTCTCCTCTCCCAAACGTCTTCGCCGAAAGTATGCATCCGCGCCAAGGGCGCCGCCAGCCCTTCGACACGCGCCCCGCGGCAACGCGAACCGGCTTCCCGCCCCGGAGAGGCTATGGGATAAATGCACCGTAGACGGAGCAATCTGCGTTTCGGGGAAGGAGACGACCAATGAACAGGATGATTTTGGGCGGCGTTGCGGCCGCCGCATTGTGCACGATTTTGGGCGCGCCAACTCAGGCGGCCCAGCCCTACGATATCCATGCGATCCTGTCCCTGACCGGAGGTGCCTCGTTCCTCGGCAAGGCCGAGCAGACCGCCCTCCAGCTCATCGAAAAATCGACCAACGAACAGGGTGGCATCCAGGGCCGCCCAGTGCACTTCGTCTTCCACGATGACCAGTCGAGCCCGCAGACCGCGGTCCAGCTCGCAAGCCAGGTGGTGGCGGCGAAGCCGGCGGTCCAGATCGGCCCCAACCTCGTCGCCATGTGCAACGGCGTCGCCCCCTTGGTGAAGAACGGGCCGGTGATGTACTGCCTGTCGCCCGGCATCCATCCGCAGGAGGGCAGCTACGCCTTCACCTCGAGCGTGTCGACGATCGACCTGTCGCGCGCCCTCATCCGCTATTTCCGCGAGCGCGGCTGGACGCGCCTGGCGCTCATGACCTCGACCGATGCAAGCGGCCAGGACGCGGAGCACGGAATCGACGGCAATCTCGCCCTGCCCGAGAACAAGAGCGTGCAGGTCGTGGCCCGCGAGCATTTCAACCCGACCGACGTCAGCGTCGCCGCCCAGATCGAGAACATCAAAGCCGCCAAGCCGCAGGCGTTCATCGCCTGGAGCACCGGAGCCCCCATCGGCACGATCTTCAAGGCGATCACGCAGGCCGGGCTCGACGTGCCGATGGGTACCACCGACGGCAACATGACATTCGCGCAGATGACGCAATACGCGGCCTTCCTGCCCAAGCAGCTTTACATTCCCGCCGCCGGCTGGGCGATGCACGGCACGGACATCAAGCGCCCCGCCGGCGTCATGGCGGCTCAGGCGCGCTTCGAGGCGGCCTACAAGGCGGCCGGGATCGAGCCCGACGTTGCGGCGGCGCTGGCGTGGGACCCGACGACGATCACCATCGATGCGCTGAAGAAGCTGGGGCCCAATGCGACCGCGCCGCAGGTCCGCGAATACCTCTCGCATCTCAAGGGCTATGCGGGCGTGGACGGGATCTATGATTTCGAGCGCGTGCCGCAGCGTGGGCTCGACGTCCAGGATGCGGTGATCACGCGCTGGACGCCCGACAAGAACCGCTGGGTCCCCGTCAGCCAGCCGGCAGGCGAGCCGTTGAAATAAGACCGCAGCTATTGGCATCTCGTGTCGCTTTCATATGAAAACGTCATGGCCGGCCGACGTGCCGGCCATCCACGTCGGGCCGCATGCCTGCTGAATGACGTGGATGCCCGGGACGTGAAGCTTGTCGCCGGGCCGGCCTTTGGCCCGACCCGGTGGCCCGGGCATGACGGTTGAAGGGGCGGCGCGCGCGTGGACCAGCTGACCCAGATCGTCATCGGCGGCCTCGTCCAGGGCATCGTCTTCGCCATCGTGGCGCTGGGCATGTCGCTGGTCTATCGCGTCACCGGCATCATCAACCTGGCTCAGGGCGGCTTCTGCGTCATCGCAGCACTCGGCTATTACCAGCTGAGCCAGGTGCTCGGCTGGCCCCCGGTGGCGGCGTTCGTGGCCGCGGCCGCCGGCACGACGGTCTTTGGGCTCCTCATCGGTGCTGCGACGTTCGTGCCGGCGCTGTCGCGGCTGCCCAACAGCAGCATGCTGATGCTGACCGCCGGGCTGCTCACGTTCCTGCAGGGCCTGACCTTGGTCATCTGGGGCAGCCAGCCTTACGCCGTGGCCCCGTTCTCGGGCGAGCAGCCGATCACGCTGGCGGGCGTGCGCTTTCCCTCGCAAGGCCCCTGGATCGTCGGCGTCGCGGCGGTGGTCGTGCTCGGCACATGGTATCTCCTGACGCGCACCGCATCGGGCAAGGCGCTGCTCGCCTGCGCCGAAAACCCGCACGCAGCCCGCCTGATGGGCATCGACGTGTCGCGGCTGACCCTGTTCAGCTTCGGGCTCACGGCCCTGATCGCGGCCCTGGGCGGAATCGCCGTAGCACCCATCATCTCGCTCGAGTTCGACACCGGCGGCTTTTTCACCAATGCCGGCTTCATCGCGGTTGCGATCGGCGGCATGAGCTCCCTCGTCGGCTCGGTCGGCGGCGGTCTGTTCCTGGGCGTGGCCGAGCAGCTCGCCGCCGGGTACGTGTCGTCGCTGTTCAGCAATGCGCTGGCCCTGGCACTCCTGCTCGTCACGTTGCTGTGGCGGCCGCAGGGCCTGTTCATGCCGCGCCGCACGCGGCGTCTCGACGTGCGCGAAGACGTGCGCGTGTATCGCGCCATTGTGCGCTTCCGCGGCGTTCGCGCCGCCGCCGTCGGCCTCGTGGCGCTCGCGGTGCTGATCGCCCTGCCCTACCTCGTGGGCGAAGGCGGCCTTCTCAGCTCGCTCGTCATCACCGGCATTCTGTTCATCGGCGTGCTCGGCCTCGACGTGCTCATGGGCTACGCCGGCCAGGTCAGCCTGGGCCAGGCGGCGTTCCTCGCGATCGGCGGCTACACGGCAGCGATCCTGGCCACGACCTACGACTTTTCGCCGCTCGTCGGCACTTTGGCCGGCATGGCGGTGTCGCTGGTCTGCGCGATCGTGCTGTCGCTCGTCACGATGCGGCTGCGCGGCGCGTATCTGGCGCTCGCCACGTTGAGCTTCGGCCTCCTGGTCGATTCGCTCACCGTCGGCCTCAACATCACCGGCGGCCCGTCGGGCCTGGTTGGCATCCCGTCGTTTGCCATCGGCCCGTACAGCTTCGACAGCGACATCTCGATGTATTACCTGGTGCTGGGTCTCATCGTCGTGCTGGTGGCCGCCCTCTACGGCGGGATGCGGTCGAGCTTCGGCCGCGCCTTGCAGGCCATCCGCACCGACCAGACCGCGGCCGCGGCGCTTGGCATCGACGTGCCGCGCTACAAGATGGCCGCGTTTGCCATCAGCGCGCTGCTCGGCTCGCTGTGCGGCAGCCTCTACGCCTTCGACTTCCACTTCCTGTCGCCCGAGATGGTGAGCACCCCGCGCTCGTTCGAGATGATCGCCATGCAGGTGGTCGGCGGCGAAGGCATGCTGGTGGGCGGGCTCGTCGGCTCGGCGCTGATCACCCTGCTACCGACGATCTTCCAGCCGCTCGCGGCCTACAAGACCCTGGCCGAGGGCGCCATCCTGGTGCTGGCGTTCCAGTACCTGCCGGATGGCATCGTCGGCACGATCGCGCGCTGGCTGAGCGCCGAGGAGACGCCGAAGCCGGCGACCGCCCAACTTGCCGCCAAAGGGCAAGCGCCATGACCCGGCCTTCGCTGAAGCTTCGGCGGGCGAGTCTCGTGCGCCGAAGCTCCGACAGGAGCAAAGGCGCATGACCCGCGTCGCGGCCCTGCAGGGCATCGGCCTCTCGAAGACCTTCGGCGGCCTGAAAGCGGTGAATGACGTCTCGTTCGAGGTGCCGGCCGGCAGCCTCACCGCCCTCATCGGGCCCAACGGGGCCGGCAAGACGACCTTGTTCAATCTCATCACCAACCTGTTCCCGCCGGATACGGGAGAGGTGCGTTACTTCGGCACGTCCTTGAGCGGCAAGGGGCCGAGCGAGATCGCGGGCTTGGGCCTGTTGCGCACGTTCCAGACCGCGCGCGTCTTTCCGGGCATGACCGCACTCGAGAACGTGCTGGTCGGCGCCCACCGCCAGGTGAAATCGAACGCGTACGCGCAGATGCTGTGGCTCGGCGGCGCCCGGCGCGAAGAAGCCCGGCTCACCGAGCAGGCCGACGCACTTCTGGATCTCGTCGGGCTCTCGTCGTTCCGCGACGTGGCCGCGACCAGCCTGCCGATGGGCGCCCAGAAGCTCATCGAGGTCTGCCGCGCGATGATGGCGAAGCCTCGTCTTCTGCTGCTTGACGAACCCGCGGCCGGCCTCAACGACGCCGAGACGGCCGAGCTCGCCGCCCTGTTGCGTGCGGTGCGCGACAGCGGCATCACGATCATGGTCGTCGAGCACAACATGTCGCTGGTCATGAACGTGGCCGACCAGGTCGTGGTGCTCGATCTCGGCAGCTTCATCGCCCGCGGCACGCCGGCCGAGGTTCAGCGCGACCGCCGCGTCATCGAGGCTTATCTCGGCCTGCAGCACGGGGCCGCCTGATGCTCGAGATCCAAAACCTCTCCACCGGCTACAGCGACGCGAACGTGCTGCACGGCGTCAGCCTCAAGGTCGAGGCCGGCCGAATCGTGGCCCTGATCGGCGCCAATGGCGCGGGGAAGACCACGCTCGCCAAGACGATCTCGGGCCTCCTGCCGGCGCGCCAGGGCGAGATCCGCCTCTCCGGCCAGCGCATCGACGCGCTCAGCCCGAAGGAGCGGGTACGCCGCGGCGTCTCGCACGTGCCCGAAGGCCGGCAGATGATCGCCGGGCTCTCCGTCGTCGAGAATCTGCGCCTGGGCGCCTACGCGCAGCGCCGCGAGCTGGGCGAAGCCGGCATCGCGCGGCGCATCGCCGAGGTCTGCCAGCTCTTCCCGGTGCTGATCCAGCGCCAGGACGAGATGGCGGGCAACCTGTCGGGCGGCCAGCAGCAGATGCTGGCGATCGCGCGCGCGCTCATGGTCGAGCCGCGGTTCCTGGTGCTCGACGAACCCTCGCTCGGCCTGTCGCCGACCCTGGTCGAAGAGATCTTCCGGCTGATCGCGAGCCTCAAGGCGCGCGGCATCGCCATCCTGCTGTCCGAGCAGAACGCGCGCATGAGCCTCGCCATCGCCGATTGGGGCTACGTGATCGAAATGGGGCGCGTCGTCCTCGAAGGCGCAGGCTCCGAGCTGCTCCACAACCCCGAGGTCGCCGAGCGCTATCTGGGCATGGGCAAGGCGGTGGACACCGACGCAGCTGCCCGCACCGCGCGCCACGACGCGCTGGTGAAGGGCCTGGCAAAAATCCTGGGCGCTTAGCTACTTCACCACCTTGTCGAGCAGCGCCAGGAGACCGTGCTCCGGCAGATAGCTCTCGCGGTCAACCACGACGCCTGACCCGTCGACGATCCAGATCTCCGGGATGCGCTTGACGTCGATCGTCTTCCGGACGTCGGACAGGTCGACATCGCGCGGGACCGGAGCCACGGTGTTGCTGAGCGGCGAGATGTCATTCGAGAGGGTGCGGTAATTGACCGCGAGGATGGCCAGACGGTTGCCATAGCGCTTGCGGGCCGCGCGGAACGCCTTCATCTCGTCCGTGCTCCACACGTCCCAGGACTGGAAGAACGTGATGAGCACCGTCTTGCCGCGATAATCGCTGGCGCGCACCTTGTCTCCGTCCAAGGTCACGAGGGTCATGTCCGGAAACGGGCGCCCGACCTCGATGGTCTGGCGGGCGGCCGCGGGTGCGGCCACGTTCTGCATGAAGATGATGGCATCCGGCCGCGCCCCGTGATCGCGCACCTCGAACGAGCCGGCCAGCGCCGGGGCCGCGGTCATGCGTTTGAGCTCGGCAACCGTGTTGGTCGTGCGCCAGTAGATGCGGGCGGTGGCGGGATCGCCGTCGACGGTCGCGACCATCTGCCGGATGCGTCCCGTCTCCTCGGCAATGCCGTATTGGCCGACCGCCAGGATCTTGCCCTCCGCCGTGGCGACGACCCGCTTCACGTCGAACACCCTGGTCTGGCCGTTGCGCTTGGCGATCCATACGCCGCCCAGCCAGTCGTAATCCGGCCGGTCCTTCACCCGCGCGAACACGCTCGACCGGGCCGTGCGTCCGGCGGGCTGATAGGGTCCGTTCGCCTGGTCGCCGTTGAAGTGCAACTCGACGTGAGCGCCGGTCGAGGCCGTGAGCTCGAGCGACACGGCCGTGCCGCTGACGGTGATCTCGGCCGGAGTGGGGCTGATCGGCCCATCACCCCAGCCGAACAGGGCGCCCGCGACGAACCCTCCGCTCGGCCCGGGCTCCACGGCCATGATCTCGAGATAGCGGTCCGGCCGGTCGATCCCCGCGATCCGGCCATACCACGGGCCTTCGATGGCCGCAGCCAGCGCCTCGGCGTCGTCCTGCGCCACCGCGGCGCGGCCGCCCGCCGCGATGCACAGAACCGCGAGTGCCGCGCCCGCACGCCGCAGCGACGCCCAAACCGGCACAGGCTGTTCCCCCCTGGCCAAATCAGCCTCGGCCGACGAACGGCATCTTGGTGGCCATGACGGTCACGAACAGCACGTTGGACTCGAGCGGCAGGCTCGCCATGTGCAGCACGGTCTTCGCGACATCATTCACGTCCATGCGCGGCTCGACCATCATGTCGCCGCGCGGCTGGATGATGCCCTTGGCCATGCGGTCGGTCATCTCGGTCGCGGCGTTGCCGATGTCGACCTGGCCGACCGCGATGTCGTATTTGCGCCCGTCGAGCGAGGCGGACTTGGTGAGCCCGGTGACCGCATGCTTGGTCGCCGTGTAGGGGGCGGAGTTCGGCCGCGGCGCCTGCGCCGAGATCGAGCCGTTGTTGATGATGCGCCCGCCGCGCGGCTCCTGGCTCTTCATGATCTTGAACGCCTCCTGCGTGCACAGGAAGACGCCGGTGAGATTCGCGTCCACCACCGCTTTCCATTGCTCGTAGGTCAGGTCCTCGAGCGGAATCCCGGGAGCGCCCATGCCGGCGTTGTTGAACAGCACGTCGAGCCGGCCGAACGCGTCCTTCGTCTTCGCAAACAGGGTTTTGACCGACGCGGGGTCGCCGACATCGGTCGGCACCACGAGGCTCTTCCCCGCCTTCGCCTGGCCGGCCGTCGCCTCCAGCGTCTCCTTGCGCCGGCCGGCGAGGCCGACCGCGTAGCCGGCGTTAAGAAACGCCAGCGCGGTCGCGCGGCCGATACCGCTGCCGGCTCCCGTGACGATTGCGACTTTGGTCGTGGCCATGATTGTCCTCCCTGGGCGCGCCCGAGGCCGAGATTAGAGCCTCTACGCGCAAACTGAAATGCCGATGGGACAAATATGGGATGTCGTCCATCGGCGCAGACGTCTAAGATACCGGCAAAATATATGGGAGGCGACATGGCCCGGACCGTTGACGTATCGCGGCTGATCGATGAACGAGGCGTGAACTCGTTCAACGTCGGCCTCGTCATCTTCGCATTCTTCATCATCCTGCTGGACGGCTACGACATCGGCGCCGCAGCGTTTGCCGCTCCCTCGCTGATCAAGGAGTGGCATATCACCGATCGCTCGGCGCTCGGCACCCTCTTCAGCTCGAGCCTGTTCGGCATCCTGTTCGGCGCGCCGATCTTCGGCTGGATCGGCGACCGCTACGGCCGCGTCGCGGCCATCGTGGCCTCGTGTGTCACCTTCGGCCTGTTCACCCTCGCCGCCTGCTGGGCGACCGACCTCGACACCTTGATCTGGCTGCGATTCATCGCCGGAATCGGCATCGGCGGGCTGCCGCCGACCTTGATCGCGCTCACCGCCGAGTTCTCGCCAGCGAAGAAGCGCTCGACCATGGTGATCGTGATGTTCTGCGGCATCACGCTCGGCGGCGCCGTGCCCGGCTGGGTTTCGGCGGCGTTCGTCGGCACGTATGGCTGGCAAGTCCTGTTCGCAGTCGGCGGCATCTTCCCGCTCGTCATCGGCCTGGCTGCGGCCCTGTGGATGCCGGAATCGCTCAAGTACCTGGTGCTCAAGGGCGGGCGCCAGGCGCGCATCAGCCGCATCGTCAACCGCATCGACCCGAACCTGCAGACCGACGCCTCGACGGTCTTCACCGTTCAGGACGAGAAGCAGTACGAAGGCTTTTCGCCGAAGTACCTGTTCGAGGACGGGCTCGGCTGGATCACCCCGCTCCTGTGGGTGTGCTTCATCGTCAACCTGATGGGCTTCTACTTCCTGATGAGCTGGATGCCCACGCTCCTCACGAACGCGCATTTCCCGCCCAGCGAGGCCGCGGTCGCGACCTCATGGTTCCAGGTCGGCGGCACCGCGGGGGGCCTGCTCCTCAGCGTGCTGATGGACAAGAAGGGCCTTCTGCCGGTGAGCGTGCTGTTCGTCTGCGCGGTCCCGATCGTCGGCGCCATCGGCTACCTGGCCGGGGCCGGGGACCTCACGCTCCTGATGATCGTCATCTTCTGGGCCGGGTTCTGCGTGCTCGGCCTGCAGTTCGGGCTCAACGCCACGTCGGGCATGATCTACCCGACGGCGTTCCGCGCCAACGGGTCAGGCTGGGCGTTCGCGGTCGGCCGCTTCGGGTCGGTGGCCGGGCCCAAGATCGGCGGCGTGCTGATCGGCATGCAGCTGTCGCTGCAGGCGCTCTATCTGCTGGCGACCGTGCCGTTCATCGTCGGCGCCATCGCCTCGATCGCGCTCGCCCGGGTCTACGGGGCGACCTTCAAGGGCGAAGGGCTCGGCCAGCGCGCGCCGACGGGGACGCGCGCCGGGGAAACCGGACCGTCGCTTGGCCGCGCGGAGATGGCCGGACGCTAGGGTCAACTACACCCTGGGCTACATCCGCGTCGCGGCGTCGAAGCAGGCCTGGCGCTCGGTCATCGGCTTGGCCTCGCAGGCGTTGAGCTTTTCGGCCACGCCGTTCTCCTGCTCGTGACCCTGCGCGGTCTGCTTGGTGGTGCTCATCCCGCTGCTGGCCGCACTGCGCTGGCTCGCTACGGGCTTGCTGGTCGCTGCCGGGCTCGAGTTCAGGGTCGTCGGTGCGCCGCTCGCATGGCTGGCATCGTTCGCGGACGGGCTGGCCGTTGGATTGCTGGCCGGGGGTGCCGCCATCTGAGCCAGGGCCGTGGTGGCCAGGACGGTGCTGAATGCTGCTGCCGCAAGTAGACGTCCGATCATCGTTCTCCTCCTCCACGCGTCTTTGGGTCCCTCGATGCGACATGGGATGCCGCAGCCGCGAGTCCAGCCGCCGCACGGCGCTCCCCTGCAGAGGTCACAGCCTCGCGCCGTAACATAAATTGGACCCAACCCCGCCCCGCGATTGAAACGCGGGATGGCGCCAGTCAATATGAGCGGAGCCTCTGGGGAGAAGACGATGACGCGACATCTCGCGGCACTGCTCGCCGCTGCTTTCATAGTGACGGCATCGCCGGGATCGGCGGCCACGGTCAAGGTGGGCCTTATCCTCACCTATTCAGGGCCCAACGCGGAGCCCAGCGAACCGATGGACAAGGCCGTGAGCCTGTACGTGAAGACCCACGAGGCCGGCCTGCCGCCCGGGACCAAGCTCGAGATCGTCCGCCGGGACGATACCGGCGCCAATCCGGAGGTCGCCAAGCGCCTCGCCCAGGAGCTCGTCACCCGCGATCACGTGAACATCCTGGCCGGCCTGTTCTGGTCCCCCAACGTGCTGGCAATCGCGCCGATCGCCACCGAGGCCAAGGTGCCGATGGTGATCATGAACGCGTCGGGGTCGGCGCTCACCCGCGCCTCGCCGTATATCGTCCGGTTCTCCTGGACCGTATGGCAGAACGCCTATCCGCTCGGCAAATGGGCGCTCGAGCAGGGCTGGCGCAGCGGCTACACCATCGTGAGCGACTACATCCCCGGCCATGACAGCGAGGAAGGCTTCACGAAGGCGTTCACCGACGGCGGCGGCAAGATCGTAGGCGCCGTGCGCACGCCGGTGACGGTCCCCGATTACACGCCCTATCTGCAGCGGGCCATGGACGCCAAGCCCCAGGTCATCTTCAATTTCAACCCGGGCGGCAAGGCCGCGCCTGCGTTCATGAAGGCGTGGCGCGAGGTCGGCTTTGCGGCCGCCGGCATCAAGATCGTCGCCACACCCGACCTGGTCACCGACGATGAGCTGCCGAACATCGGCGACTCGGCACTCGGCATCGTCAGCGCCGGGCCGTACTCGGTCGCCGGCGACCGGCCGGCCAACCGCGCGTTCCTCGAGACCTGGCACAAGGCGTACGGCGCCTCGTCGATCCCCAACAATCCGGCGGTGGCGGCCTGGGATGGCATGGCCGCGATCTTCAGCGTCATCAAACAGACCGGCGGCGCGTTCACCGGCGATGCGGCGATTTCCATCCTATCGCATTGGAAGAGCGACGACAGCCCGCGCGGCCCGATCATGATCGATCCGGAGACCCGCGACATCGTGCAGAACATCTACATCCGCAAGGTCGAAAAAGTGCACGGGCAGCTCGAAAACGTCGAGTTCACGACGATCCCGCACGTGAAGGACCAATGGAAAGAGCTACACCCGGTCAAGTAAGCACTGCGGACGCGCGTACTGTCCTTCATGTCCAAGCCTAAAAGAATCGTCGTCGCGGGCGCGGGCCCGGTCGGCCTGACCGCCGCGTGTCTGCTCGCCCGGCAGGACATCCCGGTCACGGTGCTCGAGGCGGGGTCCGACCTCAGCACGGAATCGCGCGCCTCGACCTTCCACCCGCCGACCCTCGACATGCTCGACGAGCTGGGGGCCACCGCACCGCTCAAGGCCGAAGGTCTGCTCGCCCCCACCTTGCAGTACCGGACCAAGGCGGACGGCCGGGTCGCGCAATTCGACTTCGGACAGATCGCCGACGTCACGCGCCACCCCTATCGCCTCCAGGCCGAGCAGTCGAAGCTGACGCGCATCCTGTTGGGGCTGTTCCGCGACCACCCGCGGCTGACCATCGAGTTCGACGCCCGCGTCGAGGATGTCCGGCAGGGCGCGGATGGGGTGACGGTGTCGTTTCACCGGGGCGGCAGCTCCCACGCGATCGATGCGGATTGGGTGATCGGTGCCGATGGGGCGCGCAGCGCCGTGCGTCGCGCGATCGGCGTCGAGTTCGAGGGGTTCACCTGGCCGGAGCGCTTCCTCGTCGTCAGTACGCCCTTCGACTTCACCCGGGTGGTGCCGGAGCTGTGCTCGGTGAGCTATGTGGCCGACCCGGTACTGTGGCACTTTTTCCTGCAAATTCCCGGGCTGTGGCGGATCATGTTCCCGGTGCCGGCGGCGATCGACGACGACACGGCCGTGAGCGAGGGCTACATCCAGGCGCAGATGGCGACGCTCGTGCCAGGCATCTCGGCCTATGAGGTCGCGCACCGCACGCTCTACCGCGTCCATCAGCGGGTGGCGCAGCGCTTCCAGTCAGGCCGCGTGTTCCTGGCCGGCGACGCCGCGCATATCAACAACCCGCTCGGCGGCATGGGCATGAACGGCGGAATCCACGATGCGGTGAATCTGGTCGGCCGCCTCGCGAAGGTCTGGCGCGGCGAAGCGGAGCCGGCCGAGCTCGAACGCTATGACCGCGAGCGGCGCGGGGTCACGCTCGAATACGTTCAGACGCAGACGATCCGCAACAAGGAGAACCTCGAGGCGCGCGATCCGGCGCAGCACGCCGAGTTCAAGCGGCGGCTACGCGCGGCCGCCGCCGATCCCAAGCTCGCCTATCAGTATTTGCTGAATCTCTCGATGATCTCGAGTCTGAGGCGCGCCGCCGAATTGGGCTAGCAGCGGGAGTTATGGAATGCGCCGGTCCCGAAGGACCGGCGCACCCGACGGATGCAGCGACGTTGGCTGTCGGGGGCGCCGCTACTCCCGCCGGACGCGACCCTATGCGAACCACCCCACCCTGTCCTGCGACCAAAAAAGGGCAAGTCAAAAAGCCGCCGCAATCAACGGCTCACGAGGCGTGGGGCGGGATCGAGGTGCCCACACTGGGGCACCTGCGTTTCCTAGCGCAACAGCGACAGCAGGACTTCCGGATTCTGGTTGGCAATCCCGAGCGTCTGGGCGCCAAGCTGCTGCTGGACCTGCGTGGCGCGCAGCTGCGCTGCGGCCTGGCCCAGATTTGCATCGACGAGCGAGCCCAACCCTGTCGTGGTCGCATTCGACAACGTGACGGTGAACGTGTTCTGGGCGTTGATGCTGTTGAGGCTGGCGCCAAGCGTGCCGAGCGCCTGACCCACGACGAGCTGCTGCGAGTTGATGGTGCTGAGGAGCGACAGCGCCGCTGCCGTCGTTGCCACTCCGCCGGCAAGCGCCGCGGTCACGCCGCCGACGCCCGAGGCGTTCTGCACCGTCAGCTGGCCGCCCGAGATGGTGGAGGTGACGCCGATCGAGGCGGCACCCGGCTGCAGCAGGTTGACGCCGTTGTAGGTGGCGTTGTTGACGATCGTGCCGATCTGGTTGAGCGTCGCGGTGAATCCGGCGGACAGGATCGATTGCTGCGCCGGCGTGTTGGCGGGATTGGACGCCTGGATCGCCTGCGCCTGCAGGTTGCTCAGCAGGTCCGACACTTGCGTGGCACCGGCCGCAGCGACCGCCGCAGCGCCGGTGGCGCTCGACAGGGTCTGCTGCACCGCCGAGAAGCCGCCGATATCCGACTGGAGCCCTTGCGCGATCGCGAAGATCGACGCGTCCTCCACCGGGTTGGAGACCTTCTTGCCGGTCGAGACCTGGTTGTTGATCCGGTCGAGGCGCGTGTTGGTCGAGTTGAGATTGGTGAGACCGACCTGCGCGCCGATATTCGTGTTGATTGAGCTCATTTTCGAACTCCTTGCGGCGGAGCATTCTTCCGCCGGTTCACGGGTCTATTAACTATTATAAGCGATTTCGTATCCTAATAGGAGCACGTCCGGACAAAGAAAGGGTTAACGCGAATTAACCGGCGTCAGGCCGGACGGCAACGCCGGACGTGCCGAGCCGGGTCACGATGCCGTCCTGCCGCAGAGCGGCGATCGCCGGCGTGCCGAAGCATCCGGCAAGATCGAGGACCGGCGCCTCCGCCCGCTCGTCCTCGTCGCTCATCCGGTGCGTCAAGCGGTGCCAATACAGGGACAGGTTTTGGGTCATGGGAGCCCCATCGGCGAAAATGGCCGATGCGGACCCTAGGCCCGCGCCTGCGGCCCCGCTGTGACCAAACGCACAGTGGTCGAAGCTACGGCCTGCGCTGGCCGCTCAACTCCTCGATCAAGGTGCGCACGAACGCGTCGAGATCGCCTGGCGCCCGGCTGGTGATCAGGCCGTGATCGTCGACGACCTCCTCGTCCACCCACTGCGCACCCGCCTTCTCCAGCTCGGACTTGAGCCCCGGCTGTGCCGCGGTGGTCTTGCCGTTGACCACGTCCGCCTCGACCAGAAGACACTCGCCTTCGGCGATCGCCGCGAGCGGCCTGCCGGTCCGGTAGAAATCGCGGACGAATTGAACCGTGCTTTCGCTGTGCCGCCGCCCGTCGCCATCGCCAGCAGCACCCGGAGCCTCGACGCCGGGCAGGACGAGAGCGTCATAGTCGTCGACCACGGCCTCGTCGACCGCCCAGTTGACCGCCACCGCGTCGCCCCAGTCCGCCTGCTTCCTCAACCGGATGCGGCCCGGCTGGGGGGCGATCACCTCGACCGTGGCACCCGCCTCGCGCAAGCGCCGCCGCGGCAACAGCAGCTCGGCCTCCTCGACGCCGTTGTCGGCCAGGATCGCGACTTTCTTTCCGTCGAGCGCCGCCATGTTTTCTCCTCCTCTGTTGTCGTCGGCACGCCGGCCGTCACATGAGGCCGAGCTGCAGCTGTGCCGCTTCGGACATCCGCGACCTGTCCCAGGGCGGATCCCAGACCAGGCTCACCCGCACCGCGGTGACGCCTTCGACCGCCTGCACCTTATCCTCAACCTCGCCCGGCAAGGCGCCGGCGGCGGGACAATTGGGTGCGGTCAACGTCATCGTGACCACCACCGCGCCGTCGTCGCCGGCCTCGATGTCGTAGATGAGCCCGAGATCGTAGATGTTGACCGGAATCTCCGGGTCGAAGACGGTGCGCAGCGCCGCCTCGACACGCTCGCGCAGCGGCGAGGTGGCGGCATTGGCCTGGATCGGCGGGTTGGCATTGTCCGGCTCGGGCATCGGATTATTCCGTTTTCGCCGGCTGTGCGGCCCGGTCGAGGGCCGCAATCAGCGTGTGCCAGGGCAAGGTCGCGCACTTCACTCGCACCGGGAACTCGCGCACGCCGCTGAACACGGCAAGCTTGTCGAGACCTTCCAGGAGCGAAGCGGCCTGCGCCTCATCAGCCGCGGTGAGAGCGGTATGGAATTTCTGGAACATCTCGCGCAACTCGGCTTCGCTCTTGCCCTTGATGGCCTCGGTCATCAGCGACGCCGACGCCATCGAGATCGCACAGCCGGCCCCCGTGAAACGAACGTCCGCCACCTTGCCGTCCTGCAGCAGTACGGCGACGGTGACCTTGTCGCCACACAGCGGATTATGCCCGTCGGCATGGCGATTGGCGGTAGGGAGAGACCCGAAATTTCGCGGCCGCTTGCCGTGGTCGAGGATCATCTCCTGGTAGAGGTCGCGAAGCTCGCTCATGCGTCTCCGCTCCTGCCCGAGCTTCGGCGCACGAGACTCGCCAGCCGTAGCTTCAGCGAAGGCCGGGTCACAGCTGCAGCACCTTCGCGACGTTGCGCAGCGCCGCGACCAGCGCATCGACGTCGTCGCGGTCGTTGTAGACGCCGAAGGATGCACGCACGGTCGCCGGCACGCCGAACCGGTCCATCGTCGGCTGCGCGCAATGGTGACCGGCGCGCACGCACACGGCGTCGCGGTCGAGGATCATACCGATGTCGTGCGGATGCGCGCCCTCGACCACGAAGGAGATCACGCCCGAGCGCAGGCGCGGCGTGCCGATCACGCGGACCGACGACAACCTGGACAGCGCCTCGACCGCGTAGCCGGTCAGCTCCGCATCGTGGGCCGCGATCGCGCCATAGCCGAGGCCGTGCACGTAGTCGATCGCCGCACCCAGGCCGATCGCGCCGGCGATGTGCGGCGTCCCCGCCTCGAACTTCCACGGCAGCTCGTTGTATTCGGTCTTGTCAAACGTCACCGATCGGATCATGTCCCCGCCGCCCTGCCAGGGCGGCATCTGCTCGAGCAGCGCCGCTCGGCCCCACAGGGCGCCGATGCCCGTCGGCGCGTAAAGCTTGTGGCCGGAGAAGACGTAGAAGTCGCAGCCGAGGGCCTGGACGTCGACGGCCTGGTGCGGCACCGCCTGGCAGCCGTCGATCAGGACCGTGCAGCCGCGCTGTTTGGCAATCCGCACGATCTCTTCGACCGGCAGCACCGTGCCCAGGGCGTTGGCAACGTGGGCCACGGCCACGAGCTTCGTGCGCGGACCGATGAGCCGCGCGAACGCGTCGAGATCCAGATCGCCCGCATCGTTCACCGGAGCGACCTTGAGCACGATGCCCCGGTCCTGGCGCAGCATCTGCCACGGCACGATGTTGGCGTGATGCTCGATCTCGGTGATCAGCACCTCGTCGCCGGCCTTAAGGAAGGCGCGCCCATAGCTCTGCGCCACCAGGTTGATGGCCTCCGTGGCACCACGCACGAACACGATCTCGCGCGACTCCGGCGCGTTGAGCAGGGCTCGCACTTTGTCGCGCGAGCCCTCGTACGCGGCGGTGGCAGCCTCGCTCAATGCATACACGCCGCGGTGGATGTTGGCGTATTCGGCCTCATAGACGTGCCGCTCGGCATCGATCACCTGCCGCGGCTTCTGCGCGCTTGCCGCAGTATCCAGGTACACGAGGCGCTTGCCGTGAACGGGCCGGGCGAGGATCGGGAAGTCGCGCCGCACGGCGGCGACATCGAGGCCGCCGGACGACGGTATGCGACGCATGACCGTCATGCGCCCCTCTCCTGAAGTTTCAGATCCCCGAGCCATGCATCGACGTGTCGCCGGATATAGGGCTGCACGGTTTTCCCTTCGATGCCGTCGACGAGGTCGCCGATGAACGCCGCTATCAGCAACGCGCGGGCGTCCGCCTCGCCGACCCCGCGGGACCGCAGGTAGAAGAGCTGTTCCGGCTCGAGGTCGCCGATGGCAGCCCCGTGGCTGCATTTCACATCATCGGCGAGGATCTCCAGCTCCGGCTTCGTGTCCACGGCAGCGGACGCGGACAGCAGAAGGCTGCGGCTCTGCTGCTGAGCGTCGGTCTTCTGGGCATCGCGCGCGACGGTCACGGCTCCCTGGAACACCGCGTGCGCGTGGTCGTCGACCACGTTGCGGAACTGCTGCCGGCTGGTCCCATGCGGCTGCGTATGGGCCAGTCGGGTCGTCGTGTCGAGGTGCTGGCGGCCCCTCGCCAAGGTCAGGCCGGCGAGCTCGGCCGTGGCATCGGGTGCCACGAGCTCGACCTCGATCTCGTTGCGCGCGATCTCGCCGCCGAGGCCGGCTGCGAACATATGGTAGGTGGCGGCGCGCGCCACGCGGACCGAGCTGGCTGCGACGTGGACGGCAGCAGCCCCCTCCGCCTGCAGCCTGCAATGCCGCAGCACGGCGCCATCGGCGATCTCGACGCGCGTGACCGCGTTGGTCCAGTAGGCGCCCGAGTCGTGGCCGACATAGGTCTCGACCACCGTGGCGCTGGCGTGTTCACCGAGGCGGATCAGGTTGCGCACGTGGTAGACCGGCCGTCCGCCCTGCGGGGAGGCGATGAACAGAAGCTGCACCGGCGCCAGCGCAGCACACCCCTCGATGTCGATCACGGCCCCGTCGCGCATGAAGGCGGTGTTGAGATCGGCCAGCGAACGGGCGCGCGGTTCGAGTGCCGCGAGCGGCGGCGTCGCCAGCGCGTGCAACTCCGCCTCGTCCGCCGCCGCGAAATTGCGGATCCGCAGGCCTTCGGTCCGCTCCACATCCGAGAGGTCGGGCCGGAACATCCCGTTGACGAACACGGCAAGGCGGCAGTCCGGGGCGAGCCTATGCGGCGTTATGTCGGCCTGCGTCAGGGCGCGGCCGACCGCGGCCGGCATGTTGTCGAACCCTAGCCCGGCAATGCGGTGCAGGTCGGTGAATTTCCAGGTCTCGACCTTGGGCGTGGGAAAACCGTTGCGCTCGAAGCGCTCGAGCGCCTCGCGGCGCAACGCGTCGAGCCATCCTCGGCCAGCCCCCGGAAGTCCGGTACGGGCCGACGTGAACTGGTCCGCGATCGAGGGGACGGAGGTCACGCCGCGGCCTCGAATTGGGCATAGCCCTTGGCTTCGAGCTCCTGCGCCAGCTCCGGCCCGCCGGACGTCACGATGCGCCCCTTTGCGAGGACGTGGACCCTGTCCGGGACCACGTAGCTCAGCAAGCGCTGGTAATGGGTGATGAGCAGCATGCCGCGGTCGCTCCGGCGCAGCGCATTGACCCCGTCGGCGACGATCCGGAGCGCGTCGATGTCGAGGCCGGAATCGGTCTCGTCGAGCACCGCAAGCCGCGGGTCGAGCATGGCCATCTGGAAGATCTCGTTGCGCTTCTTCTCGCCGCCGGAGAACCCGACATTGACGGCCCGGCTGAGGAATTTCTCGTCGATCCGCAGCAGCTTGAGCGTTTCGCGCGCGAGCTTGAGGAATTCCATCGCGTCGAGCTCGGGCTCCCCGCGTGACTTGCGCACGGCGTTGACCGCGGCGCGCAGGAAGCTCGCGTTGGCGACGCCGGGGATTTCGACCGGATACTGAAACGCGAGAAACACGCCCTGGCGCGCGCGCTCTTCGGGGGCGAGTGCCGCGATCTCGCGGCCGGCGTAGAGCACGCGGCCTTTGGTCACCTTATAGCCGTCGCGGCCCGCCAGCACATAGGCGAGCGTGCTCTTGCCCGAGCCGTTCGGCCCCATGATCGCGTGGACCTCGCCCGCCGGGACCGAAAGAGTCAGTCCATGCAGGATGGCCCGTCCGTCGACCTCCGCATGGAGGTCCTGGATCTCGAGCAATGCCGTCATCTCACCCGACACTCCCTTCCAGGCTCACGCTCAGGAGCTTCTGCGCTTCGACGGCGAACTCCATCGGCAGCTTCTGCAGCACCTCGCGGCAGAAGCCGTTGACGATGGTGCTCACGGCCTCCTCCTCGCTGAGGCCGCGCTGGCGGCAATAGAAGAGCTGGTCGTCGCCGATCTTCGAGGTGGTCGCCTCATGCTCGACCCGCGCCGTGCGGTTCTTGACTTCGATATAGGGCACCGTGTGGCCGCCGCAGTTGGGCCCGATCAGGAGGCTGTCGCACTGCGAGTGATTGCGCGCGTTCTCGGCGCGCTGCTGCACGCGCACCAGGCCGCGATAGGTGTTTTGCCCGTGCCCGAGGGAAATGCCCTTCGAGACGATGGTCGAGCGCGTATTGCGGCCGATGTGGATCATCTTGGTGCCGGTATCGGCCTGCTGCCAGTTGTTGGTTACGGCGACCGAATAGAAGGCGCCCACCGAACCGTCGCCCTGCAGCAGCACGCTCGGATACTTCCACGTGATCGCCGAACCGGTCTCCACTTGCGCCCAGGAGATGCGCGAACGGGCCCCCCGGCAGGCGCCCCGCTTGGTGACGTAGTTCAGGATGCCACCCTTGCCGTCCTTGTCGCCGGGATACCAGTTCTGCACCGTCGCATACCGGATCTCCGCATCGTCGAGCGCGATCAGCTCGACCACGGCCGCGTGCAGCTGGTTCTCATCGCGCATGGGGGCCGTGCAGCCTTCGAGATAGCTCACGTACGATCCCTTGTCGGCGATGATCAACGTGCGCTCGAACTGCCCGGTGTTGCGCGCGTTGATGCGGAAATAGGTGGAGAGCTCGATCGGACAACGCACGCCGGGCGGCACATACACGAACGACCCGTCGCTGAACACGGCAGAGTTCAACGTGGCGAAAAAGTTGTCGCCGATCGGCACCACGCTGCCGAGATATTTGCGCACGAGATCGGGATAGTCGTGCACCGCCTCGGAGATCGGGCAGAGCACGACCCCGAGCTCCTTGAGCTTGCCCTTGAAGGTGGTGGCGACCGAGATCGAGTCGAACACCGCGTCCACGGCGACTCCGGCGAGGGCGGCACGCTCACCCAGGGGGATGCCGAGCTTCTCATAGGTGCGCAACAGCTCCGGGTCGACCTCATCGAGGCTCTTCGGCTGCTCCTTGCGGCGCGGCGCGGCGTAGTAGTGGATGTCCTGATAGTCGATCTTCGGATAGCGCAATCGCGCCCAGTGCGGTTCGTGATTCGGCTCCGCCTGCCAGCGGCGGAACGCCTTGAGGCGCCACTCCAGCAGCCACTCGGGCTCCTGTTTCTTGGCGGAAATGAAGCGGACCGTATCTTCGGTCAGTCCCTTGGGCGCAAGCTCTGCCTCGATATCCGTGACGAAGCCGTATTTGTAGGCGCCCGCCGTGGCGCGCAGGGCTTCGAGTGTCTCGGGCGAGGCGGTCATGGCGTGTGGTCTTCCACGAGTGCGGCGCGCGACGGCGGCGATGGCCGCAACGCGCTGGCAACGGGCTGCGCGAGCTCAGCCAGCGTCACGTCGTCCAGCGCCTTATGGACGGCGAGGTTCAGACGCTGCAGGCCGACGCGCGATGGGCAGAGCGCTTCG
>DATJPD010000163.1:0-36190 GCA_035506575.1 Alphaproteobacteria bacterium
GTAGGAAAGCGCGTCGGCCTTCTTCACGTGGCGCGCGGTCTTGCCGATGATGACCGCGAGCTCGGCCTCGTAGTCGAGCTTGTCCGAACAGCGCGGGCGCAGGATCGGCTGGTTGTGTGCGACCAGCGACGTGCCGACGCGCATGAAGAAGCTCGGATACTCGGGCTTGGCGTTGCCGCCCTCGGCCGCGTGGTCGGCATAGTTGAGACCGAGGCAGACGATCTTGCCCGGCCGCGGCACCGGCGGCAGCAGGCGCAGGCTGTCGAGCGGCTTGCGCGCGGTGGCCTTCTGGGCCGCGGCGGCCGCCTGCTCGAGGCCGCGCCTACCCGTGGCGATCAAGCCGACAAGGTCGCGCGGCAGCGATGGAGCCGCCGCCGCCAGATCGACCACGTTGTTGTTCTCGACCACGCCCAGGCGAGCCGAGCCCGCCTCTTCGAACGCCACCAGCCTCATCCTGTCCTCCCAACAAAAAGATCGGCGCGAGCTTTACCCCGCGCCGATCCTGTCAGGCAAGCGGACGATTGCGGCTAGGGATAGGTGTAAGGGCGGTACGGGTTGCCGTAATAGCCGCGGCCGGCCTGATCCTGCATCTGGTACTGGTCGGGATACTGCGGATAGGCGGGTGCCTGGCCGAGCTGCCGTGCGCGGTTGTAGTTGTTGACGCCTTCGGTGTTGGCGCAGGTGGAGGGGTCGGTCGAGGTGCTGCAGCCCGGGCCGGCGCAGCCGGCGGCCGACAGGACGATCAGGGCCGCCGCGGCCGTGGACAATAATGTGGGTGCGGAGATAGCGCGCATAGGCAGGGGTCTCCCTTATTGGGTTCGCGACCTTGCCAACACGAGGGCGTGGGCGGAGTTTCCGCGCGCTGTGACAAGGCTGTAACAAAAAACCGGGCGCCCGTCGGGGCGCCCGGTCCAGATCCTGCGCTACAGGCCGTTCAGTCGGCGGCCTCGGAGATCGGCCGCGCGTGGTCGTCGTGGAACTGCGCCGTCTCGGTCGAACCCGCCATCGCGGTGGTCGAGGAAGCACCACCGGACACCGCGAGCGCCACCGCGTCGAAATAGCCGGTGCCGACCTCGCGCTGGTGCTTGATCGCCGTGTAGCCGTGCGCCTCGGCCGCGAACTCGGCCTGCTGCAGCTCGGCATAGGCCGCCATGCCGCGCTTGGCATAGTCGCGCGCCAGCTCGAACATGCCGTAGTTGAGCTGGTGGTACCCGGCCAAGGTCACGAACTGGTACTTGTAGCCCATCGCCCCGATGCGCTTCTGGAACTCGACGATGTCCGCGGGTCCCAGCTTCTTCTTCCAATTGAACGACGGCGAGCAGTTGTAGGCCAGCATCTTGCCGGGGAAGTGGTGATGGATCGCGTCGGCGAAACGCTGCGCGTCCCCGAGATTGGGCTCCGAGGTCTCCCACCAGATGAGGTCGGCGTACTCGGCGAACGCAAGGCCGCGGGCGATCGCGTACTCCTTGCCGACACCCGGCTTGACGCGGAAGAAGCCCTCGGGCGTGCGCTCGCCCGACAGGAACGGCCGGTCGCGCGGGTCGACGTCCGAGGTCAGGAGCTGGGCTGCGTCCGCGTCGGTGCGCGCCAGCAGCACCGTCGGCACGCCCTCGACGTCCGCCGCGAAGCGCGCCGCGTTCAAGGTGCGCACGTGCTGCTGGATCGGCACCAACACCTTGCCGCCGAGATGCCCGCATTTCTTCTCGGACGACAGCTGGTCCTCGTAGTGCACGCCGGACACGCCGGCCTCGATCATCGCCTTCATCAGCTCGAACGCGTTCAACGGCCCGCCAAAGCCGGCCTCGGCGTCGGCGACGATCGGCGCCAGATAGTCGATGCTGCCCTTGCCCTCCATCCACTGGACCTGATCGGCGCGGCGCAGGGCGTTGTTGATGCGCTTCACGACCTCGGGCACCGAGCTCACCGGGTACAAGCTCTGGTCGGGATACATCTCGCCCGCGTTGTTGGCGTCCGCCGCCACCTGCCAGCCGGAGAGGTAGATCGCCTTGAGGCCGGCCTTCACCTGCTGCAGGGCCTGGTTGCCGGTCAGGGCGCCCAAGGTCGGAACGTAGGGCTCGCTCTGCAGGAGGTCCCACAGCTTGCGCGCGCCGCGATCGGCCAAGGTGTGCGCGATGCGCACCGAGCCGGACAGCCGCCGCACGTCATCCTCGCTGTAATCGCGCTTGATGCCCTTCCACCGCGAGTGGCTGAATTCCATGATGTTCTCGGTCATGACCTGCGGTCTCCTTTCGAAGCTTCCCGGACCCCCGAGGCTTGATCGCCCCGTCCGTCATCCCCAATATTTTACATTGCGCTTGCGAAACTCAACCATAACCCGCTAATTTCATTAGTAAATCTGTAGTCAATTTTTCAAAACTCGCCGTCGTTTTGTAAAGTTGTAAATCCTGGAGGCTGCCATGGCGCCACGCAAAGCCTTGCTGGGCAATCGCATTCGCCGCCTGCGCCAGGAGCGCGAATTGACCCAGCAGCAGATGGCCGAGCGGCTCGGGATCAGCCCGAGCTACCTCAACCTGATCGAGCATGACGAGCGGCCGATGACCGTGGCGCTGCTCTTGAAGCTCGGGCAGGCGTTCGACGTCGACCTGCAGGAGCTGTCGGACGATGCCGAGCGCCGGCTGGCCCTGAACCTGCGCGAGGTGTTCGCCGATCCCGGCCTCTCGGCCTCGGACGTGGACGCGGATGAAATCCGAAGTTTTGTCGCCTCGGCCCCGAAAGCCGGCCGCGCGGTCGTCGAGCTCTACCGCGCCTGGCGCACCGCGCGCGAGGACGCGCAGGCGCTGTCCCTCGGCCTGCCGAGCGGCACCACCAAGCGCATCGTGCTGCCGACCGAGGAGGCGCGCGATTTCTTCGAGGCGCGCGCCAACAACTTCCCGGCCGTCGAGCAGGCGGCCGACGCGTTCAGCCGCGAGGCCGGGCTGGTGCCGACCGAGCTCGACCGCGGCCTGTCGGCGCGGCTTGCCGGCAAGCATGGCATTTCGGTCGAGATCGCGTCGCTTGAAAGCGGCAACGACACGCTGCGGCGGTTCGATCCCAAGCAGCGCACGCTCGTGCTCTCGGAGCTGCTGCCGCGGCCGAGCCGGGTGTTCCACCTCGCCTATCAGCTCGGCCTGCTCGAATGCCGCGAGCTGTTCGACCAGGTGATCGCCGCGGCCAAGCTCGCGTCAAAAGAAAGCGAGACTCTGTGCCGCGTCGGCTTGGCCAATTATTTCGCCGGCGCCGTGATGATGCCGTACACGCCGTTCCTCGCCGGTGCCAAGGCCGTGCGCTACGACATCGAGGCGCTGATGCACCGCTTCCGCGTGTCGTTCGAGCAGGCCTGCCACCGGCTTTCGACCCTGCAGCGCCCCGACGATGCGGGCGTGCCGTTCTTTTTCGTGCGCGCCGACAGCGCAGGCAACGTCATCAAGCGCTTCTCGGCCGCGGGGTTCCATTTCTCACGATTCGGCGGCTCATGCCCGCGGTGGGTCGTGCACGAGGCCTTCGGCACGCCGGGGCTCATCCGGACGCAGATCGCGCGGCTGCCCGATGGGGCCACGTTCTTCTGCATCGCGCGCACGGTCGAGCGGCCCGGCGGCGGGTTCCATGCCCCGGCGACCCGGCACGCGATCGGTCTCGGCTGCGACATCGGCCGCGCGCGCGAGCTCGTCTATGCCGACGGGCTCGACCTCGGGCGCCTCGACGCCACGGCCGAGATCGGCGTCGGCTGCCGGCTGTGCGAGCGCGACAATTGCCGCCAGCGCGCCTTCCCGCCGCTGCAGCACCGGCTGATCGTCGACGAGCAGGTGAAGGGCTCGTCCGCCTACTCGTTCGACCCGCGCGACTAGCTCAGGCCGGGCGCGGTCCACGGCGGCGCTTCGGACGCCGCAGGACGGCCGGCACCGCGTCGAGCTGGCGGCGGATGGCGTCGATCGTGGTGTCGTCGAGCGCGCCGATGCGCTCGGCGACCAGATTTGCGAGCTCGGTGGCCGCCGGCGACAGCCCGCGCGTATCGACCACGACGCGCGGATGCGACAGCCGCGCCAGGCGATGCATCTCCTCGTAATCGTCCCAGATCAGGTTGAAGTACTCGCAGATCTGAACGATGAGCGCCGGCGTGGGAAGGCCGCGGTGACCGTGCTCGAGCGCCGACAGATACGCCGGCGACAGCTCGAGCGCGCCCGCGAGCTGCTTGAGCGTGATGCCGCGTTTGCGGCGCAGCTCGCGGATTTTGTCGCCGAAAGGGGTCATTTTTCGGCCCGGCGGCGGCGCAGGAGGACGTAATAAGCGCCGGGCCCGCCGTGGCGGGCCTGCGCGGATTCGACGCGCAGGACGTGCGGCGCATTCTCGCCCGCGGCAAGCCAGCGGGGCAGATTGCGGCGCAACACGCCGCCGCCTTCGCGAACGCTGCCCTTGCCGGTGATCACGAGGAGAACCCGCACGCCCTCGTGCCAGGCGTGGCGGACGAAGCGGTCGAGTGCGGCGTGCGCCGCGGCCTCGGTCATGCCATGCAGATCGAGACGGCGGTCGATGGCCATGTCCCCTTTGCGCAGGCGCGCGGCGGTCCGCCTGTCTATGCCGGGATTGGCGGGCGCCGGCTTGACGGCCGCGGTCGGAGCAGGCGCGACCTCGATCGACGGGGGAGTGGCGGGAAGGCGGCGCGGCACCGCGGGTGCCGCCGGCGGGGCGGGACGCGGCCGGCGCAGCGGCTTCACGTCGCGCATCACGGCCGCGAACAGATCGGCGTCGCTGGCCGCTTTACGCGAGCGACTCATCCTCGACGAGTACGATGTGCTGACGGCGCGGACCGTGCGCGCCCATCTCGATCTTCTGCTCGATGTCGGCGGTGCGCGACGGACCGGTGATGAAGTTCACGGTGCGCGGCATGTTGGCCGGCTCCGAGAGGTCGCCGCGGGCCTCGCGCAGGCGCCGCCACGCGTCTTCCATGGGACCCACGACGCGGCGCGCCGGCAGCACCACGACATGCGTGTCGGGCAGGAAGTTCAAGGTCGAGGCGCCGTCCGGGCCCGAGAGCAGCATCAACGTGCCGGTCTCGGCGATCGCGGCGAAGGGTGCGACAATGCCGACCTGATCCGTCGGTGCCGGCTTGCCGCGCTTGAGCTTCAGCAGCGGGCGCTGCGCCCACGGCACCGCATCGAGCAGCTTGTCAGGTGCCACCGCCGCTTCGGCGGGAAGGTTCTGCGAGCTCAGGTATTCGGCGATGGCGGCCGGCACGTCGGCGAGCGATGGCACGCGCGCCACGGTCGTTGTCACCATCCGCACCTGCGCCTCGAACAGGGCCAGGAGACTCGCGCGATCGAGCCCGGCGCTGCGGCGCGGAACGAGGCCCACCGGGTGGTTCTTGAGCCGCGCCTCGAGCTGCGTTTCGCTTTCAGGCGCCACGCGGCTGCCGCTGCGCAGCGACTGGCGGATATCGTGCAGGATCTGGTCGCGCGCCGCGATCATCCGACTACGCGCCCCGTTTTTTCGATCGGATAAGGGGCGCTTCGGCGGACAAGTCCGCCGGTGAATGAAAGGCGGGCTCGCCCGCCGTAGCCTTGGCGAAGGCGGGTCATCGGCTGGGGCCTCCCCCTCGCACGCCGGCGCGCCACAGGTCCTGGAACGTGCGGCCCTGCGGTGCCGGCATGTCGCGCGTCGCGGTCCAGCCGCCGGCCAGCGGCAGGTTGTAGAAGCTGCCGCGGCGGCGGCCGAGCCCGCCCAACACGCGCGCGGCAAGCCCGGCCAGGGCATGGTAGAGCCGGGGCCGGCGGGCGAAGAACGCCCACAGCCCGAGGCCCATGCGGGCGCCGCGCGGCGACAGCTTCCTGGTCCACTCGCGCTCGCGATAATGGCGCATCATCTTCGGCAGCGGGATCTTCATCGGACAGACGCTCTCGCACTTGCCGCAGAACGTGGACGCGTTCGGCAAGTGCTTGGTGCCTTCGATGCCGAGCAGGCTCGGCGTCAGCACCGCACCCATCGGCCCCGGATAGACCCAGCCATAGGCATGGCCGCCCACCGCGCCATAGACCGGGCAGTGGTTCATGCAGGCCCCGCAGCGGATGCAGCGCAGCATGTCCTGAAACACGGTCCCGAGCAGGGCGCTGCGGCCGTTGTCGAGCAGCACCACGTGGTACTCGCCGGGTCCGTCGATGTCGCCGGTGCGCCGCGGGCCAGTCGAGAACGTCGTGTAGACGGACATGTCCTGGCCGGTCGCCGAGCGCGCGAGCAGGCGGATGATCGCCGCCGCGTCCTCGAGGGTGGGGACGATCTTCTCGAGGCTGGCCAACACGATATGCGCCTTCGGCAGGAGCTGCGTGAGGTCGCCGTTGCCTTCGTTGGTGACGATCACCGACGTGCCGGTCTCGGCGATCAGGAAGTTGGCGCCGGTGATGCCGACGTCGGCGGCCAGGAACTTCTCGCGCAGGATCTGGCGCGCCTCGGCCACGAGCGCGCGCGGCTCTTCGAGCACGCGCGCGGGGTCGAGATTGGTGTGCACCTCGCGGAACGTGTGCTCGACCTGCTCTTTCACCAGATGAATCGCCGGGGCGATGATGTGCGAGGGCGCTTCATGCCGCAGCTGAATGATGTATTCGCCGAGGTCGGTCTCGACCGGCACGATTCCGTTCGCCTCGAGGTGATCGTTGAGCGCGATCTCCTCGGCGATCATCGACTTGCCCTTGGTCACGGTGCGGGCACCAAGGCGCCGGCAGATCGACAGCACGATCTCGCGCGCCTCGTCGGGCGTGCGCGCCCAATGCACGTGACCGCCCGCCGCGGTAACGTGGTCTTCGAAGCGCTCGAGGTACCAGTCGAGATGCGCCAGCACGTGGTTCTTGATGTCGCGGCCCTGGTCGCGCAGGTCCTCGAACTCGGGCAGGCGCGAGATCGCCTCGCGGCGCTTCTCGGGGAAGCCGGCGCGCAGTTTCTCGAGCGCCTTCTGCAGCAGCTCGTCGCCCAGCGCGTCGTGCGCGTTCGAGGTGAAGTTTTGCGCGGTCGACTGCATGGGCTCAGATCCCCGGCTTGGCGCCGGGCGGATCGCCGATCGGCGGCGCCTCGGTCAATCCGGCGAGCACCTCGGCCACGTGCCGGACCTTCACCGGCGCCGTCCCCCGCTCGTCCTGCATGCGGTGCAGCTTGCCCGCCATGTTGAGCAGGCAGCCCATGTCGCCAGCGAGCAGGGTGTCGGCGCCGGTCGCGAGGATATCGGCGGCCTTGGCCTCGACCATCTTGTCCGAGATCTCGGGATACTTGATACAGAACGTGCCGCCGAAGCCGCAGCACACTTCGGCATCGGGCAGCTCCTTGAGCTTGAGCCCCGCGACCGCGGCCAGCAAGGCGCGGGGCTGGTGCTTGACCCCGAGCTCGCGCAGGCCCGAGCAGGAATCGTGATAGGTGACCGTGCCGTCGTAACGCGTGCCGACACCCTGGAGCTCGCGCACGTCGTGCAGAAAGGACACGAGCTCCCAGGTACGCGCCGCCAGGCGCTTGGCGCGCTGCGCCCATTCGGGATCGTCCTGGAATAAAGCCGGGTAGTGCTCCTTTATCATTCCGCCGCACGAGCCCGACGGAACGACCACGTAGTCGTAGCGCTCGAATGCGGCGATAGTGGCGCGCGCGATCGCCGTCGTGTCCTCGCGGTCACCCGAATTGTAGGCCGGCTGTCCACAGCACGTCTGCGCATCCGGAACCTCGACCACGCAGCCTGCCGCTTCGAGCAGCTTCACCGCCGCAAAGCCGACCGTCGGCCGGTAGAGATCGACCAGACAGGTCACGAACAGGCCGACGCGCGGCTTGTCCGAAGCTTTGGTGGGCGCAGCACTCACGTCGCCAGAATGGGGGGTGTCGCGGCACCTGACAAGGGCCTCGCCCAGGTGCCGCAGGATTGCCGCCGACCCCGCGTGGAATCGGTCGAGGGCCTGAACCCAAGAGGATGAACATGCGCAAAGCCATCGTTTCCGGATTGATACTGGCCGGCCTTGCCGGCGGGATCGCGGCCCCATCGCTCGTCGCCGCACAGACCGCAGCACCTGATGCCGCCGCCCAGGCACCAGCTCCGGCCGCCCCGGCGCCGCAGCGTCCCGAGCGGCACCACTCACGTCCCAGCGAGCGCATCGACGCCCGGCTGGCTTATCTGAAGACGGCGCTGAAGATCACGCCGGCGCAGGAGAAGCAGTGGGCGGCACTCGCCGCGGTGCTACGCCGGCAGGCCCAGGACATGGACGCGAAGATGCAGCAGCGGCGCGAGGCGCGGCAGAGCTCCGACCAGGCGCAGACTCAGCCCAGCGCCATCGAGCGGCTCGAACAGCGCCAGCAGTTCCTCGCCGATGCCGCCAAGCGCACCGGAGCCGTCGTCGCGGCGGCCAAGCCGCTCTATGCGTCGTTCAGCCCGGAGCAGAAGCAGACGGCGGATGAGATGCTCGCGCACAGCGGCCACCATTTCCGCCACGGCTGGCGCTAGCTGGTGGCAGCGCGGCGCTCCGCCACGGCACGCGGCAGCAGGATCCAATACCGGCCGGAGGAGCGCATCCGGCCGGCCCGCTCCGCGGCGTCGGCGCCGTGTCCCCAAAACACATCGCCGCGCACCGGCCCGCGAATGGCGCCGCCGGTGTCCTGCGCGATCATGAGCCGCTGCAAGCGCACCCCCGAGGTCACCGGATCGTCGGCATCGAGCCACACCGGCAGGCCGAGGGGCAGGAATTTCCGGTCGACCGCGAGGCTCCGCCCCGGCATCAGCGCCACGCCCTCAGCCCCCGGCGGGCCGTCGTCGGGAGAAGCCGGCGGCGGCAGCGGGCGGAAGAATACGAAGGACGGGTCCTTGTCCATCATCTGCGGCGCCTCCGCCGGATGGGCGAGCAGCCAGGCGCGGATCGCAGGCATGCTCACGTCCTCGCGCGTCAGCGCACCCGCCCGGATCAGCTCGCGGCCGATCGGCACGTAGGCCTGCCCGTTCGCCGCGGCGTAGCCGACGCGCATCAGGCTGCCGTCGTCGAGCACGACGCGGCCCGAGCCCTGGATCTGCAGGAAGAACGCATCGATCGGGTCATCGACCCACACCAGCTCAAGCGGCGAGCCGTCGCCGCGCTTGATGCCCTTGAGCGCGCCGGCTTCGATCTCGCCCCGCGTCGGGTAGGGACGAAGCGCTCCGTTGCGCACGCGGCCGGCGATGTTCGTGCCCCGCCAGTCTTCGCGGAACAGGCCGAGGTCGACCGTGACGAGGTCGGCCGGGCGGCCATAGAGCGGCACGACATAGGGCCCGCCGCGGCTGCGCGAGCCCTTGAGCTCCGGCTCGTAATACCCGGTGAACAGGCCCTCCGGCTTGCCGTTGTTGCCGGCGAGATAGGGCATGAACCAGCGCTCGAAATAAAGCCGGGCGGCCGCATCGTCCTTCGCGGCGATCTGCGACGCCGCCGCGCACGGGTCACGCCAATCGCGCACGGTCCCGCCGACGTCCTCGGGCTTGATCACCACGTCGTCGGCGAGGGCCGTCAGGTGCTGGCACGACCGCTGGAATGCGGCCAGGGCCGGAGACAGCGCATCCGCCGACCAGCCCGGCAGATCGGCGAAATGGCCTTGCGTGAGGGTAAGACGATCCGGCGGCGGCGGCTTGGGCTGACAGGCGGCCAGCGCCAGGACCGCAAGCACGAAAGCCAGGACGTCAGTGCGCTTCAGAGGTCTGAACCAGCGCCCAGTTGGGATCGGACGAGCGCGTGTTGCGCGCGAACGTCCAGACATCGGTGATCGTCGCCACATGGTTCGGATCGCCGTCGACGATCTCACCGCTCGCGTTGCGGGTGACGTTGACCTGCTCCGACACGAATTTCACGGTCACGAAGGCCGAGCGGCCCTCCATCCTCGCTTCGAGGATGTCCGCCGACTTGATGCCGATCAAGGTCGTCTCCAACGTCTGCTTCGCGTCATGGCGGCCCTTGATCGCCGCGGCAAAGTTGTCGAACACGTCGTTGGCGAGGAGCGGCCGCAACGTCGCCGTATCGCCCTGCGCGAAGGCGCTGACGATCATCTCGAAGGCGGACTTTGCGCCCTCGAGGAAACGCGGCGGGTCGAATGCGGGATCGGCCTGGCTGATCTGCGCCAGTGCCGTGTCGAGCGGGGTGGCGGACGCGCCGGACGCGGCCGGCGCCGGACGCGGCAGCACCGTGACCTTGTCGGAAGGCGCGCGATCGGTCGGGGCAGGGCCTGCGGGCCCGCCGCGCGGCGGCAGGCGCGGAGTCCACCGCTCCTGGCTTTCGTTGCCCGTACGGCGGCCGAGGACGCTGCGCAATCGCAGGATGAGAAATCCCGCGACCAGCGCAAAGAAGATGATATCGAAAAACGCCAGACCGTCGCCGCCCATTCCCAGTGCCTCTGACGCGCCCGCGCACGGACGCGCTCGACAAAAACAATATCAGCTTTCACTATATGGGTGTAGACCTGCGCGGTCGCAATTCGTCGTCGGTTTTGCGCATTTTTCACGCCCATGCTGTTGATCCGTCACGGCCAATCGCACTTCAACGTGGCGTTTGCGGCCACGCGCATCGATCCTGGCATCCACGATCCCGAGCTCACTGCCGAAGGGCGCCGGCAGGCGGTGGCCGCAGCCGCCGAGCTGGCCCTGCTGCAGTCTCAGGGCCGTGAGATTCGGCGTATGATATCAAGCCCCTATACCCGCGCCTTGCAGACCGTGACGATCCTGGCCGAGGCCCTCGGCATCGCCGAGGTGACCGTGGACCCCCTGGTGCGCGAGCGGGCCGCGTTCCATTGCGATGTCGGTGCCTCGCCCGCGTTGCTCAAGCAGCGCTTCCCCGCCTACCGCTTCGATCACCTGGACGATCCCTGGTGGCACGACCACATCGGCCACGGAACGGAGGAAAGCGAAGAAGCGCTGGCGCGGCGCGCCACGGCATTCCGCGCCGCCATGGCCCGCGACCCGGATTGGCCGCATGTGGTGGTGGTCACGCATTGGGGCTTCATCCGCGCCATGACCGGCGGCTACAGATCGGCCAATTGCGAGATCGTCCCCGTCAGTCTCGCTCCCGCCTGACAGAGTGCAGGTTGCGGCCATAAGCCGTCCGTGTTACCGACCGAGCACCATCGCCGCCAACGGAATTAACCGCTTCATGTCCGATTCCACGTCCACCGCCGGGACCGAAAAACCCTCCGGCATCGCTTATGCGATCAGCACGCAATATGTGAAGGACCTGTCCTTCGAGAATCCGCGCGCGCCATTCGTCTTCGCCCAGATGGCCGGCAAGGCGCCGCAGGTCCAGGTCTCGGTCTCGGTGAGCGGCGCGCAGCTCAGCGACACGCTCTACGAGGTGATCCTGCACCTGAAGGCCGAGGCGAAGCACGAAGAAGACATCATCTTCGTGGCCGAGCTCGCCTACGCCGGGATCGTCGTCTCGATCGGCGCCATACCGATGGAGCATTTGAAGCCGCTGGCCATGATCGAAGTGCCGCGCCAGCTGTTTCCGTTCGCGCGCTCGATCCTCGCCAACGCCACCCGCGACGGCGGGTTCATGCCGCTGCTCCTGGCGCCGGTCGATTTCGAGGCGCTGCACCGCCAGCAGATGGCTGAGATCAACGCCGAGGTCGCGAAGCTCGCCGGTTGACCGGCGGGAGCGATCAGGACGCCCAGAGCGGATTCTTGAGCTTGGCGAGAAGGGCTGCGTGCGCCGCCAGCTCCTCGGGCGAAGGTGCATGCGGCCGAACCTCGCGCGGCGGCCGCTGGCGCACGACGATCGGCGCCATGATCAGGCCGCCGGTATCGGTACCGGCGTCCAGCAGCATTGCCGCCTGCCGGCCGCCGATCAGCTCGAGATAGACCTCGCTCAGGAGTTCCGCGTCGAGCAACGCGCCGTGCAACGTGCGGTGGGTGTTGTCGACGCCGAACCGCTGGCACAGCGCATCGAGCGACGCAGGTGCGCCGGGGAACTTGCGCCGTGCCATCTGGACCGTATCGAGTGCGCGGGCCATCGGCAGCGGCGGAAAGCCCAACGCCTTCAACTCGGCATTGAGGAATTTCACGTCGAATTCGGCATTGTGGGCGACCAGCCGCGCATCGCCCAGGAATTCGAGCAGCTCGGCCACGATATTGGCGAACACCGGCTTATCCGCCAGGTCCGCCAGTTTCATGCCGTGGATCGCCTGCGCCTCGGGAGCGATCTCGCGCTCGGGATTGACGTAACGATGGAAATTGCGGCCGGTCGGCAGATGGTTGACCAGCTCGATCGCGGCAATCTCGATGATCCGGTGACCGGCCTCTGGATCGAGGCCGGTCGTTTCGGTGTCGAACACGATCTCCCGCATGGCGATCTTATGCCGGAGCGGATCGAGTCGCGTCCAGCGCTTTACCGCGCGTAGCCCGGGCGCCACACCCGTTTCGACTTGAGGCGCCGCAATGCCCGCCGCAGTTCCCGCAACGTGGATCGCCGGCCGAGACCGCTCGCCACCAGGGCGTCGGCGCGCGCCCGCTTGAGGCGATCGGGAAGCTGCTTGCGACTGATGTCGGCAAAGCGCGCCTCGGTCATGCCGGGCCGGCGCAGCACGCGCTGACGCTGCAGGAAGGCCGGGGCGGTGACGACGATCACGCCGTCGTAGCGGTGCGGGCCGCTGGTTTCGAAGAGCAGCGGGACATCAAGGACGACGACCGGCGCGCGCCGTCGCGCCTGGGTCGCGAGCCAGCGGCCGGTGGCGCGACGCACCAGCGGATGGAGGATGCGCTCGAGGCAGCGCAGCTCCGCTTCGTTCCTGTCGCCGAACACCTTGGCTCCCAACGCCGTGCGATCGATGACACCGTCTTTGACTGTGCCCGGGAAGGCCGTGGCCACGGCCGGAACTGCCGCCCCACCGCGGCCAAGCAGCCGATGGACTTCGGCATCCGCGTCGTGGACCGGTATGCCTTGGCGGCGCAGAAGCCGGGCGGCGACCGTCTTGCCCATGCCGATCGAGCCGGTCAGACCCAGGATGCGCATCGGCAGCGATTACTGCTCGACGATGCCGTGCTTGCGCAGGAACGCGAGAAGCGGCAACAGCGGCAGGCCGAGGATGGTGAAATAGTCGCCCTCGATTTTGGTGAACAGCTGGGCGCCCAGGCCTTCCAGCTGGTAGCCACCGACCGAGGTCAGCGCCGCAGCGCCCATGCGGTCGAGATAGTGTTCGATGAATGTCGGGCTGAGCTGGCGCATATGGAGGGTGGCGGAGTCCGCGATCCGCCATATCTCGCGCCCGGCTTCCAGGATGACCGTGGCGCTGATGAGGCGGTGCGCCCGGCCGGCGAGGCCTGCGAGCTGGCTGGCTGCGGCCGCACGGTCCGCCGGCTTGTCGATCCATTGTCCGGCGGCGTCCAGCATCTGATCGGCGCCGATGACAAGGCGGTCCGGATGGCGTGCCGCCACCGCCTGCGCTTTGCGGGTGGCGAGCTCGACCGCTACCGCCTCGGCCGCCGCACCGTCCCGGCGCATCTCGGCCTTGACCGCGGCTTCGTCGATGTCGGCCGGATCGGCGACGACCTCGAGCCCGGCATTCTGCAGCAACGCAAGCCGCGTGTGGCTGGCCGAAGCCAGCACCAATCCGCGCGCGGCCGTCATGAGGGCGCTGTCGCCGGCGTATCCTGACGCTCGACGAGCATCTGCATGATGGCAGCCGCCGTCTCTTCGATCGAGCGCCGCGACACGTCGAGCACCGGCCAGCCCTGCCGGACGAACAGCTGGCGCGCCGCCGTGACCTCGTTCTTCACCGTTTCAATGTCGGTGTACGAGGTCTCATCCGTGTCGTTGATCATACGCAGACGGTTGCGCCGCACCTGCACCAAGGCATTGGGATCACAGGTGAGACCGACAACCAGCGGCTTCTTCAGGCTGTCGATCTCCGGCGGCAGCGGCACATTCGGCACATAAGGCACGTTGGCGCACTTGATGCCGCGGTTGGCGAGATAGAGCGATGTCGGCGTCTTCGAGGTCCGCGACACCCCGACCAGGACGACATCCGCCTTCTCAAGATCCCGCGTCATCTGACCGTCATCGTGCGCCATGACGTAGTTCATGGCTTCGATGCGCGCAAAGTACTCGCTGTCGAGCATGTGCTGACGGCCGGGAATATGGCGCGCCTGCATCTGGAAAAACGCCGCAAGCGCACCCAGCACCGGGTCGAGCACGGCAATGCACGGAATATTGATGGCGCGGCACCCCTCTTCGAGCACGCTGCGCAGGCTGTCATCGACGAAGGTGAACAGGACCAGACCGGGATTGGCACCGATGCCGTCCAGCACCTTGCGCAGCTGGCGCTCAGAGCGGACCATCGACCAGGTGTGCTCGATCGGCTCGACTTCCGGAAACTGCACGAGACAGGCGCGCGCGACGTTATTGATCGTCTCACCCGTGGCGTCGGACACCAGATGCAGATGGAGGTTCTTCACGCGATCAACATTCTGCCTGTGAATGACTTGAAAAGCAGGCGGATAACTCCAGTTTTATACCGGCGGTCATAAATCTGCCCCGAATCGCGAACCGAGTGCCATACGGGTTTTCCGGTCGTGAGCAAATCTGTCCCCAGCCCGCTAATAACGCTCACCTCCATCGGGCATCCCGGGGATTCACATGATTCCCGGAATTGCTATCCCCGATATCCACGCAAGATTAGCACGACGACGGATGATTTCTTCCCCACCGCGTGCGCCGCAAGGCCATCGGCGCGGGCTGATACGCAAACCGGGATGATTGCCGCCAGATCTCTGAATTCCCGTCATTCACAGGCATCCTCCTTCCCCCACATCTCTAAAGATTCTAAGAATAGTAGGAAGAGTGGTGTGGCTAACATCGCTCGTTCCTGACAAACAGGTATCCGCTTGTCCGTCCCGACCGCCTTTGCCCAGGCCAAGTCGCTGATCCGCGCGCTGCATGGTGAGATCCAGGCGCGGCCGAATTTCTGGTTCATGCGCCAGGCGGGCCGATACCTGCCCGAATATCGGGAGCTCCGGGCCAAAGCGCCGGACTTCATCCGGCTGTGCCTCACGCCGGAGCTGGCCACCGAGATCACCTTGCAGCCGGTGCGGCGGTTCGCGATGGACGCTGCGATCCTGTTCTCGGATATCCTGATGGTGCCCTATGGCTTGGGACGGAAGGTTGAATTCCGCGAGGGCGAAGGGCCGCGGCTCGACCCGGTGCGCACGCTCACCGACGTTCTGGAGCTGCAGGCGCGCAGCGACATGTTCTTGCCGCGCCTAGCGCCGGTGTTCGAGACCGTGCGGCGCGTCTCTGCGGCTTTGCCGCTGGATACGGCCCTGATCGGGTTCGCCGGTGCCCCGTGGACCGTGGCCTCCTACATGATCGAAGGCGAGGGCAGCCGCGACTTCACGATTGCGCGGCGGTTTGCCGCCATGGACCCGAAGGCGTTCAACGCCCTGATCAGCTTGCTCGTGGATGCAACGGCGCGCTTCCTGCTTGCCCAGATCGAGGCGGGTGCGGAGGTGGTGCAGATCTTCGACAGCTGGGCGGGCGTCCTGTCGCACGACGAATTCCGCCAATGGGCGATAGAGCCGGTGCGCGAGATCGTCAACCGCCTGCAAGCCAAGCATCCGGCGGTGCCCATCATCGCGTTTCCGCGCGGGGCCGGTGTGCGGTATCTGGACTATGCCGTCGAAACAGGGGTGGAGGCCGTCAGCCTCGATTCCACGATCCCGCCCGAATGGGCGGCCAAGGAATTGCAGCCCCAGTCGGCCGTGCAGGGGAATCTCGATCCGCTGCTGTTGGTGGCTGGCGGCAAGCCGCTCGAGGACGCGACGCTGCGGATCCTAAAGGCGCTGGGGCGGGGGCCGTTCGTGTTCAATCTCGGGCATGGCATCCTGCTCGACACCCCACCCGACAACGTGGCACGGCTATCCGGGCTGATCCGCGCCTGGCATCACCGGCACGCATGAGACTGGCCGTCGTCCTCTTCAATCTCGGGGCACCAGACCGTCCCCAGGCGGTGCGGCCGTTTCTGTTCAATCTGTTCAACGATCCGGCGATTCTCGACGTGCCGGCGCCCATGCGGGGCATCCTTGCGCGGATCATCGCAGGCCGCCGGGCTGCGCTGGCGCGCGATATCTACGCCAAGCTAGGCGGCGGGTCGCCGTTGCTCGCCAATACGGCGGCACAGGCCCGCGCCCTGAAAGAGGCGCTTGCCGATCTCGGGCAGGTCGAGGTCGTGCCGGCGATGCGTTATTGGCACCCGATGACCGACGAAGCGATCGCCAACGTCAAAGCCGCCGATCCGGATGAAGTGGTCCTGTTGCCGCTCTATCCGCAATACTCGGCGACGACGACCGGGTCCTCGCAGCGGGCGTGGGTGAAGACCGCCGGACGGCGTGGGCTGAAGGCGCATACCCGCGCCGTGTGCTGCTATCCGGCCGAGACGGGCTTCATCGCGGCCGTCGCCGCTCTCATCCGGCCGGTCTATGAGCGCGTGCGGGCGGCATCTCCCGGTAAGGCGCCGCGGCTCCTGTTCTCGGCGCATGGGTTGCCGAAGCGATTGGTCGAGAAGGGCGATCCCTATCAGGCGCAGGTCGAGATGACAGCGGCGGCCGCGGTGCGGGCGCTGGCGATCTCTGGGCTCGACTGGCGGATCTGCTACCAGAGCCGTGTCGGGCCGCTCGAATGGATCGGTCCCTACGCGGAGGACGAAATCGCGCGCGCCGGCGAGGAGGGAACACCGCTCGTGGTGGCGCCGATCGCGTTCGTCTCCGAGCACTCGGAAACCCTGGTCGAGCTCGACATCACCTATCGCGAAGAAGCCCGCAAAAAGCGGGTGCCGATCTATGAGCGGGTGCCGACCGTGGGGACGCATCCCAAATTCATCGCGGGGCTCGCCCGGTTGGTGCGCGATGCGCTGAAACGGCCG
Source organism: Alphaproteobacteria bacterium (assembly GCA_035506575.1). Classification (GTDB taxonomy): domain Bacteria; phylum Pseudomonadota; class Alphaproteobacteria; order CACIAM-22H2; family CACIAM-22H2; genus DATJPD01. The sequence goes on from DATJPD010000163.1 coordinate 16,873, forward strand.
GCGCTGCTGGCTCCCGACGGGGGATCGCGTCTATGCCCGGCGGGCAGTACCCGCTGCGCTTTGAGCGGCGTTTAGCCGCAGCCGCAATCGTCGCCGCAACTTTTGCCGCCGAGACGGGCCTTGAGGCGGCCTTTCACCGTGGCCGGCAAGAGCATGCGCCAGACCAGCCAGACGGCGGCTGCGGCGACGATCGCATAGGCGGCGATTGTCTGGATCATGAGAGCTCAATCACGAGAGCAGGGCCGCCGAGATGTGATAGGTGGCGAACGCCGCGAGATAGGCGAGCGTGATCATGTACAGGAACGCGACGGCCGGCCAGCGCCAGGAATTCGTCTCGCGCCGGATCACACCCAATGTCGCCACGCATTGCGGCGCGAAGATGTACCAGGCGAGAAGGGCCAATGCCGTCGGCAGGCTCCAATTGGCGGCGAGCACCGGACCGAGCGCCGACTTGGCCGCCTCGCCCTGGTCGGCGATGGCGTAGACGGTCCCCAGGGCCGCGACCGCGACCTCGCGCGCGGCAAGACCCGGAATGAGCGCGATCGCGATCTGCCAGTTGAATCCGATAGGTGCCAGAAGCGGCGCCAGCCAATGACCGACGATGCCGGCAATCGAATAATTGATGGCCGGCTCCGTGGCCTCCGGCGGTGCGCCGGGCACCGACGACAGGAACCAGATCACGACCATGAGGGCGAAGATGATGGTGCCGGCGCGCCGCAGAAAGATCGTCGTGCGCTGCCACAGGCCGAACACCAGATTCTGGACGCTCGGCAGCTTGTAACCGGGGAGCTCGAGCAGGAACGGATCGGCATCGTGCGGCCACACGAGCCGCTTGAGCACGAAGGCCACGGTGAGAGCGCTCAGGATGCCGATCGCATAGAGCGCGAACATCACGAGGCCCTGCAGCTGCATGCCGGCCCATACCGTGCGCGCCGGGACGAAGGCGGAGATGATCAACGTGTAGACCGGGATGCGCGCCGAGCAGGTCATCAGCGGGGCGACCAGGATGGTCGTCAGCCGATCGCGCCTGTTGTCGATGACGCGCGTCGCCATGATGCCCGGAATTGCGCAGGCGAAGCTCGACAGGAGCGGGATGAACGCGCGTCCGTGCAGGCCGGCGCCGCCCATGATGCGGTCCATCAAGAACGCCGCCCGCGCCATGTAGCCGGAATCCTCGAGCAGGATGATGAAGAAGAACAGCAGCAGGATCTGCGGCAGGAACACCAGCACGCTTCCCACGCCGGCGATGATGCCGTCGGTGATCAGGCTGTGCAGCATGCCTTTCGGCAAGGTCGCGTCGACGACGCCCGCAAGGGCATCGAACCCGTTCTTGATCAGGTCCATCGCCGGCTGTGCCCAGGTGAACACGGCCTGGAAGATCAGGAACAGCAAGGCGAGCAGGATCAGGATGCCGGCGACCGGGTGCAGCAGCACCTGGTCGATCCGCGCCGTGACGCTGGCGTCCGCGGGGCGCGCCAGGCACGCCTTGAGGATGCGCTCAGCCTCGTGGTGAGTCGCGCGCAACTCATCGGCATTCGGCTCGTGCCAGTCGGCGGGTGCCTGGGGTGCGTGCCGGTCGATGGTCCGGTCGATCTGACCTAGCAGGTCGGCGATGCCGCCTTTGCGCACGGCGACGGTGGCAACGACCGGTACGCCGAGCTCGCTCTCGAGCCGTTTGAGATCGATCTCGGCACCTTGCCGGCGCGCGATGTCGATCATGTTGACGGCAAGGATCAGCGTGCGGCCGGTATGTTTGAGCTCGAGCACGAGGCGCAAGGCGAGCCGCAGATTGGTCGCATCGGCCACCACCAGGAGCGCATCGGGAGGCATCTCGCCGACGAAACGGCCCAGCACTACGTCGCGCGTCACGGCCTCATCGGGGCTGCGGGCCCGCAGCGAATACGTGCCCGGAAGATCGAGCACCTGGATGCGGCGGCCGGCCGCGGTGACGAACGCGCCGGCGCGCCGTTCGACGGTCACACCCGGATAGTTGGCGACCTTCTGGCGGCTGCCGGTCAGCGCGTTGAACAGCGCGGTTTTGCCGCTGTTCGGGCATCCGACCAGGGCGATGACGGGAGTGGCAGTCGCGGACATGGTGGAGGCTGGGACCGCCTGTGGATCAGCCCTCGGGATCGACCAGGATGAGCCGCGCGTCGCGGCGGCGGACCGCGACCGTGGTATCGTCGACCCGGACGGCGATGGGATCGCGGCCGATGAAGCCCTCGTGAAGGAGCTGGACGGCGGCACCTTCGATGAAGCCCATCTCGATCAGGCGACGCTCGAGCTCGGCGTCGTCCCCGACGCTGGCCGGACTTCCGACACGCGCCACGCGGCCCCGGAACCCCTTCGCGGCGAGGCCGAGGGGCAGCGTCTTTATCGTGGTCGAATCAGGCACTTGGGCTACCTTGAACCTGTAGATGAACCGGGGGATGGGGCCAGCCGCGAGGTTCTACCATGAAAATGATAATTATTCGCAAACTTCTCTGCAAGGCCTCGCCGCGGGGTGTCAGGGTTGCGCCACGGCCGACGCAGAATGACCGTCCCACGTCCGTGCGTCTTTGACGTGGATCAAACCTAAGTTATTCCTGGTCAGTCCTAATTTTCCGCCGGCCAGCCCCTCACGTGATCACCGAATTCGTCGAACATTGGTACCCCTGGATCAAAGCCTTGCACGTGATCGCCGTGATCGCGTGGATGGCCGGGCTGCTCTATTTGCCCCGGCTGTTCGTCTACCACGCGGCTGCAGCTCCGGGCTCCGAGCTGTCCGAGACGCTCAAAGTGATGGAGCGGCGGCTGTTGCGCGGCATCATGAACCCCGCATTCGTGGCCGTATGGGGGCTGGGCGGGCTGTTGCTCTTCGTGCAGGACTTGCACCAGGGCTGGCTGCACGTGAAGCTTCTGTGCGTGGTGCTGCTCAGCCTGCTGCACCATCTGTTCGCGCTGTGGCGCAAGGATTTCGCGGCCGACCGCAACCGGCGGCCGCAGCGCTTTTACCGCATCGCCAACGAGGTTCCGACGGTCCTGCTGATCATCGTGGTGATCATGGTGATCGTGCGGCCGTTCTGAACGGGTCGCTTGTGCGCTGCACGGAAGAGCACAGGCAAATGGCGGTCCGGCGGAGGATTGCCGCAGTTGACTTGGGCGGGCGGCTTGGGTAATTCTTAAGTCGAGGTCGCCGGATTGGCGTCCTCGCGGTGTGCCGGTTCACGGCCGCCAATCCCGTCAAATCCGAAACAACGAGCGCGTAACGCCGCTTAGGGGAAGACCCCGTTCGGGTTTTGACGGACCACTCCGGCCGCTAGGTCCTTTCGCCGCAGCCGCGGCTCCCCCTCCCCCAAGTCTTCAAAGTCGAATCCACCCAATGAATCTCCAGGAACTGAAGCGCAAGAATCCGAGCGACTTGCTCAAATACGCCGAAGAGCTGCAGATCGAGAACGCCTCGGCGCTGCGCCGCCAGGACATGATCTTCGCCGTGCTCAAGCGGCTGGCCGACAACGACGTCGCGATCTACGGCGAAGGCGTGCTCGAGATCCTCGGCGACGGGTTCGGCTTTCTGCGCAGCCCCGAAGCCAACTACTTGCCCGGCCCCGACGATATCTACGTCAGCCCGCAGATCATGCGGCGCTTCGGCCTGCGCACCGGCGATACGGTCGAAGGCCAGGTGCGCGCCCCCAAGGACGGCGAGCGCTATTTCGCCATCACCAACGTCAAGACGATCAACTTCGACAACCCCGACACGGCGCGCCACCGCATCAACTTCGACAACCTGACCCCGCTCTATCCGGAAGAGCGGCTCCACCTCGAAGTGGAAGGCGGCCTGGGCCCGGTGATGCGCGACAAGGACGGCAAGCCGAAGACCAATCATCCCGCCAAGAAGGATCCGACCTGCCGGATCATCGACCTGATCGCGCCGCTCGGCAAAGGTCAGCGCGCCCTGATCATCGCACCGCCGCGCACCGGCAAGACCGTGATGCTGCAGAACATCGCGCACGCGATCGCGACCAACCACGAGGAGGTCTATCTCATCGTGCTGCTCATCGACGAGCGGCCCGAAGAGGTGACCGACATGATCCGTTCGGTGAAGGGCGAGGTGGTGTCTTCGACCTTCGATGAGCCGGCGACCCGGCACGTGCAGGTCGCCGAGATGGTGATCGAGAAGGCCAAGCGCCTGGTCGAGCACAAGCGCGACGTGGTGATCCTGCTCGACTCGATCACCCGCCTGGCGCGCGCCTACAACACCGTCGTCCCCTCGTCGGGCAAGGTGCTGACCGGCGGTGTCGATGCGAACGCATTGCAGCGGCCGAAGCGCTTCTTCGGTGCGGCGCGCAACATCGAGGAGGGCGGCAGCCTCACCATCATCGCCACCGGCCTCATCGACACCGGCTCGCGCATGGACGAGGTGATCTTCGAAGAGTTCAAGGGTACGGGTAACTCCGAAATCATCCTCGACCGCAAGCTCGCCGACAAGCGCACTTTCCCGTCGATCGACATCACGAAGTCGGGCACGCGCAAGGAAGAGCTCCTGGTCGACAAGGGCGTGCTCGCGAAGATGTACGTGCTGCGCCGCATCCTGATGCCGATGGGTGTCACGGATGCGATGGAGTTCCTCATCGACAAGCTCAAGACCTCGAAGACGAACAAGGACTTCTTCGAGGCGATGAACACCTAACCGGCGGCTTCGGCCGTCCCGTAAAGCAAACAGGCCGCCCGATCGTCTCGGGCGGCCTGTCGTTTTGGTGTCGGCCCCGGGGGAGGAAGGGACGACACCTCGCGTTGATCGTGGTGTTATGCGGCGCGGACCTTGGCGATGAAGCCGTCGACCTGCGCGCTCAACGTTTCCGACTGCTTGGCAAGCTCGCTGGCCGCACCGAGTACTTGGGTGGACGCAGCACCTGTCTCGCCGGCAGCCTTGGTAACGCCCGAGATGTTGGACGAGACCTCGGCCGTGCCGGCAGACGCCTGCTGCACGTTGCGCGCGATCTCCTTGGTGGCGGCACCCTGCTCCTCGACCGCCGATGCGATCGTGGTCGCGATCTCGTTGATGCGGCCGATGGTCTGGCCGATGCCTTGAATGGCGCGCACCGAGTCCGTGGTCGCCCCCTGGATCGACTTGATCTGAGCCGAGATGTCCTCGGTCGCTTTGGCGGTCTGGGTGGCGAGGCTTTTCACTTCGGAGGCCACGACGGCGAAGCCCTTGCCGGCTTCGCCGGCTCGCGCCGCCTCGATGGTGGCGTTGAGCGCCAGCAGGTTGGTTTGGCCGGCGATGTCGTTGATCAGCTTCACCACATCGCCGATCTTCTGCGCCGCTTCCGCAAGCGCCTGCACCTGCGCGTTGGTGTTGTCCGCATCGGCGACCGCCTGTCCGGCGATGCGCGTCGATTCGGCCACCTGGCGGCTGATCTCGGCGATCGACGAGGACAGCTCCTCGGCCGCACTCGCCACCGTCTGGACGTTGGTCGTTGCCTGCTCGGAGGCCGCGGCGACGGCCGTCGACTGGCGGCTCGTCTCCTCGGCCGTGGCCGACATCGACTGCGCGGTGGTCTGCAGCTCGGTCGAGGCCGAAGACACCATCTGGACGATGCCTTTGACGCTCGATTCGAACTCATCGGCCATCTTGTTCATGGCCGCGCGTTTTTCCGCCTCGGCACGCGCCTTCGCCTGCTCTTGGTCGGCGCGCAGGCGGTCGGCCTCGATCATGTTGTCTTTGAAGACTTTGACCGCCTTGGCCATGTCGCCGATCTCGTCCTTCTGGCCGGCGGCCGGGATCTCGATCGACGTGTTGCCGCCGGCGAGCGTGCCCATCGCGGCCGTCATGGCCTTGATCGGGAGGCTGATGCTGCGCGAGACGAGCCACGACAGCACGATGCCAAGAAGGACACTGAGCGTGCCGATGACGATCGCGATCTTGATGCTGAATGCGAGGGATTCGACGGCCGAGTTGGCGGCTTCTTTCGCGGCTCCTTCGTAGCTCACCGCGAGCGGGTCAGCGACGCTGTCGATCTTGGCCGAGATCTCGCTCGTGCCGGCCATCGCGGCCTTGCCTTCGGCCGTGTCGAGGGCAACGTTCTTGCCGCGGAAGCTCTTCAGCACGGCGGCTCTGTCTTGATAGGTCTGGAGCAGCGTGCGCAACTCCTTGACCGCGGCGAGGCGCTGGGGGTTGAAGGTCCCGGCTTGCAGCTCGGCGAGGCGGTCACTCGCGATTTTGAACGAGGCGGCAGCCTTGTCCCAATTCGACTGATCTTCGGTCGCCAGCGCCTTCCACATCGCGACGCGGCCTTCGTCGACGCGCTTGAGCACGCGCTCGTTGAGGGCCTCGTCGGTCTTGAGGCGCACGACGCGCTCGAGGATGGTGCTGGTGTCTTGGGCGGAATAGATCGAATAGCTGCCAAGTCCCGCGATCGCTAGAACGAGCAGGCCGAAGCCGATCAAGAGCCGGCTGGTGATCTTGAGGTTGCTGAGCATAAAGGCATTCCCTTGGGTTGATTGCGACAGATGCGAAGCCACGCGGGAGATGGCTGGCGCGAGTGAGTGAAAATGGTTCTAAGTCGCGCGCGTTACCCGAGTCTTAAAACCAGGCGCGACTACGTAGAACTACCTAAACACGCGGCAACTAATGGATGTTTACGTTCAGTGTCTTCTAGCCGACGCAGGGCCGTAAGGACCGCAGTCTGGTCAGTCGGTCAGCTCAAATGAAACAGGCGGCCCGGGGGGCGGTGTTCAAATGGATGCTTAGCCCGCCGCCGTCCCGCAAAATGGGACAGACCGCCAGCGGGGAAAGCGGGCGGTCTGTCGGGTGGCGGCCATAGGGGCGTCCGGCATGACCGGGCGCCAGCGAATAGCGCGCCGGGTCGTACTGTGGGCCGGCCCTGCGCTCCGATCCACGGGCAAAACTGTGGCCGCACTCAGACCGGCGCGGCCGGGGCCCCCGTCACGGTTTGATCATCGCCGGGCCGGGGTGAGGCCCGTGAGAAAATCGAGGGCGTCGGCCAGCGCGTCGAACTGATGGTCCGACAGGCTGTCGAGCCGGGCGAGCATCGTGCCAAAGGGGTCGCGCGCCAGCATCTGCCGGCCGGCGTCGGTCAGGGACAGGGCGCGCCGGCGCGCATCGCCGCCGGGCCGCTTGGCGACCAGGCCCTTGCGGACGAGCGCCGACAGGGTCTGAGAGGCGCTGCTGGCGGTCGTCAGGTGGAACGCGGCAAACGCGCCCACATGGCAGGCCTGCTCGTCGGCGGTTGCGAGATAGCGAAGGGCCGTCCACTGCGCGGAATTCAGGCCATGGGCAAGCGCCTGGCTCGCCAACGCGCGGGCGAGCTGCTCGAGTCGTGTGGCAAGCGCCCGGGCTGAGCGGATGCGCGGCTGAGGGCGCGGCGGGGAGGAATCGTCTGGCATCGGCGTGGGGCGGCTCGGGGTTCGGGTCAGAGGAAGCGTCCTGGCAGGACTTGCATCGGCAATCAGCGTCGTCACCATGCGGCAGAAAAATTACCGGAGGCTGAACGGCCGCTGTATGGCCCCGGAGGGGCAGCCTGCGGCTTGTTAGGGAATCGTGAGCCGGCGGCGATTGGTACGGGCCGCCCGGGAGATCCGGGCGGCCCGTCGATCGGTGCTGCGAGTGGTGCTGTCGCTGGTCCGCTCGCCGGCGCGCGGGGTTAGACGCGAGCCCCGACGCGGCGCAGTGTCGCGCGCCTGTCTGAAGGGACCGTAAACCGCGTTGGTTAGCGCGGCTTAACGAAGGGAACGCTGCGGCGTTACGCGACGCGCAGCTCGGACAGGAACTTGTCGACTTCGGTGCGCAGCCGGTCGCCTTGGACCGCGAGGTCCGCCGCGGCGGCCTGGACCTGGGCGGCGGCCGCACCGGTGTCACCGGCGGCCTGGCTCACACCGGCGATGTTTGCCGACACTTCGCCGGTGCCGCGCGAGGCCTGCTGCACGCTGCGCGCGATTTCCTTGGTCGCGGCGTCCTGCTCTTCCACGGCGGATGCGATGGTGGTGGCGATCTGGTTGATCTCGCCGATCGTCCGTCCGATCTCCTGGATCGCCTGCACCGACGCGTCGGTGGCGGTCTGGATCGCGGCGACCTGCTGGGCGATATCCTCGGTCGCCTTGGCGGTTTGGGTGGCGAGGCTTTTCACTTCCGAGGCGACGACGGCAAACCCCTTGCCGGCCTCGCCCGCGCGCGCGGCCTCGATCGTGGCATTGAGCGCCAGGAGATTTGTCTGCCCGGCGATGTCGTTGATGAGCTTCACCACGTCGCCGATCTTCTGTGCGGCCGCCGCGAGGCCCTGGACGGTGGTGTCGGTGTGGCCGACCTCGGTGACCGCGCGCTCGGAGATCTTCGTCGAATGGGCGACCTGCTGGCCGATCTCGCGGATCGAGGCGGACAATTCTTCGGCCGCGGAGGCCACCGTCTGGACGTTGCCCGATGCCTCGTCCGAGGCCTTGGCGACGGCTTTCGCCTGAGCCTGCGCGCGCGTGGCGGTCGCGGAGAAGGTCTTCGCGTTATCCTCCATCGACACGGCGGACTTTGAAACCGAGGTTACGACCGCACGCACGGCGGCCTCGAATTTCTCGGCGAGTTTCATCCGTGCCGTCCGCCGGTCGGCGGACGCCCGCTCGCGTTCGGCCTCCTGCTCGGCCTGCAATTGCTCCACCTTGAGGGCGTTGTCCTTGAACACCTGGACCGCGGCCGCCATGCGGCCGATTTCGTCGCCGCGCCCGACCGCCGGGACCGCGATCGTCTTGTCGCCGCCGGCGAGCTTTTCCATGGCGATGGTCATGGCGACGATCGGCCGGACGAAGCTGCGGCCCATGAGCCACGCGACGATCAGGCCGAACAGCAGCCCGCCCAGGCACAGCCCGAGACTGAGCTTCGACGACCAGGCGGTGAACGCCGCCGTATGTTCGGCGACGGTGGTTCGCTCGGCCAGGCCCTCTTTGCGCAGCTTCGCCGCATTGTCGGCGATGGTGCGGCCGGCCTCTGCCATCGGGCCGTCGACGAGCTGCCGGAGCTCGCGGTTGTCGTTCGCCGCCTGCTTGGACTGTTCCATGTAGAGGTTGGCCGCGGCGAGGAGCTCCTTGTAGTCGTTGGCGAGCGGACCGTTCTGGGTCATGGCGCCCATGCCGATGAACGTGTTCTTGATGTCGTCGGTGAGAAAGCCTGTCTGCTCCCACAGGCTGTCGTCCCGCTCATTGACCAGCTGGCCGATCTTGAACTGGAACGCGACGACCTTGTTCAGCACATCGTTCGCCTGCTTGGCGGCATATTTGAGCATCGGGTTGCCCTTGGGCGCGCCGTCGGCGCCTGCGTCTGCAGCACCCGTGGCGTTGCCCGCGTCGCCCGCCGAGGCCGCGAAGGAGCGCAGCATGATCTGCAGCGCATCGCCCTTGGGCCCGACCACGTCCTTCACCAGCTGCGCGCGCTCGTTGCGCAAGGCGACCACCTTCGGGATGGTCGCGAGGTAGACGTCGATGCCGCGCCGCATGGCGGCGAGGATGTCGCGCTGATCGGCGGTGTCCACCGCCTGCTCGGCGTCGGCCAGGATGCCCGGAATGCTCCGCGCGGTCGCGTCCAGCGTGTCGGCGCCGTTTCCGCTCTGGACGAATTCACGCACGCGCAGCTGCAGGTCGAGGGTGGCGCGGTCGATCTTGCTCGTCGCATCGACGATGGTGACGGCGGCGGTATACGCGTCCATCTGGCGGGTCACGCGGCCGAAGCCGACATAGTTCAGCCCGCCCACGGCCACCAGGCTCGCCAGCACGCACAGAAGGCCGAACCAAATCTTGTGGCGGAGATTTGGACGCCAAGCCCCGACCCGGGCCGCTACGCCGAACTTCATAAAACCCTCCCCAGACGCGCCGGCCCTGAAACCGCCGGGCGATACGGCGTGGCTTGGCCTGTTTGCGGCGTAAATCTGCGGTAAAATAGTAAAATCGCGATTAATACGGCCGTATGTTCATGCGGCGCGCAGGTCGGATAGGAACTTGTCGACCTCGGCGCGCAGCTTGTCTCCCTGGGCGGCCAGGCTGGCGGCGGCGGCCTGGACCTGGGCTGCGGCCGAGCTGGTCTGGCCCGCGGCCTGGGTGACCGCACCGATGTTCGACGAGACTTCGCTCGTGCCGGCCGAGGCTTGCTGGACGTTGCGCGCGATCTCCTTGGTCGCGGCCCCCTGCTCTTCGACCGCCGAGGCGACCGTCGTCGCGATCTCGTTGATACGCCCGATGGTGCCGGTGATGCCTTCGATGGCGCGTACGGAATCGGCGGTGGCCCCCTGGATCGACTTGACCTGTGCCGAGATGTCGTCCGTCGCCTTGGCGGTCTGGGTGGCCAGCGATTTGACCTCGGAGGCGACGACCGCGAAGCCTTTTCCGGCCTCGCCCGCGCGCGCCGCCTCGATCGTGGCGTTGAGCGCCAGGAGATTGGTCTGCCCGGCGATGTCGTTGATGAGTTTCACCACGTCGCCGATCTTCTGGGCCGTCACGGCAAGGTTCTGCATCTGGGTATTGGTGTCGTTCGCGTCCTGCACGGCTTTGCCGGCGATCTGGGTGGACTCCGCGACCTGCCGGCTGATCTCGTTGATGGAGGCAGTGAGCTCCTCGGCGGCACCTGCCACCGTCTGGACGTTCTGCGAGGCATGGTCGGAGGCGGCTGCCGCTGCGGCCGCGCGCTGTGTCGTCGTCTCGGCGGTGGCCGACATGGCACTGGCCGTCGACTGGAGCTGGGTGGCCGCCGCGGAGAGGCTCTGGAGCAGGCCGTTGATCGACTGATCGAATCCCTTGATGGCACCTTCGACGCGTTGCTGGCGGGTTTCCCGACGTTCCTGGGCCGTCTTTTGCTCGGCCGCGAGCTGATCGGCGCGGATCATGTTGTCCTTGAACACCTGCACCGCGTCCGCCATGCGCCCGATTTCGTCGCCGCGGCCGATGCCGGGGATTTCGGTGCCGGTATTGCCGCCGGCGAGCGTCGTCATCGCCTTGGTCATGCCGATGATCGGCATGCTGACGCCGCGGCCGACCGTGAAGCTGAGGCCCGCGACGACGAGCACCGCGGCCAGCATGGTGGCATACATCACATACGACATGGTCTTCTGCAGCGACAGCATGCGCAAATTGGCCGCGTGGTCGGCGTCGCGCACGGCCGTGTCGATCACCGGCAGCGTGGCCTGGATGCCGGCATAGGCTTTGTCGAGGACCTTCAGATCGGCCTGGACCTCGAGGGCGCCTTTGACCATCGCGAAGAAGTCCTTCTGGTACGCCCCCATCTTGGTCGAGATGCCCTCGCGCATCTGGGGCGAGATCTTGGCGATCGGCAGCAGCTCGGTGAAATCCTCCATCGCCGACTTCATGTCGTCGGCGTATTTCGGGTCGAGCTGGGCGATGAAGTCCTTCTCGTGCTGGCGCATCGTCAAGAGGATGTTCTGCAGGCGCAACTCGTCATGCGCATCGAGCTCCTTGCCGACCTCGTCGGCGGATTTGCGCATCGTGCCGATCAGGCCGCTGCTCCAGTCGAGGCCGAGGGTGCGCTGGGTGGCGCCCACCTTCGCGAACCCGGCGCCGTACGCCTTGAGCGCCGGGCTCAGCGCCTCGGCCTTGGCGTTGAGGTCGGCATCGTCGAGGCTGAGTGCCAGAAGGTCGGCCTTCTCGGTCAGCGCCTTGATCGCCGCCGCGTGCTGGGCAATGTCGGCGTCGGTGTGGTGAAGCAGGAAATCGCTCTCAAACTGGCGTGCGGTGAACAGGCCGCGCTCCATCTCGGTCAGAAGGTTGTCGGCGGTCCGCGCGCTCTCGATCTGCGCCTGCATGCGGCCGATCTGGACGTTCGAGAAGACATACCCGGCGCCCAGCGCCAGCACCCCGAGCACGCCGATCGCGGCAATCAGGCCGATCTGACGCTTGACGCTGATGCGCGACAATAGACGCGACATAACCCGCTCCCCAAGTCTTGCTAAGGACGACCTTGTTCTTCGGTAAGGAATGTAAAAGGAAGTGGTAAAGGAACTGTTGAAGGACGCCGCTTTCCCCCTGGAATTACTCGCATTTTCCACGCAATTTAACGATCCGTACCGACCAAAGGTGAAGGACTATTGGCAGACCGCCGGGCGGGGCCGGATATTCCGCCGCTGCGGCACCGCAGCCTTGAGGATCGCGGCTATCCCCGGTATCCCCGTGATTCATCTCAGGGTTTCTACGGATTGACCGGAACGGCGCCATGCCTCAAATGCGTAACAATCAGGACCCGCTTTGGCTTCGGGGAGTGCCGGTCGCGATGCCAACGAATCTGGAACCAGTCGATTTCTATCGCCGCGAAGCGGCGCGCCTCCGCGGCATGGCGGATTCCAATCAGTTCGGGGATGTCCGGGACGGCCTGTTGAACGTCGCCCGCCACTACGACGTGCTGGCGGACCAGGCGGCGGCGATCACCCGCCACACCTTCGGCCAGCGCTTCAGCCGGCCCAGCCTCGATCCCTTCTACGCGGCGCAAGGCGCGGGATCCAGCCAGGGCGACGACTAGCCCGCACCTGGTCTTTCAATGCAAAACGGCCCCGCCCGTTTCCAGGCGAGGCCATTCGCGTGCCGGTCGGGTGCGGCTTAGGGCAGCAGCACCGTCGAGCCGGTGGTCTTGCGCGATTCGAGATCGCGATGGGCCCTGGCGGCGTCCTTCAGCGGGTAGGTCTGGTTGACCTCGATCTTCACGATGCCCTTCTTGACCACGTCGAAGAGTTCGTTGGCATTGGCGACGAGTTCCTCGCGCTTGGCCACATAGCTGCCGAGCGTGGGGCGGGTCACGTAGAGCGAGCCCTTGGTCGCGAGGATGCCGAGATTGACCGGCGGCACCGCGCCCGAGGCATTGCCGAAGCTCACCATGAGGCCGCGCGGCTGCAGGCAGTTGAGCGAGCCGTCCCAGGTGTCCTTGCCGACGCCGTCGTACACGACGGGCAGGCCCCCTTTGGCGATCTTCTTCACCTCGTCGACGAAGTTCTGCTCGCGATAATTGATCACGTGATCGTAGCCGTGCGCTTTGGCGAGCTTGGCCTTGTCGGCATCGCCGACCGTGCCGATCACCGTCGCACCGAGGTGCTTCGCCCACTGGCCGAGGATGAGGCCCACGCCGCCGGCCGCCGCGTGGAACAGGATCGTGTCGCCGGCCTTCACACGGTACGTGCTGCGGATCAGGTACTGCGTGGTCAGGCCCTTCAGCATCATCGAGGCGGCCTGCTGGTCGGTGATGCCCTCGGGGATCTTCACCAGCCGGTCGGCCGGGATGATGCGCTCCTCGCAATACGAGCCGATCGGTGCCGCCCCATAGGCGATGCGGTCGCCGGCCTTGAGGTCGGTCACGCCCGGGCCGACCGCGACGACCACGCCCGCACCCTCGCCGCCCACGATCAGCGGCATCTGCTGCGGGTAGAGGCCGCTGCGGTTGTAGGTGTCGACGAAGTTGAGCCCGACGGCGGTGTGGCGGATGCGCGCCTGGCCGGGGCCTGGGGCGGGCACCTCGATGTCCTCCCACTGCATCACTTCGGGGCCGCCGTGCTTATGGATGCGGATCGCTTTGGTCATCGGTGTCCTCGTGATTTTTAGTTGCTGAGATGCTGCTTGAGGAACGCCGCGGTGCGGTCGTTCGCCGTCGCCGCCGCGTCCTTGTCGTAATGATCGCCGCCCACGCGTGCGAAGGCATGGTCCTGCTCCGGATAGAGATGCACCGTGACCAGGCTGTTGCCCTTGAGGCCGGCCTGGATCTTCGCTTGCGCCTCCGGCGGCACGAACTGGTCCTTGCCGGCGATGTGCATGAGATAGGGCTTCTTGATGTTCTTGGCCTCGCCGAGCAGGTCCTGGATGCCGACCCCGTAGTAGCTGACGTTGCAATCCGCGTTCGAGCGGGCCGCCATCAGGTAGGCGAGCTTGCCGCCCAGGCAGTAACCGACCGTGCCGACCTTCTTGCCCGCGATCTCCGGCATCTGGCGCATATGCGCGAGCGTCGCCTTGAGGTCTTCGACCCCTTTGTCGGCGTCGAATTTCTGGAACAGGCCGAACGCCTGCTTCCATTCGTCCGGCGAATAGGTATTGAGCTGGATGCCCGGCTGGATGCGCCAGAAGATGTCCGGACAGACGACCGTGTAGCCGAGCAGCGACAGGTCATCGGCCAGCTGCCGCATCGTCTGATTGACGCCGAAAATCTCCTGGATCAGCAGCAGCCCGGGGGCGGGCGCCGCCTTTGCTTTCGCGACATACGCCTCGAACGTGCCGCCATTGGCCTTCACCGTCGTTTGCGCCATCGCTCGCTCCTCCGTCGTGCCGGGCCCGCCGCGGGGTGATCCCCGTCTGTCGCCAACCTAGCGCGCCTTCAAATCCTCGGCCAGCGCCACCGGGTCGGTGAGCGGCGCCGAGCACACCGGCCCCTCGCAGACATAGACCGTGGGCTTGCCGCCGAGCGCGCCTTTGGCGTGCGCCGGGTGCGAGGGCGGCAGATCGGCGCCGGGCGGGACGATCTGCAGGACCAGATTGGGCAGCGAGGCCGTGACGGCGAGTGCGCGCAGCAGGCCGTCGGTGGCCGCCTCTCCCGCGCGCCCCACCACCGCGATCTGCAGCGGCTTTGCCATGAAGTCGGCCGCGTTCAGCAATGTCGACAGCGGAAAGAAGTTCTGCGCGAGCTCGCCCGAGAACGCGCCGACCACCGCCTCGGCGCGGTCGCGATAAGCGCTCTTGCCGGTCAGCGCGTGGAGCCGCGCCAGGGTCTCGGCCATCACGCCGTTGCCCGACGGCGTGGCCGCGTCGTGCGCGGTCTTCGTGCGGGTGATCAGGGTGCTCGCGTCGGAGGCCGTGAAGAAATAGCCGCCGCCGGCCTGGTCCCAGTACCAGCGGTCGGCATCGGCCACGAGCTGCTCGGCCTGCTCCAGATGGATGCCGGCACCGGTCACCTCGTAGAGCACGGTCGCGGCGCGGGCCATGTTCGCGTAATCGTCGAGCATGGCGGTGTGCTGCGCGCGGCCCTGGCGGAAGCTGTGGCGCAGACGCCCCGCGTCGCGCTCGCCCGCGGGGGCGCGCAGGTGCGTGAGCACGCCGGCGAGCGCCTGGCCCGCGAGCGCCACCCAGTCCGCGTGCCCGAAGACGAAGCCGGCGCGCGCGAGGGCCGCGATCATCAGGCCGTTCCAGTCGGCGAGCACCTTGTCGTCGCGGCCGGGCGGTATCCGCTTGGCGCGCGCGTCGAACAGGACCTTGCGGCACTTGGCGAGGCGCGCCTCGTGCGCCGCATCGCCCAGCAGCATCTTCTTCGAGCGGTTGAGGATCGTGTGCTCTTCCCAGTTGCCGCCGGGGTGTACGTCGTACGCCTCCTTGAAGAACGCCGCATCGGCGCCGAGCAGGCCGGCGATCTCGGCCTCGGTCCAGACGTAGAATTTGCCTTCCTCGCCTTCGGAATCGGCATCGAGCGTGGCGGCGAAGCATCCGCCTTCGGCCATCATCTCGCGCTTGAGCCACCCCACGGTCTCGGCGACGCGCGCCTCATACAGCGGGCTTTTCGTCTCCTGCCAGACCAGCGCCAGCAGCTCGATCAGCTGCGCGTTGTCGTAGAGCATCTTCTCGAAGTGCGGCACCAGCCACACGGCGTCGGTCGAGTAGCGGGCGAAGCCGCCGCCCAGATGGTCGTAGATGCCGCCCTGGCACATGCGGTCGAGCGTCACCACGACGGCATCGCGCAACGCGGTCACATCGGGACTGCGGCCGGCCCTGACATAGGCCCGCCACAACAGCTCGAGAATCGAGCTTTGCGGGAATTTGGGAGCGCCCTTCAGCCCGCCATGGACCGGATCGAACATGCCCGCGAAGTGCTTGGCGATGCGGTCAAGGACGGGCCGCTCGACCCGCCCGCCGGGCGATGATTTCTCGCGCGCCTGCAGGGCTTCGACCAGCGTGCCGACGTTCTGGTCGACTTGGTCGCGCTTGTCGGTCCAGGCGGCCGAGATCGAGCGCAGCACGTCCTTGAAGCCCGGCCGGCCGTAGCGCGATTCGACCGGAAAATAGGTGCCGCCCCAGAACGGGCGGCCGTCGGGCGTCAGGAACATCGTCAGAGGCCAGCCGCCCTGCTCGCCCATCAGGTGCAGCGCGTTCATGTAGATCTGGTCGACGTCGGGCCGCTCCTCGCGGTCGACCTTCACGTTGACGAACAGCTCGTTCATCACCGACGCGGTCTCGTCGTCCTCGAAGCTCTCGTGCGCCATGACGTGGCACCAGTGGCAGGCGGCATAGCCCACCGAGAGCAGGATCGGCACGTTGCGCGCCTTGGCTTCGGCGAAGGCCGCTTCGCCCCACGAGCGCCAATGCACGGGATTGTGCGCGTGCTGCAGGAGGTAAGGGCTGGTCTCGCGGCCGAGCAGGTTGGCAGCCGGAAACGTCGAGGCGACGGCCATGACGGGAACTCCAATTTCCCACAGCACCGGTCGCCGGCCTGAAAGCCGGCGACGCAGCGCACGGGTGTTTGGTCAACTTAGGCGCGTCGGCGCTGGTGGACAACTGCGTGTTGCGTTACCCTGCTCACATGAAAGTCACGGTCAACATCGACTGCACGCCCGATGAGGCGCGCGCCTTTTTCGGCCTGCCGGACGTCCGGCAGTTCCAGGAGTCGATGATGACCGAGGTCCAGAAGCGGATGGAGCAGACCGTCAAGTCCATGGACCCGGAAACGATGCTGAAGACCTGGCTGCCCGTTTCGCTCGAAGGCCTCGAGCAGCTCCAGAAGATGTTCTGGGGCCAGATGGGCGCCGGCATGGGGCGCAAGCCCGGCGACAAGTGACGCGATGGCTCTGATCGCGTCATCCCCTTCCGGTGGCGTGCACTTAAAAACTTCCCTTGCCCCCGGCCGGATCAGTGCCGCGTGGCGCTCATCACCCGGTCGGCGGGAAGAACGACCTGAACGTTGGTGCCCGTGCCGGGCTGACTGTCGATCGACAGCCGGCCGCCGTGCAGCTCGACCAGCGATTTGGTGATCGGCAGCCCGAGTCCGGCACCCTGCCGGCTGCGCACGTACGGATTGGCGGTGCGCGATATGCCCGACAGGATCTTGGGGATGTCCTGCGGCGCCATTCCGGTGCCGGTGTCGCGCACGCCGATCATGAGGCGGCCGTCGCCATCCACGTCGGCGGTGACGTCGATGCGGCCTGAGGCGCGGGTGAACTTGACCGCGTTCGACAGAAGATTGAGCAGCACCTGGCGCAATGCCAGCGGATCCGCGCGCACATCCGGCAGGTCGGGTGCCAGGCGGGTTGTGATCGTCAGCTGCTCTCGCGCCGCCGTGGCCTGGATGATCTTCAGCACGTCGTCGACCACGCGGGCGATCGACACCAGCTCCTCGTGCAGCTCGCGCCGGCCGCTCTCGATGCTGGTGACGTCGAGCAGGTCGTTCACCAGCGACAGCAGATGCGAGGCGCTGCCGTGGATGTCGCGCACGTATTCGGAGTAGCGCGGGCTTCCGAGCGGCCCCAGCATCTGCATCTGCAGCATCTCGGCGAAGCCGATGACGGCGTTGAGCGGCGTGCGCAGCTCGTGGCTCATCATCGACAGGAATGCGGTTTTCGTGCGGGCGGCGATCTCCGCCTCGTCCTTGGCCGCGCGCAGCAGGAGATCGGCTTCGCGCCTGGCCGTGACGTCCAGGCAGACGCCGTCATAGGCGACGACGCGTCCGCGCGCATCGGCGACCGCGCGCACGCTTTCCTCGATCCAGAAGGTCTCGCCGGAGCTGTGCCAGACTTCGCGCTGCCGGTTGACGACCGTTCCCGCCCGCAGGCTGGCGATCCAGTCCTTGCGATCGAAGCCGGGCGGGAAGAACAGCGCCTGCACCGAGGCCGCGGAGATGTCCTCGCCGTCGGCGATTCCGAACATGAGCCGGAACGCCGGGTTGACGTCGCAGAGCCCCGCCTGGGGCTCGACCCGGTAGAGCCCCACCGGCACCGTCTCGAACAGCTCGCGGTGCCGGCTTTCGGCCGCCGCCAGGGCGGCGCGGTTGTGCGCCTTGCCGATCGCCGAGCGCGCCGCGAGGCGCAGCAGGGCCAGGCGCTGCGGCGTCTTGATCACGTATTCGTCGACGCCGGCGCGCATCGCCTCCACCGCGACCTCCTCGCTGCCGGTGCCCGTGAACATGATCACTGCCACGTCGGGATAGCGGCGCTTGATCTCTTTGAGCACGGTCAGGCCGTCGCCCCAGCGCAGCTGGTAGTCGGTGACCACGAGGTCGAAGCCGCCGCGGTCGAGCAGGCCCGCGAAGCCGCGCGCGTCCAGCACGTGCTCGACCGCCAGATCGGCGAATTCGTGCTCGAGCTCGCGCAGCACCAGCGCGCGGTCGTCGGGATTGTCGTCGATCAGCACGGCGCGCAGAGCCATGGTCACTGGCCTTCCATGTCCGGCTTCTGGTTGAGGATCATCCAGTACGGCTGCAAGGTCTTGACCATCGCGAACAGGTCGTCGAAGCCGACCGGTTTCACGAGATAGGAGTTGGCGCCGTGGTCGTAGGCCTGGTTGACGTCGACGGTCTCGGTCGACGAGGTGAGCACGACCACCGGCAGCCGTTTGAGAGCGGGGTGCTGCTTGATCCAGGACAGCACCTCGTGGCCGGACTTGCGCGGCAGCTTGAGGTCGAGCAGCACCAGCACCGGGACGGGATAGCGGGACCGGTCGGCGTACTCGCCGCTCCCGGAGAGATAGGCGATGGCCTTTTCGCCGTCGTCGACCACCGAGATCGGATTGACGAGATTGGCCTTGCGGAAGGCGCGCTGGATGAGCAGCACGTCGTCCGGATTGTCTTCGACCAGGAGAATCGTGAAATCGCTGGCCATCATGCTGCGGCGTTCCCTTCACGCAACTCGAACCAGAAGCGGCTGCCCTGACCGGCGGCGGACTCGACGCCGACCTGGCCGTCCATCCGCTCGGCACCTTTCTTGACGATGGCAAGCCCGATGCCCGTGCCGGGATAGGTCTCGGACCCGTGCAGGCGCTCGAAGACGCGGAAGATCCGCTCGTGATGCTCGGGCGCCACGCCGATGCCGCGGTCTTCGATCCAGCAACGCACGCGCCCGTCGCGCGTCTCGGCGCGGATGCGGATCTCGGGTGCCGCCCCGGGTGCGGTGAACTTCAGCGCGTTGTTGACGAGGTTGATCAGGCATTGCTGCAGGGTGGCGCGGTGGGCGCGCACCACGGGCAGCGGCCGTTCGACCGTGACCGCCGCCTTGCGCTCGCCGATCACGCCCTGCATGCGCGAGAGGATCGTGTCGACGGTGTCCTCGAGCGGAACGGGCCCGAGCGCCATGTCGGTGCGGGAAAGCCGGCTGTAGGCGAGGAG
>DATJPD010000164.1:0-28434 GCA_035506575.1 Alphaproteobacteria bacterium
GTAGAAGTAATTAGTTAACTATATTTCTTTTAAAATATTAACAGGACGGGTGATGGCGCAGCGGCAGGGGCCGGCGCGCAAGAGTCTCGGCAGATTCGTCCACTGGCGAGCACAGGACGAAACGACGTGGCCACAATGACACGGCATCGTGACGAGATTGGGAACGCGACTGTCACGGTTGCGTTTTACCGCCGATGCCCGCTCATGACCGGCTGCATGGGGGCGGAGGGGAGCGCGATCGCTCGACTTAGCAGCGCCCGGATCTGAGCCGATCCATTCCTCGATCTCGAGGAAGGCTCGTCCGGGGCTGAGCGACGCACCAAGAGCACATCCCTTCCGAGAGAACCGCCATCATGACTTCCAACACGACGTCCAAACCGCCCGCCGACGCGAACCGCGTCCGCATCTTCGACACCACGTTGCGCGACGGCGAACAATCGCCCGGCTGCTCGATGAATCTCGACGAGAAGCTGCGCGTCGCCAAGGTGCTCGAGGAGATGGGGGTCGACATCATCGAGGCCGGCTTCCCGATCGCCTCCAACGGCGACTTCGAAGCCGTGCGCGAGGTGGCGCGCACCGTGAAGAATTCGACCGTGTGCGGCCTGGCGCGCGCCGGCCGCAAGGACATCGACCGCGCCTGGGAGGCGCTGAAGGAGGCCAAGCGGCCGCGCATCCACACGTTTCTTTCGACCAGCCCGCTGCACATGAAATACAAGCTGCAGATGGAGCCGGCCGAGGTCCACCAGGCGATCATCGACGCGGTCACGCACGCGCGCAATTTGTGCGACGACGTCGAATGGAGCCCCGAGGACGGCAGCCGCACCGAGCACGACTTCCTGTGCCGCTGCGTCGAAAGCGCCATCAAGGCCGGGGCCCGCACGATCAACATCCCCGACACGGTCGGCTACGCGGTGCCGTCCGAGTTCGGCGCCCTGATTGCGATGCTGCGCAACCGCGTGCCGAACATCGACCAAGCGGTGGTCTCGGTGCACTGCCACAACGATCTCGGCCTCGCGGTCGCAAATTCCCTGGCGGCGATTGCCGCCGGCGCCCGCCAGGTCGAATGCACGATCAACGGAATCGGCGAGCGTGCCGGCAACGCGGCCCTCGAGGAGATCGTCATGGCGCTGCGCACGCGCCACGACCTCCTGCCATACGCAACCGCCATCCAGACCGACCAGATCATGAAGGCCTCGCGCCTCGTCTCGGCGATCACCGGCTTTGCCGTGCAGCCGAACAAGGCGATCGTGGGCGCCAACGCGTTCGCGCATGAATCGGGCATTCACCAGGACGGCATGCTCAAGAACGCGCAGACCTACGAGATCATGACGCCGGAATCGGTGGGCCTGCACCGCTCGACCCTGGTCATGGGCAAGCATTCCGGCCGGCACGCGTTCAAGGAGAAGCTCAAGGAGCTCGGCTTCCAGCTCGGCGAGAACGCGGCCGAGGACGCCTTCCGGCGCTTCAAGGACCTGGCCGACCGCAAGAAGGACGTCTTCGACGAGGACATCATCGCGCTCGTCGACGACACCGTCGGCAGCGTGAATGACCGTGTGAAGTTCGTCTCGCTCCAGGTGGTCGCGGGGTCCAAGGGCCCGCAGCTCGCCGACCTCGAGCTCGAGATCGACGGCGAGGTCAAGGACGTCCAGTCGCGCGGCGCGGGCCCGGTCGATGCGACCTTCAACGCCATCCAGAAGCTGGTGCCACACGCGGCCAAGCTGCAGCTCTACCAGGTCCACGCCGTGACAGCGGGCACCGATGCCCAGGCGGAAGTCACGGTCCGTCTCGAAGAAGACGGCAAGACGGTCAACGGCCTCGGAACCGATGCGGATACCCTTGTCGCCTCGGCCCGGGCCTACATCAATGCGCTCAACCGGCTGTTCACGAAGCGGCTGCGCACGGCGCCGGAAGGACCGGCGGCCGAGGCATCGCGCGGGAACGGTGGGAAAAGCGGGGCTGCGGCGTCAAAAACCGTGGCGAAAGGTGCGTTCTCGGCATAGGTTCGCCGCGCTCGCATGGAAAGATCGAATCGGGCTCGCCCGGCAGGCTGACGGCTGTCGCGGCGGGGGCCGTCACGCGGAGATGCTGCTCGCAGCAGCTTGCGCATGTGCAACGGATCAGGTCAGGAGCAATAAGAAAGTAAATGTTCTCGCGAATTCTCGGCATGCTGTCGGCGGACATGGCGATCGATCTCGGGACCGCCAATACGCTCGTCTATGTGAAAGGCCGCGGTATCGTCCTCAACGAGCCCTCGGTGGTCGCCATCGCCGAAGTGAAGGGCAAGAAGCAGGTCCTCGCCGTGGGCGACGAGGCCAAGATGATGCTCGGGCGAACACCGGGCAACATCCAGGCGATCCGTCCCTTGCGCGACGGCGTCATCGCCGATTTCGAAGTCGCCGAGGAGATGATCAAGCACTTCATCCGCAAGGTGCACAACCGCCGCAGCTTCGCGAGCCCGCAGGTGATCGTCTGCGTGCCCTCGGGCTCGACCGCGGTCGAGCGCCGCGCCATCCAGGAATCGGCGGAGAGTGCGGGTGCCCGGCGCGTGTTCCTGATCGAGGAGCCGATGGCGGCGGCGATCGGTGCCGGCCTGCCCGTGACCGAGCCCACCGGCTCGATGGTCGTCGACATCGGCGGCGGCACCACGGAGGTCGCGGTGCTGTCGCTGGGCGGCATCGTCTATTCGCGCTCGGTCCGCGTCGGCGGCGACAAGATGGACGAAGCGATCATCGGCTACATCCGCCGCAACCATAACCTCCTGGTCGGCGAATCCTCGGCCGAGCGCATCAAGAAGGAGATCGGCTCGGCGTGCCCGCCCGACGAGGGTGAGGGCCGCATGATGGAGATCAAGGGCCGCGACCTGATGAACGGCGTGCCGAAGGAGCTCGTGATCAGCGAGCGCCAGATCTCGGAGAGCCTGACCGAGCCGGTCAGCGCCATCGTCGAGGCGGTCAAGGTGGCGCTCGAGCATACCGCACCCGAGCTCGCGGCCGACATCGTCGACAAGGGCATCGTGCTCACCGGCGGCGGCGCGCTCCTCAGCAATCTCGATCATGTCCTGCGCCATGCGACCGGGCTGCCGGTCTCGGTGGCGGACGATCCGCTCTCGTGCGTGGCACTCGGAACCGGGCGCTGCCTGGAGGAGATGCGCACGCTGCGGAACGTGCTCATCAGCATGTACTGAGACCGGCGTAGAAACGGGGACCACATGATGGCTTGGCGAGGGAAGCGATGAAACGTCCAGGACCCGTGCTGCGGATCGCCGCCCCTCTCAAGGTGCTGGCGCAACGCTTCACGTTCCTGGGGCTCGTGGCGCTCTCGGTGGGCCTGATGATCCTCGGCAAGGCCGAGACACCGATTGTCGAGCAAGTCCGCACGGTGGTCATGGATGCATTCGTGCCCGTGCTCGACGCGCTGTCGCGCCCGATCGCGACGGTCGCCGAGTTCACCGACCGCATCTCGGACGTCATGAACGTCTACTCCGACAACGTGCGGCTGCGCGAGGAGAACGAGCGGCTCCTGCGCTGGGAGAGTGTCGCCCGGCGCCTCGAATCCGACAATTCGAGCCTGCGCGACATGCTGCGGCTGGTTCCCGACGCCCCTGTGAGCTACGTGACCGCGCGCGTCGTCTCCGATGCCGCCGGCATGTTCGTGCGCTCGGTGCTCGTCACCGCGGGCGCCCATGACGGCGTCGCCAAGGGCCAGGCAGCACTCACCGGCGAGGGCCTGGTCGGGCGCGTCGGCGAGGTGGGCGAGCATTCGGCGCGCATCCTGCTGCTCACCGACCTCAACAGCGAGGTGCCGGTCACGATCGAGAACGGCCAGGCGCGCGCCATCCTGGCCGGCGACAACTCCGACCAGCCGAAGCTTCTCTACCTGACGCCCGACGCCCATCCGAAGGTCGGCGACCGGGTGGTCACGTCGGGACATGGCGGCGTCTTTCCGCCCGGGCTTGCCGTGGGGACGGTGAGTTCGGTGACCGACAACATCGTGCGCGTGAAGCCGTTCGTCGAGTTCCACCGCCTGGACTACGTGCGCCTCGTCGATTACGGCCTGGCGGGCACGTTGAGCGTCAGCGCGCCCCGGCCGGCCCGGCGTGCGGCGGGGCACTGACCGCGCGCGGCACGTCCACCATGCGGCCGCTTTTCATCCAGCGTCTGGACGGATGGGCCCGCGCCTCTGCTCCCCTGGTTCTGACCCTCGCCATCGTGCTGGTGAAGGTGGTGCCGCTGCGCCTGCCGGCCTACGCGGTGATCGCGCCCGATCTGGTCCTGATGGCAGTGTTCTACTGGACCGTGCACCGTCCGGACCTGCTGCGGCCCTGGGGCGCGTTCGTCGTCGGGCTGCTCGACGATATCCTCACGGGCACGCCGTTGGGCGTGAGCTCGCTGGTGCTGCTCCTGGTCCACTGGACCGTCATCACGCAGCATCGCTTCTTCCGGGCCTTGTCCTTCGTGCTTCTGTGGTGTGCCTTCGCGGTGGTGGCAGCGGGCGCCAAGGCCCTGGTCGTGGCGCTGGCCATGGTCATCGGGCACGGACTGATCGACCCGACCGTGGTCGTGGCGCAATATGCGTTCACGCTCGCGGTCTATCCGCTGATCTCGCTCCTGATGGGGCGGGCGCAGCGCGCCTTCCTGCCGGCGGTGTAGGAGATCACGCGCCATGGCCATGAAGAAAGACGACGCGGCCAGGACGCGGCTCTTCACCCGGCGCACCGCCCTGCTCGCCGGCGGCCAGCTCGCCGTGTTCGGCAGCCTGATCGCGCGCATGTATTACCTGCAGGTCGTCGAGAGCGACCGCTACAAGGTGCTCGCCGACGACAACCGCATCAGCCTGCGCCTGCTGCCGCCGCCGCGCGGGCGCATCCTCGACCGCTACGGCCAGCAGATCGCGATCAACCAGCTCAATTACCGGGTGGTGATCATTCCCGAGCAGACCGGCAGCCTGCCGGCGACGCTGGATGCGCTGTCGGAGATCGTGCCGATCCAGGATTTCGACCGCCGCCGCATCCTGCGCGAGGTCGCCCGCAAGCGGAAGTTCCTGCCGGTGACGGTGAAGGAGAACCTGACCTGGGACGAGGTCGCGCGCATCGCCGTGAACACGCCGGACCTGCCGGGGGTCATGATCGACGTCGGCTCCAGCCGCTACTACCCGGACGGCGACGACGTGGCGCACGTGATCGGCTACGTGGCCCCGCCGTCCGAAGCGGATTTGACTGGCGATCCGCTGCTCGAGCTGCCGGACTTCCGCATCGGCCGCAACGGCGTGGAGCGCGTGTACGATCTCGCCCTGCGCGGCCGCGCCGGGACGAGCCAGATCGAGGTGAACGCGCTCGGCCGGCCGATCCGGGAGCTGGCGCGCCAGCCGGGCCAGCCCGGGAACGACCTGATCCTCACGCTCGACATCGAGCTGCAGAACCTCGCCAACCAGAAGCTGGCGCAGCACGAGAGCGCGGCCGCCGTCGTCATGGACTGCCTGACGGGCGAGGTCCTGGTCCTGGCCTCGGTGCCGAATTTCGATCCCAACGAGTTCAACAAGGGAATCACCAGCGCCACCTGGCACGAGCTCCTGACCAACGAGCGGGCGCCGCTCACGGACAAGGCGGTGGCCGGCCAGTACGCGCCGGGCTCGACCTTCAAGCCGGTGGTGGCGATGGCGGGGCTCGAGTCCGGCATGATCACGCCGGATTTCAGCGTGTTCTGTCCGGGCTCCATGTCTCTCGGCAACGCCAAGTTTCACTGCTGGAAAAAAGGCGGCCACGGCACGATGGACATGGTCAACGGGATCAAGAATTCCTGCGACGTTTACTTCTACGAGGTGGCCAAGCGCATCGGCATCGACCGGATCGCCGACATGGCGCACCGGTTCGGCATGGGACAGAAGACCGGCGTCGATCTGCCCGGCGAGCGCGTCGGCCTCATCCCGACCCGCGCCTGGAAATTCGCGGCCACCGGCATCCCCTGGCAGCAAGGCGAGAACCTCGTCGCCGGCATCGGCCAGGGCTACGTCCTGGCCACCCCCATCCAGCTCGCGATGATGTGCGCGCGGATCGCCAATGGCGGCTTCGCCGTGACCCCGCGGCTGACGCGGGACCTGGTCGAGGGCGCGCGCGTCGAGAACCGGGAGGCGGTGACCTTCCCGCCGCTCGGCATCTCGCAGGCGAATCTCGCGGTCGTGGTGCGGGGCATGCGCGGCGTCGTGAACGATCCGCGCGGCACCGCGTTCCGCGCCCGCATCATGGATCCGACCATGGCCATGGCGGGGAAGAGCGGCACCTCGCAGGTCCGCCGCATCACCGAAGAAGAGCGTCTTCACGGCCTCAAGAAAGAAGACCAGGTTCCGTGGAAGGACCGCGACAACGCGCTGTTCATCGCGTTCGCGCCGGTCGACAACCCGCGCTATGCCTGCGCCGTGGTCATCGAGCATGGCGGCGGCGGCTCGGCGAACGCCGCCCCCATCGCGCGCGACCTCCTGATCGCGGCCCAGCAGCGCGAGCGGGCGAAGCTGCCGCTGGCCCAGCGCTATGCCGCGACCGCGGCCGCGGGACCCGCCCCCGACACCGAGATGCACTAGCATGCAGACCGCCCTCTTTGCCTCGCGCCACAGCCGCACCGCGGTCGAGAAGCTCCGGCAGGTCAATGTCGGCCTGATCTTCCTGATCGCGGTCGTGTCGTCGATCGGCTTCGGCACGCTCTATTCGGCCGCCGGCGGCAGCTGGGACCCCTGGGCGTCGCGGCAGATGATCCGCTTCGTGGTCGGCGTGGTCCTCATGCTGGGCGTGGCGGTCGTCGACCAGCGCGTGTGGTTCCGCATCGCCTACGGCTTCTACTTCGCCGCGTTCGTCCTGCTGGTCATCGTGGACGTGGCGGGCGCCATCGGCATGGGTGCCCAGCGCTGGCTCGACATCGGCGGCATCATCCAGATCCAGCCGTCCGAGCTGATGAAGATCGCCCTGATCCTGACCCTGGCCCGCTATTTCCATGGCCTGAGCCTGGAGGAGATCGGCAACCCGCTCTACCTCCTGTGGCCGGCCTTCCTGGTCCTGGCGCCGGCCGCCCTCGTGGCCAAGCAGCCCGACCTCGGGTCGGCGATCCTCCTGGTCCTCATGGGTGCCGTCATCTTCTTCCTCGCCGGCGTGCGCGTGTGGATGTTCCTCCTGGTCGGCGGCAGCGGCATCGCGGCCGTGCCCATCGCGCTCAAGTTCCTGCGCGGCTACCAGAGACAGCGGCTCGTGACCTTCATGGATCCCGAAAGCGACCCGCTGGGGGCCGGCTACCACATCATCCAGTCGAAGATCGCGCTCGGCTCGGGCGGCGTCTGGGGCAAGGGGTTCCTGCAGGGCACGCAAAGCCACCTGCAGTTCCTGCCCGAGCGCCAGACCGACTTCATCTTCACCATGCTGTGCGAGGAGTGGGGTTTCGTCGGCGGGCTCGCGCTCATCGGCATGTACACCCTGATTCTCCTCTACGGCATCAGCATCTCGCTGCGGTCGCGCAGCCAGTTCGGGCGCCTCACCGGCATGGGCGTCGTGGCGGCGTTCTATATCTACGCCGCGATCAACATGGCGATGGTCATGGGCGTGCTGCCGGTCGTCGGCGAGCCTCTGCCGCTCGTCTCCTATGGCGGTACGTCGATGATGAGCCTCCTGATCGCCTTCGGTCTCCTGATGAACGTCTACGTGCATCGCGACCAGTTCATCGGCCGGTGGGGGTCGGGCACCGAAGGTTGAGCCCGATCAGCCCCGTAACGGCTATCGACAAAGCCAGGCCGCTTCGCTATATACCCCGCTTCCCCATCCCCGGCGGGCGCTTAGCTCAGTTGGTAGAGCAGCTGACTCTTAATCAGCGGGTCGTGGGTTCGAGCCCCTCAGCGCCCACCATTCCTCCGCCGCCAGTGTTCCCGATGCGATGCCGCCGGCCCTTGGGTTCGGTACGTGAACGCGGCTAAACTGATGCAATGAAGGCTTTTCCCGAGAAATATCAGCGCCCCGAGACCGAAAAAGAGTGCCGCCGCCGCTGGGCGGCCGACGACGCGTTCAAGTGGGATCCGAGCCTGCCGCCGGCCTCGGACTACGTGATCGACACGCCGCCGCCGACCGTGTCGGGGACGCTGCATGTCGGCCACGTCTATTCGTACACCCAGGCGGACATCATCGCCCGCTACTTCCGGATGAGCGGGCGCAACGTCCTGTACCCGATCGGCTGGGACGACAACGGCCTGCCGACGGAGCGCCTGGTCGAGAAGGTCAAGAAGGTGCGCGGCCGCGACATGAACCGCGCCGAGTTCGTGCGCCTGTGCCGCGAGGTGATCCCCACCTACGAGGCGCAGTTCCGGGACCTGTTCTCGCGCCTGGCGCTGAGCGTGGACTGGAGCCGCGAGTACCAGACGATTTCCGACGAGAGCCGGACGGTCTCGCAGCTGTCCTTTCTGGACCTCTATCGGAAAGGGCTGCTCGAGCGCCGGCTCGAGCCTACGCTGTGGGATCCCGTCGACCGCACGTCGATCGCCCAGGCCGAGGTGGACGAGATCGAGCGCCAGGGGAAGCTGAACACGGTCGCCTTCGGGCTCGAGGGCGGGGGCGAGGTCCTGATCGCCACCACGCGGCCCGAGCTGATCGGCGCGTGCAGCGCCTTGATGATCCACCGCGACCATCCGCGCGCCAGCGAGCTCATCGGCAAGCGCGCGATCAGCCCGCTCTACAATGTCCTCGTTCCCATCGTCGCCGACGACAAGGCCGATCCCGAGAAAGGGACCGGCATCGTCATGTGCTGCACGTTCGGCGACGTCACGGACGTGCAGTGGTGGCGCGACCACAAGCTGCCGCTGCGCATCATCATCGACAAAACCGGCCGCCTGAACGCCGACATCCCGATCGGGTCCACCGACTGGCCGAGCACCGACGTCGCGTCCGCCAAGGCGACGGTCGAGGCTCTCAAGGGGTTGCCGGTCGAGAAGGCCCGGGCGGCCATGCTCCAGCTTCTGTCCGAGCGCGGCCTCCTGCGCGGCCAGCAGCCGACGAACCAGGTGATCCCCGTGGCCGAGCGGTCGGGCGCCCCGCTCGAGATCATCGTGACCCCGCAATGGTTCATCCGCACGCTCGACTTCAAGGCCGAGATCCTGGCGAAGGGCAAGGAGATCGTCTGGCGGCCGGACTACATGCGCCAGCGCTTCGAGTCCTGGGTCGAAGGGCTGAAGTGGGACTGGTCGATCTCGCGCCAGCGGCATTTCGGCGTGCCTCTCCCCGTCTGGTACTCGAAGCGCCGCGGCGAGGAGGGGAAGATCCTGGTGGCGAGCGCCGATCAGCTGCCCGTCGATCCGACCGCCGACCTGCCGCAGGGCTATTCGGCCGAGGAGGTCGAGCGCGAAGCGGACGTCATGGACACATGGGCGACGTCGTCGGTCAGCCCACAGCTGGTGACACGGACCATCAACGAAGACTACGGCCTGGACCTGCCGGTCCACCGCCGCCTGTTCCCGATGGCCATGCGCCCGCAGGCGCACGAGATCATCCGTACCTGGGCCTTCTACACCATCGTCAAGGCGCTCCATCACCAGGCCACGATCCCGTGGCGGAACATCTGCATCTCGGGCTGGTGCCTGGCGAGCGACGGCGCGAAGATGTCCAAGTCGAAGGGCAACGTGATCGACCCGATCAAGCTCCTCGACGAGAACGGGACGGACGTGGTCCGCTACTGGACGGGCACCTCGCGTCTCGGCAACGACACGGTTCTCTCGCCCAACACGTTGAACCAGGGCAAGCGGCTGGTGACCAAGCTGTGGAACGCCGCCCGCCTTGCGCATCTGTCGCTGCAGAACGCCGAAATAAGCCCCACCACGCCCGCCCAGGACGTGCGAGGCGGCGTGATCGTCCACCCGCTCGACCAGTGGCTTCTCGGCTGCCTCGCGGACACGGTCGGCAAGGCAACGGAGTCCTTCGAGGCGTACGAATACGCCGATGCGCTGCGCGGCATCGAAGACTTCTTCTGGCGGATCTACTGCGACAACTATCTCGAGCTCGTGAAGTCGCGCACCCGGTTCGAAGGAAAGCCGGCGGCCGCGCAATTGTCGGCGCTGCACACGCTCTACCACGCGACCACGACGGTGATCCGGCTGTTTTCGCCGTTCCTTCCGTATGTATGCGAGACCCTGAACGATCTCTTTGCCCGCGAGGGCAGCGCCAAGACGGTGCATGGCCGCGGCAATTGGCCCAAGCTGGCGGACCAGGCCGATGCGGGCCTGAACCGTGAGCTCGGCGAAACCGTCCTCGAGATCATCGGGGGCGTCCGCAAGGTGAAGTCGGAGCTCGGGGTATCTCTCCGCGCCCCCGTGAGCTCGCTCGTGATCACGAGCGAGCCGTCGCGCCAGAATTCTGGCGAGCCCGGCGCGCTGCTTGCCCCCGTGCTCGGCGACTTGAAGGACGTTGCCATGGCGCAAGAGCTGCGCTTCGCCGCCGCGGCGCCCGAAGGTTGGGCCGGCACCTTGACCGCTAACCAGGAGCTGCGCGTCAGCCTCACGATCGACACCGCAGCCCTCGAGAAGGCGAAGGCCGGCGGCTAACCGGCACGCAGCTTCGCTTCGATCACCTTGAAGGTCCTGGTCTGAGCGATCTGACGCGCGGTCAGCCCGCGTGCGTCCAGCAACGCCTCGTAGGGAAGGTGCCGGTTGGCGACCAGTACGAGCGTGCCGCCCGGCGCCAGCGCATCGGCGCCCGCGCTGACGAAGCGCCGGCCGAGATCGACATCGGTGCCTTTGCCCTCGTGAAACGGCGGATTCATCACCACCCAGTCGTAGCGCGACTGCGGCAGCCCCGAGGTCACGTCGTGCCAGTGATAGCCCACGTCGATGCCGGGGCGGCGATGCGCTTCGACGTTGGTCCGGGCCGCCTCGAGGCCAAGCCATTCCGCCTCGAACAGGTCGAGGGCGCCGATCCGCGGGCAGCGCTCGATGAGCGTTGCCGCGAGATAGCCCCAGCCGGCGCCGACATCGGCGACGGCGCCGCGGATATCGGCGGGCAGCGAGCCGGCCAGGAGCTGCGAGCCCTCGTCCACCTGTCTCCAGCCGAAGATTCCAGGGCGCGCCACATAAGTCGTGCCGTCCACGATCCGGTCGCTGCCGGCGGCAAGCCACTCTGACAGCGGCCCGGGCATCGAGCGATCCTCGCGCCGGGACCACCACACCCGACAGTGGTTCTTCGACAGATGGCCGATCTCGCCCATGACCGGTCTCGCCTGCCGCTGGATGCTGGCGGCGCCGACGTCGTTCTGGCCTGCGAACACGAGAAGCCCGCCGGGTCTCACGAGGGTCCAGGCGCGCGCCAGATTGACCAGGTTCTCGGTCTTGTCCTTGGTGAGCAGGCACAAGCCCGCCGCGAACCCGCCTTCGAGATGGCGGGTCGCGCTGAGGCCGAGGGCCGTCAGCCGGTCGTAGGCCGGCTTATAGGTCTGCTCGCACGTCAGTCGCGGCAGCCGATCCCGGAGCTCCGCAGCCGCTTCGGCCCGGATGAGGAACGCCGTGGCGTCCTCCGGCAGCGACAGGATGCTGCGTTCGAACGGGATCAGGAGGCTCTTCAGGGCCGGCGACATGATGCTGGGCATATCTTAGCCCATCGATCGGGCTCACGGCTGGCCGGCGGGGAGGTCGGGGAAGCTCGCGAAGAGGTGGCGCATCACATCGTCGATCATGGACGGCAGGATGTCGCTGTCGCTCGCGAAATCCTGGGTGCGGACCACGGACACCATGAGGCTGACCGGGTCCAGGGGCAGCGAGCCTTCGTAGCGCGAGTCGACGTGGCGCGCGCTCCACATCGTCTGATCGGAATCGACGGCGGCGAGACGGAGCTCGATCCCGACCCGCCGTCGCGACCAGAACAGCGAGTAGATCTCGTCGTCCTCGACCAGATCGGCCGTCAGAAGGTAGGTACAGCCGTCCAGCGCCGCCTGGACATGATCCTCGCCGGACTTGCTGGCGGTCACGGCAATATCGAGGTCCTCGAGGCGCACGCGCGCGTGCGCCTCGAGCGAGCGCTGCAGCATGGCCGGCAGCGCCTGCCGCTCTTGCGCGATCCTCGCCGTTTGTGCCGCATCGTCCAGGGTGCGTGGCTTCGCCGAGAGTGTGACCGGGCCGATGCAGATGCGTTGCGGCGTCTCCAGCACGATCGCCGGGTCGATGTCATACTCGACCACGGAGGCGAACGGATTGAGCTGGGCGAGATTGTGCGCGTCGCTGTTGCGCTCGATGGTCGCAACCTGCGAACAGCCCGCCATCAACAGGGCCGCCGCCAGGACCTCGCGCGCCGCGAACCCGGGCATCAGGGATTGGCCGCGGCCATCATCGTCCGCGGGTCGACGGGTTTGCCGCGGCGCCGGATCTCGAAATGCAGGCGGTCTCCGGCGGGATCGACGTGGGCAATATCCTGGCCTTTGGCGACCGCCTGGCCCTTGGTGACGCTGATATCGGCCGTATGGCCGTACACCGTGGCCCATTCGTCGCCGTGCTTGATGGCGATCACCTTGCCGTAGCCCGGCAGCTCGCCGACAAAAACGACCTCGCCGGCTTCCGCCGCCTTCACGGCACTTCCGGCTGGCACCTCATAGTCGAGCCCCTTGTTCGCCTTGCCCCCGGCCGTGCTGCCGAAATCGGACACGACGGTACCTGCGACCGGTGCCACGAACGCGGGAGCTCCGGGCTCGGGCAGGGGGGCTGCTGCGACCGGGACCGGCGGGACAGCGGGCATCGGGGGAACATCGGCGGCCGACTCAGGATCGGGCCGGGGCGGTGGTGGCATCGGCAGCGGTGCCGCATCGGCAGACGGCGGCGACGCCACAGCCTCTTCGGCGGCTGGCGCGGGATCGGCCGCAGCCTGCGCGTCGGTGCAGAGCGGCGGTGCGATGTGCCAGGCGGAGGAGCTTGGCGAGAAATCCAGGGACACGCGGGCCTTCGGCGCGCAGGCCAGTGCCGCGATCAGCGCCCGTATCGCGACATCGTCGCCGTTCGCGTCGGGCGATGTCGCCAATGCGCTCGCGAGCTCCGGTGGATCGTCCGGCGAGTCCGGTGTGTTGATGAACACCACGCCCGGTGTTCCGGGAGGAGGTGCTGCGGGGTCGACCGCGGCGGCCTGCTCATAGGTCGAAGGCGCCTGCACCAGGAACTTGATGCAGGACGGCGCCACCACGATCGTCGGCACCTGCGGGCGCACGAAGTCTTCGCTCCACGCCGGGCACACGGAATTGGCGGCATCGGCGCCGGGTCCGGCGATCCACACCAGGCGGAGATCGTCCGGCTTGCCGGGTGCAGCGAGGAATTGCCGCACATCTTCGCCGAGCTCGTGTGGCGATCCTGCCACGGCGATCCGCACGTCGCTGAAGCCGAGGCGCTGTTCGAGGCCGCTCCAGGCCCGGGTCAGACCGGCGACATGCGCCGGTGCGTCGCTGATCAGCAGCACCTGGCTCGTGGCGGCGGCCTGCGTGGGTGCGAAGCCGGCGGCGACCAGGGCCGCGGCAACAGATCTATGCCAGTGCCGTGAGAGCCTGCGCACGCTCAGCCTCCGGTGACCAGGCGCAGGACCGCTTCGGGGTCGCGGCCGGCTTGTGTTGCGGCCACCCCGGCCAGTCCCTCGGCCGGCGCCAGCTTGCGCAGCGGGGCCGGCGGCAGGCCCGCGTGGGCGGCGAGCATCACCTGGCGCCACAGCGCCGCCGGATCTCCGCCGCCGGTCACTTTGTGCATCGGCGTGTCGTCATCGTTGCCGAGCCACACGCCGGCCACGTAGTCGCCCGTGAACCCGACGAACCACGCGTCGCGAGAGTCCTGGCTGGTGCCGGTCTTCCCGGCCGCAGGACGGTCGAGCCGCGCCGCCTTGCCGGTCCCGGACCGTACGACCTCGGCCATCAGATCGTCCATGACCGCAACGCTGCGCGCATCGACGGCGATCGAGGTGGGCGCAGGATCGTGCCGGTAGAGCACGGTTCCGTCGTCCGCATCGCGGATGTCCGTGATGCCGGCGACATCGGACCTGATCCCGCCGCTGGCGAGGGTCGCCACGGCGCCCGTCAGCTCCAACAGATTCACGGCACTGCTCCCCAGGACCAGGGTCGCATCGCTGGTCAGCTCCGATTCGATGCCGAGCCGGTGCGCGGTCTCGGCGATACGGCCCGTGCCGACGCGCTCGGCCAGGCGGACCGCGGCGGAATTGAGCGACTGGGCGAACGCCGTCTTCAAGCTGACCGGTCCCCAGTAGCGGCCCGCGTAATTGTCGGGCGTCCAGTCGCCGACGCGGACCGGCGCGTCGACGATCCTGTCATCGGCCGCCGCACCTCTCTCGATGGCGGCGAGGTACGCGAAGATCTTGAATGTCGAGCCCGGCTGGCGCATCGCCTGCGTGGCACGGTTGAACGGGCTCTGCGCGTACTGCCGGCCGCCGACCATCGCCTTGATGTCTCCCTCGGGGGTCATCACGACGACGGCCCCCTGCGCCACGTTGTCGGGTCCGCCGCGCATCTCCAGAAGCGTTGCCAGCTGGGCCTCGGCGGCGGCCTGCAAGGTCGCATCGAGGGTCGTCGTGACCACGACGTTGCGGCCCCAGGTCTGCGGCATGCCGCGCACGCGTCCGATCACCCAGTCGGCGAAATAGCCTCCGGCGGGCGCCCGCTGCCGCACCTCGATGCGGGCGAGTTCCTGGCTCGCGGCCGCCGCCTGAGCCGGAGAGGCGACACGCGCCGCGACCATGTTGGCGAGCACGGTCCGGGCGCGCTCCTCCGCGGCGGCGCGGTCGGCCACGAGGTTGTAGCGCGACGGCGCCTTCAACGCGCCGGCGAGGAGGGCGGCTTGTGCCAGGTCGAGCTCGTGCACCGGCTGGCCGAAATAGCGCCGGGCTGCCGGGCCGGCACCAAAGGCGCCGTCGCCGAAATAGGCGCGGTTGAGGTACAGCGCCAGGATCTGCGCCTTGGAGTAGCGATGCTCGAGCTCGACCGCGAGCACGAGCTCCTGCAGCTTCCGTTTCACCGTGCGGTCCGGCGACAGGAAGATCATCTTGGCGAGCTGCTGGGTGATGGTGCTGCCGCCCTGGCCGATGGCACCCGTCCGCAGATTTTCGACGAGGGCGCGTGCGATCCCCACCGGGTCGATCCCGCCATGCTCGAAGAAGCGGCGGTCTTCGGTCGCGATGACCGCGGCGACGAGCGTCCTCGGCAGCCGATCGGGTGCAATCTCCTCGCCGGCCGGGCCGCCCAACCGGGCCAGCATGCTCCCGTCAGCGGCCAGGACCGTGAGCGACGGCGGTGCCGCGGCTGCCTTGGGGATCGCGAGCGGAGGCACGTCATGAAGACACCAGGCCAGCCCGGCGGCCGCGGCCGCCACCCCGGAGAGCAAAGCTGAGACCAAGACCAGGCGTCCGACGGAGCGGCGCCGGCGCGGCTCGCGATCGGGCAACGAGTATGCGGCCGGCCCGAAGACCCGCCACGCGTAGCTGCCTTGGCGGACCGGCTCCGATGGAGCCTGCCGAAACCGACCTGTGTACGGCGCTGCAGCCATGGTTCCCCTTACGCTCCTATGTCTTCATGGAAGGACCGGGGCGAAATTCCCTGTGCGCCTGCGCACCGCGAAAATCCGGCGCTGGCCTTTCCATGACCCGAGGCAGCAGCAAGAGAGGCCGAATGCGCGGGATGTTCCGGATGCTTGGGGCGGAGCCGTCAGGACGGCAGGGTCTTTTCGCGCCGCGCGTGGATTGCACGGTCTCGCTAGCGCGTTGTGTCTGTCGTCATGAAGCTGAGGCTGGCCGGCGATTAAGCTTTATTAACCATGCTTTTATCAGCCAGACTGGGGCGGGCAAACGCGCCGGGCGCGCCGTTGCCGGCCAGGCTTGAGGAGAACGTCATGCTGGGCTGTCGCTGTGGTCTCGCGGTTCGAGCACTCTTCTTCTCGTTGGCGGTCAGCAGCCTCTCCGTCGGCTGTGCGGCCAGCCAGCCGGCCCACGACATCCCGATCCTGGTGATGGAGGCCGACGGCGATCCGACCAGCCTCGCGTCCACCAATTCGGCGGCGCGCGCGATCGGCACGAAGATCAAGGAGCAGTTCGAGCGCTACAACTACGACGTCGTCGATGAAAGTGCGGTGGCCGCGGCGTTCGGCTTCGATTTCAACCGCCGGATGGACAGCGCGGGCGTCCTGAACGCGGCCATGCAGGCCAAGAAGAGCGGGCGGGCGGAATTCGACGTGCGCGGCGTCGTCATCTACCAGGTCTACGCGCACCTGCGCGATTTCGGCTTTGCCAGACAGTTCAGCCTCGACATCGCAGGCGAGGTCCACGACCTCGACTCCGGCCTCTATCTCGGCGATTTCGGTCCGATCAGCCGCAGCTTCCCCGCCTCGGCGGACTGCACGGACAATCAATGCGTCAACGCCGTGCTGCGCGACCATGGCGTCGATATCGCCGCCATCGTCGCCGACGAAGCGCGCAAGAAGCTGGCGCTCCTCACCAAGCCCGAGGTCGCGGACCGCGATGCGCCCGCGCCCGTGCTGGCGGCGGCGGATGCCGCCGAGCCGCCGCACGCGCCGGCGGCTCCGGAGCGGCGCCTGGTCGTCGCCTACAATTTGCGGTTCGAGAACGTGCGGATGAACGACGTGCTCAAGATCAAGGGCGTGATGGAAAGCGAATTCCCCGATTTCGTGCGCGCCGGCCGCATCTCGGGCTCCGATCCGGTCCTGCAATACGGCTACATCTCGCGCGCGCCGCAGGACAAGATGTTCGAATGGGTCAACATCCTGATCGGCGACATGGGCATGAAGCACGCCAAGATCATCGCCGACGGCAACACGATCATCGTCAAGAATCTCGCCAGTGATATGCCGGTGCAGGCCGGCCAGGCGCCGAAATTCCATTGATGATGTCCGGCATCGCCATGAATCATCTCGCCAAGCTCTGTGTTGCCGGCGGTCTCCTGTTGAGTGTCGCGGCCTGCGGATCGTCGCCGCGGCCGGACGCGGACGTGTCGTCCCCTTATCTGCACTACGTGGTCGAGCGCGACGTCGTCGTGCGGCGGACCGCCAACGCCGGTGCCGACCAGGTGGGCCGCCTCGCGGCCGGCACGGTCCTCACCGCCGAGGTGGTGGACATCGGCGACGGCTGGTTCCGCGTCCACAGCGACAGCGGGCGCACCGGCTACATCTTCGGCCGGCCGCTGCGGCTCGCGGAGTAATCCGCCTCATCCTTCCATAGTCCCTGGCGGGAGCGTTCGCTCCCGCGACCGTAACCGGAGGGGACGTGGAATGGACATCGCTCTATTGGCAGGCTACGGCCTCAGACTGCTCGGCCTCGGGCTCATCCTGTGCTTTGGCCTGCTGGCCCTGGCGCCGACGGTCGAGGCGGCGACGCAGGCGGAGATCACGCGGATCATCGCCGAAGAAGCGGCCAGGAACGGCCATGTGCCTCTGCCGATGGCGCTCGCGGTCGCCAAGGTCGAGTCCGACATGCGCGAGGACGCGATGAGCACGGCGGGCGCGCGCGGGGTCATGCAGATCATGCCGGCGACCGCCATGAGCGAATTCGGCGTGCCGGCGTCGGCACTGGGCGAGCCGCGGCTCAACGTGCGGCTCGGCATCGCCTATCTCGAGCGCCTGCACAATCGCTATGGCGGCGATTGGGAACTGGCGTTGTCGCACTACAACGGCGGAACACTTCCCGCGACCGCCGGCCACTACGTCGCGCACGACTACACGCGGCAATACGTGGCCGACGTGATGAAGTGGTCCGACGTGTATCGGAACGACGCGACCTTGATGGCCGCCCTTGCAAACCACGGCGCGGAACCGCCGGTGCTGCTCGCCTCCGCCGAGGTGCCGCCGCCCGCCCCGATCGAAGACGCGACCGCGAAAACGCTGACCGTGACCCGCGAGACGTTCGGCGCCCGGGACCCGTCGTATCCGTCCGGGGACGAGTTACGAGCCCGGTTCCATGCCAGCCTCGAGCGGCGTCGCGAGGCCCTGGCGCAGGCAGGCGACGGCGGCGCCGACGCGGGCGCGGGGGCTGCGCCCGCAGCTAAGGTGAGGTCTGGCCGCTTCACCTACGCGCCCTATGGCAGCTGATTCACGAAGTCCCTGCTGTGCGTTTGCCCACGGACGGAACCCGGATGATGTCGTCACCTTCTCGCGTTGTCGGCAAAACGGTATCATCGGGCCGCGGTCGAGCGGTCCGGCTGTGCGGCAGGTCCTATGGGCGCGGACTATTACATCCTCGAGGCCGAGAAGAGCGCGGAGCTTATTACCGCGTTCCGGCTGCTCGCCGACGCGGGCGAGGACGGGGAGCGGCGTTTCGCGCCGGAGGTCTGCCGGGCCGTCGAACGGGTAATCACCTGCCGCACCTATGCTTCGGTCGTGCTCGAGCTGTGTCATCTGAGCCGCGCCGCGTCTGCCTATCGTGGCCGGTATTTCGAGCTGTTCTGGGCCGCCGGCGAGATGCGGGCCGGCCGCCTGCGGGCACTGTTCGCCGAATGCCGCGCGGCGGGGGCCGGCTGGTTGCAGGTCGGGCTGAGCGGCGTCGAACTGACCTATCCCGACGGGACATTCGGCATCAGCTACAGCCGCATGCCCGTGCTCGTGGCGCTCGCCGACTTTCTCCTCACCGCACTTGGATTCGCCGCGGTCGACCGGATCCTGGCTCCGCTTGGCGCCAGGGGAGTTACGGTCGCACGCGTGTCGGAGCAGGCGAACGCGCTGTCGCGCGCCGTTTACGACTACCTCAAGCAGCATCTGCCGCCGCTGCAGGCGCAACGGAAACTGGGCGCCGTCATCGACTTCCTGTCGGCACGACATGGCGGAGACTTCGATGCCACGATGGTCGACGACGCGTCGGTCCTCGACTTCTGGCGCTCCGCCGTGGACGATCCCGGGCGGCAGGATTTCCGCACCTTTGCTTCGGTCTTCCTGGCATTCGCGCGCTTCCGTCAGGTGTTCGAACAGGCCGCCACCCACGAGGCGGTCGAGCATGCGCTGCCGATCGGACCGGCCGCCGAGGACGGCGAAGTCGATCCGGCGCAGATCGCCGCCGTCGTGGAAACCGCGGACACGGAGCGGAATCCGCTCGAGGAGCTGCAGATCCCGCCCAGCGCGCGCATCAAGTTCTTCAATGCCAAGGAGCGCGACGGCATCGGCCTTTTCTTCCAATGCGGGCGCGCCGCCGATGCACTGCCGTTGTCCTATCTCCGGTGCGAGGTCTTCGGGGGTGTGCAGGCGCGACTTTCTCAATCGTTGCGATCCGGGCTGGCGAACGGAGCGGAGGTGCTGATCGCGGCCGGGCCGGAGGACGATTATCGCGGCCATCGCGAGCGCTTGCGCGGAATGGCCGAGCACGGCCGCAACATGCTGCTGGCCGCTGCCTACGTGATGCATAAGGCCGGCATGCGCCAGGTCGCGGATAGGGCGCAGCGGCGGCATCTGGCGCTCGTCGGCGACGCGGGCGAGGCGGCTCCGGCGGCGGCGGCCGACGCTTTCCTTGCGGAGGCGCGGGAAGCGGCCAGGCATGTCGCCCGGCAAGGGTTCCGCCCCGACGAGATCCAGGATGAAGAGCTCAAGACCGGCTTCCTCGTGGGCTGCCCGCTGGTCGCGGCCGTGGTCGAACGGCTTGATGCATTCGTAAACCGCCTGGTGAAGCTGAGGCTGCCGGAACGCGATTGGGACGCGCAGTTCGATGCGGACAAGCTCGTCTTCAGCGCCTGTTTCCGCAGCCTGTACGGAGTGCCGCGATGAGTGCGACCTGGAAAGGCCTGTCCCCGCGCCGCCGGGCCGTGATCCAGGAGGCTGCCGGCGCCTTGCTCATCCTCGATGCGGCCGCTTTATCGGAAGCGTCCGCGGAGCGGCCCGTGACGTGCCACGATCTGCATCGCTGGCTCCAGGATTCCGACAGCGCGGTGCCGCCGCCGCGCATTCGGCGCGCGCTGGACGCAGATGCAAGGCTTCGTCTCGATCTCGACCGGCTGCTGCAGCGCACGGCGGGCTGGCATGGGGCGCGGGCATCGGCGGCGAGCTCTGGCCAGCTCGACATGCGGACGGGCGACGGATTCGACATCCGGATGAAGCCCTCGCGCGCGGCCGCCGACCAGGTCTATGTGCTCATCGCACTCACCGGCACGCTTGCCCGCCCGCCAACCACGCTTGTCATCCGTTCGGCGGCCGGCGAGTACATCAAGTGGCCGCTGCCGCGGCCGCAGTCCGGCGTCATCCAGGTCTTGACCGACGAAGCCTCCGACGCGCTCCGCCTGCTGCGCGATCCGAAATCGGAACTGTACTTGTGGTGAAACGGATCCGCGTCCTCGTCGCGACGACCGAGGGACCGAGCGAAATCCAGCAGATTACCGCGGAGGATCCGGATGTTCGTTCGGTCGTCTGCCTCGACGGCACATCCGAAGCCTTGCCGATCAGCGCCGATTACGACTCCTTCGTGCGCAAGCCCACGGGCGTCGTCGAGCGCCTCTACGGCCACTCTTCGTACCGCACCGATGTGTCGCACCCGATCTCGGGCGGCCGCAGCTGGCAGCTCGGGTTGCTCGTGGCTCACGATCTGTTTGCGTCGGGCCGGCTTGCGACCAAGGGCGTGCCGGCGGATGAGGTGCTGTGGATCACGGGTGAGGTCCGCCACAATCTCGATGTGGTGGGGGTAGACCATGCGCGCGAGAAATTGCGCGAGTCCGCGGGCCAGCTCCGCGCCGCAGCGGCCGCAGGGGTCGCGGTCACGCTTCTCCTTCCGCAGGCCAACCGGGCCGATGTCGAAGCAGAGATCGACGGGCTCGGTCTGGGCGAGGGCGTGCGGGTCGAAACTCTGTCCGTATGGCACGGTTTTCGCGGAAGGGCGGGGCGGGCGCGGGCGTGGAGAGGCGCGCTCGCCGGCGGGGCCCTGGCGCTCGCGGCCGCTGGATATGCGGCTTGGGCCTGGATGCCGGCGAACACGGCGGCCGGCCTCGACCGGCTGTTCGGGACTCCGCCGGCCCCGTCTCCGGTTGCGACGGCCGCGACTGCGGCACCGCGCGCCGGCTCCTTGGCCGACCCCCTGCCGTCGCCGCCGCGGCCGGCACCCTCGCCCCCGCCACTGGCCAAGCCGTCGGTGCAGTCCTCGCTCGCGGTGGAGCTGTTCGCGGTGGAGCTCCGGCCCCCTGCCGGAGCGACGTGCGGCGGCCAGCGCCTGACCGGGGGAGGGCTGACCGAAACCGTGGTCGGCCGGGATGCGTCCGGGGATTTCCCCCACCGGACCGCGCGTAATCTGTGCGACGTCGAGTTTCGCGTCAGAAACACCGGCACGACGGCGCGGCACGTGTGGATCCACGTCCGTCCGACCCTCGAGGGCACACGGCCACGGACGGGCGAGGCGACGATCGATCCCGGCAAGGAGCTGAGCTTGCGGGTCGGTGCCAGTCCATGGGAGTCGGGAACGGCCTGGGATGCGACCGTCATCGTCGCGGTCGATCAGAAGGCGGCGGCCGCGAAAGCCGATCAAGGCGGCGTGCAGCAGGTTACCGCGGCGTTACGCGCCGCCAACGTGCCCTACGAGGTCGCGACCTATATAGCCGAGGGCGCACCGCGGCCTTACCGATAGGTCAGCGGCGCCACCAGCGCCCATATGCTGCGGAATAGCCGATCGCAACGCGAGGCCGATAATAGATCGCCGGAGCATAGGCCGGTGCTGCGTAGGCATAGGCGGGTGCCGGGGCCGCCGGATAGGCATACGTGTAGGTCGGCGCGTAAGCGTAATAAGGGGCGGCGGTCACGCTCGTGACCGTCGTTGAGGGCGTGACCGTGCCGGCTTGCACGGGCGGCCGGGGCGTTTGCGCGAGCTGGCCGTGCGGATCGGGTACGGCTGCGGCGGAGATCTCGGCCACCGGGACGTCGTAGCTCTTCGAGGCCACCAGCACCTGGCCCGCGGCCGTTCCCTTCGCCCTGACCAGCCGGGCGGAGACGACGAGGTCGCTCGTGTCCTTCCGGTAGAGGCTGACCAGCACGAGGGCATCTGCGTTCGCCTGATGGGCCAGGGTCTCGAAGTCCGAATCCTTTGCGCCATGCGCGAATTGCTGTTCCTGGAAGACTTTGCTGATCGCCTCGCGCTCGACGAAGCTGAAGCCCTTCTTTGCTCCGATCTGCTGGATCTCGGTGCGGATCTTGTCGCCGAGCCCAGCGGCCGAGGACGGCGTCACTCCGGCGTCGCGCGCCTGGGCGGCATCCAACGGCCAGACCGCGATACGGCCGGAAAATTTCAGCTTGTCGAAGAGATCCTCGGCGATCAGCCGGCCGACATAGGTTTCGGCATGGGAGGGCCGGGTCAGGGATAGAACGCCGGCGAGCGTCAGTGCGGCGAGGAGGACGGCTCTGGTCGGTCGGGGCTGCATGGAGGAACTCCGCAATGTCCGTGACACGGCTGCCCACAGAACTCACATATTAATGCCACAACCCGCAATTGCGCGCGGTATCGCGCTGCGCCCGATAAATTTTCATCGCGACGATAGCTCCCGCCGGAGAGGCGGACTGTGTGGGAATGCACATGTCCGATCACGCGGGCCGGCGCAGACGCCACAATCCGACATCGATGGTGCCGACCCGGAACCCCGCCTCGCAGTAGGCGAGGTAGTACTCCCACAGGCGCCGGAACCGCGGCGGAAACCCCAACGCGGCGATCGCCGGCCACGCCGCCGTGAAGCGCGCGCGCCACTCTTGCAATGTCCGGACGTAGCTCGCGCCGAACATCTCCTGCCGGTCGATCTCCAGCCCGGCGCGGCGGCTGTGCAGGCGCATCATGCGTGGCGAGGGCAGCATGCCGCCGGGGAAGACATGGCGCTGCACGAAGTCCGGCTGGCGCCGGTAAACATCGAAGCGCGAATCGTCGATCGTGATCACCTGGATCACCGCCACGCCGCCCGGCGTCAGGAGCTCGCGCACGCGCTCGAAATAGACCGGCCAGTACGCCTCGC
The DNA here is from genome assembly GCA_035506575.1 of Alphaproteobacteria bacterium. Lineage (GTDB taxonomy): Bacteria > Pseudomonadota > Alphaproteobacteria > CACIAM-22H2 > CACIAM-22H2 > DATJPD01. Next base: position 22,941 of record DATJPD010000164.1, read on the forward strand.
CGACGGCCTCGAGCATCTCGATCGAGACGATGCGGTCGAACCGGCCGCCCGTCTGGCGGTAGTCCTCGAGGCGGATGTCGACACGGTCTGAGAGGCCCGCCGCGGCGAGCGTCTCCTTCGCGTATGCCCGCTGCGCCGGCGACAGGGTGAGGCCGGTGACGTGGCGACAGCACTCGGCCAGGCGCTGCGCCATGCCGCCCCAGCCACAGCCGATCTCAAGCACGGAATGCGCAGGCTCCGGCTCCAGCCAGGCGATGATGCGGTCCTGCTTGGCGCGCTGCGCCGCCTCGAGGCTCATCGTGGGCGCGGCGTAGAGTGCGGAGGAGTAGCTCATGCCGCGATCGAGCCACAGCCGGTAGAAGTCGTTGCCCAGGTCGTAATGCTCGACGATGTTACGGCGGCTGCCTGCCAGCGTATTCGGACGCAGCCGGTGCAGGAGCATGTTCAAGACGCGCGCCCAGACCGGATCGTCGACCGCGGAGTCCGCCGCTGCACTGCTGCGCAAGGCGATCTCCAGAAGCGCCACGGGGTCCGGGCTGGACCAGTCGCCGTCCACGAAGGACTCGCCGAACCCCACGTCGCCGCTCACCAGAAGGCGGCGCAGGGTGCGCCAGCCATGGACGACGAGCGTCGCCTCGGGTCCGGGGCGGCCCGTGCGATGGCGGTGCACGGCACCGCCGGGCATCACGAGGGTCAGCGTGCCGCAGGTCATGCGCCGGCAGAGGTGCTGCAGCACGAGCTCGAAGATCCGGTTCCGTCGCGCCGGTGTCGTGGGGTTCCAGGCTTGGGCTGCATCGCTCATCGATTCATGTCCGCTGGCAATGTGATGGAGACCGCCTCGGTTGGCGGAGCAGGGCGCGGCCGCACGCGCAAACCCTTGCGCCACAGTTTGAGGGCCTCCCAGTGGATGGCTCCCAGCACCTGCATGGCGAGCAAGGGGTGGCGCCAGAACGCGCGCCAGAGATTGGCGTCGGTCAACGGGGCGCGCGCACCGGCGAACACGGCGGTCAGGATCGGACCTCCGGCGTCATGCGCCTGGACGACCACGTTGGCGCGCTCGCCTGGCGGTGCGACGCGGAAGTGGTAGGTCAGCGGCATGTCGAGGAACGGCGAGACGTAGAAGCACTTGGCACAGGTCTGCCGCAGCACCGCGTCCGCAGCGGCGCCGGCTGGGATCAGATAGGAATGGCGCTCGCCGAACGTGTTGTTCACCTCGTAGAGCATGGCCGCCAGCGTGCCGTCGGCGCGGTGGCAGAAATAGACGCTCAAGGGGTTGAACACCGTGCCCAGCACGCGCGGCATCGCGAGGAGCCGGATGGGCCCGCCGTCAGGCTCGATCCCGGCCTGGCGGAGATGATCCTCGACGTAGCTGCGCAAAGGCCGCCCGGCTCCCGCGCCATGGTCGCGCTCGCGAAAGCCGAACAGGTTGAAGCGGCGGGCCGAGAAGAACCGCAAGCGCCGGCTGAGCTCCGGCAACTCGTCCAGATCGAGCAAAAGATAGAGTGCGCGATAGCGCAGCCGGTGCCGCACCGGCCGCCAGCGCGCGTGCATGACGCGGCCGGTATAGATCGCCGACGCGCTCATGCGGGAATTGCGACCGGGACGGGCGCGATCGCCGGGGCTGACACGGAAATACGGCCTGATTCCTCGGCGACGGTCCACGGCCGGCGTACGCCGCCGAGCTGCTCGGCGACCGCGAGCCCGGCCTGGAGCCCGTCTTCGTGGAACCCGGCGCCAAAATAAGCGCCGCAGAACCATGTCCGCCGCTCACCCTGCAGCGACCACAACCGGCGCTGCGCCTCCATGGCCGCGGCATCGAAGAGCGGATGCGCGTACGTTTCCCGGTGGATCACCGTCTCCGGCGCCGGCTCATGGCACGGATTCAGGGTCACGAACACAGGGGTCTCCGCCGGCAAGCCTTGCAGGCGGTTCATCCAGTACGTGACGCACGGAAGGGCATCCCGTCGCGTGCCGAGGTAGTTCCAGCTCGACCACACGCTGCGCCGGCGTGGCATCAGGGAGGCATCCGTATGCATCACCGCTTCGTTGCGCCCGTAGCGCAGCGCCCCCAGAACGGCGGTCTCGCGCGGCGACGGGTCGGTCAGGAGCGCCAGCGCCTCATCGGAGTGCGTCGCGATCACGACGTGATCGTGCCGGGTCCGGCGGCCCGCCTCGTCGCCCACGAGCACGCCGTCCGGCGTCCGCTCGATGGAGTGGACGCCGCGGCCCAACTGCACGCGATCGGCAAAGGCGGCGACCAGGCGATCGGCGTACGCGCGGCTGCCGCCCACGACGGTGCGCCAGCGCGGACGGCCGCTCACCTGCAGGAGACCGTGATTGCTGCAGAAGCGGATGAAACTGGCGGCCGGATAGTCCGCGATGCGCGCGACCGGTGTCGACCACACCGCCGCGGCCATCGGCAGCAGGTGATCTTCGATGAAGGCGGCGCGATACCGGTGGCGGGCCAGGTAGGCGCCCAGGCTGTGGCCCGGGGCGAGTCCGGCCGCATCGCCCGGCGCGGTGCGATAGAAGCGCAGGAGATCGCGCAGCATCGACCAGAACCGCGGCCGCAGCAGGTTGCGGCGCTGCGCAAAGAGGCCGAACAGGTCGGTGCCCGCATATTCCAGGCCTCCGCCGTCGAGCGACACGGCAAACGACATGTCCGATTCGCGGGTCGGCACGCCGAGATGCCTGAACAATGCCGTAAGGTTCGGATACGTAGCCTCGTTGTAGACGATGAAGCCCATGTCCACGGGCAACATGCCGCGCGGCCCGCTGACGGCCACGGTGTTGATATGGCCGCCGATGCGGGCGGCCTTCTCGTAGACCGTGATCCGGTGCGCCTGGCTCAGCAGCCACGCCGCCGACAGCCCCGCCACCCCGGTGCCAACCAGGGCGATATCAAGGCCCTCTGCCCCCCGTGCCAACGGACCCCCTCCGGTGACTGCCCGCCTCATTCCCGCTGATACGAAGAAGGAGGGTGCTTGGATCACTGAAAGCCGTGTGATCCAATACGGTCGCATGAACGTATCACGGACATGCGAGCGGCGTCAGCATTCGACCGGCGGCGTGTCAGTGCGCCCTCTTTGTTCGTGGCGGCCTTCTGGTCCATGAGCCAGGCGATCGACGAAGCACCGGCCCGGGAGGCCGCGGCGCTGATCCGCGCGATCGCCGAGCGACGCGACCGTGCGGCGTTCGCCGCGTTGTTCGTGCAGTACGCGCCGCGCCTCAAGGCGTATATGCGGCGCCTGGGTGCTGCCGACGACGCGGCCGAGGAGATCGTGCAGGAGACGATGCTCATGGTGTGGCGCAAGGCCGCGCTGTTCGATCCGGCGCGTGCGGCCGCCTCGACGTGGATCTTTACGATCCTGCGCAATCTGCGGATCGACATGCTGCGACGTAGTCGCCCCCTGCCGCCCGAGCTCGCCGCGGCGGGCGAGGCGGCGGAGGCCGCGGACGCCGACGACCTGATCGATGCCGCGCAGCGAACGGCGCGCCTGCGGGCAGCACTGGCCAGCCTGCCGGCCGAGCAGGCGGAGGTGGTCCGCCTGTCGTTTTTCGACGAGCGCCCGCATGCCGAGATCGAGCGCGCGTTGGGCATTCCGCTCGGCACGGTCAAATCGAGATTGCGGCTGGCGATGGCCAGACTGCGCCGCGTGCTGGAGGGCGAGGAATGATCCGTCATCATCCGTCCGAGGCGACGCTGATGAGCCATGCGGCCGGGACGCTGTTGCCGCTGCACGCGCAAGTCCTGGCCTTGCATCTGGCGCAATGCCCGGCGTGCCGCCAGGCCATACGCCTGGGCGAGGAGCTGGGGGGCGCCTTGCTCGATGCCGAGCTTCCGGCCGCCGTGGCCGATGACGCGCTGGCCCGCGTCACGGCGCGGCTCGACGCGCTGTCATCCGAGCCGCCGCGGGCCGCGGCGCGTGCGGCGCCGCCGGGGCTTGATGCCTGGACGCGCGGCCGGCGGTGGCGGCCGATTGGCCTCGGCATCAAGCTGATGCCCCTGGTGCCGCGCGACGCGACGGGCACGCGGCTCGACCTCATTCGCGTCTCGCCGGGGGTGGCGCTGCCGCAGCACGATCACACGGGGCCGGAGATCGCCTGTGTTCTTTCGGGGGCCTTCACCGACGCGACCGGGGAATATCGCGCGGGCGACATTGCCGAAGGCGACATCGGACTCGACCACCAGCCGCGCGCGCTGACCGGCGAGGATTGCGTGTGCTTGATCGCCACGACGGGGTTTTTGCGCGCGCGCAGCCTCCTGGTGCGGCTCCTGCAGCCGGTCTTCGGCGTCTGATGCGGTGGACGGTGGCGGCGTTCGCTCCGCTGGCGAGCCTCGTGGCCGCTGCCTGCTCACCGGTCGGGCTGCTGAATGCCATGGCGCCGGACCGGGGGATCGTGCGCGAGGCCGATATCGCGTACGGACCGCTGGCTCGGCAGCGTCTCGATGTCTATGCGCCTGCACCTCCGTCTGCCGCGGGACGGTCGTATCCCGTGATCGTCTTCTTCTATGGGGGCGGCTGGGAGGACGGCGACCGCGCCATCTACCGGTTCGTCGGCCAGACGCTCGCCGCATGCGGGGTGGTCACGGTGATCCCCGATTACCGGGTCTATCCCGAGGTGACGTTCCCGGCCTTCATGGAGGATGCCGCGCGCGCGGTGGCGTGGACGCGCGAGCACATCGGAACGCTCGGAGGCGATCCGGGCCGGCTGTTCCTCATGGGCCATTCGGCCGGCGCGCAGATCGCGACGCTGCTTGCGCTCGACCGCGAATATCTGCGCGCGGCCGGCACGTCCGCGCCGGTCGCGGGCGTGATCGGCCTCGCCGGCCCTTATGATTTCCTGCCGCTGGAGAGCGCCACGCTGAAGGCGATCTTCGGCCCGCAATCCGAATGGATGCGCTCGCAGCCGATCGCCTACGTGGCTCCCGGCGCGCCGCCGATGCTGCTGCTCACCGGCAGCGACGACACGACGGTCGACCCCGGCAACACGCAGCGCCTCGCCGCCCGCTCGCGTGCGGCCGGAAATTCCGTGACCGCGACGGTTTATCCGCAGATCGGCCACGAGATGCTGATCGGCGCCTTGGCCAGGCCGATCACATTCCTGGCGCCGGTGCGCCGGGACGTGCTCGATTTCATCGCCGCACCGGCCGGGGGGTGCGGATGAGCTGGATTGCGGTCGTCGCGGTCACGGGCGGCTTGTCGCTGGCGATGATGGCCGCCTGGCTCGTGCAGTGGCGCACCCGCAATGCCGGCTGGGTCGACGTGGTCTGGACATGGGCTCTCGGTGCGGCGGGCATCGTGTACGCGCTGGTACCGGCCGCCGGTGCTTCCGCCCCGACCTCGCGGCAGTGGCTGGTCGGAGGGCTCGTGCTCGCCTGGTCGCTGCGCCTCGGCGTGCATCTGGCCTGGCGCACGTGGCATGGCCCGGAGGACCGGCGTTACGCCCAGTTCCGCGAGGACTGGGGTTCCGGATACGAGCCGCGCATGTT